>NZ_WHOB01000012.1 GCF_013141775.1 Paenibacillus phytohabitans
ACGAGCGATGGAAACAGTCCATATCAACAATTTACGTCCAGGGCAGTACATTAATCACAATGGCGAGGTTATCACACTGGAGCAGGCCAAGAAGTTGCTGGAGAGCGGTGCAAAACCGGTGCTGCATACCGTATCGGACGAATACATCGGCTCAGAGTCCTTGATTCGTTACATGATGCACGGAAGGCCGGCGAGGAACCTGGGGATTTTTGCGAGTCTGACCCGGAAGCAAAGCGGATTCAGTATGGTGATCTCCATGCTGTAGCCATTGGGCCAGACTGAGCGGACATTGTAGCAGGATACGGCACTAACGAAGAATTGACCGTCTGGTATCGATCTCAGGTCAATATCCCCGATGAAGAGTGGCAGGATTACAAAGTCGTCGATTTACCAATGGACAAAGCAATGGATTGGGAAGAAGACGGAAAGATGACGCTGCAGGAATTTTTGGAATGGGAGACGGAGTTTCCGCAATTCGTAGGTTCTAGCGAATAACGGAGAGGGTTAGCCACCCTCTCCCCTATAAAGGAGCTGATAAGCATGGCAAATACGACAAAGGTTAAGACGTTTACGATAGTCATTCCCGCAGGCCAAGGGCCAACGGTTACAACCGCTGAGGAATCCATACAAGAAATGCTGTGGGATCTGCGCGACCAAATGACCGACAACAACAAACCAACGGAGGACGAACTGCAGGCTGCCGACCAGTTAATTGTAAACGGACTCGGCGTAAACGATTGGCATGACAGAGAATACACGTTCTTCGAAGATTATAAGCTTAGGATCGAAACAATGCCGCAATACAAACTGGATGAAATGCCCGAATTCGCGGGCTATTAAGGGGAGGCATAACCAGTATGAGCATGAAGGCAATAACCATCATACAGCCGTGGGCGACACTGATCGCCCTCAGAGAGAAACGGTTTGAAACGCGCAGTTGGGCAACAAAGCACCGCGGCGAGTTGGCGATTCACGCCGGGAAAATGTAGACCGGGAAGCGTGCGAGGAGCCAGAGATCAGTGCAGCACTCGTCCGGCACGGATATACTGCTGACAATCTGCCGACCGGGACGGTTGTGGCTGTCGCAAGTCTTGAGGAGTGCTGGGAGGTCAGCCGCTGCATACGCGGGGATGTAGTGCTTGAAAAAGACGGTGGTAATGCGATGCGAGAGGACCCGGTCAGCAAAAAGGAACAGGCTTTCGGCTGGTATGATGATGGCCGTTATGCTGGGAACTGACGCATGTTAAGCAGCTGCCGGAGTCGGTCCCGACCAAAGGGTAGCAGAGCTTGTGGATCTGGACAAAGATATCCAATAGTAGATAATATTATTTTTTATATTTTTCTCTTAATCTCCTATCTCTGATAATTGAAATTTGCTCCATATGACTTTTATGTATTGCCTGTTTTTCTTTGCGCATTTGAATTTCATATTCAATAGTCTTTATGTCGTTCACTAGATTGGACACCACTCTATTTTTTTTAGTAAAGAGAAAATATATACATGCGGCAAAGAATAGAAGAAACAAAAAAAAAAATTTTCCTGTGCCTGTATAAGTTTTATTAACGATAATGCCCACTATGGTTAAAATTATTGTTATCGCCGATAACAACACACCAGATAGTTTCAACTCTTCCAACGTTGCTTCGTAATCAATCTTTATTCTCATTAATTGATCATCAGTGATATTGGGATTTAGCATAATGTACGCACGCATGCTCCTTCTGTTGTTACTAAACATCGAATTACCTCCATTTTTATGAATAGCAAAAGACCCCCATATCCTTGGCCGGGGCGGGGGTCCAATCGTGTACCTTCATTCGAATTATACCACGAGTGAGGGGATTATCATGGGGAAAAGCGACCAATTAGCAATCCAACTGGCTTCGGACATCCTCCCGATCGACGAGAAGGAAACCCGACGCCGGGTGGAAGAACATCTAGAAACGATCCGTTTGTATCGGCAGATTGGATTCGTACGGCGCCAGGCAGCATTAACTGCGAGTCCGGAACCGCGGTATCACGGATCAACGAATGCGATCAGCCGGACGACGGAAAATATAGCGATATGGAACACGGACAGAGGGGCTGAGTTGGAGCAGCAATCTAAATTACTGGACATGGCCATGGAAAGGCTTAAGAAGTCGGAGCGGGAGATTATACAACTGCGATATCTGGAGTATGAGGATGAGTATGATTCGATACTGTGCGGGGAGCTGGGGATGAGCGATCGGAAGTACCGAAGGATAAAATCAAGAGAAATATATATTTTAGCGTGCGCACTTGGATTAGAAGTGTTAATCGATCATAATTAGATAAGGAAATGAGAAACTGCTTTTTAGGGGGAAGTTTATTGATTAAATATCCTGTTGACCTTTCAGAATCATGGAAAGAAGAAATTGAAAAAATAGAAGGTGTGGCGAACGCGGACGCAAAGCTATTACAAAGAATGATTTATATTCTTTTTATCTATGACCTAATGATCTATGAGGTGAATGAAAATCACAAAAAATATAAATCAGATAAATTGATTTATATAAGTCGTTATTTCCTTGCTCATGAGTATCATTTAGGTGAAAGTATTTATCATCTGATTATAAAAGGGTTCGGAGTTTCAAGTTCAATTTTAGTGCGTTCTATGTTAGAGAATTTAATAGATTTTTCTTATTTATGGCTGTGTAAAGAAATAAATAAATCCCAGAACGAAAGGGATAGTTGGATGGATTATGAGGCAATTACAAATGAGTCATTGTTTAATAGATGGAACGATTTTAAAGATTATATGATCAAAAAAGGTAATAAATTTAACGAAACGTTACTTTTTCATGGCCCAACGGAACCTTTAATAAATAGAGCTAAGAATTTTAAAAGTCAGTTTTATAAATACGGAAATAAATATCATTGGGCTAAATACCCTTCCCTAGATCAAAGAGCAAGACAAGTTGATATGACTGGAAGACTCCAGAAAGAAATGCCTGACTTCTACTTAGAGCAAGAGTATATAGTCAATTATAAAATTAATAGCCAAATGGTTCATGGTGAAAGTTCTATGTTTTCGAGTTATCGAGATAAAAATAATAATTTGTTAAGCATAGGAACTGAACGAGATGAATTAAATAGTACTATAAGTATGACCTCGAATTATTTACTTATTTTTGCATATGAATTGATACAAATTAACAGGCTCAAAATAGATATTGTAGAGCAATTAAATCACTTAGGTTTTCGTTAATATCTTGACCGTCTTTTGGCCGATATTTGACCGCACAATGGCCGTTCATTAGGTTTTAGACATAGTATATTGGTAATGTGGAAATCAGGCGAGAGTGACACGCACGGCTGCAGCAATGCAGCATTAACGGACATGCTGCCAGAGCACGTGCAGCAGCTGAGGCATGAAATGCAGGAGCGGGGACGGCGCAGCAGGTATGATGTATTAGGATGATAATACAGGAGAGTGATTTATGATGTTACCGGTACATTTACGTTTGGCCGAGATCTTTCATATTAATATGGCCGGACCTCTAGCGCTGGAGGAAGCCAAGGAGCTGCAATACTGCCTGCGGGAGAACGCCAGGTATTGCTGGGACTGTCTGATGATTCAAAATCAATCAATACTGGCTGGAGCAACGCACGATCACAAATGACAATTAGAGCTTCAGTGGAAACTGGAGGTGCTTAGGTTAACAGGTAGGGTGCCGAAAATATAATGTATATTCCATCTATCCTTTAGATGATTTCTTTGTGTTTCACAAAACTCATTGTAATGGGTTAGTAATAAGTAATAATGTGTGAGTATTTAACCTGAATACACCACATCTAGCTGACTATAGAATCTCCCCCAATGCCTTTTTGCGTGAAATGAGAAGCTTTACTTTCAATGGAGGGGAAATCCCAAAAATCCTGCACGAAATACAACATTCTTCTCTCAATATTGAGCTTAAACGAAAAATGTTGTACAAAATGCAGGATTTCCCCGTATTCATGCTGTTGTGCTTGGAAATTGTTGTATTTCATACAACAAACCTTACAAATTCCCTTATATCTATGAGTCCGAGTTGTATTACGTACAACATTTCAAAGCTAATTAGTGACTCGACATCCACCCCCTAAGGCCCAAACGAAACATTCTGAAGAAGATACCGGATAACGAAGAAGGCAATGATCAGCACAGAAGCGAATCCCAGCAGGAAAGAAACAATGTCTCTGCCTGAACGTTTGTATTTTCTCATTTACGGTCACCTCGTATAAGAATAATAAAGACCCCTGTTGAGGGGTCAACTCTGGGGCATTAGGCTGTTGTTGCGAATTTCAAGAGTTCATCAGGGACTGCGATTTCACCCAGAACCGCTTCTGCGGCTGCCCAAGCCAGACTAAACTCTTTTCCGCTGTAGAGGGTGCGGTTACGGGTTGGGCTGGAAAGTGACATATCAAAGACGATAAATTCCCCTGCATCTGTTGCAACTCTGAAGCTCACGGAACGGTCCTGCTTCTGTATCCGTACTTCTTCCATATGATTTAACCTCCTAAGACTTTCCTCTAACCATAAATATTATACATAATTATTCCATTCCAGGCATAGCGAAGAAGCGCCGTTGATTGTATTCTCCTGCCAGTTCTGAACTGGCGGGATTCTTGTATACATCTGTCCCGGAATTAACCCGGCCCTCCCAGATAGAAGTTTCTCCTAACGTACGCACGATTTGTTAACGCTACCGAAAATAAGATAATATGAAACTACGCATAATGTATGCATAGAAATCTTTTACTTCATTGGAGGCGTTGCACCATGTCAGACTCTAAAGCCCATAACGAAAATGATCCGCTCAACCGCACATTGCTGAACGAAGCCGGTCTGGAACTGAATGAATCGCTGGACCTCACGAACTGCGACAAGGAGCCGATCCATATTCCCGGGCTTATTCAGCCGCATGGCGTGCTGCTGGCAGTGACGCAGGGCAAGGACAATCTTATTGTCCAGGCCAGCCGGAACACAGATGTACTGCTGGGAATTCCTGCAGAGACGCTGCTCGGAACTTCTATGGCTGAGCTGGTAGGCGATAGTCAGCTTCAGGCCTTACTGGAGCGCAGTGTGAACGCCAAGGAAACCGCAGATTTACAATATATTGTCCTGAAGATTGAAGTTGAAGGAGAGTTGACCGATTTCTTCAGCATTATTCACGAAAGTGAGGGGCTGATGATTGTCGAGCTGGAGCCTGCCTCAGAAGAGGAGGGTGCAGGAGCCAATGATTTTGAATGGATCCGCACGTTCTTCGGCCGTATGAAGCAGACTGCAGGCCGGATTGAAGCCAGTCAGGCAGCGGCTGAACAGGTCAAGGAAATGCTCGGTTATGACCGCGTGATGATCTACGAATTCGATGACGAGTGGAACGGTAAAGTTGTAGCTGAAGCGAAGGAGGAAGGTCTGGAACCGTTCCTCGGGCATCACTACCCGGCATCGGATATCCCCAAGCAGGCGCGTGAGCTGTACTTGCGCAACTGGCTGCGGACCATCGTGGATGTTCACTATACGCCGGTACCGATTATCCCGGTGCTTCAGCCCCTAACCGGCAAGCCGCTGAACCTCAGCCTGTCGATCCTGCGCAGTGTCTCCCCGCTGCATATCGAATATTTGCAGAATATGGGAGTTGGAGCTACTACAACCATCTCGTTAATTAATAATAACAAGCTCTGGGGACTGATCACCTGCCATCACCATTCGCCAAAGTATGTACCGCATCGCATCCGCAATCTGTGCAATTTCCTGGGTTCCTTCTTCTCCAGTGAGCTGTACCAGCGCCAGCAGCTGGATACGTATCAGACAGAGCTGCAGCTGCGGACCAAAGCGACACGGATTGTCGATGTATTCACAGGAAATTCAAGCTCCTTCCGGGTGATTGAGCAGCTGGGAGAGGAAGAGCAGACGCTGCTTGCGCTAATGGATGCTTCAGGAGCAGCGGTATGTTACCAGGACAAGCTGATGCTGTACGGGGTTACGCCTTCCCAGGATCAGGTACGGGAGCTTGCGGGCTGGCTGGCCGGTAAAGCCAGGG
This sequence comes from Paenibacillus phytohabitans, assembly GCF_013141775.1. Classification (GTDB taxonomy): domain Bacteria; phylum Bacillota; class Bacilli; order Paenibacillales; family Paenibacillaceae; genus Paenibacillus_AQ; species Paenibacillus_AQ phytohabitans. The sequence continues at coordinate 6,052 of NZ_WHOB01000012.1, forward strand.
ACTACACTTACTGTACTTCGAGGCTCAGTCTGGAATATGAATCAGCCAAAGCTTACAAGGACAAGGCCTCCGGAGTACTGTATCTGGCTCTGACTCCCGGACAGCAGAACTATATGATCTGGTTCAGACCAGAAGTTGTAGAGATTGTGGACTGGGCAGGAGATCCGGCCAAGGCTGTCATTCAGGAGAATGACGGGATGCGTCTGTCTCCCCGGAAATCTTTTGAGAAATGGCGCCAGGTCGTTCAGTCTACTTCACTTCCCTGGAAAGAGCAGCATCTCAACATTCTGCCTCAGCTGAAATCTATCCTGCGCGGACAGACGGAGAATCAGCTGCGTCAGGCCGAGGAACAGGCACTGCAGAATGCACGAAGTCTGCGTCATAATGAACAACGTTATCTCCAGCTGATGGAGCTGTCACCGGTAGCTTTCTTTATGATTACCGATGATCTTATCGTCTATAGCAATAACCGTGCGCTGGACCTGATGGCTATAGAGAAGGGCAAGTCCCTAACGGGTCAGCCGTTCCTGAAATATGTGCACGAATCATACCGTCCTGCATTGCGTCAGTATTTCTCGGAGCTCACCCTGAACAAGAGCCAGTTCGTAACCGGCAGCGGACAGTTTCAGAATGCGGATGGACTGACGCTGGACATGAACCTGACACTGGCCTCTGTAATCCACGGCGGCAAACCTTCCGTCATGGCTGTTCTGAGTAAGGGGGCTAACGCTGATGCGAAAGGTGAAGCCTACACCAGTGTAACTACCCAATTGCAGAGTTACCTGACAACGGATTCCTTAACGGATCTGCCGAACCGGCTGGCGTTCGAGAACGAGCTCACTAGTACATGGAAGAATTGCCTGCGCGCGCAGGAGCCGCTTCTATTACTGTCTATTGACATCGATGATTTCCATTCTTATAATGCGGTCCACGGGTTAAAAGGCGGAGATCTGTGTATTCAGTCAGTAGCCGATGTACTGAACCTTATCAGCAAGCAGCACGGCGCCTTCGTCGCCCGCTTCAGCGGAGCAGCCTTCATCCTGACCTTGTCCGGGGCAACCGCCGGAGAGGCGGAGCAGCTGGCCGAAGCTGTGCGCAAGGGTGTCTATGATCTGCAAATTCCCCGCGACCGTTATGAAGAAGAAGGCGTGGTCACCGTAAGTATTGGCGGTCTGCTGAAAGTCCCTCTTACAACGGACCGTACTTCAGAGTTCATTGCCGGGTCGGAGAAGGCGCTCTATGAGGCGAAATCCAGCGGAAAAAACCAGGTTGTATTTCATTGAATAACCGTTATGAACAAAGAAGCCGGGTAAGGTCCGTCTGGACTATACCCGGCTTTTTGCCGCGCCAGTCTATGTGTCCAATCCACCATTGGCGATCCGCATACATTACAGAATAAAGCGAATGTACTTCTGCATACGTAAACGGAGGTGAAACGCGGTGTCTGTCGAGAAGCATATGCTGGCAGCAGGAACTCCCTATGCCACACCTTATTATGTCGTTAGCAGTGCAGCGCCCGGTCCTGTATTTATGATCATCTCCGGCGTTCATGGCAATGAACCGGCTAGTACCCGTGCGGCACAGGGGATCGTAAACCGGTTCAAACGCGGAGAGTGGGTTCTGCGCAGAGGGAAGCTGATTATTGTCCCGCTGGTGAATGTATCCGCACGGCGGAAGGGCATCCGCGGCAAACCTGATTTGAACCGTACCTTCCCGGTGGGTACAGGCGCTAAGGCTAGACATCCGCTGTCAGCAGCGGTGTTTCAACTCGCTGCGCGTTATCGTCCATCCTGGTATTTGGATCTGCATGAAGCGAACGGGCTGTCACAGCTTAATCCGCGGCGCGTAGGGCAGACGCTGATTATCAGCCCGGCTAGCCGGGCGGCAGGTGTGGCGAAGCAAATTGTGAAGAAGATGAACTTGTCGGTTCCGAATAAAGCTTACCGCTTCAATATCCGCCGCCGCGAGCGCGCCGGGACTTCACGGATGGCTATGCAGCGACTGCTCGGAGCGAGAGCTGTTACAGTGGAAACCTGCTGGAGTCTTGATTTCTCCTTAAGGGTGCGGCTGCAAAGTGAGATTGTCAGTCATTTCCTGAGGGCTGCGGGTTTAACCGGCTGATGCCGTATAGTTCAGCTGCTCTGTAACCCCGGATCTTCCTTGGGCTGCTTTCCGTTGCCGGGAACAAATACACTCCCGTAGCTTCCTTTGTAGACAGGAGTGCCGAGTGCTTTTACCCAGTCCTGATACAGCCTCCCGGAGCTGCCGTTTCGCACAATCACATAATCCGGGTGGTCATATTTCACGATATCAGGCAAGTATTCGGAGTAGCCGTACATCGAGCGTTCGAAGGCATTCCAGCCCATGATTCCAATCGAAGCCTTGGTGATAAAAGGGTCCTGACGCCCGTCACAGAGCACATCCCCGCCGCGGAACATCACATAACCTGAAGACCCATAGCTGGACAGCACCTTAGGCCGCCTGCCTGCCGGTGTATGCTCCAGTACATAGCTCATCTCTAGGACAGGGTAATCTGCAGCAGTCACCACTGGCGGGACCGTGAAGATATATACAGTGTTGATCAGCAGCCCGGTGACAATTCCAAGGGCAACCGCTCTTCCGCTTGTCCGCAGCCTGAGCTTGCCCGGAAGCGGAACCGCTTCGAAGAAGACTGCCGCGAAATAAGGAATGAACAGCCACATGAACAGATTCTGCTTGAAATTTGATACTCCGAGATAGAGAATACCGGTCATCAGGAAGAAGCGGAACGGCTTCCGTTGCAGGGAGAAGGGCAGAGTGACCGCGAAAAAGAGCAGCAGAAGCAGAATCGGCAGCTGGCCCGGCCGGCTGAAGGAGAGAGGCTGCCATTCATTAATGAGCAGATTGTAGTTATTGTGTGTGACGGTGAAGATGAACAGCAGTCCTTGAAGTCCTCCCGGATTCGGCAGACCGGCCAGCAGGACCAGCAGGAAGACGGCAGCCCGCTTCCAGCTGAGATTGCGTGCAATCAGCGATTCCAGCACAGCCATACCGGTAAACACGGCAATCACCAGCCATACTCCGGTATGGACATTGGCAACGGCACAGGAGAGGATCATCATCGCTGCCGCATACCTGGCCCCGGGCTTCAGCTGATACTCCCGCATGCAGATGAAGAACCAGACAATCAGTGGAGAGGAGACCATCTGCGGTCTTCCCTTGAAGTAGTTATAGTAGATCCAGCAGGAGATCAGCAGGACAAAGGGCAGGAGCAGAACATGATTCTCCCGCAGACCCAGCTCTTTACGTGATACTTCTCCAAGACGAATAAGTCCCAACAGTAAGCCAAACAGGCACAGGGCGGTCAGCAGATAGATCCCCGGCCAGCCGAACCACTGGTACAGTGGTGTAATCAGCAGCTGAAACCCGGCTTCATGCGGGATATACGGCAGCTTGTCTCCATAAAAGGTATGTATCGCATGATGCGGCACCTTCCCGTGCTCAAGCATGAAGCGTCCGACCTCCAGATGCCAGAACGTATCCGGATCATTATACGAATATTTAGGCTGCATGAGCAGTATAACGGCAGCCGTCAGCAGCCCGCAGCTGAGCGGGTAGACGGCGGTTTTTCTAGACATAGGAACTTCCCCTCCGTGTAAGCATTCGGCTTCCGCCTCTATATAGCATCACCACTTCCCATAAGTGATTAGATCAATACCTGCGAGAGAGCGGTAGTCCAAATATGCGGCGCAGCAGCAACCCGACCGTTGCGAATAGAGGATTGACACCACTGGACATAGTGTATATATTATATATATACATTAAATACAAATACCGCAAAGGACGCTGGTGCTGCTGCATGAATATTTTGATATCAAGTACATCCGGTGAACCGATCTACGCTCAGATTGTGGGACAAGTCCGCCAGATGATTCTGCAAGGGGAGCTGGTCTCCGGTACGCCGTTGCCATCGATCCGCTTATTGGCCAAGGAGCTACAGATCAGTGTCATTACCACGAAGCGGGCTTACGAGGAGCTGGAGCGTGAAGGGCTGATTAACTCTATTGTCGGCAAGGGCTCTTTTGTCTCCGGGGCAGATCAGGAATATATCCGGGAGCAGCGGCTGCGGATTGTAGAGGGCAAGCTGAAAGAAATCATTGATGAGAGCAGACTGCTGGGCATGGAGTATGCCGAACTGGCGGAGATGCTGAAACTGCTCTATGAGGAGGAACAGGAATGAGCGATGTAATCCGGTTAGACCATTTAACCAAAAGCTACGACCGGTTTGAGCTGAGGGATATCTCATTATCCATCAAGGAAGGTTTTATTACAGGCCTGATCGGCCCGAACGGTGCAGGCAAAACCTCGCTGATCAAAATGATGATGGGTATGATCTACCCGGATCAAGGCAATATCACGATGTTGGGTCAGAATAACCAGCTATATCAAGCAGCGGTCAAGGAGCGGATTGGGTACGTCTCGGATGAGAATATCTATTATGAGAATCTCACCGTCAAGCAGATGAAGAGAGTTATCGCGCCGTTCTACACCCGCTGGAATGAAGATACATATGTGAAGTTTCAGGAGCTGTTCAAGCTTCCGCCCGGCAAGAAGATTAAGGATCTGTCCAAGGGGATGAAAATCAAATTCTCGCTCGCCATCGCCTTATCCCATGGTGCCGATCTGCTGATTATGGATGAGCCTACCTCGGGGCTTGATCCGATTTTCCGCAGAGAGATGCTGGAGCTGCTCAGTGAGCATATTCAGGACGAGAAGAAATCGATTCTGTTCTCCACCCATAACACGATGGATCTGGACCGGATTGCCGACTATATTGTATTCATCAACGAGGGGCGGATTGTTTTCAATGAGATGAAAGAGAGTATCAGCGAGCGTTACCTCCTGGTCAAAGGCGGGAAGGAGCTGCTCGACCGTGATGTCCGGCGCTGGTTCGTCGGCATCCGCGAGAGCGGACTGGGGTTCGAGGGTCTGATCAGCAACCGTGCGGAGGGCGAACAGTATTTCAGGGATACGGCTATCTGCGAGACGCCTACTCTGGAAGAAATCATGTATTTTACGGTAAAAGGAAGTGAAGCGCATGTATAGCTCCCTGCATCTGATCCGCAAAGACTTCATCCTTACCCGCAAGTTCATGCTGCTGCTGATCCCGTATTATGTGCTTATGGGGTATACGAATCCCGAAGCCTATACAGCATTCTCCCTGTTTCCGGCGGTGCTGCTGCTGGTCAACTCCTGCGCCATTGATATGCAGCATAACAATCAGAAATTTCTGGTCAGTCTTCCGGTACCCAGGCAGCGGCTGATTCTGGCCAAGTATTTAACACTAATTCCTTTCTCAATGTTCAGCTTCATTTGTACGCTGCTGCTGTATCTCCTGGCGTTTGCAATGGGCCGACTGGATGCTCCTTTGCGCTGGAGAGAGCTGGGACTCGCAACCGCTGCTTTTCCGTTGATTGCTTCTTTCTATCTACCGCTGTACTATTGGCTGGGACAAAAAGGCATGCAGGTGGTGAATATCGTCTTTATTATGCTGATTATGCTTAACTTCACGGCATTAACCAGTTTGACTGAACGATATCCAGCACTTGCGGAATGGGTCCTGACCGGCAGAATGGACAATGTTCTGCTTACTATCATCAGTGTTCTGGCCTATCTTGTTATTATCTACGGCTCTTATCTGCTCTCTTTGCGGATTTTTGTTAAAAAGGACGTATAACCCCAGCCGGGCTGCCTGCAATCCGGCACCATAAAAAACGACCTCAGCTTCCACTATAAAGTGGAGGACGGGGTCGTTTTTGGTTCTGCAGGGGCAGGTCAGCGGAAGGTACCGCCCTGTTCCAGATTGTCGATGAAGTCCTTGGCATCCTTCAGGGATAAATTCCGTGCTTCCCGCATTACCTTAATCGCCTGAATCTTCTTGCCCTCCGCCAGCAGCAGATGCAGCCTCCGCTCCAGATCAGGAGCAATCTCCGGGTTCTGCACGAACAGCGGGGTCGGAATGCCGGCCATCCTGCCTCCAGCTCCTGCAGGTCCCCCATAAGCGTCCCTCTGCGCCAACTGAGACTCCAGCTCTGTTACGCGCTTTTTCAGACGGAACACACTTAACATAAGCAGTAACACAAGAACCAAAGCCAGAATTGCGATAATATCCGTATTGTCCATGGGAGCGGCTCCTTTCTGCCCTTATAGCATCGATCGCTGTAACTAGACCTATCATATTCTACTACCCGCTGAGCAGAAGAATGAACACTTCACTCCTGAATTTAGGAACAGTTCATACATAGTTCAGCGGGTCCGGTTGAACAGACTTCATCCCGTTTCATGCAGAATGTCATATTCATCCCTCCAAAAGTATGATATTTTTATGCGAAATTTCAAATATTTATGGAGATGGGGGGCTTACCGGTGATAACTCCGTACAATCTTGAAGAGTATTATGTAAGGATCGGCCGGCTGAAGCAGCGTTATTTGTCAGAGCGCTTCGAGCAGGAGCTTCCGGCATTCCATTCTCACCTGGAAGCGGCCCAGTGGTTCCGCAGCATGTTCCCGGGCGGGTTCATTTTTGTGGAGGAGATGGAAGCGGCTAACGCTGAGAGCTATTACTTGTATGACATCATCCACGACCGCGAGCTATGGGAGCGCAGACAGCAGGATTTGAAGACCAAAGGCACCGCTTCCGGACTCGGCATGCTCCTATGCACCCAGCGGGTCGATATTTACGAGGACGGATCGGTGCAAATCGCTTTTTAACAATAAGTGCTGTTTCAGGACAAATGAATCAAAAGTGAGATTAAATGGTGTATAATCATGGAAAGGGAGGTGATTTCATGGGTGACTTCTTTAATCCGGGACCACATGCGAATTCGACTGATCCCGGCGGGCATAAAGCCAACCATGACGTGAATGCGCAGAAGTATCACACCGAAGGCCCTCCAGGCTTATGGAGGCAAATATCCGATCTGGTTATTGCCATAGCTGTCATTGCCTTTTTCATTTTTGTGATCATGTGGATCTTTTGATCTGTCTCCCCAACAAGCGGCTGTCCAAGACTGGTTTCATGGTCCTGGTGCATCCGCTTTTTGTTGTTTTACAGGTGAATAAATCAGAGTATCCAACACATACTTACAGATACATCTTTTATTTGTAACAAGAGGGGTACTCAGGTGGAGGCAGATGCAGTCTTTGAAGGCGGTGGCGTAAAGGGAATTGCTTTTGTAGGAGCCATTGAAGTGATGGAATCCAGAGGATATACCTGGAACAAGCTTGCGGGGACTTCTGCCGGCGCGATCGTCGCAGCTTTGTTGGCCTGCGGTTACAATAGTGCTGAAATCAGAGAGCTGATGAGCTCGCTGGACTATATGAAGCTGCTCGGGCGTACCAGAATGAACAGCCTGCCGATCTTGAACAAAACGCTTCCGTTAATGATGAAGTCAGGCATTTACAGCAACCACATTTTAGAACAGGTAATGACGGAATGGCTGAAGCGTAAGAAAGTTGTAACGTTTGGAGATATTCCCGAAGGCAAGCTTTCGATAATAGTCTCGAATATAAGCAATGGGCGGATTGCAGTTTTTCCTAATGATTTGCCTCACTATGGTCTGAAAGCGTCCGAATTCCCCATAGCTGCAGCAGTACGGATGAGCACCACGCTGCCTTTCTTTTTTCAACCCTATGTCTGGCATACGCCCCTGCAGAAGAAACCCTATTATATGCTGGACGGAGGAATGCTTAGCAATTATCCGATCTGGCTGTTTGACGTAGATGGAGTCCCGCGGTGGCCAACCTTCGGATTCAGACTGTCGGAAAGGCGAACCTATGCCCAATCGATAGAGATCAATGGTCCGGTCTCGTTACTCAAAGGAATGTTCAAAACCATGCTGCAGGCTCATGATCAAAGACATGTAGACAAACATGCGGAGGAGCGCACAATATTTATTCCCACCGGTAAAGTAACGACGACAAAATTCGAATTGACGGAAGAAGATAAGCATTTCTTGCTCTCATCCGGCCACGCTGCGGCAGATAAATTCCTGGAGACATGGGACTTCGAAGACTATAAGCATAAATTCAGAGAAAATCATGCAGCATTGCCGGTTCAGCCCTTTTCCGGTGAATCGCAGCAGGAGTCCGGTATTTATCACTGAAACCCAAGGCTACTACTTCCACATTGAGGAGCAGTAGCCTTTTGTCTGGGGACTCACAAATTTGCCAATAGCACTTCCGGGAATGGGAAGGTTTCTCCTGAAAGATAAATGAATCCTGTTGAAGGACCTAGAGGACAATGGCACTGCAAACGGATTTGGAATGCTTCTCTGTACCCACAATCCGTTATCTATAAAGGACGGTCTGGTCCATTTGGCCTTTTGAGGGGAAACGACAATAAATTCTATAAAAGATAAATATACGTTTTTATTTGAAAAGTCTGCATTAAAAGGTTGCAGGCTTTTTAATTATTTCAATTTTGTGAAAATTAGCAGATTAAGGAACTGAAAGGCTGGAATTTATTAAAAAAAAGTAACAAAGTTAATAGTAACACTATAATATTGATTATAGCCTATATATAAGTAGTAAAAGCCTATTAATGTTAAATATGTAATCTATGATTTGGGAGAAATTCAGCCGCGTGGTTCTGTTAAATGAGATGAACGAGAGGACGATCCGATGAAAGCTCTAATGATGGGTAATGAGGCAATTGCCAGAGGCGCTTATGAAGCAAATTGTAAAATCATTTCATCCTATCCCGGAACACCGAGTACGGAAATAGTCGAGAGCATCAGTGTCTATGAGGGCGTATATGCCGAGTGGGCACCTAACGAAAAGGTAGCGCTGGAAGTAGCAGCAGGCGCCTGTATCGCCGGTATCCGCAGCCTGACCACCATGAAGCACGTAGGGGTGAATGTGGCGGCAGATCCGTTGTTCAATATGACCTACGAAGGTGTAAATGCCGGTCTGGTCATTGTTTCGGCAGATGATCCCGGGATTCATTCCTCGCAGAACGAACAGGACAACCGCATTTATGCCAGTCATGCCAAGATGCCGCTACTCGAGCCGACCAGCTCTCAGGAATGCAAGGATATGATTGTCGAAGCCTATGAGATCAGCGAGCGCTTCAACACGCCTGTCCTGTTCAGAACCACAACCCGGGTGTCCCATTCGAAGGGGATTGTTCACTTTCAGGAAGACCTGGCGGTAGAGGAGAAATTCAGAACCTATAAGAAAAACAAGCTGGACAGGCTGCTCCTTCCGGCCATCTCCAGAAAGCGGCATCTGGAAATCGAAGCGAATCTTCTGGATATTCAGGCGTACTCCAATTCCTACCCTCTTAATGTAATAGAGTACAGCTCCCCGGAGATCGGCATAGTGACGAGCGGAATATCCTATCAATATGTTAAGGAAGTGTTCGGAGATACGGTATCCGTGCTGAAGCTGGGTATGAGTTATCCTTTTCCGGACGAGAAGGCCAAAGAATTCGCTGCATGGGCCAAAACAATCTATGTCGTCGAGGAGGGCGAGCCCTTCATCGAAACCTCACTTAAAGCGATGGGCATTGCCTGTACTGGTAAGGAGATCATTCCCGTCTGCGGCGAGCTGAACCCGGAAATTATCAGAAAAGCGATCACCCGTGAAGAATTCGACTGCTACGAGGGTGTCCAAGTACCGCCAAGGCCGCCAAGGCTGTGTGCAGGCTGCGGTTATCTCGGACTGTACAGCGCAGTCAAGCAGCACAGGGACATTATTGCCGCCGGAGATATCGGCTGTTATACGCTGGGCGGCACCGAGCCGATCAAGGCGCTCGACACCGTGCTCTGCATGGGCGCTTCCATCTCTATGGCAACGGGCATGCAGCGGACTCAGGATTTCAAACCGATGGGCAAGAAGGTATTCGCCTTCATCGGTGACTCCACCTTTTTTCACTCAGGTATGACCGGACTGCTGAACGCAGTTTACAACAAGACCCCGATTGTCATCTGTATCCTGGACAATCGCTCCACATCTATGACCGGCAATCAGGAGAACCCGGGCACCGGGCGCACACTGCAGGGCAGCACGTCGGAAGTCATACGGATTGAAGATATCGTGCTCGCGCTAGGCATTAAACCGGACAACCTCAGAATACTAGACCCCACCAACCTCCAAGAAACGCAGCAGTGTGTGGACACAGCCAAGCACAGCACTGAACCGTTCGTAATCATCTCCAGACATCCTTGTGAACTTCTCAAAAGCAAAGCGGAACCCACAAAAAAATACATCATTGACAATGTTACCTGTGTGAATTGCAAAAAATGCACTATGCTAGGCTGCTCGGCAATCAAAATTGTGGACCGCCAAATCATGATTGATCCGCTGGACTGCAAGGGCTGCAGCATCTGCCAGCAGGTTTGTCCCTATGACAGCATTAAGGAGGCTTAAGCGACCTATGACAGCAGCTACAAGCATTATTTTAGCCGGTGTGGGCGGAAAAGGTGTCATTACTGTAACCAATGTGTTATCCCAGGGACTGGTTGCGCTCGGGTATGACGTGAAGGTCTCCGAGGTGCACGGTATGTCGCAAAGAGGCGGAAGCGTGCATGCACAGGTTCGTTTTGGCGACAAAATCTACTCTCCCCTGATTGAAATGGGCACAGCGGACTATATTGTCGGCTTCGATCAGATCGAAGCGCTGCGCTGGGGAAGCTTCCTGAAACAGGAGGGGCGGATGCTCGTCAATCTGGCAGAGCTGAATGAAGATACATACAAAGGAAAGTACGAGGACAACTTCAGCCGGTACAAGCATGTCACTTATGTCGAAGGAACTGCCATTGCCAAGGAAACGGGAAATGTGCGGAATGAGAATTTCGTCATGCTGGGCGCGCTGCTGCAGGCGCTTGGATTTGAATTCGATGTCTGGAAGAGCACGATGGAGAAGTATATCAAGAAGCAGTATCAGGAGGACAGCATTCTCTCTCTGCTTAGAGGGATGAGGGAACAACGGGTCGCCAGAGAAAAGGAGACGGTATATGAGCTCTAAGGCTTCGGCAAGCAAGCTTAAGCCGCGGAGGGCTGCAGCCGGGCAGGATGTGGCGATTGTGGGCATCGGGTGCAGATTCCCAGAGGCAGAGAATTACAGCAGCTACTGGAACAACATGATCAATCATGTGAATTCCGTCAAGCCTATCAGTTATGACCGCTGGCAGAACGGAAGATACGGACTGAAGAACGAGGCCGACCTCGGGTGGGACAATGAGCAGTTTGTGAAATACTGCGCTTCATTATCCGGCATCGACAAGTTCGACAATACCTTCTTTAACTTGTCACCCAGAGAGGTGGCGAGCATGGACCCCCAGCAGCGGATTCTGCTAGAAGAAACATGGCATTGTCTTGAGGATTCAGGGATTCCGCTGGCCGAACTCCAGAAGGAACGGACTTCTGTGTATGTCGGGGTTACCGGCAATGACTACGGTCTGATTGCATTGACCGGTGGTGATAAGGTCGATCATTATGCTGGCCTTGGTAACTTCGAGTGTATTGCGGCGAACCGCATCTCGCATACTTTGGGCTTGACCGGAGAGAGCCTCTCTCTGGATACCGCTTGCTCCTCCTCACTGGTTGCTGTTCACAAAGCAAGACAGAATCTCCAGGCCGGAGAAGCGAAGTATGCCATAGCGGCAGGCGTGTGCCTGGCCTATCATCCTTGGCGGTACGTGACCTTCTCCAAGTCGAATATGATGAGCCGGGACGGACAATGCAAGGCTTTTGACGAGAATGCGGACGGATTTGTGCAGGGAGAGGGCGTTGGCGTCCTGCTGCTGCAGAAGCTGGAGGATGCGGTGCGGGACGGCAACCATGTCTACGGCATTATCCGGGGAACGGCAGTGAACCACTGCGGCGCTTCACAGACCATCGCTGCACCGAGCATGAAAGCGCAGAAGGAATTGGTTGAAGCCGCTTTGCGGCAAGCCCGGGTAGATGCTTCGACCGTCAATTATATTGAGGCGCATGGCACCGGAACCGCTCTTGGCGATCCGATTGAAGTCGAAGCGCTGACCCAGGTGTTCAGGCAGTACACCGATCAGGAACAGTTCTGCACCATTGGCTCGGTCAAGACCAATATCGGACATTTGGCAAGTGCCTCCGGCGTTGCCGGGATCATCCGGGTGCTGATGATGATGAAGCATAAGACTATTCCCAAGCTGCTCAACCTTAACGGTCTGAACCCGCTGCTGGACTGGGAGCATACCCCGTTTAAGGTAGCCACGGCCAACACGGAGTGGGTGCCGGTCAATGAAGATACACCGTTGCGGGCGGGTGTAAGCGGCTTTGGCTTCGGCGGAGTCAATGCCCATGTGATTCTTGAGGCGTACGAGCCGCCGAAACCGGCCAGAGCCAGTAACAAACCCGTACCTGGTGCGCAGCTCTTCACTCTCTCTGCCCTGAACAGCGACAGTTTGAACGAGAGTATAGCCGTCTGGAAGTCTCATGTGAATTCGCCGGAGATGGCGGACGTATCCATCGGAGAGTTATGCAAAACGCTGCTTGCAGGCAGACGCCATTGCCGGGAATACAGAATCGGCGCTGTCATCCGGAGCAGGCAGGAGCTAGCCGAGTATCTGCAATCCGCTGCCTCCGCTGTTGAGCGGCTGGAGCCGGGCCGCAAGCGCTGGTCGGTACATTTCACCAATGTCATCTATACAGGATACACGGAGATTAAGAGCGTAATGGAAGAGCCGTATATCCGCGAAGTTCTTGAAGAGGTTATTGCCGAAACTGAGCTGCGCGGCGGGCCGGCCGCTATCCGGAGTGGCCTTACAATTGCCAAATGGAACAAGGATAAGCTTGCCGCCTACTCTTTCCTGATTAATTATACGCTGGCTAAAGTCCTGATGAGCCTGGGAGTTGAGGTTGAGACCGTGAGCGGTGAGCAGCAAGGGACGCTGCTCGCAATGGCGGTCAGCGGAATGATTACGCCTGTTCAGGCGTATGACATTCTGACCGGCAGGGCTACTCTTGCGGAAACGGTGCTGCAAAGACCGGAGCTGACCTTCATAGACCCTGTTCATCAAGTGAAGATTCACCGTATTAACATTGGCCCGGCGTATATTGCCGGCTTGCGCAATGTATGTATCACCGGTGCTGACGCTGCGGCGTTCAGGCATTATGTGGAGAAAGCCAGAATACTCAGCCGGACCCAATTTACCTTTAAGAAATATTTGCGGGATTGGGATCAATCCCCGGCACTGCAGGCAGCGAAGCTGTCCACAGACTCGCTGCTGCATCAGGAGCGGTTGTTAGCTGCCGGTGAGGGCGGCGAGGCAATGGAGCGGCAGCGTGTTCTTCTGCTGTTGATCGCCTACGGTTCGCTGCTGAAGCTGAATCAGAAATGGGATTTGTCGGAACGCATCACTTTAAGTGATGCGCGGCTGAGTGAATGGGTCCAGCTTGTTCTGGATGAGGTCATATCCAAGGAAATGGCCGTCCGGCTGTTAACTTCCTCTGATGAGGAAGAAGCTGGAGTACTCGAAGCTGTCCGGAATCAGCTCAATGAACGGCAGGATCAGCTGAATTTAAATGTCCCCTATACCTGTCTGCATGAAGCCAATCAGCATATGGACGAAATTTCCGGGCCCGCAAGCTGGAGAGAGCAGCTTCAGGAGCAATGTGCCGCGCAGAGCGTCCTGCAGTCTGAGGTGATCCGGCTGTGTGCAGGGGATAAGGAAACGGCAGCATTATCGCCTCAGAGTGACGGAGTCTTCGGGTTCCATGAGGTTCTGCTGAAGCTATGGCTGGCTGGGGCAGATTTAGATTGGAGCAGGCTGTATCCCGGCGGAAGCTTCAAGAAGCAGCCATTGCCCGGCTATGCCTTCAACCGTTCTTCGCATTGGATGGCGGCCCCTCAGGCTGCTCCGGCTCAGAGCCATCCGATGATTGATCTGGCGAAGTCCAGCCCGGAGCGGCTGCTCTTCGTGAAGACGCTTAAGGTGAGCGATTTCTATGTTGGCGAGCATGTTGTGGATGAACGGGTGATTTTGCCGGGAGTCGCTTATCTGGAGATGGTCAGGGCGGCAGGCGAATTCGCGGCCAGGACGCAGGTGCATTCCATTAAGGATGTGCTATGGGTGAACCGGCTGGAAGTGGCCGATACACGGGATGCCTATATTCAGCTCACTCCCGAATCAGGGCATATGAAGTTCCAGGTATATACCGCGGAGAACGGCACCCGGCTTATTCATTGCACGGGCAAGCTCTATACCGGGACTGGACAGCAGGCGGAGCGGCGCAGCTTCAATCTTGACGCTATTCAGGCCCGGGGCGGAGTCAGAATTGCCAAGGATTTCTGCTACAACGAGGTGTTTGGCAGCTCTATCGGTTTTCAATATGGACCAAGCTTCCAGGCTACAACAGAAGCACTGTGCGGAAGCGGAGAATCGCTGGAGAAGCTCGACCTTCCTCCGGACCTGCTGCCTGCATTTAGCCAATATATGCTGCACCCGTCCCTTGTCGATGCTGCGCTGCGGGCAGTGACCTGGATCGGCGGAGCCGAAGCATACAAGCAGCTAAGATTGCATATTCCGTTCGCACTCGGCGAAGTCCGCATCTACGGCTGGCTGACGCCAAGCTGCTATTCATATGCGGAGATTGTACCGGAGACCGCAGGCAAGGCAGCGGGGATGAAGCGTTTCAATGTCTATATTCTGAATGAGCAGGGGGAAGTGCTGGTGGAAGCCAGAGACTTCACGATCCGGGCCATTCAGCCGACCAATGCGGTTAGTGCGGCAAGCCGCATTCACCTGTACACCGAGCGCTGGCAGGAAGCACAGCTTCCGGAAGCCGGGGGTCTTGGCGGCCATAGTGAAGGGATCAGCAAGGCTGAAGTGAAGAATATGCTGTATTTGGTCCGGGACAAAGCAAAGGCTCACCGGCTGGCAGAAGCATTCGCCCGGGAGCATACGGTGCCGGACAACATCATTATTGTGAATCCGGGAGCGGAGTACAGCGCAGCTGCAGGAAGTCTGGAATACAGCATCCGGCCTGAACAGGAAGCGGATTATGGCAGGCTGCTCACGGAGCTGCTGGCTAAGGGGATAAGGATTGACGCTATTCTGTATGAGTGGGATGGGGAACAGGCAGAGATCCTGAACGCTTTTTATCCGGTTCTGTATCTGTTCAAGGCGGTTACTCAGCTCTATTCCCAGGAACAGGTCCGCTTCTTGCTTGGCGCAGTCCGCAGCGGCAGCCAGCCGGGAGCGGGAATGCTGCGGGGGCTGTCCAAGGCCTTTCAGGCCACCAACCGCAGCTTCATCCCGTCCGTAATCTATTGCGACCATGCTGAAGAAATTCCGTTCTACGCGGCGCAAGAGCTGCTGTACCGCAAGCAGGCGTCTTTTGTGGAAATTAGTTATTCAGGCGGAGCGAGAGCCGGCCGTGTGATCCTTCCGCTGGAGTCATTACCGGAAGCAGAGTTCAGCGGTTTCCGCAAACAGGGTACCTACCTGATTACCGGCGGAATGGGTAAGCTGGGACTTGCCGTGGCCGAATTTGCCCTGCGGAATTATGAAGCCAATGTGGTGCTGACCGGAAGATCCGCACTGGATGAACCGAGAAGCCGTGAGCTTGAGCGGCTGCAGAGTTATCCCGGGCAGGTTATTTACTTGCCTGGTGATATCGCGGAGCAGCAGACTGCCGCAGAGATCGTGGCGCAGGCCCAACAGGCTTTTCATTCCATTCACGGCGTTATTCATTGTGCCGGAGTGCTCGGTGAGCAGCCGCTGATGGAAGCCAGTCCTGAACAGATGGCAGAAGTGCTGCTGCCCAAAATCCGGGGTGCGATCAACCTGGATGAAGCTACGCAGCTGGAGAAGCTGGATTTCTTCGTGTTTTTCTCGTCCATTTCCGCAATCATTGGAGATTTCGCCAGAGGTACTTATGCGGCGGCGAACAGCTATCTCGACCGCTTTGCCTTACTCCGGGCTGAGCAGGTTAAGGAGGGTATGCGTTCAGGTGCCTCGCTGTCGATCAACTGGCCGGTGTGGAATGACGGCGCGATGCAGTTGTCCGGAGAGGAAGCCGTACAATACCGCCAGCAGGCCGGGATGGAGCAGCTGGATACACAGGCCGGTCTTGAACTGCTGGAGCAGCTGATCCGCACGGGCGAGTCCCGTATCATTGTAGCCTGCGGAGAACGGCAGCAGCTGAGCATGGTACTTGCGGCAGTTACAGAAGAGAAGCCGCAGCAGGAGAGGGTGCTGAATGCTTCCGCGCAGAGTGTTCATGAGCGGCAGCGGGCAGCAGCGGTAACGGTAACGGGCGGGGCAACAGCTCCACTGAAGCTTCCGGTTCCGCCAATCCAGCAGCAGCAGCCGCTTCATAGTGGTCTTGTCCCCAACGTTAAGGTGGAGGAAGCTATTCAGCAGTACTTGAAGGGAGTCGTGTCGCAGGCGACCGGGGTTCCGGCAGTGCAGCTTGAAGCCTCAGCCGACTTCTCCAAATACGGCATCGATTCCATCATGATCATGGAGCTGAATGGGATCCTGGGCAAAGACTTCTCCGATTTGCCAAGCACACTTTTCTTTGAATACAGCACGATTGCCCTTCTGGCGGCATTCTTTATGGATAATCATGCGGAATTCTTTCAGCAGTCCGCCGTTGAGTCAGGGCAGAGTAGGGAAACGGAGCAACAAGAAGCAGTAGTGGATGAAGCGGCGGAACAAGTGATGCCAGAAACGGTGTCAGCAGAAACGGGAACTCTCCAGGAAGCGGCTGTAAAAGAGGAAGCTGCCCCCGCCATGTCCCGGCATCAGGGTGCAGAAGCAGTAAGCGGGGATATTGCGATTATTGGCTTGAGCGGACAGTACCCGATGGCGGATACGCTGGAGGAATTCTGGGATGTGCTAAGCGGGGGGCAGGACTGCGTTACAGAGATTCCGCCGGAGCGCTGGGATTACCGCAAGGATTACCATCCTGAGAAAGGCAAGCCGGGCAAAGTGTACACCAAGTGGGGAGCGTTCATGAAGGATGTCGAGAAGTTCGATGCCGGATTCTTCCATGTCTCCCCGCGGGAAGCGGAGCTGATGGACCCGCAGGAGCGGCTCATGCTCCAGACCACCTACCATACGCTGGAGGATGCGGGAGCTGCCGCGGATACCCTCTCCGGCAAGAAGGTTGGCGTATTCATCGGCGTTATGAATTCCCATTATCAGCTGCTAGGTGCCGAGCAATACAATAACGGCCGGCTCATGGATGTCCGTTCTTCATTTGCGTCCATCGCCAACCGGATTTCATATCATTTCAACTTCAAGGGACCGAGCCTGGCCATTGATACGATGTGCTCTTCTGCGCTGGTGGCTATCCATATGGCCTGCGAGAGCATCCGGCATGGCGAGAGTGAAATGGCGGTGGCCGGTAGTGTCAATACCCTAGTGCATCCGGCAAAATATATCTTCCTGACCGATCAGCGATTCGGCTCCACAGAAGGCAAGTGCCGGGCCTTCGGCCAGGGCGGGGACGGCTATGTTCCCGGTGAAGGCGTTGGCGCGGTTCTGCTGAAGCCGCTGGAGGCGGCGCTCCGTGACGGGGACCCTGTCTATGGCTTAATCAAAGGAACGGCGGTCAATCACGGCGGCAAGGTCAGTTCTTATACTGTGCCTAATCCGAATGCCCAGTCCGAGCTGATTGAGGAGGCGCTGCGGAGGTCTGGCGTGCATCCCGAGCAGATCAGTTATATTGAGGCCCATGGTACCGGAACCGCGCTGGGAGACCCGATCGAGGTGGCCGGGTTAACGAAGGCGTTCAAGAAATTCACCGCCAAAACGCAGTTTTGTGCCATTGGCTCAGTCAAGAGCAATATCGGACATCTCGAATCGGCAGCCGGTATGGCCTCCTTGACCAAGGTGCTGCTGCAAATGAAGCACAAGCAGCTGGTGCCTTCAATTCTAGCAGAGCAGCTCAACGAGAATATAGATTTTGCCAAAACGCCGTTCTATGTACAGCGTTCGCTCCAGCCGTGGAAGCCGCTTACGGAGGAGACGCCGGATGGGCTGAAGGTTCAGCCGCTCAGGGCGGGCATCAGCTCCTTCGGGGCAGGCGGCACCAACGCCCATATCGTAATTGAGCAATATGAGCCGGACGTACCTCCTGCAAGGCAGAGTGAGGAGCAGCTCATATTGCTGTCCGCCAAGAGCAGGGACAAGCTGCAGGCGCAGGCCCGGCAGCTCGCGGCATTTATCGCCCGCCACCGGACGGGTGGACGGGCTGTGGACACAAGTGAGCTAATAACCGCCCGATTACAGGCTGTCCGGAACCGCTGTCTGGACGTTGTCGCGGAAGTGCTAGGCGTGAACCCCGGGCAGATCGACTACGACGAAATTCTGACTGAGCTGTGCGCGGATGCTGTACACCAGGTTAGGCTGGCCGATGCCATCAATGAGCTGGTTCAGGAACATGCTGCCGACAGCACATTAGGGGCTAACCGGTCGCTGCGTGAGCTGATGAATCATCTGGAAGCGGCTGAGCTTAACCGGAGGAATGCCGGGATCGGATTTGATACCCAGGCTTACGCCGAGACTGCTGCGGCTAGTGCGGCGGAGATGGATGCCGCCGATACAGAAGAATATACACTGCGACTAGAGGATGTCGCTTATACGCTGCAGGTTGGGCGGGAAGCTTTTGCCGAGAGAGTGGCCATTGTCAGCCGGGATATCGGGGAGCTTAGGGAAGTGTTAATCCGCTTTGCTGCCGGAGAACCGAATTTGCCGGATGTCTACACAGGCAGCCTGGACCCGCAGCGTGATATTGCCGCCATTCTGTTCCAGAACGAATCCGGGCATCAGTTTATCGCCAGCGCGGTTCGCAACAGACAATGGCCGCAGATTGCCCAGCTCTGGCTGCTGAAGGCGAAGATAGACTGGAAGCTGCTGCATGATGAACGCAGCGGTGCACGGGTGATCCCGCTGCCGAATTATATTTTTGACAAGAAGAGATATTGGATCGGCAATGGCTTCTCGGCAGCTGCCGCTGAGGGCAATCGCTACACGATTGAAGCGGAGCCGGATTGGGAATCGGAACCGGCCTGTGATGAGCAGAACAAGAGCCTTCAGCCACAAACTTCACAGACTCCGCAAACCGTGACTCCGGCAGAAGCGATCGGATGTGTAGAAACGTCTGCAGACTCGGTGGAGCAATGTCTGAACCACACGCTGGAGGAGGTCATTTATTTGGAGGCCGGAGAGGTTAACGCCGATCTTCCCTTCTCGGAACTGGGTGTAAATTCAGTCTTGACGCTGGAACTGGTTGACAAGCTGAACGACCGGCTCGGCCTTGCACTGCATTCTAATGATTTGTTCAATTACAACACGGTACGGCTGCTGACTGTCCATATTCTGGAGACAGCAGGAACGGGATTTGCGGCCTCCGGGAACTCCGGGCTGGCGGTGGATAGCCCTATAGATCTGAATGAACTTGAACTCTTACTGGAGGGGAGCTAATGCCGATGCAGGGCAGAACACATACACCGGACTTTACGCAAAATAATGGGAATGTGCGCAGCGATGATATCGCCATTATCGGCCTCTCCGGCAGATTCTCCGGCGCCCGCAATGTGCAGCAGTATTGGGACAACCTTGTGCAGGAAGTGAGCAGTCTTCAGGAAGCGCCTGCTGAACGCACGGAGCTGAACAAGCTGACCCCGGCGCAGAGGGCACATATCCGTTATGGGGGCTTTCTCCCGGGCGCGGATCAATTCGATCCTTTGTTCTTCCACATCTCTCCCAAAGAAGCGGAGCATATGGACCCCAGACAACGGCTGTTTCTGGAAGAATCCTGGAAGGCCATAGAAGATGCGGGATATTCGCTGCAGGATATGTCAGGCAGCAAATGCGGCATATTCGTGGGCCTTCAGCAAGGGGAGTACCTGGAGCGTTTCCTGGGTGAGACGAACGAGCATGTCCCTACGGGGAACAGCTTGTCGGTCATTCCGGCGAGAATTTCCTATCTGCTGAATTTAAAGGGGCCGAGCATCGCCCTGGATACGGCCTGCTCCTCGTCACTGGTAGCTTTGTCACTCGCTTGTGACAGCCTGCATAATGGCAGCAGCGAGATGGCGATCGCCGGAGGTGTCCAGCTTATGCTCACGCCATGGATTTATATGTCGCTGGGCAAGCTGGGGATGTTGAACACCGACGGAATCTGCAAGCCGTTCGCCGAGGAGGCGGATGGCATAGGCCTGGGTGAAGGCGTGGGTGCTGTGCTCCTCAAGAAGTATGCTGCCGCGAAGCGGGACGGAGACCATATCTACGGAGTCATCAAGGGCATCGGGGTCAATCAGGATGGTAAAACCAATGGCATTACCGCCCCAAATGGTCTCTCACAGGCAGCGCTGGAACGTGAAGTCTATGAGAAATCCGGGATTAACCCTGAACATATCAGCTATGTGGAGGCGCATGGCACGGGCACCCGGCTGGGCGATCCGATCGAGGTCGCTGCCCTTACGGAGACCTTCGGCGCATTCACGGACAAGAAGCATTATTGCCATCTCGGCTCAGTCAAAGGCAACATAGGACACACCCTGTCCGCCTCGGGCATGGCGGGTCTGATCAAGGTTCTCCTTAGCCTGCAGCACGGCAGAATTCCCGCTACGCTTCACTCTGGTGAGGGGAACAAGCTGATTGATTTTAAGAACAGCCCATTCTATGTGGGAAAAGAGACCGAGGAATGGCGCAGGGAAGCCGGGCGGCCAAGAATGGCGGCGGTCAGCTCGTTTGGAATGAGCGGAACCAACTGCCATGTGGTGGTTGCGGAGCATATAGAGCGGGAAGAAGAAGCTGTCACCGGCACAGCCGGGGACAATGACGGGAAAGTGCTGCTGTTCGCTTTGTCAGCAAAAAGCGATATGGCACTTGAGGCCAAGGTACAGCATCTGCGGGATTATCTGCAGGAGCACAGAAGCTTGGGCAGACTGGCCAATATATCGTATACACTGCTGGCCGGAAGAGATCATTACGCCTACCGCAGCATGTTCATTGCCGCAAGCAAGGAAGAGCTGGTCCGGGAGCTGGAGGCATTTCTTCATAAGCAGCCAAGCTCAGGCTGGTATAGCAGCGGCGGATCGGGCGGAAGTGGGCGGGTGAACCCTGCGTTGAAGGCCAAGATGGAGCAATTGCTGGTCCAGTTTCATCAGGACCGGCTTACTCCGCAGGAACGGGCAAAGGCGGCGCAGTTGATTGCCAATTATTACATCAAAGGCTATGCAGCCGATTTCAAAAGCCTGTCCGCTGCCGGGAGCTTCCGCAGAGTGCCGCTTCCAGGCTATCCCTTCGATTATATGCGCTGCTGGATCGAGGCAGCGGATGAGAAGGGAAGCGCGGAGAATAGCGGAGCTGCCGGAAGTACCGCAGCTGCCGGAGGGGCTCGCGGAGTATCCGGAAGTGGCGGAGCTGCCACAGGAGCTGACCAAGTATCCAGAAGCAGCTCAGCTGCCCGGGCTGCCGGAAGTGCTGGAGCAGCGGCAGAGGGGCAGCTACATCCGCTGGTTCACCGCAATGTGTCAACGGTGCAGGGAATCGGCTTCATAAGTGAACCGGAGGCTGCCGGAAAGGCCGTGTTCGGCAAGTCTATCTATGGGGCAGCGGTATTCAGTGAAGCTATTCTGCTGGCTATAGGCGCGCAGGCTGCACTGCTGGGAAGTGGTGCTCCGGGTATTGCCTCACTGGAGCAGATTCAGTTCGGCCATCCTGCTTCTGACAAGCAGCAAGTGAAACTGAATATTCAACTTCAAGGTGAGGGTGAGGGGGATTCCCTCCGGTTCGCTGTCCTGCGCGAAGGATCGCAGCAGGATATCCTGGCGGCAGGTACGGCCAGAACAGGCCTGGCTTATCCGTCTCACGAACCGGCAGCGGTGGATATAGGCAAGCTCAAGCAGGAAGCAGCGCAGGTTCGGACTGGGGATGAAGTCTACCGGGTACTGGAGAATCAAGGTATAGCTTATGAAGCACAGGCACAGATCATAACAGGCTTGTACAGCAGCCTGACAGACCACTTGGCGGTAATTTCACCAGGCCCATTCCATTCGGCGGACGATGTCATGGCAGCTATGTTAACTGAAGCTGTCCTGCAGGGGCTGAACATGGATATTATCGGCAATGGCGGCACGGCGTCTGCAGCTTATGAGATCGGCGAAATACAGCTAATTCGCCAAGCCTCAACGGCGAAATATGTTCATTTTCAGTCGGGCGGTCTGGAGACTGCCGGCAGTGAGCTTCATTATGACGTTCATGTGCTGAATGAGTCGGGTGAAGCGGTGCTGTCCTTTAAGAACATCCAGATGGTTCCCGTCAGCACCCGTGAGATTGTTACCGGGGAGCAATACGCTCTGCTTAAGAAGGAATGGATGAAGTCGGAGCAGCCTCGTGAGCGCAAACGGGTTGAAGGGCAGTATCTCATCATCGTAAATGAAGAGATGGATGATGACGCAGTTGCAGCGGTCAGAGCAAGCTTTGAAGCGCCGCTGATCCTGTGTGACGGAAAGGCGCAGCAAGCCCGTGACTCCGTGTTACCTGTTGACTTCACGCTTACAGAAGATAGTGAACAGACGATTGAAGCCGTACTCGGGATGAAGCTGAAACTCAAGGGAATCGTTGATTTCTCCGATCTCCATGCACAGCCGAAGCCCATGTCCAAGCAGAGCTACGGTAAAATCATGCTTCTGCAAGCGCTGGTTAAGCAGGCGGGCAAGGATTTTCGGATTGTTCATTTGACCGGCGGGGTTCAGAATCCGGAGAACCGCACGGCTACTCTGGCCGGAGCGGATATCGCCGGGATCATCCGCACGCTTGGCGCAGAATATAGACAAGTCACCGCCCGCACCGTGGATATCGGCCTGGATGCTTCGGATATTAACCGGCAGCTCCGGATTGTCTTAGACGAATTAAGTCTGGACTCAGATACCGCTGAAGCGTGCTATGCGGACGGATTGCGGTATGAGCCGGTTATCACCACGCTGAAGCAGCAGAATAAATGGATCGGCCGCGAGTTGCATAACCGGTTGAAGGTAGACCCCAAGAAGGTCTATGTCATTACCGGAGGCACGCGGGGGATCGGGGCCGAGATGGCCCGTCTGCTGGTCCGAAGAGGCGCACGGAAGCTGGTGCTGATGGGGGTTCAGGCTTTTCCTGCCCGGGAGGATTGGCCGGACATCTTGTCCGGCACTGTCCATGATCCGGGAAGTCTGGCACGAATCAAGCGGGTAGTGGAGCTGGAAGCCTCCGGTGCCCAGGTTGAGGTGTATTCCGGTTCGCTGACCGATGCCGGGCAGCTTATGCCTTTTGTTGAGAGCATCCGGCAGCAGTGGGGCGGAATTGGCGGTGTTGTGCACTGCGCAGGCTCCAATCTGAATCAGCACCCGGCCTTTGTGAACAAAAAAATCGCCGATATCCGGCAGGTCTTTGAACCTAAGGTTGAAGGGGTGGCGGCACTCCAGCACATTTTTGCCCAGGATAAGCTGGAATTCTTTGTTCTATTCTCCTCCATTTCAGCTCTGGCGCCGCTGTTGTCTGCCGGGCTTAGCGATTACAGCGCAGCCAACTATTATCTGGACCTGTATGCACAGCATCAGCACACCCTCGGAAACAGTTATTATCAGTCGATCATCTGGCCGAGCTGGTCAGAGGTCGGGATGCTGGCGGATTCCGGATTTCAGCTTAGCCCGCTCTATACACAGTCCGGACTTACCGCACACAGCCTTGCCGATGGCCTATTCATGCTGGAGGACATCATCATTGGCAGGGATTCGCCAAGTGTGATTCCGGCTATTCTGGACATGGATCTTTACCGCCCGGAATTATTGATCAAGGCAAGAGCTGAACGGGGGAAGGGTTTACCTGGGGCGAAGGCCGTTGTGAAGAGTCAAGGCAGTCCTGACGCTGCGGTAGCCGGGGGGAATGTACAGAATACACTGAGTACCCCAAGTGACCTGCAAGAAGCGTCCGCCCTGATTCTGGATATCTTCTGTGCAGAGCTGAAGCTGCCGGGGGACCGTGTACGTGAGGATGTTCCGTTTGCCGAAATCGGCGTGGATTCCATTCTGCTGATCGAGGTCATTAAGAAGCTGGACACCGCTTTTCAGACACGCATAGATCCGGCGTTGTTCTTCGAGCTTAGAGACATGCGCGCGCTGGCAGAGCATCTCTGCTCAACCGGCGCAGAATATAAGAGTCAGCCGGAGCTGGTGCAGGATGACCCGCCTTTGCTGACAGGCAATAGAATCAGATTCGCTGAACCGTATAACCGGGTGCCGGAATTTCATTACGGCCGTGGCAGGGAAGCAAGAATGCAAGCGGTACACAACGTACAGGACGAAACGCCTAGCCCTGAAGGCAGGCATGATGGACGGATTGCCGTTATCGGCATGGGCTGCCATTTTCCGGGGGCTGGAGACAAGGACGCCTTCTGGAACAATCTGCGGCAGGGACTGGACAGTATTACGGAGGTTCCGGCCAGCCGCTGGGATAAGGATGAATGGTACGCTCCTGTCTATGCAGAAGGCAAAAGCATCAGCAAATGGGGCGGGTTCCTGGACGATATCGAGCGCTTCGACGGCGGGTATTTCGGCCTTAAGGAGAATGTGGAGCAGATCAGTCCGCTCATGCGGCAGTCCCTTGAGGTTACTGCGGAGACCATTCTGGATGCGGGCTATGAAATGGAGGACATCAGCGGGAAGAAGGTCGGTGTATTCATCGGCGCCCATCCAGGCTCTTATCCGGGCTGGGTGCAGGATATCAATAAGAATACGATTATCGGCATCGGGCAAAATTTCATCGCGGCTTATGCCTCCCATTTCTTCAATCTCAAGGGTCCCAGCCTAACGGTGGACAGCGCCTGTTCTTCCTCGCTCCTCAGTCTGCACCTGGCCTGCCAGAGCATCCGCTCCGGCGAGTCGGAAATGGCTATAGCGGGAGGGGTGGATCTGCTTCTGGATGAGCGTCCCCATCTCGTATTCAGCGCCTCCAAAGCCATGTCGCCGGACGGCAAATGCCATACCTTTGATGAGGAGGCGAACGGTATCGTCCCGGGAGAAGGCTGCGGGGCGGTGCTGCTCAAGCCGCTGGCCAAGGCCCTCGCCGACGGAGACAGAATCTACACGGTCATTGAAGCCTCGGCAACCAACAATGACGGCCGTACGATGGGGGTTACCACCCCAAGCATGCAGGCCCAGGAAGAGGTTATCGCTGAAGCGATCCGCCGTTCCGGTATTAACCCGGAGACGATTGGTTACGTGGAGACGCACGGCACAGGTACGATGATCGGTGATCCCATTGAGCTGAAGGCCCTGACCTCGGTTTACAAAAGATATACCGGTGCCACAGGCTTTTGCGGTGTGGGCAGCGTGAAGACCAATATCGGCCATTGCCTCAGCGCGGCAGGTATTGCCAGCTTCATTAAAGCGGCGCTGTGCATCCACCACAAGATGCTTGTTCCCACGCTGAATTGCAGCCGGCCCAATCCGCGCTTCGACTTCGGGCACTCGCCTTTTTATCCGGTGCTTGAGGCCGCAGCCTGGGACAGCCACGGGGAGGCCCGGCGGGCAGCCGTCAGCTCCTTCGGATTCGGCGGCACCAATGTTCATATGATCATCGGGGAGTGCGGGGAGGATGCACTCAGCGGTTATACCCGGCGCAGATATCCGTTGCCTGCACCGCTGTATAACAGGCAGCAGGCCTGGGTAAACCGCGGGAAGGAAGAGGGCAGGCAGACACAGGATGAGCAGGATCAGCTGTCCTTTCTGCAATTCGTGGAAGAGTAGGCATGAATACGGGAGAGCGGAGAGGTGTGCACGCATGGACGCTTTAAACGGTGTGAAGTTCAGTACAGTAATTAAAAACAGCAATTATATCGTCAGAGATCATCGGGTTCACGGTGTACGGATCATGCCGGGTGTGACGCTGCTTGACATGATCTACCGGTTCCTGCAGACCAAGGGCATCAACCTGCGGGATATCGAGCTGCGCAAGGTTCTGTTCAGCGAGCCGGTCTCCACCAGCGGACAATATGATAAAAAAATCCAAATCTCGTTCACCAAGAAAGCGGACGGATACGAGGTCGTGGCGCAGAGCCGGAAGATTAAGGAGCATGAGCTCCTGGACAGTACCTGGGATGAAAACCTGCGCTGTGAGCTGCATTTGTCCCCTGCGCGCACCGGCGAGCGGAAATCAATCGACATTCAGCAGATTAAAAGTCTGAGCCATCGCGTGGAAGATATGGACCATGCCTACAGCTATGTACGGAGAATTGATATCCGCCATCTGGAATTTATGAAGGGTCTGGGGAAGCTGTATTACGGCGATCAGCGTATCCTGGCTGAGATTACCCTGGGCGAGCTGGCGAAGGAATATATGGACCAGTTCTACATGCACCCTTGTTATCTGGATGCGGCAACGCTGGTTCAGGGATTCGTCGTATTGCAGGAGCTGGATTTCTCCAGGGACATTCAGGCTTCCATTCCGATGTTCATCGAATCCTTCCGTTCCTATGAACCGATGAAGGAGCAGATCTATGTCTATATCAAGGATGAGGGTTATCCGGATGGAGACATCAAGGACCTGATGTATTTCGATATCGAGGTGTATAACGGGCAAGGACAGGAGATTGCCAGCTTCAGACGCTGGGGCCTGAAGAAGATCCGCTCCAGGGAACTGATCAGCGGGCCTCAGAAGGTTCAATCTCCAGCAGCTTCCCCACTGGTTTCGTCCGCACCTGCTAAGCTGGAGCCGGTCCAAGTCAAAGCCCAAGCTCCGCTGGCCCGTATAGGAGATCCGGCGGAAGAAGGTATGCGCAAGGCTGCCGTTACCGCTTATCTGAAGCGGCTGGTAAGCGGTCTGTCCGGAAGGGATGAAGCTGAGCTGCGGACCGATGAGGGTTTTTACAATCAAGGGCTGAACTCACAGCATTTGCTGGACATCGTCAAGCGGCTGGAAGAGAAGCTGGGATGCCCCCTTTACCCAACGCTGCTGTTTGAATACGCCACGATGGAGGAGTTAAGCCAGTATATTCTCCGGGAGCATAGCAATTCGTTTTTCAGCTCCGATACAGTGGCTGGCGATGTGCACCAATCAGTCAAGCCGGAACCGTCCGCTGCGGCCATTCACGCCTATACCTCCGCTTGGATCAACGGCCCGCTAACACAGCTTAGCGAGTCAGGATACCCGGGACAGCAGGAGCAGGTACTGGTCTTGTGCGGGCAGCAGGATGAACTGCTGTCTCTGGCGGGAATAGAGGCAGGCAATCGCTACACCTTTGTGCTTCCGGGAGAGCAATTTACCGCAGCACAAGCCGGCATTTACCGCATGAACTTTAACTGCGAGGATGATTACAGGCAATTGGCAGATGAATTACAGGCAGCAGACCGCATGCCCACAGTTCTGGTCAACAGCCTGAATTGCGGCGGGCGGAAGCAGGGCGGTCTGCCGGAGTCCGAGCAGCAGGTAATCCCCATGTTCTACATCCTGCGGGAGCTGCTGAGAAGCAAAATTAAATCGGCAGTAAAGGTGCTGTATTTCTTCGATCAAGAAGGTTCTGCCGCTCATCCGGGCGATGCAGCGATGGAGGGATTCCTGCACTGCATCCAATCCGAAACGGATAAGGTGTCTTATAAATGTATCGGCCTGGATGCGGAGAACCGCAGGCAGCTCCGGACAATTTTCCAAGATGAACTCTACAGGGGCTGGGACAGCGGGCGCCGTGTGGTGTATGAGCAGGACATACGGAGAATACAGACCTACCGTAAGGCAGGACACGTAGCTGGCGGAGGTAAAACGGCCATTCGCAGCAATCAGGTCTACTTGATTACAGGCGGAGCCGGAGGCATCGGACTGAAGCTGGCAGCCCATGTTCTGCAGCAAGGCGGGACAGCCATTCTCTGCGGCAGAGCTGTCAAGCTGCCGGAAGAGGCTGCAGCAGGGTTAGGCGCGCATCAGCGTCTGGATTATGTGGCTTGTGATGTAACGGACCGGACATCGGTGGAGCGCCTGCATGCTTTTGTGAAAGAGAAGTATGGGGAATTGGACGGAATCTTTCACTGTGCGGGACTTACACGCGATTCGTTACTGGTACATAAGGACAGTGATGTGCTGCGTCAGGTGCTGCGGGTGAAGGCGGAGGGGACGGCCAATCTCGATGAAGTGTTCAAGGGGGAGCCGCTCACGTTTTTTGCCGCTTTTTCCTCCGTGGCGGGAATTCTGGGCAATCCAAGCCAAAGTGATTATGCGTATGCCAATTTATATATGGATGGCTATATACAGCAAAGAGAACTCTGGAGAGCGCAGGGGCTGAGAAGCGGCAAATCCCTGTCCGTCAACTGGCCACTCTGGCGCGAAGGCGGCATGAAAGGCGACGAACATACGGAGTTTGCGCTAAAACACAGATTTGGCATCTCGCTCCTGGAGACTTCCGCAGGGATAGAGGCGCTGGAATGGGCGCTGCAGCGGGAAGAAACCCTATTGCTCATGGTTCCGGGGGAAGAAAGCAGGATTAACGCTGTCTTGGTCCGGGACGGGGAGTGGAATGAGGAGTTACATAAGGAAACGGCGGCTACACAGCCTGAGATGGCTCCGAATCCGATTACCCGTTCTGCCGGAGGTACAGAAGAGGATGACCTAGCGATTATCGGAATCAGCGGGAGATTTCCGGGTGCGGACAATCTGCCGGAGTATTGGGAGCTGCTCAAGGCAGGACGGGACGCCGTATCGGAGATCGATCCGCTGAGGTGGAGTCATGAGGAGCAGCAGCAGATTGCCCGGGAGAGCTGGGGCAAGGACAGCTCCCGGTGGGGCGGCTTCCTCCGCGATGTGGACAAGTTCGATTCACTGCTGTTCAATGTGGCCCCTTATCAAGCCGTGCTGATGGACCCGCATGAGCGGGTGTTTCTGGAGCTGGCCTGGGAAGCATTCGAGGATGGCGGGTATATCCGGTCTGCGCTCAAAGGTCAAAAGGTAGGCGTATTCGCCGGAGCCATGTGGATGCAGTACCAGCTCTACAACACCAGCCGGCAGGTCTCCACTTCCACCCTCTCGTCGATTGCCAACCGGGTCTCATATTATTTTGGACTGACCGGACCTTCGCTGGGCATTGATACCATGTGTTCCTCGTCGATGACGGCACTGCACATGGCCTGTCAAAGTGTGAAAAATCAGGATTGTGCCATGGCCCTGGTTGGAGGGGTGAATCTCTCCGTGCACCCGGATAAGTATCTTCTGTTGTCCCAAGGGAATTTCGCTTCCTCGGATGGCCGGTGCCGCAGCTTCGGCGAAGGCGGCGATGGTTACGTGCCTGCGGAGGCAGCGGGCGCCATTCTGATCAAGCCTCTAAGGCAGGCAGAGCGGGATCATGACCGGATCTATGCAGTTATCAAGGGCAGCGCCATTAATCATGGCGGGGAGGCCAGCGGGTTCACGGTTCCCAATCAGCGTGCACAGGAGGAGGCCGTGTCCGAAGCGATTCGCAGAAGCGGCATCGATGCCGGCACCATAAATTATATCGAAGCGCACGGCACGGGGACCTCGCTCGGCGATCCGATTGAGATCAAGGCGCTGATGAATGCTTTTGCTCCCCATAAGGACGAAGCCTTCAGCTGTGCCATCGGTTCAGTCAAGTCCAATATCGGCCATGCCGAAGCGGCTGCAGGCATATCCTCCATCGCCAAGGTGCTTCTGCAGATGCAGCACGGGCAGCTTGTACCATCAATTCATTCTGAACGAATTAACCCGCATATCCGGCTTGGCGATTCGGGCTTTTACATTCAGCAGAAGCTGGAGCCGTGGAAGCCGGTCACCCGTAACGCAAACGGGCGGACAACGGTGTACCCGAGACGCGCCGGCATCAGTGCTTTTGGTGCGGGAGGTTCTAACGCCCATGTCATTCTAGAGCAATATACCGGCAGCAGAAGCAGCGGGAATCAGGATCAGCAGAATGTTGATAATGATCCGTATATCTTCATATTATCCGCGCAGACCCCTGAACGGCTGCAGGCTTATGCCCGGCGGATGAAAGCTTTTATGGAACAAAGAACAACAGAGGGCCACGGTAGTCATAAGGACATGACAGCTGCCCTGCAGGAGGTCATTGCTCAAATGCTGGACCTTCCGGTCACCGGGATTGGACAGGATCACTCTCTGGAGGAGCTGGGCCTCGGGCCTGTTGAATTCATCCAGCTGTGTGACAGGCTCCTGGCGAGCTTTGGCATCCAGGCAAATGCTTCTGCCGTTAGCGGTGACTTAACAGTGGAAGAGCTCAGCAGTCAGCTTGTACACGGAGTTGCAGGTATGGAAGGTTATGAGGCTGCTGAAGTCAGGGCCGGGGCGGTGCAGAAACTGTCGTTGCCGGGGCTCAGCTATACACTTCAGGTGGCCCGGGAACCCATGAAGCACCGGCTGGCTGTCGTGTACCGTACACTTAGTGAGCTGCTGGTGACGATCGGGGATTATTTGGAGCAGCGGGCATCCGCTCAACTGTTCACGTCAGAGGCAGGCACGGCTGCACAAGGGCAGGCAAGCAAGGCGCAAATGCAGAGCCATGTACAAATCCAGGCTAATCCGTATACGCCGGGCGATGCTGAACGCCTGGCCCAGGCATGGGCGGAAGGCGCAGCTATAGACTGGCGGACATTATACGGGAATGACGTACCTGAGCTTCTTTCGCTGCCGCATTATCCGTTTGCCCGAAAAAGCTATTGGATCGAGCCGATTAACCCTTCACAACTAATTACAACTATACAAGAGTATGCAGAACCCGCTCCAACTGCCGGATTCGCAGCGCCTGAAGCATTTCCGGCGTATGCGGGAAATGAAGTTTTGCTGGAGCATGTGGAGGGCGGCGTCGCTATTATCCGGATTCAGGATGCCAAGCATAACAATACTTTTACCCATG
Organism: Paenibacillus phytohabitans; assembly: GCF_013141775.1. GTDB lineage: Bacteria > Bacillota > Bacilli > Paenibacillales > Paenibacillaceae > Paenibacillus_AQ > Paenibacillus_AQ phytohabitans. The sequence continues at coordinate 36,937 of NZ_WHOB01000012.1, forward strand.
AGGTTATACAGGGGCTTACCCATTGCTTCCATGCCGCGCAGCAGGATGAGCAGGTCAAGGCGATTGTGGTTGCCGGGAATGAACGGATCTTCTCCATGGGCGGAACCCAGGAGCAGCTGCTGGATATTTCTGACTCCAAGCTGAGCTTCACAGATGCGCCGATTTTGTACAGGGGGATGCTGGAGTGCCCTATTCCTGTGATCTCTGCGATGGAAGGCCACGCTTCCGGTGGCGGCCTGCTGTTCGGACTGTATGCGGATATTGTGGTTATGGCTGAGGAGAGCTTGTATTCCGCTGCTTTTGCCAAATACGGCTTCACTCCGGGGATGGGCGCAACCTTCATTCTGGAGGACAAACTGGGCAAGAATCTCGCGGTTGAGATGATGTTCACGGCCAAAATGTATTCCGGCGAACAGCTCAAAAGCAGATCAGCCTCCGTCATCTTCCGGGCAAAGGACAAGGTGCTGCAGGAGGCGGTGTCGATTGCCCGGCTGATAGCCGAGAAGCCGAGGACCACGGTCAGTGTGCTGAAGCAGGAGCTGTCCAGCCGGGTGCTGGATTCATTGCTGCAATGCGTGGAACGTGAGAATGAAATGCACCGGATTACCTTCACCACCTCAGAGGTCAAAGCAAAGATCCGCCACTTATACCGGGCCGCGGAAACAGGGGGGAATGAGCGGGAAGCTGTAACGGCAGCAACCCTGTCTGCACCTGAAGATAAAGGAAACAAGGCAAGCCTGCCGACCGGGGGGATACATTCCGGTTTAACGGATCATGCCGGTTCAACAGGTTTTGACAGTTCAACAGATTCTGCTGGCTCCAGTCCTTCCATACACGCTGCAGGAGCCGAACGGAGCGTCAAGGACAAACTGACCCGGATCATCGCTAACCGGATACAACTGGATGAAGCGGAACTGGACGAGGATATGAATTTCAAGGATATGGGTGTGGATTCCATCAGCGGCGTTGAAATTGTGCGCGATCTCAATGAGAGCTTCAGCCTGCAGCTCGACACCATCGATATCTATGACTACTACTCTATTAATCTTCTTGCCGCGCATATCGGGCGCAAGCTGGGGTCGTTTTTACAGGTTAAGGAAGCGGAAGTATCGGGAATACCGGGATTAAAGGCAGTATCCGCAGTCTCGGGAACATCATCAGGTATAAAAGGGGAAGCAGCAGCCGGGATCTCAGGAGGGCTTGCCGGATCAGGAGTATCAGAGATATCCGCCAGCTCTTCTGCCTCATCGGTTAACCAGGAGGACCGTGATCTGCTGGAGCTGTTGTCCAGGCTGAACGAGGATGAGCTGGATGTGGACGAAGTAGCCCAGTTTTTGGAGGTGTACTATGAGTAACGGCGAGACGATCAAGGACATATTGCAGCAGATCAAGGACCATAAGCTGGAGGCCCGCGAAGGTCTGAGACGTATCCATGAGCTGAAGCAGCGGGGAGATGCGGTTTCCGGTGCAGAGCAGACCCTCTCTCCGGAAGCCGTGGAGCAGCAGGTCAAGGATGTGCTGTGCCGGGTAGTGAAGCTTCAGCCGGAGGAGCTGAGCCATGAGCTTTCTTTTAAGGAAATGGGCATTGATTCGATCAGCAGTGTGGAAATTGTCCGCGATTTGAATGAAGCGCTGCATATCCAGCTTGACGGCATCGTGCTCTATGATTATCCGACCATTCCCGAGCTGGCCCGGTATATGGTAGATGAGATTCAGAAGAACAGCGGCGCAATGCCGGTGAAGGGAATCAATGCCAGTGCTGCGAATGCGAACCCGCAAGAGCAGACACACGAACCTGTCCAGTCCCAGCGTTTGAACCACAGATATGAATATATGAATGATCTAATCGATCAATTCTCGACAAACAAACCGGCAGCAGCGCCGTCCAAACCGAAAGCGCCAATGAAGGAGCCAGTGAACGACTTTAAGGAGCCGGTAAAAGCTTCTGAACCAGCCGCAGTCTCGCCGCCCGCCGCCCGATCCCTGAATCCTCTAGCCGGGCGTCAGGCCAAGGAGGAACAAGCATCTGCGGTGCAGGCTGCCTTATCCGCTGGACAACCGGCCTCTGGAGCGCCCAAGCTGACACTGAAAACCGGCGCAGCCCCCATAGCACCCGCAGCTTCAAGTACAGAGGCTACAGGTAAAATCAAACTGGGCTTTGCCGCCTCCCGCCCTGCGGAAGAACCGGTAAAGATCATGCCGGAAGCTCCACTAGGAGTTTCCGTTGACCAAGTCCTAGCCGCCGCGGCAGAAGGCATTGCGATTGTCGGGTTATCTGGCAGATTTCCCGGCGCTGCTTCGGCGAGAGAGCTGTGGCGCAATCTCCGTGACGGCGTATCCAGCACGGGTGAAGTTCCCGCCAGCCGGTTCGATATTCAGGCATGGTATGACGAAGACCGGAAAGCGGATCAGAAGACCTATTGCACGGTTGCCGGACTGCTTGACCATGTGGATGAATTCGATCCGTTATTCTTCAATATTTCTCCTAAGGAAGCGGAGATTATGGACCCGCAGCAGCGGATTTTTCTGGAGGAGGCCTGGAAGGCGCTGGAGGATGCCGGATATTCCGACCAGGTGGTGCAGGATACCCGCTGCGGCGTATTTGTCGGCTGTGCACCAAGCGATTATACCAAGCATCTGGAAGCGAACCGTCTAAGCAATACCGCAGATGCTTTTACCGGAACTTCTTCGTCGATCCTGGCTGCGCGAATCTCGTATTTTCTCAATTTGAAAGGTCCGAGCATTTCAATAGATACCGCCTGTTCCTCGTCGCTGGTTGCCGTACACCAGGCATGTGTCAGCCTCTGGAATGAGGAATGCGACATGGCGCTGGCCGGAGGTATCCGGCTGATGATTACCCCGGACAGCATGGTGCAGAGCAGCCAGATGGAGATTCTGTCAGCGCAGGGTGTATGCAGGCCCTTCGATCAGGAAGCAGACGGGACCCTGCTGAGCGAGGGCGTAGGGGTCGTGGTGCTGAAGCCGCTGAAGCAGGCGCTGGAGAACAGGGATCATATCTATGGTGTAATCCGCGGCTCAGGTGTGAATCAGGACGGCCGGACCAATGGCATTACCGCACCAAGTGTGAACTCGCAGATTCAATTGGAGAAACGGGTATACGAGAAGTTCCGCATCGATCCGGCCGAGATCAACTATGTCGAAGCGCATGGAACGGGCACCGCTTTGGGGGATCCGATCGAAGTAAAGGCCCTGACCGAAGCGTTCCGCGAATTTACGCAGGACAGCCAGTATTGCGCGCTTGGGTCAGTCAAAGCCAATATCGGACATGCCACAATGGCCGCCGGTGTCGCCGGAATGATCAAAATCCTGCTGTCTCTGAAAAACAGACAAATCCCGCCGCTGATCCACTATAACCGGCTTAATGAGAAGATCAGGCTGGACGGAAGCCCCTTCTACATCAACACTGAGCTGGTAGATTGGCCGGAGAACAAAAGGGGCTCCAGAATGGCTGCAATCAGCGGGTTTGGCTTCAGTGGCACGAACTGCCATATCGTCATCGAAGAATACCGCAGGGGAAGCTAGAAGCTGTAAGAGCGGCCGAAATTCATACATTCATTAGGAAGAGAAGTGGAGGCTAAACAGATGAGCAATAATGGCATACATAGCGGCGAACGCCCTTTTTATCTGTTTCTCTTTTCAGCCAAGACCCGGGAGGGCCTGATTCGGAGACTTGCGGATCTAAAAGAGTGGATCAAGGAAGAGGCGGACGCCAGTACGGATGTCGGAAATATCGCCTACACGTTATCCGTCGGCAGAAGCCACTTTCCCGAGCGGGCGGCCGTGATTGCCGGTGATCTGCAGGAGCTGGAAACGGAGCTGCTGCGCACCCTGGAGGCGCTTGCTGCGGATACGGGCAGTACCTCCCGCGTTATGCGGCGAAACCAGAACGGGCGTGAGGATCAGCGCAGGCTTGATGACATTGTGGGGAAAGGATCAGCTGGCGGGGCAAACGGGGCTCCAGTCTCCCGGCAAGCGCTGGATGAGGCCGCAGGACTGTATATGGAAGGCTGCATTTGCAGCTGGAACGTCTTGTACAGCGATCGCCAATATAACAAAACACCGCTGCCAACTTATCCGTTTCAGAAACACAAGTATTGGCTGGAGCTGAACACCGCAGCGCCTTTAGCTGCAACAGGAGGCACTGCGGTACAAGCGATAGGCCCGGTACTGGATAGCAACCAGTCTACGGTGCATGAGCAGTGTTTTGCGAAAAAGCTAACCGGCGCAGAGTTCTACCTGAACGATCATATCGTATCCGGCCATAAGCTGCTTCCGGGTGTGGTCCAGCTGGAGATGGCCTTGTCCGCTGCGGCCGCTTCCCTGCCGGGTACAACGGTCCGCGGGATAACCGGTGTTGTCTGGGCTTACCCGATTCAACTGGAAGACGGCGAAGCCGCTAAGACTGTGCAGGTGCGCCTGTATCCGGGGGAAGCGGAAGCTGAACTAGATTATGAGATTACAAGCCTGTCCGAAGGAAATCCGGTCGTTCATAGCCAGGGCAGTATCAGTTACACAGCGGAAGAACCGTCTGGTAATCTGCTGGACACCTTGGATATTACCGCGCTAAGCCAAGGGAAGACGCGCGTCAGCGGAACCCAAATCTATGACAAGTTCAGACAACATCAGCTGCTGCTCGGCCCGTCCTTTCAGTCGATAACTGAAATGTTTGCCGGGGAGACAGAAGCGTTAGCTTTCATCGAACTGCCTGCACATTTGCGCGAAGGCTTCAAGGAATATACGCTGCATCCCACCGTGGTTGACGGAGTACTGGAAGCGGTCATCGGGCTGGTCAGCTCTCAGGAAGAAATGGAGGATGCGGTGGCACTGCCGTATTCTTTTGACAAGCTGGAAATCTTCGGGAGCCTGCCGGCGAGCTGTGTATCCTATGTGAAAAAGCTGGAGTCCGCCAATAGCGGCGGTGACCAGGAGTTCGATGTCGTGCTGGCCGACGGGCAGGGCCGGGTCCTGTTGAAGTTCACCCGCTTTGTACTGAAGGTCTTCCATCAGGGAAGACAGCAGAGCACCGAGGAGATGAGCTTTGCCTACGAGTGGAAGGAGAGCGGTACGTCCCTTCCGCAGCAGGAAACTATTCAAGGTGATGTGCTCTTATTCACCGGGCAGTCTGAGCTATACAAGGAATTTGCCAAGGCCAAAAGCCAGGCCGGTCAGGGCCAGTTAATTATTGTGGAAGCCGGTGCAGAGTACCATCAGGACGGAGAAACACATTACCGGATTAACCCGGAGCAGCCGGCCGATTATACCCGCTTGATTCGTGAATTAAAGAACAGAGGCTGTACGCTGGAGACCATCGTGTATGAACAGCCGGAGGTCGCTGCTGCTTCTGCAGGAGCTGCTGCTGCGGGGGCATATCTGCACCAGCTTTATCTGGCCCAGGCGCTGATGGCTGACAAGGAAAACCGGCATACCCGGGTGATCCAGTTATGCCGGGGCGGGGAGAAAGAGGCTGTACCACCGGAGCTTGGAGCACTGAGAGGATTCAACAAAACGCTCAAGCTGGAGCATTCCAAGCTGCATTTCAGCACGTTGTTCACCGGACAGGCCAGCACGGAGGAGCTGTACCGGATGGTTGCCGCCGAGGTCCAATCAGTTGACGATGAAGTGCTGTACCAGCAGGGCAGAAGATATGTTCATACACTCAAGGAGATTGCTCTGCCCGAGAAGGAAGCCGCGAGTGATATCCTCCGGCCGCAGGGCGTTTACCTCATTACAGGCGGACTGGGCAGGCTGGGGCTGATTGTGGCGGAGCATCTTGCCGGGCAGGTTCAGGCCAAGCTTGTGCTGATTGGCAGATCCGCACTTCAGCCGGGGCAGGAACAGCAAATCGCCCGTCTGCAGAAGCTCGGGGCAGAAGTGCTGTACGTGCAGGCGGATATTTCGCAGGAACAGGCAGCAGCAGCGGCTGTTGCCGAAGCAAGGAACCGGTTCGGCAGCCTGCATGGCATCATTCATGCGGCGGGAGTCACCCGCGATGCACTTATCCAGGTGAAGGACGCGGAGCAGGCCGGCGAAGTGCTTGAGGCAAAGGTCCAGGGGCTGATCTATCTCGACCAGGCAACGCAGGAGGATAAGCTGGATTTCATAGCGGCATTCTCCTCAATAGCTGCAGTGACGGGAAATACCGGGCAGAGCGATTACGCGTATGCCAATGCTTTTATGGACGAATATATGCTATCCCGACATGCCTTGGTGCGATCGGGTCACAGATACGGAAAGTCCCTCTCCATCAACTGGCCGCTCTGGAAAGAAGGGGGGATGCAGGTAGAGGAACAGACGCTCTTGTTCTTCCGGAATACCGTGGGTCTGAAACCGCTGGAGACTGCGGCAGGACTGGGCTATTTCGAGGCAATCCTGAACGGGAATGTACCACAAATATTGCCGCTTCAGGCAAACCGCAAGAAAATCAGCGGGATTCTGGGCCTTGAATCAGCGGTTTCCGGTACAGCTATAACCGGAGAAGGAGCCGGTCACCGGGCGAATCTGGCAGCCGACTTACTGGAGCAGACACAGCAAGCCATCACCGGAGTCATCAGCCGCTTGATGAAGCTGGATGAAGCTGTGATCCATCCCGATCAGGATTTGGGCGAATACGGAATGAGTTCCATTACGTTCACGGATGCGGCGGGTGCGGTCAATGATACGTTCCAGGTGCGGATGACACCGGCGGTCTTTTTTGAATATCCGACGGTCCGCGCGTTATCTGCCCATCTGGCGGAGAGCTATCCGGACGAATTGGCTGAATATTTCAGTCACGGAGCCGCGCAGGCAGCTGTAGCCTCTGTTGATTATGGGCCGGTTAAGGCGGGGATCTCCGGTACGAAGGCCAGACAAGGGTGGAAGGTGCCTCAGCCGGAGTCAGCCGGAGCCGTCAAACGCGAACCGGTTGCCATTATCGGGATCAGTGGAGCTATGCCTGAGTCGAGGGATCTAGAGACATTCTGGGAGCAGCTGCGGCAGCAGAAGGATCTGATCTCGGAGATTCCCGGCGACCGCTGGGATATTCAGGAACTGAACCGGCTGAAGGGCCGCGGCCCGGACAAGCCGATCTCCGGCTGGGGCGGCTTCATGAAGGACATCGACAAGTTTGACTCGGGCTTCTTCGGCATTAACCCGCGTGAAGCCGATCTGATGGACCCGCAGCAGCGGATATTCCTGGAAACCGTGTGGTCTACCCTTGAGGATGCCGGATATAAGGCTTCGGCGCTGTCAGGCAAGAAGGTGGGGCTGTTCGTCGGGGTTTCTACGAATGATTACAGCACTCTACTGCAGGACAACGACATCGAGATTGAAGCTTATTCTTCCACAGGCAGCTCTCACTGCGTACTCGCCAACCGGATTTCTTACCTGCTCAATTTCCGCGGCCCAAGCGAGCCGATTGATACGGCCTGCTCGAGTTCCCTGGTGGCCGTGCACCGGGCGGTGGAGAGTATTCAGAACGGCGACTGCGAACAGGCGATTGCCGGCGGTGTGAACGTGATTGCCGCCCCAACCCTGCACATCTCCTTCAGCCGGGCAGGCATGCTGTCACCGGACGGACGCTGCAAAACCTTCGATCAAAGCGCAAACGGCTATGTGCGCGGAGAAGGTACAGGAGCCGTTCTTCTGAAGCCGTTAAGCCAGGCCGAAGCAGACGGGGATTATATTTATGCGGTTATCAAAGGAACGGCGATCAATCATGGTGGCAAGGTCAGCTCGCTGACGGTGCCGAATCCGAAGGCGCAGGCTGAGGTGCTGGTGGAAGCCTACGATAAAGCCGGAATTTCCCCGGATACCATCAGTTATATCGAAGCTCATGGCACCGGCACCAGCCTGGGTGACCCGGTGGAGATTAATGCGCTGAAAAGCGCTTTTAAGGAGCTGTATCACAGACACGGAATCCCGGTGAGCCGGGAGCAGTACTGCGGACTGGGTGCGGTCAAGACCAATATCGGCCACCTGGAGGCTGCCGCAGGCATTGCCGGAATCCTGAAGGTTGTGCTGGCGATGAAGCATAAGACCTTACCGGGCAACGTTCACTTTAACCAGCTGAATCCGTATATCGAGCTTGAGCATTCGCCTTTTTATATCGTGGAGAAGACGCAGGAATGGACAACGCTTGAAGATGCGCCAAGACGGGCAGGGGTCAGCTCCTTCGGCTTCGGCGGAGTGAACGCCCATGTGGTATTGGAGGATTATACGCCTGCAGCCGCCAGCGATTATTCCGGTTCTGGTTCCGGGCAATCCGGGGAGTCGGGGCAGGGTAACGTGATTATCCTGTCTGCCAAGACCAAGCCCCAGCTTCAGCAAAAAATGCAACAGCTTCTCAGCTACCTGACGCTTCATGGCGATAAGGAAGAGCTTACACTGCATAACATCGCCTTCACGCTGCAGACAGGAAGAGAGGAAATGGCGGAGCGGATGGCTTTTGCCGCCTCCGGCAAGGAGGAACTGGTGAACATTCTGCGCAGCTGCCTCGCCGGGCAGGAACAAGCCCATGCAGTGTGCTACGGTCAGGTATCCGCACAGCCTGCGGCTACACCATCGCTGTCCGCCAAAGCGGGAGACCGGTTATCGGTGCAGCCAGTTACATCCCTGGAGCTTTCGGAGCTGGCGGAACAATGGACCTCCGGAGAGGCGGTGGACTGGAGCCGCCTGTATGTGAACCGGAAGGGCAGACGCATTCCGCTGCCGGTGTACCCTTTTGCCAGAGAAGTCTGCTGGGTCCGTAAAAATACGCGCCGCATCGCTCCCAAGCTGTCGTCCGCAGAAGCGGTTGCCGCCGTACTCCATCCGATGGTTGATAGCAATGTCTCCACTATGGAAGAGGAGAAATTCCGAACGGTGCTGCGGCTGGACCAGTTTTTTGTGAAGGATCACGTGGTCGGCGGCAAGGTTCTGCTGCCTGGTGTAGCCTATCTGGAGATGGTAAGAGCCGCTGCCGATTTGGCGGGAATCACCCCGGTAACGGGGCTGAAGGATGTCAGATGGATTAAGGCTGTGGAGCTGGAGGAAGACCGGAAGGAAATTTACACCTCTTTCTGGCTTGTTGAATCAGGAGAGCTGGAATACCGGGTGTTCAGTGAAGCCGGGGATCAGCGCGTTCTGCATTCCTCGGGGATTATTTTGCAGGAGACACCGGCTTCCGCCCAAACGCTGGAGATTGCGAAGATCAAGGAGAGAAGTACATCCACCTTCGATCATGCACAGTGTTATGACCATATCTTCAAGGGCGTCGGCTTCGATTATGGCCCTGCTTTCCGGGTGACGAAGACTGCTTACTGCTCTGTACAGGAAGGCTTGTCCGAAATTTCTCTGCCACAGCATCTTGAGGCGGATTACGCCGACTATGTGCTGCATCCGTCGATCATCGACGGTGCGGTGCGGTCGCTCTCATGGGCAGGAAGACGCAGCGATGAGGACTTGACGCTCCGGGTGCCGTTCGCCCTGGACCGTATGGAGCTGGTCGGTGAGGTTCCCCGGCAGTGCTACGCCTATGCGAAGCCTGCAGAGGGGGCAACCGGCACGGATGATGAGGGAACGCGGAAGTATGATATCCGGATTACCGACATGGAAGGCCAAGAGGTTGTGCGGCTGTTCGGTTTCTCGATTAAGCAGTACGCATCAGCCAAAGGAGCCGCACCCGTGCAAGCTGCCGGTTTATCGCTGTATGCGTCGGAATGGATAGAAGCTGGTCTGCCGCAGGAATCCGCTGCGCTGTCCTCTATTATAGTGTTCGGCTCAGCGGCTTTGGCCGTTTCTATCCGTGAGCAGGCTACGCAGCAAGGCTTGGCGCCAGACCGCTGCATTCAGGTTCAGGCAGGGGCCGGATATGCCCGGCTGAGCAGCACAGAGTATGTGATCAACCCGGGACAGGCAGCGGATTACCTCCGGTTACTGGAAGCTTTGAACACTCAGGGCGTGGAGCTACAGCATATTGTGCATGGCTGGAATGTGAATGGCGGTGCCGGGGCTGGGGCTGGGGATGCGCTGGAAGATACGGATAGTCTGCAAGAAGGGCTGGCTGAATATCTGGAGGCGCAAATGGATCAAGGGCTGTATTCACTGCTGCATCTCTTGCAGGCGGCGGCAGCATCGAAGCCGAAGTCCAGAATCAGATGCTTATATGCCTATGACAGTGCAGAACATGTGCTGACGCCGCTGAATGAAATGGCTGCCGGATTGGCCCATTCAATCTCTGCCGATCATCCGTTGTTCCAATTGAGTCTTGTTCAGCTAAATGCAGAGGCCCCGGCAGAAGCCGCAGAGCGGTTGGTCCAAGAATTACTGCCGCCGCAGCTTGCTGGCGGGACAGAAATCAGATACGACGGCGGAGCACGTTATCTGCGGAAGCTCCTTCCGCAGCCCATGCTTCACCAGGCCGGAGAATCCAGGTTCATCAGAGGCGGTGTCTATATTATTACCGGCGGCACCGGAGCACTCGGCATGCTGGTGGCGGCTGAACTGGCCGCTACGGTTCAAGCCAGGCTGGTGCTGGCCGGAAGGCAGCCGGTGGATGCGGCCATTCAGGCGAAGCTGGAACATTTGGCGGGTCTTGGCGCAGAAGCGGTCTACCTTCAGGCAGATGTTGCCGACATGGATAGCTCAGTCCGGTTAATCGGACAAGCCAAAGCTCGCTTCGGCGGGATTAACGGCATCCTTCATTGTGCCGGAATCGGCGAGACGGTGAAGGCAGCGGAGAGCAGCAAAGCCGGCTTTGCCCGTATTCTCGGCCCCAAAGTCAGCGGGACCCTGAATCTGGATCTGGCCAGCAAGGATGAAGCGCTGGATTTGTTCATCCTGTTCTCGTCCACCTCTGCACAGATCGGGGATATGGGAGCGGGCAGCTATGCGGCTGCCAATAGCTTCTTGGACCGCTTTGCCGTCTATCGTGACCGTCTTGCCGCACAGCATCAGCGGCAGGGCAAGAGCGTATCCATCAACTGGCCGCTCTGGCAGGATGGAAGATATCAGGTTGCCGCAGCCCAGCAGCAGGTGCTGGCCGATTATTATGGCATGCACATGCTGGACAGCAGAACAGGCCTGGATATTCTGGAGGCTGTGCTAAAAGAGGGTGCCGTGCAGGCCTTCGTCGGCTACGGCGATCCGCACAAAATCGCCCGGGCGCTCGGTATAAGCGGAGCAGGTCAAACTGGTCAAGCTAGTCAAGCTGGTCAGGCGGCGACAGCGGCGCAGCCAGCAAGCAGCAGCGTTGACAGCGGGGAACTGCTGGTACGGACGCAGGCTTATCTTGTCAGCCTGCTTGCCAAGACTCTGGGCATCTCCAGGGACCGGATCGGCCAGGCTTCGCCGCTGGATGCCTTTGGTCTGGATTCGATCATGATTCTGGAGCTGAATGAGTCGCTCCAGCGCGAGTTCAGCGGCCTGCCGACCACATTATTTTACGAATATAACACGGTAGAATCGCTTGCCGGTTACTTCACCGGGCATTACGGAGCCCAGCTTGCTTCCCTATTGAAGCTTGAGCAGCTGCAGAACCCGGAGGCGTTGAAGACGCCGGTACAATTGTCGTTAGACCCGCAGGCTGCGGCCTATACAGCACCGCAGGGCGGACGCTTCCTGCCGAAGGCAGGGGAAGCTGTACCGCCGGTAAGAAACGCGGTGAACAACGGCGGTATGGATATCGCGGTCATCGGCATGGATGGCAGATTCCCGATGGCGGGCAATATCTCCGAGCTGTGGGATAACCTGAGGGAAGGCCGGGACTGCATTACCGAAATTCCCGCTGACCGCTGGGATTACACGCGGGACTACGATGTGGAGAAAGGCAAGAAGGGCAAAATTTACACCAAATACGGCGGTTTTATCGACGATGTGGACAAATTCGATCCGTTATTCTTCCAGATGACACCGCGGGATGCCCAGTTGACGGACCCGCAGGAACGGTTGTTTCTGGAATGCGCCTACCACACCGTTGAGGATGCCGGATACACCCGTGAGAAGCTCGCCCGCTCCAAGGTCGGTGTTTTTGTCGGCGTCATGTATGGACATTATCAGCTTATCGGCACGGAAGGCTACGCCTCAGGCAATCTGGTGGCGCCTAACTCGTCCTTCGCGTCCATCGCTAATAGGGTGTCATATTTGTTCAACTTCCAGGGGCCGAGCATGGCGGTTGATACCATGTGCTCCTCGTCGCTGACCGCGATTCATCTGGCCTGCGAGAGTATCCGCAGCGGTGAGAGCGAGGCTGCGCTTGCCGGAGGCGTCAATGTGACGATCCACCGCAACAAATACGTGTTCCTGTGCAGCCAGCGCTTCGCCTCCAGCGAAGGCAAATGCCGGGCCTTCGGCGAAGGCGGAGACGGTTATGTAGCCAGTGAAGGCGTGGGGGCAGTTCTGCTCAAGCCGCTCAGCAAGGCCATAGAAGACGGGGATCATATCTACGGAGTCATCAAGGGCACGGCAGTGAATTCCGGCGGCAAAACCAGCGGCTACACCGTGCCGAATCCGGGTGCCCAGGCTGCGGCTATTGCCGAGGCCCTCCGCAAGTCGGGCGTGCATCCCAGAACAATCACCAGTCTCGAAGCGCATGGCACCGGGACCTCCCTGGGCGACCCGATTGAAATTGCCGGACTGTCCAAGGCCTTCGGCCAGTACACGGACGAGAAGCAGTTCTGCTCGATCAGCTCGGTCAAATCGAATATCGGACACCTGGAATCTGCCGCCGGGATTGCCTCAGTAGCCAAGGTTATGCTGCAGATGAAGCACCGGATGCTCGCACCGTCGATTCATACGGAGGAACTGAACAGCGGCATCCATTTTGAGGATACGCCATTCTATGTGCAGCGTAGCCTGGACCGCTGGGAGCAAGCTCCGGGCAGCGGAGAGATACGCAGAGCCGGCATCAGCTCCTTCGGGGCAGGCGGAGCGAACGTGCACCTGATTGCCGAAGAATACGTACCGGCACAGGCTGCTGCAGAAATCGCCGGAAGCACGCTGATCGTATTGTCCGCCAAGAACCGGGAACGTCTCATGGAGAAGATTCATGAGCTGCACCGTTTCCTGGAAGCACCGCTTCCGGGAGAATACACACTGGCAAATATCGCCTACACGCTGAGCACAGGCCGGGAGGAAATGGAGGAACGACTGGCCTTTGCCGCCTCGACAATGGATGAACTGAAGTCAGCCCTGCAAGCTATTGCGGCAGGTATTGTCCACGAAGGGGTACACCAAGGCAATTCGGCGGCGGCGCTAACGAACGGAGCCGCCATTCTCGGGAATGACCCCGAGGACATTGCTTATATCGCCGCGCTGGCCCGCAGGAATCAGCTGGAACGGATCGCGAAGCTATGGGTCCTCGGCACGCCGATTGACTGGAGTCTGCTCTTTGCAGGCTATAAGCCGCAGAAGGTTTCCCTGCCGCTGTATCCTTTTGCCAGAGAACGATATTGGCTGGAGAACACGGGAAGCGGCAGCACGGGAACAGCTGTAACAGCAGCGAACGGACAAGCAGGGAACGGGCTAATGCCTGAAGGGCTGCTCGCACTGCACCCGCTGCATCCTCTGGTGGATGTCAATATCTCCACACTGCGCGAGCAGCGGTTCCGCAAGCGGCTCTCTGTCGAGCAGTTCTACCTGCGGGATCATATCGTTGCGGAGCAGATGCTGTTGCCCGGTGTCGCTTACATTGAGATGGCCAGAGCTGCAGGTGAAATCGCCGCCGAAGCCACGGTCAGCGCGGTCCGGGACATTGTCTGGCTGAAGCCGGTGGTGATGACAGAGGATGCCATGGACCTGGATATCGTTCTGGAGCCTGAAGGGGAGGCCGTGCATTATGAAATCTTCAGTAATGCCCGGAGCGGCAAGGTTGTTCATTCCAGAGGCGTTCTGGAATTCGCTGAGGTGCCTGCATCCCGGAGAAGCCGGAGTCTGGACCTGGATGGAATCAAGGGCCGCTGCCCGGGCCGCAAGGATAAATACGAATGCTACCAGCATGTATTCAAAGGAATTGGCTTCGATTACGGTCCTTCCTTCCAGGTGACAGAAGAGGTGCTGAGCGGGAAGGAAGAGACGCTGGCCCGCTTGTCCCTGAACGAGGCCTACAGAGCCGCATTGCCTGAATTTGTACTTCACCCGGCGTTATTCGACGGGGCGGTACGCTCGGTGGCCGCAGGTAGGGATGAAGCAGGCAGAGCCACGCACATTCCGTTCTCGATGGGGAACATCGGGATATTCGCACCGATTCCTGCCGACTGCTATGTGTACACCCGGGTGAAGGAGCAGCCGGGAGAGAACAATCAGGGATTGAACATTTTTGATATTGCCATTCTCGACCTGGACGGCCATGAAGTGGTCAGAATCGAGGATTTCATCGTCCGGCCGTTTGCCGGTAAGCCGGAAGGCCGTCGCCCGGAGGAAGAGATATTCTACTATACTCCGGTCTATGAGAATGAGGCGCTTGTCCCGGTAATGGGCGCAGAGCGGCGGAATGTTCTGATCTTTGGCGAACCGGCAGGCGGCGGCAACGGTGATAAGGATGCCACTTATCCTCCGCTCCATATGTTGCCAAGCGGAGCAGACGGCTGCGTCTGGATTACACCACATACGGAATACCGGGCACGTCAGGGAAATCATATAGCGATTAACCCTCAGAGGGAAGCGGATTATGTGAGACTGCTGCAGGAGCTGCGGGAGAGCGGCTTTGACGCCACCCATGTCCTGCATCAATGGGCAGGAGCGGCAGCGCCGCTGCCGCTGACTGCGCTAAGTGCTGACACGTTCCAGCCTGTGCTGACACAGATGCTGGAGAACGGCGTATTTTCCGTCGTCTCACTGTTCAAAGCCTTCGTCCGGGTATACGGACAGCGGCCGCTGAAGCTGCTGTTCATCTACCGGACAGACCAGGGAGCTTTCTCGGCTCCTCATGAACTGCTTGCCAGCTTCGCGAAGTCGATTGTAACGCTGCACCATAAGTTCCAGATTGCCAGCGTATCGGCGGATGACCATACAATCAGCGGTGCGGGCTTCCAGGAAAGACTTTATCAGGAGCTGTTCTCTTCAGAGAACACAGGTCATGCGGATATCCGTTATACCGGAGGACAGCGGCAGGTGCGGAAGATCAGACCGCTGGAGCATGGCGGCAGGAAGACGGCTGATGCATCCCCCGTAACTTTTAAAGAGAACGGTGTGTATCTGATTCCGGGCGGTACAGGCGCGCTGGGCATGATTTTTGCCAGATATCTTGCCCGCACTTACCAGGCCACCGTTATTTGCACCGGCAGACAGCCGGCAAGTGAGCGGACGGATGTCTTCATGGCGGAGCTGGGGCGGCTTGGAGGAGAGGGCCGTTATCTTCAGGGCGATATCGCAAGCGCCGGGGATGTGAAGAAGATCATGGGCAGCATCAAGAACGAGTTCGGCGTGCTTGACGGTATCATCCACTGTGCAGGCCAGGGCGGATCAGTACCAGTAACGGGAACGGACCGCGCGGCAGGCCGGGAGATCATGAATTCCAAGGTACAAGGCTTGATCCACCTGGACCTGTTCAGTACGGATTTTGATCTCGGTTTTCTGATCCTCTTTTCCTCCATTTCGGTGGAGCTGGGTGATCTGGGCGTTGGTTATTATGCCATGGCCAACAGCTTCATGGACCGTTATGCACAGCTTAGAAATGAATCAGTGTCACAAGGGAAGCGCAAGGGCCGGACGATTTCGGTCAATTGGCCGCTGTGGAAGGACGGGGGATTTGAAATTCCCGAGAGTGAGTCGGCGTTCTATTCCAGCTACCTGGGCATGAGCATGATGGATGAGGATACGGGCATCCGGGCTTTTGAAGCCATCTGCCAGGCGGGCAGCGGCAATATCATAGTTGCTGCAGGGAACAAGCCCAAGATTGATCATGCGTTCAAGCTGGAAAAAAACACACCGGTGCAAGAAGTTCCGCTAGAGGACAAGGAGGCCATTGTTGACCTGCTGACCCGGCTGCAGGCCGGAGAGATGAGCGAAGCGGAAGTGGAACAGTGGATGGGGGGCCTACGATGAGTGACGCAAACCTGGAAATGGGCAGAATTCTGGAGCAGATCAAGCGGGGAGAGATAGATCCTGAGCAGGGCTATACACTGATCCGGCAGCTGAAAAGCCAGCCCGCAGTGCAAGCAGACACCAAGCGGACAACCGGATCAAAAGCAGACGCACAGGGAGGCCAAGGGCTGCATGATTATGCTGTCCAGTATTTGAAGGGGCTGCTCTCGCAGGTCATCGGTCTGGAGACAGACCGGATCAATGCGGGGCAGAGCCTGGAGGAGTACGGGGTGGATTCGGTGGCGATTATGGAGATCAACTCGCTGCTGGACAAGGATTTTCCGAATCTTCCGAAGACGCTGATGTTCGAATACGGTAACTTGGCTGAGCTTGCCGGGTATTTTGTTCAGAATCAGCGGGCGCTACTCGAAGGGCAGGCCGGGTACCGGCAGACCCGCGAGAATCATCAGGCGGCTAAGCCCGCCGTACCGGCGGCAGACCTTGCACCGGTTCAGAAGAAGAGTGAAGAACCTTCGAAGAAATACAGGACCTTCGTAACGCCTGGCAAGAGCCGGGACCAGGCAGTGGAGCAGGCTCATCCGGCAAAGGACGAGGGGATTGCGATCATTGGCATCAGCGGCGCTTTTCCGGGTGCCCGCAATCTGGATGAATTCTGGAATAATCTGAAGAACGGTGTTGACTGCATTTCCGAGATTCCGCCGCAGCGGTGGGATCACAGCCGATTCTACGATCCGGAGAAAGGCAAGAAAGGCAAAGTGTACAGCAAGTGGGGCGGTTTTATCGACGAATATAACTGCTTTGATCCGCTGTTTTTTCAGCTGACGCCAAGGGATGCGGAGCAGCTAGACCCGCAGGAGCGCCTATTCCTGGAGAGTGCACACAGCGCTATTGAGGATGGCGGCTATACCCGGCAATCCCTGTGGAACAGTAAGACAGGTGTGTTCGTCGGCGTCATGTACGGCCACTACCAATTGTACGGAGCGGAGGAGACCGCCAAGGGAAATACCCTGACACTCAGCTCGTCGTATGCCTCCATCGCCAACCGGGTGTCCTATTTCTTTAATTGGAACGGGCCCAGCATTGCGCTGGATACGATGTGTTCCTCGTCGCTTACTGCGCTGCATCTCGCCTGCGAGAGCATTTACCGGGGAGACAGCGAGATTGCGATCGCGGGGGGAGTGAATGTCACCATTCACCCGGATAAGTATCTGTTCCTCTGCAATCAGCGGTTCGCGTCGAGTGAAGGCAAATGCCGCGCCTTCGGCAGCGGCGGAGATGGGTATGTTCCCGGCGAAGGGGTGGGTGCACTGCTGCTGAAGCCGCTCGCCAAAGCAATGGAGGACGGAGACAACATCTATGGGGTGATCCGGGGAACCTCGATTAACCATGGCGGCAAGACGAACGGCTACACCGTTCCCAATCCGAATGCGCAGTCGAATATTATCGCGGAGGCGCTGCGCAAATCGGGCGTCCATCCACGGCATATCAGCTATATGGAGGCACATGGAACGGGAACCGCGCTCGGCGATCCGATAGAGATCAGCGGCTTGACCAAAGCCTTCAGAACCCGGACGGCAGATAACCAGTACTGCGCGATCGGCTCGGTCAAAAGCAATGTTGGTCATCTGGAATCGGCGGCCGGGGTGGTCTCCATCATTAAGGTGCTGCTGCAAATGAAGCATAGGCAGCTTGTACCCTCGCTCCATTCCGAGGTGCTGAATCCGAATATTAACTTTGCGGAGACCCCTTTCTATGTTCAGCGCCGCCTGGAAGAGTGGAAGCCTGCCGTTATTGAAGAGGGAGGCGTGTCCAGGGAACGCCCGCGTTATGCGGCGGTAAGCTCATTCGGCGCAGGCGGCACGAACGTGCATGTCATCCTGGAGGAATACATGGGGAAGCCGGAAAGTGTCTTGTCCGCACCGCACATTGACCACGGCCGTGGGCCGTACATCTTTATTTTATCCGCCAAAAACAAGGAACGGCTGAACGCTTATGCCAAGCATGTCCTTGATTACATTGATCTGCACACGGTGTGGCAGGGAAATGCGCCGGAAGAGATCAGCAGCACTGCACTTAGAAAATATGTGATCGCCGACATCACCGCCTGCTTCCTCCAATCGGCCCTCCTGCCTGCATACATCAGCGCCCAGGAGGCCATTGAGGAATACGGCCTGTCCAAAGAAGAGCTGATGGGTGCTGCGGACGCTCTTTATGAAGCCTATCCGGTCCGGCTGCCTATGGGCCTCCTGACGGGCAGTGCCACGATTGAAGGCATTGCCGGTCATCTGCTGGAGCAGCTGGGTTCAGCAGCCATTGCGGCCAGACATGGACTTGGAGCGGGAACGGCAGAATCAACGGAAGATGTGGAAAGCTCAATAGATACGAACCGAACGGCCACCTATGATTTCCGCCTGGAAGAGCTGATCTATACGCTTCAGGTTGGCCGGGAGCCCATGG
The DNA here is from genome assembly GCF_013141775.1 of Paenibacillus phytohabitans. GTDB lineage: Bacteria > Bacillota > Bacilli > Paenibacillales > Paenibacillaceae > Paenibacillus_AQ > Paenibacillus_AQ phytohabitans. The sequence continues at coordinate 55,411 of NZ_WHOB01000012.1, forward strand.
AAGAAAGACTGGCGATCGTGGTATCCGGTACGCAGGAGCTGAGGGAGAAGCTGAGCCAGTTTCTGGCCGGCAGCCGCAAAGTCTCCGAGGTCTATGCGGGAAATATCAGCTCCGGCAGCGAGATCCGCGATGTTTTCACGGAAAGTGAGGAAGGGGAAGCCTTCCTGCTGTCCCTGGTGCAGTCCGGCAAGCTGAGCCAGCTCTGCAGATTGTGGGTTAGCGGGGTGAGCTTCAACTGGCAGCTGCTGTATGCGCAGAGCAAGCCGGGCAGAATCTCCTTACCGACTTATCCGTTCGACCGGACACGCTACTGGTATAACTCTACGGAAGCCGCTGCAGCAGTATACAGCAGCAAACCCGCAGCCCTGGCGGCGGTCATCGATTCCAATGAATCTGTATTTGAGGAGCAATGCTACAAAAAAAGCTTAAGTGCAGCCGATGCCTACCTGCGCGATCATGTGGTCCAAGGCCGGATGGTGCTGCCGGGAGTGGTCTATCTCGAAATGGCCTGGCGGGCAGGGGTGCTCTCCAGCCGGGAGTGGAAGGTGCAGTCGGTTACCGATGTGAAATGGCGCAGAACGCTGGAGCTGCCGGCAGACAAGGATGTCCAGGACATCTTTGTGGGGCTGGTTGCCCAGGAAGACGGGATCGGAGCCAGCATCTATTCCCTGAACGGGAACGGTCAAAGAGTACTGCACTGCACCTGTACGGTGAATTATGCAGACGGTGAAGCCGAAGCCGCGGATGCGGATGCTGTGGATATTCCGCACATCCTCCAAACAGCCAGCCACACCCTTTACCGCGAAGACTGTTATGAGCTGTTCTCGGCTCACGGAATGAAATACGGCCCGAATCTGCGGACCATTGAAGCGGTATATACCGGGGATCACGGCACCTTGTCCAAGCTGACACTGCCTGTACACACGCAAATGCCGCTTCAGGAATATATCCTGCATCCCGGATTTGCCGACGGAGCGATGCAGACAGCATTGTATTCGGTGCTCAGCGGCCAGCGGCAGAATGGAACCTTTGTCCCGTTTGCCCTGCAGACTGTAGAGGTCTACAGACCGTTGACACCTGTGAGCTATTGTCTGGTTGCGCCTGCCGCTTATGCGAAGGAGCAGGATATGCAGTTCGATTTGCTGCTGCTTGACAGCTCAGGCCTGCCTGCTGTGCGTTTCTCCTGTCTTTCAGGAAGAGATTTGACGTCTTCGGCGCAGAACACGAGGGCGGCGGATGCAGAGTCGGCCGCTTTGGCGGGGACTGCGCTGCTGGATGAGATGCTGACCAAGCTGCTGAACGGAGAAGCCGGGGTAGACGAAGTTGAGAGAATGCTGGGGGGAATCTAAGTGAGATCAATTATTGAAAGGATCGCCAGCGGAGCCATCTCCAAGGAGGAAGGCCTCCGGCAGATTGCGGCGCTTAAGCGCTCGGATAAGCAAGTGCGCCTAACCTTCACCAAGACTTTGGCGGAACAGCCGCTTACAGACCTTAAAGGGGATTCTCTCGGACATGTGCTCGTTCTGGCAGCCGATAGGGGTCTTGAGCCCAAGCTGCGCGGCCAATTTTCCTCCTTGTTCCAGTCTCTTACGTTTGTAACGGCGGATGAAGCCGGCACCGGCGCGGAAACAGGGCTGGACAGGCTTCCTTTGCAGGATCAGGAGGATTATACACGGCTGCTGTCCGGCCTGGAGCGGCAGGGACGTTTTCCCGGCAGCATTCTTCATCTCCTGTCCCAGGAGGAAGTGGCCGATGGAGAGGCGGATGCTGCCATGGAGAGCGGCGTATATTCAATGTTTGCGCTGACCAAAGCCCTTCTGTCCTTCAAAAAACGCGCAAAGGTTAATATCCTGTTCCAATATAAACAAGCGGAGAATCATGCGGTGCATGCTGCACTGGACGGTTTTGTGAAAAGTGTCATGATCGAGAACCCAGGCCTGCTGTACAAGACGGTATCCACCGATCTCGGCCGCGAAGCTTTTGACCCGCAACTGCTGGAGCAGCTGCTGCTGGAGCTTGGCTCCATGCAGAACGGCCACCGGGAAATTTATTACCGGGGTTCCCGGCGGTATGTGCCGGTTCTTGAACGGTATACTGCTCCGGCAGATCACCTCCCTGTACGGCAGCAAAGTCCCGCAGCTCATCCGGTCTACCTCATCACAGGCGGGCTGGGTGCGCTCGGCTACACGCTGGCCCGGCATTTGGCAGATACCCGTGCGGCAAGCCTTATTCTAACCGGAAGAACGCCGCTGAACCGTGCGCTGGAAGAGAAGCTGCAGGCGCTGCACAGAAACGGCAATCAGGTGAGGTATGTCCGTGCCGACGTGGCAAGTCCAGCCGATACCCTGGCGCTGCTCTCCGAAGTCAAAGCCGGCTTCCCCCGGCTTCATGGCATCCTGCACTGTGCCGGAATGACCAGCGATTCCTTCATCCTGCATAAGGAGCGGGAAGAGCTTGAACGGGTGCTGGACGCGAAAGTTGCCGGTACGCAGAACCTGTATGAGGCATTTGGGCAAGAGCCGCTGGAGTTCATGCTGCTGTTCTCCTCCATCTCCGCCGTGACCGGCAATGTGGGGCAATGCGATTATGCTTACGCCAACAGCTTCATGGACCATTTTGCCAATGAAAAAAGAGCCGCTGCCGGTGTAAACATCCTCTCCGTCAACTGGCCGCTGTGGCAGGAGGGCGGGATGATGACAACAGCGGACAGCCTGGACATTATGCGGAGGAACCTGGGGATATCGGTCCTGCCTACCGCCGAGGGACTGGATGCATTCGATAAGCTCAGCCGCCAAATGGCGGAGAATGCCTTAGTACTCTATGGTGATGCTGCACGGATAGAGCAAGCGGTAGAGGCAATCAATTGTCCGCAGCAGGGGGACAAGCCAAGGGCTGACACGGCGGTTGCCGGTGGCGGAGCTGTATTATTGCCTGAAGCATCACCCGCTATATCTATAGATACGGAGGCGCTGAAGCAAGGCGCGGAGCAATATTTGAAGAGTATTTTCATCAAAGTCACCAAAATTCCGCCGCATGCGCTGGGCCTGGATGATTCGTTCGAGAAGATCGGCTTTGATTCCATTATGGCGATGAGCATCAACGAGGAGCTGGAGGCCAGCTTCGGCGAGCTGTCCAAAACGCTGTTGTTCGAATACCAGACGCTGCGGGAATTGAGCGAATATTTCACTGAGCAGCACAGGGAGGTACTCGCCGGTCTGATTGAGCCTCCTGCCGCCAAGAAGGCTGCCGTGCCGCCGCAAGGACTTCGTTCAGATGTGCGTCCGCAGCTCCCAGGCAAAACGCCTATTCCGCCTAAGCGGATTCAGCCTTCCGCAAACGCCGGGCAAGCTGCCAGGCAGCGGGACCGCAGCCGGGGGAATGAGGATATTGCGATCGTCGGCGTCAGCGGAAAATTCCCGATGTCCCCGGATCTGCAGGCCTTCTGGAATAACCTGCTTCAGGCGCAGGACTGCATTACCGAAATTCCCGCAGACCGCTGGAGCATTGACGAATATTACACTACGGATAAGAACCAGCTCGGCAAAATGTACTGCAAATGGGGCGGATTCCTTGACGATGTGGACCGCTTTGATGCTTTGTTCTTCAATATATCGCCCCGGGAAGCGGAGATTATGGACCCGCAGGAGCGGCTGTTCCTGGAGTGCGCCTACAGCGCCATTGAGGACGCCGGATATACGCGTGATACGCTGGGCAGCCGCAAGGTCGGTGTTTTTGCCGGTGTGATGTATGGCCAGTATCAGCTCCTGGATGCCGAGATTGACGGCAATAAAATCGCCTTATCCTCCGTCTATGCGTCGATTGCCAACCGGGTGTCCTATCATCTCAACCTGAATGGACCGAGCATCGCACTGGATACGATGTGTTCCTCGTCGCTCACTTCGATCCATCTGGCCTGTGACAGCATCCGCCGGGGCGAGAGCGATTTTGCCATCGCGGGGGGTGTGAATGTCTCGATTCATCCCGATAAATACATATTCCTAAGCCAGCAGAAGTTCGCGGCCAGTGATGGGCGGTGCAGAAGCTTCGGTGAAGGCGGAGACGGATATGTTCCCGGGGAAGGCGTTGGCGCTGTTCTACTGAAAACGGTGGACCGGGCAGTACAGGATGGCGATCATATCTACGCCGTAATCAAAGCCAGCTCCATCAACCATGGCGGCAAAACCACAGGCTATACCGTGCCGAATCCGTCCATGCAGGGTGCGGTGATTCAGGAGACCTTGCAGGCTGCGGGGATTCATCCGCGTACGGTCAATTATATTGAAGCCCATGGCACAGGAACCTCGCTCGGTGATCCGATTGAGGTCAGCGGATTGGTCAAGGCCTTCAAGGAGGGGACAGGCGACAAGCAGTTTTGTGCCATCGGCTCAGTGAAGTCCAACATCGGACACTGCGAATCTGCAGCCGGGATCGCGGCCATCACCAAGGTGCTGCTGCAAATGAAGTACGGCGTGCTTGTTCCCTCGCTTCATTCCGAGGAGCTGAACGGCCACATTAACTTTGAGGAAACGCCTTTTTATGTGCAGCGGCAGACGGGTCCGTGGGATCGTGTGTCGCTGCCGGAAGGCGGAGGTCAGAAGGAATATCCGCGCCGGGCAGGGGTCAGCTCCTTTGGGGCAGGCGGAGCCAATGCGCATATTATTCTGGAGGAATATATCCCGGCCCCGCAGAGCAGCAGTCAAGACAACAAAGGCAGCGGAGAGCCGTACATCATTGTCTTATCCGCCAGAGCAGAGGACCGGCTGAAGGCTTACGCGCTGAAGCTGGCACAGTATCTGGAGTTGCCAGAAGCGGAAGCGGCCAGTCTTAAGGACATTGCCTATACGCTGCAGGTGGGACGGGAGTCTTTTGCAGAGAGGCTGGCGATCATTGCCGGTTCGGTCTCTGAGCTCAAAGCGCTGCTGGATGAATTCAATCAGGGCCGATTACCGGGCGGCAAGGTATACCGTGGCAATGTCAAAGGCTTCAAGGATTATATCGAGCTGTTCAACGCGGGTCAGGCGGGAATCTCTTATGTAGACCTGCTGCTGGACGGCGGCAATACCGGTAAAATAGCCCAGCTCTGGTCCCTGGGACTGGATGTGGACTGGCGAAAGCTGTATGAAGGGGACAGCTGCACAAGAGTTCCGCTGCCGACCTACCCCTTTGCCCGGAACCGTTATTGGGTCAGCGAGGTGAAGCGGCGGGAAATCCGCGTCCCGGCTCTGCTCCCGGAGGCTGCCGGTATGGGAGAGCTGGTCGAGCATAATCTGTCCACCATCGACGGCTACCGTTTCTCTTCCCGGTCTGCGGTGATCAGCAGCTGCTATGAGCCCTACACCTGGCAGGGACAAGAATACATGAACGGCTTCGGTCTGCTGGCGTTTGCACGGGAGGCACTGGAGCTGGCCGGCTATAAGCAGGAAGGGCTGCTGCTGAAGAATATGGTGTGGTCAGGTCTGATGGACCGGCAGCAGCTTCCGCCGGCACTGGACGTTCACATTTTCCCGGACAGGGGAACCGGAGCGGCCGAGATCCGGATCGGGGAGCAGGTCGTCTTTCAATGTGAGGCAGTTGAAGAGGTCAACCAGATCGTAGATGCAGTCTATGCAAAGAAAGATATTCCGGAAGCAGGACAAGGGGAGCCGGTCCTGAAGCAGGCCCGGAAGGCACTACGCTTACTCTATGGCATGGAGTCCGGACTGAAGCATGTCACCGGCTTGCGGCAAGACAAGAACAGCTTGCTGGCCTTTGTTGATCTCGGTGACGCCCCGGCTGATTCATTCTCCGCCGCAGCCGTGAATTCAGCCTGCCACACTCTGCTAGCCCTCGCTGCGCTGGAGCATCCGCAGCATCCGGCGGTGCTACATTCCATCCGCCAAATGTCATTCCGGCACAAGCCGTTGCAGCAATTCGTGATTCGTGCCGAGCACATTGCCGGGGATGAATACACACTGGCTGTATTAACCGGAGATGGGGCAGTGGTCTGGATAATGCAAGGCGTTCGTCTTGCCGCTCTTCAGGCACAGGAGGTACAGGAACGGGAAACCGTCCAGTATTACACCACCGCGTGGACCCCAAGTCCGCAGGAGACGGCCGGAAATCTGACCGGTGATGTGGTGCTGTTCCTGGATGATATACAGGAGCTGCCGCACTTCAAGCGCAGCTTCGCAGCGGGCGCAAGGCTGATCTTCGTCACCGCCGGGGAGCAATATGCCCAGCTTGGTGACAATCTCTACAGCTTGCGCTTTGACGACAAGCAGCATATTCATACGCTGCTGGAATCTCTGCAGGCGCGGCGTGTAAGCCTGACGCAGATTATATATTTGGCAGCTTCGGCTGCAATGAAGCCGCGCGACAAGCTGAATCACAGCGTATACCCGCTGCTGTTCCTGACCCAGGCGCTGATGGAGAGTAAGGCTGCGGCCGGCATCCGGCTGCTGTATGCCTTCAGGGAGACAGGGGATGCAGGCAGTCTGCTGGATGCCTCAATGGGCGGATTCATCAAGACGCTGCACCTGGAGAGCCCGAATTACAACTTCAAGACCGTCTCCCTGGCAGCTTCGCTGCCGCAGGAGGAGCTTCATTCCATTCTGGAACAAGAGCTGCTGCTGGACCCTGGGGAGCAAGAGGTTCAATACAGCAGCGCGGGCCGGTTCGTCAAGCGGCTCGTTCAAGCCGGAAGTGAAGCAAAGCCCGGCACTCCGGTGACCGTCAGAGCAAACGGTGTGTACATCATTACGGGTGGGCTTGGCGGGCTGGGGCGCGTGTTCGCCGCTTATTTGGCCGAAACGGCGCAGGCGCAGCTTGTCCTGACCGGCCGTTCGCCGCTGGACCGGGAGAAGGAGGAGAAGCTCGCGGCGCTCCGGGCGCACGGGGGTTCTGCCGAATACCTCGTTTCGGACGCCGCAGACGGGCAGGAAGCAGGGGAGCTTGTCGGCTATGTGAAGCAGAAATACGGCCGGATTGACGGCATTCTGCACTGTGCGGGGATTCACCGGGATGCTTTTATTCTGAACAAAGACCAGGCAGACTTTGACCAGGTCATCTCCTCCAAGATCCTCAGCACACTGAATCTGGATCAGGCTGCACAGGAGGAGAAGCTGGATTTCATCCTGCTATTCTCCTCCATTACCGGAGAGACAGGCAATCCCGGGCAGGCGGATTACGCCTATGCGAACAGCTTCATGAATGAATTCGCGGTCTACCGTGAACGGCTGGCTGAAGCAGGCGCCCGGTCCGGGCGCACCTTCTCCGTGGCCTGGCCGCTGTGGGAAGCGGACGGCATGCAGCTGACCACGGAACAGCGGAGGATGCTGGAGCTGCAGACCGGCCTGACGCCGCTCCCTGTGCAGCAGGGCATCGCAGCTTTTGAATACTTGCTCCAGCAGGGCAATATCAATCCGCTGATTGTCGGATACGGTCAGCCGGAGCGCGTAAGCAGGCTGCTGGAGCGGATTAACCGCGTTGATCCGGCGGAAGCGGAGATTCACCCGGAGGAGCTTGAAGATAGCAGCCTCTCTGGCACTGACTTGCTGGACCGGACGCTGCACTATCTGACGGAGCTGTTCAGCGGACTGCTTAAGCTTCAGCCGGAAGAGATTGATATTACCGCCGAATTTGAGGAATACGGTATTGAATCGGTGATGGTCGGCTATTTCAACGGCAAGCTGGAAGAGGATCTCGGCGAGATTTCCAAGACCCTGCTGTTTGAATACCAGACCCTTAAGAGCCTCGCTGCACATATGGTCAGCCGCTACACCGGTGCTTTGAACAAGCTGTTCCGCTCTCACGGTTCAGGCCGGGAGCTCCCGGAGCAGGCTGTTTCTTCTTCAACCGCTGATTTGGCAGGCCAGCCGGTAATCTCTGCCGCCCAGCCGCTGGTATGGAAAGAACTGACCTCCTTCGCGGGACAAGGCGGGCAAAGGGGTACAGCCCATGCGGCGGCCGGGAAGAGCGAGGAGATCGCAATTATCGGTCTAAGCGGGAAATATCCGCTGGCCGGAGATATTTACGAATTCTGGGATAATATCGCTGGCGGAAGAGACTGTATCCGCGAGATTCCCGCAGACCGCTGGGATTATAAGAAATATCTGGGCGGAAGCTTCGAGAAGGTGCAGGAAGGCAAAATGTACAGCAAGTGGGGCGGGTTCCTCGATGATGTGGACAAATTCGATCCGGCATTCTTTAATATTGCGCCGCGGGAAGCAGTGATCATGGACCCGCAGGAACGGATGTTTGCCGAGACGGTCTGGTCGGCTCTGGAGGATGCAGGCTACACCAAGAAGAAGCTGCAGCGGGACGGGGAGGAACACGGCGCGAATATCGGCGTTTTTGCCGGAGCGACCACCTATTCGTACCAGCTGTGGGGACCTGAGGAATGGGAAAGGGGCAATCTTTCGGCCATGCCGAACGTGTCGCCATGGTCCATCGCCAACCGGATTTCCTATATGTTCAACTTCAGCGGTCCCAGTCTGGCGATAGACACCGCCTGCTCGTCGTCACTTGCCGCCATTCATGCGGCGTGCGAGAGCCTGAAGAACAAAGAATGCCGCCTTGCGGTAGCGGGCGGAGTGAACTTATATCTGCATCCTTATAAATATGTGCTGATGTGCCAGACCAAAATGCTGTCTCCGACGGGGAAATGCCACAGCTTCGGCGATGCCGCTGACGGCTTTGTCCCCGGCGAAGGGGTGGGGGCCGTTCTCTTAAAGCCTCTGAGCGAAGCGATTAAGGATAAAGATCATATCTATGGCGTGATTAAGGCGACCGGAATCAACCATGGCGGCAAGGTCAGCGGTTATACCGTTCCGAATCCGAATGCCCAGGTCAGCCTGATCTCCAAGGGGCTGAAGCAGGCGGGAGTGGATGCAAGCAGTCTCTCTTATGTCGAGGCGCACGGCACAGGGACCAAGCTGGGAGATCCCATCGAGATTAATGCGCTCAATCAGGTATTTGCTGAAGCAAATCCGCCCAAGCAGTCCTGTGCCATCGGTTCGGTCAAATCCAATATCGGCCACCTGGAAGCGGCAGCAGGCATTGCCTCCATTACGAAGGTACTTCTGCAGATGAAACACCGGAAGCTTGCCCCTTCCATCCATGCGGAGCAGACCAATGCCAATATTGATTTTGCCAATTCTTATTTCCGAGTACAGCATGAGCAGGCACCTTGGACGGTTGCCGGACCGGACGGCTCAGCCGTAAGGCGGGCCGGTGTCAGTTCCTTCGGGGCCGGTGGAACCAATGCCTATGTGCTTATTGAGGAATACACCGCTGAAGTCCAGACGGGTGTGCCTTCGGCACAGCCTGGTTCCGGCAATGGACACAGCAGCGATGCTCAGGTCATCGTGCTGTCAGCCAAGACACCGTATTCCCTGAAGCAAATGGCCGTGAAGCTGCGCTCATTCCTGGAAGGCAATCCGGATACCGCGCTTGCGGATGCCGCATACACCTTACAGACCGGACGGGAAGAAATGACCTGCCGCCTGGCCTTTGCCTGCTCCAGCATCGCGGAATTACAGGCGAAGCTGGACAGCTATCTGGCCGGTGAGAACCTGGAAGACATCTATTCCGGCAAGGTATCCAAGCGGACGAAAGGGACAGTGCTCACGGCCGGAGTTGCTGCAGAAGTAGCAGCTGAATGGGTGCAGGGGGCCGAGGTTGAGTGGCCGAAGCTGCATTCGGGCGAGGAAGTGCGGATTATACCGCTGCCGACCTATGCTTTTGAAAGAGAGCGTTACTGGATCACCCGGACCGAATCGCCGGCTTCCGCAAAGGGCGGGGAAGAACGCAAGCTGCATCCGCTGGTGGACCGCAATCTGTCCAGCTTCAGCAAGCAGCGGTACGAGACGGTCCTTCAGGCGTCTGATAGGAACAGCGGACTGGCGAATACAGCCTTTATCGAGCTGTTCCGCATCACCGCAGAGCTGTCACTGGAGTCGCCCTGCCATGTGATTGAGGATGTGATTTGGGGAGTGCAGCCGCAGCCTGGGGCGGCGGACAGCCTTATGACCTCCCTGTATGAAGCTGGAGCGCACATTGAATGTGAGACAGGCTATGACAACGAGCAAGGTGACTATGTTATTTGTGCCCAGGGTAAAGTCGCAGCAGCACCATACAGACCTGCAGCCGCAGTAACGCCATTCCGTATGGCTGAACTGGGCGCGTCCGCTGCGTGGCCTGAGCCTAATACCACCGCCTTTCAGCATATTGAGACTATTCATGAGCTGCGGACCGGTGCACATCAGGCGGCAATCAGCGTTCGCCTTAAAGAAACTCTGGACTCGGCGCAGAACCGGGAGCTGCTTCACTATTCGGCTGTTGAAGAACTGCTGGGTTGCCTGGTGCGGCTGGCTGCACAGGCAGACCGGGTGGAATACCGCAAGCTGCTGAGATGTACGGTGCTCGGTCCGCTGACCCAGGATGTTCAGATACTCGCCCGGTGGCGGACGATGAGTGACGGGCTGACAGCAGTTGACATCTCGATCCTTGATCCGCAAGCGCGGGTTCTGATGACCATGGAAGAGCTGACCCTGAAGCTCACAGGAGCCCCAGTCTTAGACGCAGAACGGCCGGGAGTACCCGCAACCGTCTGAACAGGTCAAGCGCCAGAATATAGCATATCAAACATAGGTTGGTGGTCAGCACAATGAGCATGGACAAACCGGAAGACCGTAAGGAATTAATCTATTTCCAGGAGCTGTGGGCGGAATCCGCCCTCGTTCCGCAAGCCCCGGCGATCCTCTCTAAGGAAGAGGCTAAGGCAATGCTGCTGTTTATGGAGGCAGGGGACAGGGAAGGACAGGCGGCAGTGAGGGAACTCAGCCGGGATTTCACTGTAATTACCGTACTGGCGGCAAGCACCTTCCACAAACAGGACGGTCATACTTACACGATCAATCCTGCGGTGGAACAGGATTATACCGCTGTGCTGGCTGAAGCTGCCAGGGACAACCTGCAAATCGCCTATATGGCGATGCTCTGGAAGAATACCGCGCCGCTGGATGATCCACTGACACCGCCGGATACCGGTGCTATTTTCACTATTTTTCATTGGGTTCAGGCCTTTCATGCCCTTAAGCTGCGGCTGAATATCCGCTGGCTGTCCGTCTCCCGGAGCGGCGGCGGAGAGCAGCCTGCAATCGAAGCTTTGGGAGCCTATGGCAGCTCGCTGCAGCGGGTATATCCGCGTCTTCGCTTCACTCATATCGGGCTGCAGGATGGAGAAGCGAATCTGGCGGAACTCATCCGGGAGGAAAGCCTGCTGACCCGCTTTGCTTTTGCACATGAAGTGAGATATACGGGTGGCTGCCGATTGGAGCAGCGATTCAGCGAGCTTAACCTGGGGACAGACGGGCCTGCTCTGCTGAAGCAAGGCGGCGTGTACATGATTTCCGGCGGAGCCGGTGCGCTGGGCATGATCCTGAGTACTCATCTTGCGGAGAATTACGGGGCGAAGCTGGTTCTGCTGGGCAGAAGTCCGCTTACAGCCTCAGTGGAGGATAAACTGGCGGCCTTGCGTGACTCCGGTGGAGAAGCGCTGTATCTGACCTGCGATATTGCGAAGCCCGCTGAAGTACATTCGGCAGTCCGTCTGGCCAAGCAGCATTACGGAGTCCTTAACGGTGTGATTCATGCGGCGGGCCAAGCGAGCCATCAGCTTATTTTTCAGAAAAGCACGGCCTCCTTCACAGAGATTCTTCAGCCGAAAATCGCGGGTATTGCTGCTCTGGATGAAGCCACGCAGCAGGAGCCGCTGGATTTCTTTGCCGCCTTCTCCTCGACTTCATCCCTGCTTGGGGATTTCGGACAATGTGATTATGCCGTGGCGAACCGGTTTTTGGACCGGTTTTGCCGCCGCAGGCAGCAAAAGGCCGAGAAGGGCGAACGGCAGGGCAGAAGCCTCTGCCTGAATTGGCCGCTATGGGAAGCGGGCGGAATGCATCTGGACAATCAGGGGGAACAGCTCTATCTGCAGACTTCCGGAATGGGGTATTTAACAGAGGCGCTGGGCATCAGCGCTTTTGAAGCCATCCTGGCGGGCCGGGAGCAGCAAGCTGCAGTAGTATACGGGGAACGAACAAGGCTGGAAACGCAGCTGAGGCTGGAGCCGAAGGAGGCCGAGCAGGCCAGAGGAGGAATAGCGAAGGTGGAGGAGCATACGGGGAATACAACGGAGTCCATAGAGGAACAGGTAATGCGCGATGTGCTGCACCTGGCGGCGCAAATTTTGCAGACACAGCCCGGCAGGCTGAACCCGGAGGAGAACATGGGCGATTTCGGCTTTGATTCGATTTCACTGAAGGAATTTGCCGACGGGTTAAGCGAGCTGTATGACATTGAGCTGTCCCCGGCTGTCTTTTTCGCCAAAACCACACTGAGCGAGCTGACCCCGTTCCTGCTGGAGGAATTCAGCCGGGAGGTTCAGGCTCATTATGCTGCGGCGACTCCTGTGACTGATTCACTTGAGCAGCAGATACGTATTGCACCGCTGGCGGCACAGGAGGCAATCCAGCCTAATCCGCAGATTGATCCTGCTGCACTATCTGTTCCGGCGGCACAATCCGTTCCGCAGGAAGATCCTGCCGGTCTGCCCCGCTCCAATGGAGCAGGTGCAGGTATAAGGGAGGCACAGCCGCCCGTGCTGCTGCCGCTGGCACAGAAATTCTCCGGCCGCAGCAAGACCAGCCGCATAAAGGCCGTGCCGGAAGCTGCGCTGCGGCGGGATGTGGCGGTGATTGGCGTGAGCTTCAAGCTGCCGGGCGCAGACACGGCGGAGGAGCTGTGGAATTTCCTCGAGCACCAGGAGAATCAGATCCGGGAGATTCCTGCAGACCGCTGGGACTGGAAGGCCTATTACAGTACCGACCCGCAGGCTGAGAACCGCACCAATTCACGCTGGGGCGGGTTTATCGGCGGCCATGATACCTTTGACGCAAAGTTCTTCCAGCTGTCGCCCCGCGAAGCGGAGCTGATGGACCCGCAGCACAGATTATATATTCAGGCGGTCTGGAAAGCGGTGGAGGACAGCGGATATAAAATGTCTACACTTTCCGGGAAGCCGGTGGGCGTATTCTCCGGGGTACAATTTACCGATTACCAGCAGTTATTGTCCGCGAATATGGAGAAGATTCAGGCCCAGTCCAGCATCGGCAACGCAACGGCCTTGCTCAGCAACCGCATCTCTTACCTGTTCAATTTCAAAGGGCCCAGTGAATCAATTGATACCGCCTGCTCCAGCAGTCTCGTAGCCTTGCACCGGGCGGTGAAATCCATTCAGCACGGCGAGAGCTGCCTTGCGCTGGCAGGCGGGGTGAGCCTGATGCTTGATCCCAATACCTATGTAGGTGCGGGAGTCATGGGGGTATTCTCACCGGAGGGACAGTGCAAAACCTTTGACCGCAGTGCGAACGGCTATGTCAAAGGAGAAGGCGTCGGCGTCGTAGTGCTGAAGCCGCTGGATCAGGCCGTAGCAGATGGCGATCACATTTACGGCGTGATCAAAGGCACAGCCGAGAATCACGGCGGCCGGGGTCATTCCCTTACCGCTCCCAATTCGGATGCGCAGGCTGAGCTGGTGGTTCACGCCTTCACCGAAGCGGGTGTAGATCCGGCTGCGGTATCGTATATCGAAACGCATGGAACGGGAACGGAGCTGGGCGACCCGGTGGAAATCAACGGGCTGAAAAAAGCCTTCTCCGAGCTGTACCAGAGCCGGGGACAGGCTCCGGCCCCCGGTCCGCAGATCGGTCTCGGCGCGCTTAAGACGAACATTGGACATCTGGAGCCGGCTTCCGGTATTGCCGGAGTGATTAAGGTTCTGCTATCCCTCTCCAGGGGCAAGCTGCCGGGTAACCTGAATTTCAAGGAGCTGAATCCTTACATTCAACTGGAAGGCTCCCCGTTCTACGTGCTGGAACGCACGAAGACCTGGGAGGCCAAGGTGGACGCGTCTGGCCAGTTCTTACCACGCTGCGCGGGTGTCAGCTCCTTCGGCTTCGGCGGCACGAACGCCCATGCCGTCATCGAGGAGTATGTGCCGTCTGCGGCTCCTGCGCAAACTGCGGATGAACCTATAGTATTCCTCCTGTCGGCCAAGAACCATGACCGGCTGCGCGAATACGCTGCACTCTTCCGCGGCGCTCTAGCCGAGGCTGTAGATATGCGAGGGATCGCCTACACGCTCCAGGTGGGACGCGAAGAGCTGGAGGAACGGCTGGCTATCTTCGCAGCTACTGCGGAGGAGCTGCGGGACAGGCTGGCCGCCTATTGCGGCGGATATGAAGCATCCGGCCTGTACACGGGCAGCGTTAAGAAATCCCGTCCAGAGACAGGAGCTGAGGACTATTCACAAGCGGTTATCGCCCATGCCTTGGCGGCTGCGGATCACGTTACCCTCGCCAAGGCATGGACAGCCGGAGCCCGTATTTCCTGGACCGAGCTATACGGGAATGCGCGTCCGGCGAGAGTTTCCTTACCGAGCTATCCGTTTGCACAGACCCGGTATTGGATGCCGCTGAAGAAGGCAGACCCCGCTTCCGTCAAGACTGTGGTCTCGGAGCCAGCCTTGCACGCCCTGATCGACCGCAACCTGTCGACGCTGTATGAACAGGAGTTCGGAAAGACCTTTCAGGGCGACGAGTTCTATCTGGCGGATCATGGGCATGTTCTGCCAGGCGTTGTCTATCTGGAGATGGTCCGGGCAGCCGGAACCTTGGCCGATCCTAAGCATGCTGTAACCGGAATCCGCAATGTGGTCTGGTCGAGTCCGGTGCTTGTGGACAAGGAAGCGTTACTGGTCAGAACAGCTGTGCAGCCCGGACCCCAAGGGATTGACTTCAGGATTTACTCCGAGCAAGGCGGGCAGCGGGTGGAGCATGCCCAGGGCAAGCTGGAGCTGGGTTCTTCCGGGGGCTTCCGGCAGGAGAGCCTGGATATCAACGCCATAATTGGCAGAAGCAGCGGAGGGGAGCAGGAAGCTCGTGCCTATTATGAGCTGCTGGGCAGCCTGGGCGCTGAGCTGGGCAGCCGGTTCTCGGGGATTCAGGCTTTGTACTGCAATCCGTCCGAAGCCGTCTCCAGACTGGCTGTTCCGGATAGTCTTCTGTCTACACTGGACACTTATCAGCTGCACCCGACCCTGACCGATGGAGGCCTGCAGTCTGCGGTGGCTTTTGCCTACCAGACCGGGCTGATTGACCGGCAGGTGCTGTTTGTACCGTTCGTGCTGGGACAGCTCGAAATTCTGGATGCTTCAGTACAGCCCGCCTACGCCTATGTTCAGCGTTCGCCGGGTCAGGGACTGAAATTCGATATCGCTTTTGTGGCAGAAGCAGGACAAGTGGTTTCAAGAATGAAGGAGCTTGCCATCCGTCCGTTTCAGGTGAACCCGCTGGCAGGGGTCACCACAGCATTGCCGCAGCCGAATTCCCCCGGAGGTGAGCTGGTCTATTTGGCCCCGGGCTGGGTGGAGAGTCCCCTAGAGCCAATTGCGCTGCCGTCCGCACCGGGAACCAGACTACTGCTCATGGGCGGCGCTCTGGCGGAGAAGGAGGCGAGTCTGACAAACACACTTGGGGACACAGCCATTCGGGTGAGCTTTGGCTCAGTGTACAAGGCACTAGCCGTTAATCAGTTTCAGATTGATCCAGCCGATCCGGAGAGTTATACGAGACTGGCCGAAGCCTGCGGCATTGCTGAGGATACGAAGCTGCAGATTGTTTATCTGCTTAGCGGCACAGGCGCCCGGACGGTCAGAGAGTGTGTGGCTCAGGACGTCTATCCCGTGTTCCATCTGTCCAAATGGCTGGCTTCCTTCGGGTTCCGAAGCCCGGTCCGCTTGTTCTGCATATACCGCGATGAGAAAACGGTGGCCGCCTATAGCGCATTGTCCGGGTTCTTCCGCTCAGCCGTGCTGGAGAGTCCCAAATTGCAGGGCAGTCTGATCCATATTAAGGATCACAGCAGGTTGAATCATGTGCTGGAACAGGAGTTTTCAGGCAGCCAGCCTGAGCATGAGGTGAAATATGAAGCGGGCTGCAGATATACCCGCCAGTTAATCCCTGCACAGCCGCCCCGGGAGCATACGCGCAGGCTGAAGGCCCGCGGTGTCTATATGATCGTCGGCGGACTCGGCGGACTGGGCTATAGGGTTGCCGAGCATCTCGCAGAGAATTACCAGGCGCGCCTGGTGCTGTGCGGCAGAAGCCCGGAAGGTGACCCGGCCAAGCTTGAGCGGCTGAAGTCGCTGGGTGCAGAGGCGGTCTATCTTTCGATGGATTTGGCCGATGCGAAAGCGGTGGAGCTTACGGTAGCGGAGATTAAGAATTTGTTTAACCAGCTGGATGGAGTTATTCATTGCGCCGGAGTAATCAAGGATTCGCTGCTGGTTAAGAAGAACATGGCGGATATTGCCGATGTGCTCAGTCCCAAGGTATACGGAACCGTATATCTGTACCGGGCGTTGTCACGGGAAAATCCGGAGCTGCTGTTCGTGCCCTTCTCCTCCTCAACCGCCTTAGTCGGAAATATCGGCCAGAGCGATTATGCCTATGCCAACAGCTTTTTGGATCATTATGTGGCGCTGATGAATGAGAAGCGGGGCAGAAGCGATACCGCAGTGAACTGGTCCTTGTGGGAAAATGGCGGCATGCAGGTAGACGGCGCTACCAGGGAATTGCTCTGGTCAAAGTTTGGGATGAACCCGCTGTCCGATGAACAGGGACTGCGGGCCCTGGAAGACAGCCTGTCCTTCCGGGAGGGCCAGGTGATGGCGGTATCGGGAGACAGGGAGAAGCTCATCCGTACCTTCACCGGCCAATTTCGCCAGGCCAGCCGGCAAAGCCGGCAGCCGGAAGGCAGTTTCGCCGCTGCGGCCGCTGCGTCTGGGGATAACGGACGAAGCCATCAGCTGGAGGAAGCGCTCATCGGCATCATGGCGGATATTCTCAAGAGCAGCCGGAGTGAGGTCAGCCGGGATTCTGATCTCAGTGAGCTTGGCTTTGATTCGATCTCGTTTACTGAGCTGTCGAATGCCATCAACCGGGCCTTAGGAGTGGAGATTACACCAACGCTGTTCTTCGAGCAGTCTACTCCGGCGGCCATTGCGGAAGCGATATACGGTGAATACCGGACGGTGATTGACCTTCATTTTGCACCGCCGGAACGAGGCGGCGAACGCCTCCCGGTTCAGGCCCTGCAAGCGGAAGCACGGCAACCCTACCTTCAGCCGGAGACTGCATTCAGGCTGCTGCACCGCAAACCGGATACCTCCTTGTTCCCGGACCTGGCGGATCGATCAGGGCGGAACACCGGTGCCCTGCCGGACACCAGGGAGCCTATCGCTATCGTGGGCATGAGCGGGATGATGCCCGGAGCGGACAATCTGGAGCAGTTCTGGTCCAATCTGGAAGCACAGAAGGACATGGTCACGACCATTCCTGAAGACCGCTGGAGCTGGCAGAACCGCTACGGCGACCCGCGCCGGGAGACGGGCAGAACCGATGTGAAATACGGTGCCTTCCTTAAGCGCATCGACACCTTTGATCCGCTCTTCTTCGGCATTTCGCCGGTGGAAGCGGAGAAGATGGACCCGCAGGAAAGACATATGCTCCAGACCGTATGGCATACGCTTGAGAATGCGGGCTACAAGCCGGAGGAACTGTCGGGAACCCGGACCTCGGTATTCATCGGGGTATCGAACGGGGATTATCAGGAGCTGCTGCTGAAGGATGAGATTGCCACCACGCTGACCCGCACGATGCTGACGAACCGGATTTCTTATTTCTTCAACTGGAGCGGACCGAGCGAGCCGATTGACACGGCCTGCTCCAGCTCGCTGGTAGCCATCCACCGGGCGGTGGAATCGATCTGGCATGAAGGCTGTCCATATGCAGTCGCAGGCGGAATCAATCTGATTGCCAGCCCGAACCTGTTCATTGCCGGCAGCAGCCTGGGGATGCTGAGCAAGGACGGGAAATGCAAGACCTTCGACAAGGACGCCGACGGATACGTGAGAGGTGAAGGGGCTGGGGCTCTGCTGCTGAAGCCGCTGTCTGCCGCGCTTAGGGACAAGGATTATATTCATGGCGTGATCCGGGGAACAGCGGTCAACCACGGCGGGAAATCGAATTCGATTACTTCCCCGAATGCCAAATCCCAGGCGGAAGTCATTATCCGCGCACATGAGCGGGCAGGCATAGACCCTTCCACGGTCACTTATATTGAGACGCACGGAACAGGCACCAGCCTGGGCGATCCGATTGAAGTAGAGGGACTGAAAAAGGCATTCAAGGCTCTGTATCAAGAGTGGGGCAAGCCGGAATCAGAGCTGCCGCAATGCGTAATCGGCTCGGTCAAAACAGCAATCGGCCACCTGGAATCGGCGGCAGGCATAGCGGGTGTAAGCAAAGTGCTGCTGTCCATGAAGCACGGGAAGATTCCGGGCAATATTCACTTCAAGGAGCTGAATCCCTATATCAAGCTGGAAGGCAGCGGTCTTAGCATTGCAGGGCAAACTGCCACATGGAAGCCGCTCACCGGCAGCCGGGGCAGCGAGATTCCGCGCCGGGCGGGCATCAGCGCTTTCGGTGTAGGCGGAAGCAATGCGCATATTATTCTGGAAGAATACCGCAATCCGCCGGTTGAGCTGCCTGCAAACAGCCGCTCCCGGCACATCATTATCCTGTCTGCCAAAAGTCAAAGCAGTCTAAAGGAGAACAGCCGCAGACTCCAGGCCTTTGTCGCCCGCAGCCTTGCGGGAGAGGCGGCCCTTCCTGCGGAGGACAACGCCCACAGCCTGGAAACAAGCCTGCGGCGCGATGTCATTGCCTTGTTCAGACAGGTGATGGTTCTTGACGGTGAGGACATTGATCCTGCGGCGGAGCTCGAGGAATACGGACTGGACGCAGTCAAGAACGTGCAGCTGCTGGAATTACTGAAGGACAAATTCACTCTCGAATTCAAGGACGCCGTGTACGGCTTCTCTTCGCTGAATAGTCTGGTGATGTTCCTGTTGCAGCACGATCCCGAGGGGATCAGCAGTTACTACGCGGCGGGACGCAGTAGAGTGCACCTGGAAGGAACTGCTCTGCCGGATAGCCTCACCCTGGAGCAGCTGGCTTACAGTCTGCAGACCGGACGCGCTGAAATGACGGAACGGCTGGCCATTGTGGCCGACAGCCTGAGCATGCTTCACGGGAAGCTGGGAATGTACCTGTCCGGGCAGCAGGGTCAGGCGGGCATACATGAAGGACAGAGCAGCCAGCGCTCGGCGCTCAGCAAGCTATTCGACGGCGAAGAGAGCCGCTTGTTCATGAATGAGCTGCTGCTGGGAGAGAAGCTGGACAAGATTGCCCAGCTATGGGTGCAGGGCGTTGCCATCGACTGGACGGCCTGGTACCCGCAGCCGCTGCGCAAGACGCCGCTTCCCGAGTATGCCTTTGATGAGGAAAGATACTGGCTGCCCGGACCGGACCGCATAAGTGCGCAAGAATCTGCCCTAAGCCCGGCTCATGCTCCGGAAGCAGAAGCACACACGGAAGAAGAGCCGGTTGTTCTGGATGACGATCAGCTGCTGTTGTGGCTGAACAAGGTACACAAAGGGGAAATAAGCGCCGAGAACTTAAATCTGTTAGTGGGGGATCTCTTGGAATGAGCACCTATTCGAGAATGCAGTTGTTAAAGCTGGTGGAGAACCAGCAAATGTCTCCGGAGGAAGCATTGAAGATCATCAGGGAGAACAGTCAGCGTCCTGCAGGCCAGCCACAGCATCAGCCGCAGCCGCCGATCCAAGAGGAGCCGCTTAACGCGGCTCCTGCGGAACGGCAGGATTTGGGCTCGCAATTGAACAAGCTCCTGGTGGAGGGAGTAGCCACACTGCTTAAGGTACCGGCGGGCAAAATCCACCCGGATGCCGACTGGAAAAGCTTTGGGTTTGATTCCATCAGCTTCACAGCCTTTCACAGCTATCTGACGGAGAAGCTGGAATTCAGCTTTCCCCTGGATGTCTTCTTTGAATACAGCACAATCCACACCTTAACCGGGTTTCTGCTGACCCAATCCTCCGGTGCAGAGGTCAGCTTCAGCGGGGAGCCTGCAGTACAGCCTACGGGTCACCTGCTTTCTCAAAGCCCCGCTGAGACTGGAAAGTTCACCCCTGCCCGGCAGGATTCCCTGTGGCTGGTCAACAGTGCGGATACCTTTTTCCTCGACTTCTGGAGCAAGCTTGCTGACTCCTCCATCAACGCTCCCGGGACGGGTTATCCTCCGCTGTCCACAGCTGAGCTGGATAGTGTCCCGCACAAATACATCCAGCTACTGGTGAATACCTCGGCCGGTCAGAAGATGGAGGTAATAATCTCCGGTCAGGGCAAGCCGCTGGTCATTGTCGGAGGTGTGGGTATGGCTTCGCCGATGATTCTGCATCAGCTCGATTATTTCTCAAGCCGCTGCCGGGTCATCAGTATCCATAATCCGGGCTGCGGACTCAGCGAGGATATCGACAATTACTCGCTGGAGCACAGGGTCAAGGTGATTGCGGAGGTGCTGGACAATCTGGGAGTGAACGGGCCGGTGGATTTTGTCGGCATTTCCTGGGGGGGGCTCGTCGGGCAAACGTTCAGCGTGGAGTATCCGGAGCGGGTTTCCAGCCTGATCCTGGTCAGCTCCATCTATGAAATCGTCAATGAAAATCCGCAAATGAATGCCGATGCGGCGATGAGGAAGGATCTTGAAGCGGTCCCGCGCGGGGACGATTCTCTGGAGCTGATGGAATACGGGAAAAGCATCAACAAGCAGATTTTCACGAAGTACATGGAATATTATCTGCCCGGCAATCACAAAAGCTACTCGACCATCCAGCTGATCGGCCGCATTCAGGTGCCGGTACTGATCGTATATGGCAAGAACGACACTATCATCAATACCCGGCAATCCAAAGAAATGGCAGTTGCAATTCCGGGGGCCCGCTGCGTTGAAATGGAGGACGCCGCCCACTTCCTGTTCATGACGCATCATGAGCAGCTGCACCGGGCGATGGAAGAGTTCATCTTCCTGCCGGAGGCTGAACCCTTCAGCCTGCGGGACAGCTACGCGCAAATTCTGGATGCTGAGCAATCGCGCAGAGCAGAGCTGGACATACGGGGAATCGAAGGCTACGAGGGACTGGAAGAGCGTCTGAATGAGCTGTGCATGAGCTATGCCTACCGTTATATCAGGCAGTGCGGTCTCGACACCACTCCCGGCACGATTCATGACCGGACAGAGTGGGTGAAGCGGCTGAAGATCCTCCCCGGGTATACCAAGCTGCTGGACTGCATGATCGACATGCTGGCGGAAGACGGCGTGGTGAAGCTGCTGAACAGCCGCGTCAAATTCATCAAGGCCGAAGCGGAGATTCCGCAGCCGCAGGAGCTGTATGAGGCCTGTCTGCACGATTTCCCTGAGTTCCGGGGGATGCTCCAGTTCCTGGATTATTGCACCGGCAATTATAAGGATGCGCTCAGCGGACGGATCCCTCCGGTCAGCGTGCTGTTCCCTAAGGGCAGCTCGGACGCCCTGGAGCGGAGCAACCGGGATACCGTGGAGCATGGCAGGGAACGGGTCTATGCCCGGGTGGTGCATGATATTCTCTCCATGCTGATCTCCAGGGGCGGAGGCGGCGGACCGCTCAATATTCTTGAGGTCGGCGGCGGAACCGGACTCTTGACCCGGCAGCTGCTGGATCTGGCAGAACTCCCGAATGTGAACTACTATTTTACCGATATCGGCGAATATTTTGTTAACAAGGCGAAGGATGATCCCGAATTCACTTCCCTGCGCTTTAAGACTTTTGATATCAGCAAAAATCCGGCAGAGCAGGGCCTGGCACTGCACAGCTTTGATGTTGTGCTCGGGCTGAACGTGGTCCATGCCACTAAGGATATCGGCGGAACGCTGACCAATCTGCGGCAGCTGCTTGTACCGGGCGGCATGATGATGCTGATCGAGGCCTGCAAACGCCTGCGCTGGGTGGATATGGTCTGGGGGCTGGCCGAAGGCTGGTGGATGTTCGAGGACCGGAGCTTGCGTGATAAATCTCCGATTATTGACCCGTATGCCTGGGAAAAAGTATTCGTGGACGCCGGTTACCAGGACATTCAGGTCTTCCCTGGCGACGATGAACGGCGCTTTATGGCCGACTGTGTTCTTATCGCAGCGCACAAAAGGTAAAAATTCAAAAATATGATACTAATTTTAACATTATACAGCATAAACATTCATTGACATTGAAGGAAATCGTAGATGATAATTTAGTAGATTCATAAAGAAAATTGTGGAAATATGACAAACCAGATTTTCGAGGAGGCGGACATGGAAGCAACGTATGATCTGTTTACCATCAAAACGCAGTGTATGACTTTTTCTAACTACGCTTATCTCGGAATTGACAAGACCTCCCGTAAAGCTTTTGTTGTTGATCCGTCCTGGGATGTATCGCAGATGATTCAGATTTTGGAGAAGCAGGGCGCTTCCCTGGAGGCTGTACTGCTGACGCATTCTCATTTCGATCACACCAATATGGTCAAAAAACTGGAAATGCTCTATCATCCGTCGGTCTATATTTCCAGAACAGAGGCGGACTACTACAGATACCGCTGCACCCGGCTCAGAACCGTTGAAGACATGGACCGGATACGTATCGGGGACACCCAGATTACTTGTCTGGTGACTCCAGGGCATACGCAGGGAAGTGTCTGCTACTGGGGTGAAGACAACCTTTTCTCCGGGGATACGGTATTTATCGAAGGCTGCGGCTTATGCGACAGCGAGGGGGGCTCGGCAGAGGATATGTATTACAGCATCCACCGGCTGATCCGGCTGATTCCGGCACATGTGCGGGTTTTCCCGGGACATTCCTTCGGCGATCCGCCGGGCAAAGAGATGAGCTACCTCTATAAAAGAAATCTGTATTTCCAAATCGATGACATCAATCATTTTGTGAAATACAGGAACAGAAAGAACAATGCCAGAGTTTTTGATTTCAAATAAGCTGCTCAAATTCAGGAGGTACCGTAATGCACAGCGAAATGGTGTTTATGTTCTCCGGGCAAGGCTCGCAATACAACAAAATGGGTCTTGAATTGTACGAGAATCAGCCTGTGTTTCGTCAATCCATGGAACAGCTGGACCGTGTTTTTCATGATCTGACCGGCAAAAGCGTAATAGAAGAGCTATATCTCAACACCAAGCGCAAGGGTTCCAGATTCGAGGATATCCTGTATACCCATCCCGCGATCTTCATGGTTCAGTATGCGCTGGCGGAGACTTTGAAGGCTGAGGGAATGACTCCCCGCTATACGCTGGGTGTTAGCCTGGGGGAATATGTGGCGCTGGCGGTGGCTGGGGTGCTGACGGCTGAACAGGCGCTGGAGCTTATCGTGAAGCAAGTCGAGCTGCTCAAAAAGACCTGCAAAACCGGTGCGATGATTGCCATTCTGGACAATGAACAGCTGTATCACGGAAATGCGGAGCTGAACACCCGCTCGGAGCTGATTGCCGTGAACTTTGAGAAGCATTTTACAATCGCCTGCAAACGCGAGCATGTCAAAGAAATCCAGCAGTTTATCAAGGAACGTAACATCGCCAGTCTTAAGCTGCCTGTGAACTATGCCTTTCATTCCGCATCCATCGATGAACTGGAGGAGCCTTACCGTACATATTTGCAGAAGATTGACTACAAGACTCCAGCCCGGGGAGTCAGTCTGGTATCGGCTATGGCCGGGGGAAGCGTGAAGGCTGTGGGAGAGTCCTTTTTGTGGGATGTACTGAGGAAACCGATGAATTTCCGCGGTGCACTGGAGAGTCTGTCCTCCGGCGGGGAGCTGCTGTTCCTCGATCTGGGGCCGTCGGGTACGCTGGAGAATTTCAGCAAATACATTCTGGAGCAGCCACAGGCCCGGCAGGTACGGTCTGTGATTACGCCAATGGGCAGCGAGCTGAAGAAGCTCAATGAGATCGTGGCCGAGTATGGGCAAATGAACCTTACGAAGGAGGCGTGGGAGCCGAAGATGAAGATGAAGATGAAGTCATATTTATTCCCGGGGCAAGGCGCGCAGTTCATGGGTATGGGAGGCACGTTGTTCAAGGAGTTCCCCGAATATACCGCGATTGCCGACCGGGTGCTGGGCTACTCCATTGAAGAGCTGTGTCTGAAGAAGAGCAGCAGGCTGCTGGATACTACCGCTTATACACAGCCCGCGCTCTATGTCGTTAATGTCCTGTCCTATCTTAAGGAGCTGCGGGATTCCGGGGAGGCCCCCGATTTCGTAGCCGGACACAGCTTAGGCGAGTACAGTGCGCTGTATGCGGCAGGCGTGTTCGATTTCGAGACTGGACTTAAGATTGTGCAAAAGAGAGGCGCGCTGATGAACACGGCGACCGGCGGCGGTATGGCCGCCGTCATCGGCCTGACCGAGGAAGCCATTCACCGGATTCTCGCCGACCACCGCCTCGATAAGCTGGATGTGGCCAACCTGAATACGCCTACGCAGATTGCCCTTTCGGGGCTGATGGAGGATGTGCAGGCTGCCAAAGAGATTTTTGAACAGAATGGAGCTTCCGCTTATGTCGTGCTGAATGTCAGCGGCGCCTTCCACTCCCGGTATATGCGCAGCTCGGCGCTGCAATTTCAGGAGTTCCTCAGCCAGTTCGAGTTCGCTCCGCCCACTATTCCGGTTATCGCCAACTTGACGGCGCGGCCTTATTCCGTAGGCGATGCCGTACATTATATGACAGAGCAGATGGTCAGCAGCGTGAAATGGTCCGAATCGGTCCGTTACCTCATGGGCAGGCATCCCGAAATGGAGCTGACCCAGATCGGCCCGGGTCACGTCATCGCAGGCTTGGTCAGCAAAATCAAACGGGAAGCGGAGCCGCTGATCGTGGATGATGCCGCCGAGGCACGGCTGTTATTTGCCGAATCGGCATCAACTGCCGAAGCCGATACAGTAGCGGAAGCGGCTGAGCCTACCGCAGCAGTTGAAGCTCAGGTCACGGCTCAGCCCGCTGTAGCATTTGAAGCCCCTGTCACAGCTGAAGCTGTTGCAGCAGTTGAGGTACAGAACACGGCTGAAGCCGCGGAACAGGAGGATGCTTCCGAGAATACTGTAATCGTTCACGCTGCAAATGCCACAAATGAAGTAGATGCGATAAATGCAGTAAATGCGGTTGAGGTCTCAGAAATCCCAGAGGTCTCTAAGGAAATTGAACCGATCGCAGCTGCGGAAGCTCCGGCCGAAGATTTCACAGTGGAGCCGGAGCCTGTCCAGTCGCAGGAAGAGGCGCTGGTACAGACTGCCTTCACCGGAACCCGGCTCGGAAGCGCGGCATTCAAGCAGCGCTACGGACTGGATTATGCGTATTTGCTGGGAGGGATGAATGACGGAATCTCCTCCTCAGAACTGGTTGTACAGGCTGGCAAGACAGGCTGTCTCGCTTTTCTGGGCGCAGGCGGGATGAAGCCGGCAGAGCTTGCAGATGCCATCCGCCATATCCGCCGGGAGCTGGGGGACAGCAAATCTATTGGAGTTGCCGTAACCTATCATCCGATCTATCCGAACCGGGAGGAGGAACTGTTAGACCTCCTGTTGAGAGAAAAGATTCAGCTGGTTGAAGCCTCCTCGTACCTCACCCTGACACCGGCGCTTGTAAAGTACCGTTTGCTGGGACTTACGAGATCTGAGGATGGAAGTGTGCACCGCGCCAACCGGATCATTGCCAAGGTATCCCGGCCGGATATCGCTACACTGTTCATGCTGCCGGCTCCGGCCCGTATCGTGGACAAGCTGCTGGCTGACCGGCAGATCACGGCAGAGCAGGCAGAGCTGGCCCGGCTTGTTCCGGTGGCGGATGATCTTTGCGCAGCAGGAGATTCGGCAGGTCCGACCGATCAGGCCAATCTCATCAGCCTGTTGCCGACGCTATTGCGTCTGAAGAAGGAATTGTCCCGTACCTTCGCTCCGGTGCAGGAGATGCACATCGGTGCCGCCGGAGGGATTGGAACCCCGGAAGCTGCAGCTGGTGTATTCCTGATGGGCGCGGACTTTATTTTGACCGGATCGATTAATCAATGCACGGTGGAGAGCGGGGCAAGCCCGGAGGTGAAGGAGCTGCTGGAGCAGGTGAATGTCTACGACATGGCCTATGTTCCTTCTCTGGAGCTGTTCGAGCTGGGCGGCAAGGCCCAGGTGCTCAAGAAGGGGCTGTTCTTCTCGGCAAGAGCCAACAAATTGTATGAGCTGTACCGTAATACCGGCTCTATCGCGCAGCTGGACAGCAAGACGAAGTCTCAGCTCGAAGATAAATATTTCGGCCAGCCGATGACGGACGTTCTGGAGATATGCAAGCGCGGAATGTCTGCGGAGGAGAGGGCTGCTGTCCAGGGAGATTCGAAGCAGCAGCTGGCGGCCGTCTTCAAATGGTATATCGCCAGAGGCAAAGCCTCCGCCATCGCCGGCGAATCCGGCAATAAGGTCAATTACAGCATTATGTGCGGTCCGGCCATGGGAGCCTTCAACCAGTGGGTGAAGGGTACACCGCTGGAAGCCTGGAGACACCGCCGGGCTGGCGAGATTGCTGTCAAGATGATGAACGGGGCTGCCCAGATCATAAAAGGAGAGGTTCTTGTATGAACAAAGACCAGGTACTGGAGATTATGAAGAGTAAAATGATCGATATCCTGCCGGATTTGACAGCAGAGCAGATTCACAGGGAAGCAAGCATGAAGGACCTCGGCGCGAACTCCATTGACCGCTTTGATATTATTTCCGACACCATGGATGAGCTGAACATTAAAATCCCGCTGCTGCAGTTCGGGAGCCTGAAGAATATCGGGGAGGTCGTAGATTTCCTGCATGAAAATCTATAACGGTGCAACAGGCTGGCGGTTTGAGGATTTCCGCCCGGTGACGGTCACCGGGATGGGGGTCCTCAGCGCGGCGGCAAGCGGTATAGAAGCCTTCGGGCGATCCCTGAAAGAAGGCCGCAGCGGAATTGGCTATCTTCAGGGATTAACCTATCCGGACGGACAGCCGCTGATCGGCGCTGAGCTGCGCGAGGAAGGGCTGCAGGAATCCTTCCGCCGCTATGAAGGGGATTTATCGCGGAATGCCGGCCGGTTGTTCAGAATCTCCGGCAAATCGGTTAAGGCTTCCGCACTGGCCGGAGCCGAGGCATGGCAGCAGGCGAAGCTGAATGTAAGCAGGCCGGAGGCAGAGCGGATCGGCCTGATCATTGCCGGAAGCAATATTTCTCCGGCGGTCAGCTATGCAGCAATGATGGAATGCGGACACCAGCTGGAGCTGCTCCATCCCAGATATGCGCTGAATTACATGGATACCCATCAGCTTGGGGTACTTAGTGAAATGTTCGGCATTCAGGGAGAGGGGGCGACGATTGGCGGCGCCTCAGCCAGCGGCAATGCGGCGGTGCTGAGGGCAGCGCAATTAATCCAGCTCGGGATTGTCGATGTCTGTATGGTTATCGGACCTTTGGCCGATCTGTCCCCGCTGGAGCTGCAGGGCTTCCTCAATATTGGGGCGTACGGAGGCCGCAGCTTCCATGATGCACCCGCCGCAGCGTGCCGGCCGTTCGACAGCAGGCATGAAGGCTTCATCTTCGGGCAGGCTTCCGCCTGCCTGATCCTGGAGGGGGCGGACAGTGCCCAAGCCCGGCAAGTGGAGGTACTGGCGACTATAGCCGGCGGGGCGGCTGCTCTGGACGGACACAGCCTGTCTGATCCGAGCGAAGATGGACAGGTGCGGACGATGGAGCAGGCGCTCCGCACTGCCGGAATCGCCCCCTCTGTCATTGATTACATCAATGCGCATGGCACTTCTACACCGCTGGGGGATGTGACGGAGCTGAAATCAATCTCACGGGTGTTTGGCGGCCAGCTAAGTCACATCCGGTTGAATTCGACCAAAGCGCTGACCGGACATTGCCTGTATGCGGCCGGAGTGGTGGAAGCCGTGGCGACGATCCTCCAGCTGCAGGGGGATTTCCTTCACCCGCTGCCCTCTCTGGAGGACCCGATCAGCCGGGAGCACTATTTCGCTTCCAGCCTGGCGGAACCGGCGGAATTTACTTATGGGCTTAGCAATTCCTACGGCTTCGGAGGAATCAATACCAGCATTATCATCAGAAAAGGAGCAAGCTGAATGCGAGTAGGAATTGAGAGTATCAACTTTTACGGGGGACCGGCGGTGATCTCAGCCCGCAGTATCTTTGAAGGCAGAGGCCTTGACCTCAGCCGGTTCGATAATCTGATGATGGACCGGAAATCGGTGGGTGTAGCCTGCGAAGATGCTGTAACAGGCGGAGTCAATGCGGCGAAGCCGATCATCGATGCCTTAAGCGAGGAGGACAAGAACCGGATCGAGCTGGTGATTACAGCCAGCGAGTCCGGTGTGGATTTTGGCAAATCGCTCAGTACCTATATCCATGACTATCTGGGGCTGAGCCGCCATTGCCGGTTGTTCGAGCTGAAGCAGGCCTGTTACGGCGGAACGGCCGGGCTGCACATGGCTGCCTGCTTCATCGCCTCGGGTGCTTCCCCCGGAGCCAAGGCGCTGGTCATCGCCACGGATGTAGCGAGAGCAGCAGCCAAAAGCACCTACGGTGAGCCGACTCAGGCTGTTGGAGCCGTGGCCATGCTCATCAGTGCCAATCCGGAGATTCTGGAGCTGGACTTCGGCGCAACCGGACATTACAGCTATGAGGTGATGGATACCTGCCGGCCGCTGCCGGAGATCGAGACCGGGAACCCGGATTTGTCGCTGCTGTCTTATCTGGACTGCCTGGAGAATGCCTATAAGAATTATAAGGAGAAGGTGGACGGCGTCCATTTTCAGGAGACCTTTGATTTTCTGGCCTTCCATACGCCCTTCGGCGGCATGGTCAAAGGCGCTCACCGCAAGCTGATCCATGAGGAGCTGAAACTGAGAGGCGCAGTAGTCCAGCAGGACTTTGACAAAAGAGTCGCCCCGTCCCTGACCTACGGCATGCAGGTGGGCAATGTCTATTCCGCAGCTTTATACCTTAGTTTATGCAGTTTGATTGATCAGGCAGACATTGCGGATTACCGCAGAGTCGGGTTATTCTCCTACGGCTCAGGCTGCTCTTCCGAATTTTACAGCGGGGTGATTACGCCGGAATCCGTAAGGAAGCTAAGTACGATGAATATTCAGGCGGGGCTGGACAGCCGTTATGAGCTCAGCTTTGAGGAATATGACGACATCCTGGACCAGAACGTCGAGTGGCTGTTCGGAATCCGGGACAAGAAGGTGGATTTCTCCGCATTCAGCCGTGTCTATGATCACTTTTTCAAGGGCAAAGGTTATCTGGTTCTGACCGAAGTCGATGACTTTCACCGCAAATATGCGTGGAGCTGACAAGTGACTGCCATGGAGTATCATTCTATTGCCGTAAGTCACCTGGACGAAGGGCTCTACAGCATCCGGCTGAACCGTCCGGAGCACAAGAACAGTATCACTGCCACCCTGGTATCAGAGCTGCAGCATGCCTTAGGGATGCTGGAGGAGCTGAGCGCCTGCCGGGTGATTGTCCTTGAAGGTACGGGCGGGTATTTCTGTACCGGGATGAATTTTCATGCGTTTACGGACGGGGAGGACGACGCACCCGGTGATTCAGCCGCCCCGCCATCCGTAGATTTTTTGCAGACGATGAAAAGGATCGGCGAACTGTCCAAGATGGTGATCGCCAAGGTAGACGGGCAGGTGCTTGCCGGTGGTGTGGGGCTGATGGCTGCCTGTGATTATGTGGTCGCTTCGCCGCGTTCCACCTTTTCCCTGCCTGAAGCGATCTGGGGCCTCGTGCCCGCTCTCGTCAGTCCTTATCTTATCCGGCGGACCGGCTATTGGCAGGCATACAAGATGACCTTGACCACGCTGCCCTTGTCCTCGGAAGAAGCGCTAGGGTGCAGATTGGCCGATGAAGTAACTGCTGACCCGGATGCCAGCATTCTGCGGCTATACCGGAGAATCAGCCGGATCACGCCGCAGACAGTAAGGGAGATCAAAGGCTATTTCCGGCAAATGTGGATTATCAACGAAACGATGGAACATGCCGCCGTAGCCGAGATTGACAAGCTGACCGCTTCTGCAGAAGTCAGAGAGAACATTCAGAATTATGTGCGTTACAAAAGATTTCCCTGGGAAAAAGAATAGGGGCACAGTGATGCTATATACAACCTTCGCAAAGCAATACGAACAGTTCCTCTCCCACACGGTAAGAAGGATCAGCTTTGAGCTGGAAGGCCCGGAGGATCGTTATGGGCTGAAGCTGAGTGTGGTCTCCCTGCCGCCGGAGGACGGGCCACTGGATTATCTGAGTGCGGCGGAGAAGGAGCAATACTTCGGCTTCAAATATCCCAGACGCCGCAACAGCTACCTGCTCGGCAAGCTGGCCGCCAAGATGGCTGTGGCTGAGGAGCAGGATGATCTGTCCGAAATTCAGGTTGATCACGGAATTCTGTGCCAGCCGCTGGTGGCCGGAAGCGACCGGAAGATTACGATTACCCATTGCGACACCCTGGGAGCGGCGGTTGATTATGACCCGCGTCTTCTGCTGGGCGTTGACATGGAGCTTGTGGATGAGAAGGCGATGGACGCGTTAAGAAGGATTACCTCCAAGGAGGAAGAGGGCCTGATGAAGGACCTTGGACCTGAGCTTGCGCCGACGCACTTCCTGACCCTGCTCTGGACGGCCAAGGAAGCGATGTCCAAAGTGCTTCAGACCGGCTTCACCGTTCCCACCGACCTGTTCGAAATCAAAGCATGCACCCGCGGTGAGCAGGGAGTGATCAGCCAGTTCAAGAATTTCCCGCAATTCAAGGCCATATCCGTTCTGCGCCGTGAATATGTTTTTACCATTGTGCTTCCGGCCAAGGCCATGACTAACGGCTCGGAAGCCCGGTTATTGCAATGTCTGCAAGAGATGCTGCCATTATAACGTAAGAGTATCAACCATTTCAGGAGGTGCTTTATGAAAAGTCTCGTCCTTTACACAAGCGTCTATGGAAGTACGAAGCAGTATGCGGAATGGATCGCGGAGGAGCTTGGAGCCGATCTCGCGGACATCGACACGTTTGACATTAAGCAGGCAGGCCAGTATGACACCGTAATTATAGGTACCTATGTGCGGGTACAGAAGCTGGTCATCGCCGATTATCTCAAGAAGGTATGGGACCAGCTGCAGCATAAGAAGGTCATCCTCTTTTCCGTCTCCAAAACGCCTGTGCAAAGCGAAGCCTCCATCAAGAACTACAACAAAAGCATTCCCGAAAAAATCCGTGCCGGGCTGAAATATTTCCCGCTGGAAGGCCGGTTTAACTTTGAACAGCTGGCCGACAAGGATAAAACCATGATGAAGGTCGGACAGAAAATGACCCGGCTGTTCATGGGCAAGGAAATGGCAGAAGAAATGGTCAGAAACTGCGACGATGTGCGCAAAGAAAACATTTCGCCGATTCTTCAGGAACTGCGTCAGACCTCATGAGCACACCCTTGTCCAGGAAGGAGTGAGCGGATTGCAAATCGCTGTATGTGTCAAGCAGGTACCCTCCGCTCACATGGGGCCTGTTATGAACCCGGCGGATGTCTTTGCCCTGGAAGAGGCGCTGCGGATCAGGGAGCGCCAGGGCGGGAGCGTAACCGCCGTAAGCATGGGAGCAGAATCCGCAGCGCAAATCTTGCGGAGCTGCATCTCACTGGGTGCGGATGCAGGCGTGCTGCTGACTGACAGGCTGTTCGCGGGTGGGGACACACTCGCAACGGCCACTGTGCTCTCCCGTGGGCTTGAGCTGTTAGGCAAGCCGGATCTGATTCTCTGCGGCACCCATTCGACAGACGGGGAGACCGCACAGGTCGGTCCCGCCCTGGCGGAGAAGCTGGGCACTGCGCACACCACGCATGTGCTGGAGATCCTCGCCCTGGAAGAGCGGCACATCACCTGCAGGCGGATGACAGAGACCGGTTTTGAAATTGTGCAGCTGATGCTCCCGGCCCTGATTACGGTGCATAAAGGCATTAATCAGCCGCGGATGGCTACCATTAATGGAATTCTGAAGGCTAACCGCTGTGAAATCACCAGGCTGTCCGCCCAGGACCTGAGCCTGGACAAGCAAGCCTGCGGGCTTGCGGGATCGCCTACCCGGGTGCAGGCAACCCGTCCTGCCGCAGACCGGCAGGTGCCCTTCACCGTAAGCGGCAAGAGCCTGCGGGAGCAGATTGAGGAGATCGCGCAGCTTTTGACAGATAAGAATATGTCACCGGGTATATGATGCTTTTTCTAAAATATAAGAATTTATATGTTTCACATGATAACTTATCCTTCTATTTCTCGCTGAAACAGTACCGTCCTTACAAAAGGACGGCAAAGCCGTTTCCACTTGTTATTTTCATTCAGATAAGGAGGCTTCCATGCCGGACCAGAGCCTGCGGGCTAGAGAATATGAAGGTCTCATGATTGCCGGTGAATACGCGGAAGGACAGCTTAGCCCGGCTGTATATGAGCTGCTGGGCTCAGCCCGTGAGCTGAACCGGAAACTGCAGACGGACATTGCCGTCGTGCTTATCGGAAGCGGTACCTCAGCCTATGCGGCTTCCTGCATCAGCCATGGCGCGGACACCGTCTATGTGCTCGATCAGCCCGGCCTCAGTCCGCTGAGCGAAGAGGTTCATACGGAGCTGCTGCATCAGCTGGTATTGGAGGCTAAACCGGAAATCCTGCTGCTTCCCTCCACTATACATAGCAAATCCATCGCCGCTAGATTAGCTGCAAGGCTTAACACCGGCTTAACTGCGGATTGCACAGAGCTTGACATTGATCTGCCTAGCCGGGTGCTGCTGCAGATCCGGCCAGCCCGGGAAGGGGCGTTAATGGCGACCATCTGCTGCCCGGAGGCCAGACCGCAAATGGCGACAGTCCGGCCCGGGGCCATGTCCCCTTGCGAACCCGATCCGTACCGGACCGGACGGATTATTCATCCGCAGCTCCAGCTTCCATCCGTGCTACGCACCTCTATCCTTGAGGTGATCAAGAGCAGAGAAGCGCCGGGCTCCGCCGCTTCCGGTATTATCGTCGCCGCAGGACGGGGCGTGTGCAGCAAGGAAGGAATGGAGCTGGTCCGAGAGCTTGCCGCATGCCTGGGTGCAGAGCTGGGTGCAACAAGACCCGTGATTGACCAGGGCTGGCTGGATTATTCCCGGCAGATTGGCTTAACAGGCCGGAATGTGAGCGGCAGAATCTATATCGCGGTCGGCATCTCGGGAGCGGTTCAGCATACTGTGGGCATCCGCAGAATGGACACCGTGATTGCTATCAACAGGGACAGGACAGCCCCTATTCTGGGACTGGCTGCGCACGGTATTGTTGCCGATCTGTTCGAGGCGGTGCCGCTCCTGATTGATCAGGTTAGACAAAACATAACAGTAGGCAGGTGAGCATATGGAAGAACGGATAAGCTTTGCACAGTTCCAGGGAATCTTTGCCGAATATTTGGGGATTGAGGCTTCAAGACTGACCCCGGAGGTCAATCTGCTGCTGGAGCTGGGGGTTGATTCCTTATCTTTGGTCAATGTGATGCTTAGGCTCGAAAGAGAGTACCAGGTCATGTTCAATCCCGAAGACCGGGTAATGACCCGGACACTGGGCGAAGCCTATGAGCTGTTTGACAACTATAGAAGTTTGGTCCTGGACGCGCAGACCGGCAATTAATCATCTTGATGCAGAGGAGCATGACCATGTTGAATCTGTCTATACGTGCCCTATCCTATTACATCCCCAAGGGGCGGATGACCAACGGGGAGATCGTAGATTTGTTCGCGGAGAAGTACTTTCAGCATCTGCCGAAGGATGATCTGGAGCAACTGGTGTACGGCAGTAAGCGCAAGCTCGATTTTCTGGAAATTACGACCCGTTCCTGCTCAGCGGACTACCGGGAGGAGAGCTCTGTGCAGATGGCCGTTAAGGTCTCGCAGGAAGCGATCGGCAAAGCGGGCATCACAGCAAGCGAAATTGACCTGCTGCTGTTCGTGGGTGTGTGTAATCCCTTCCGTGAACCGTCTTATGCGATTATCCTGGCGCATGAGCTGGGAATGACCCGGGGCAATTATTACGACATCAACGACACCTGCAACGGGTTCCTAAAAGCCATGGAGCTGTCCAGCCTCTATATTCAATCGGGCAAATACCGCAATATCCTCGTTGTAACCAGTGAGAATCCGCTGGAGCTGCTGGAGGCTTCCAACTATGCAGGCAAGGTCGGCAGTCTTGAAGAAGCCGATTACAAAATGAATCTGCTGTTCGCCGGGGCCGGAGCCGCCGCCATGCTGCTGAGTGCTGACAATGGCGAGAAGTCCATCCAGTACTACGGGGAGCAGAGGAACCATGCGGATTGGGAGCTGTCGCTCTATGTATCGCCCAAAATCCATATGCCCGCTCCAAGGTTCGAGGGAATGGATTTCATGAGCTGGGCGGACGGGCGCGGGATTGCCGCCAATGTCATCCGCGATATGCCCGGTTTTGTCTATGAATTCCTGGACGAGCATGGGCTGCGCAAGGACAACATCGATTACATCTTCTCCCACCAGCTGGGCCGGAATATCACCAACTCACTGCTGAACAAGCTGGAGGTCAGGACGGAGAAAGTCTTCCCCGTTAATACCTTCCCCGAGAACGGCAACATGGGGAGCGCCAATATTCCCGCCGGTCTGGCGATCGCCGAGGAGCAGGGGCTGCTGTGTA
The DNA here is from genome assembly GCF_013141775.1 of Paenibacillus phytohabitans. GTDB lineage: Bacteria > Bacillota > Bacilli > Paenibacillales > Paenibacillaceae > Paenibacillus_AQ > Paenibacillus_AQ phytohabitans. The sequence goes on from NZ_WHOB01000012.1 coordinate 90,211, forward strand.
AGGGAGACTCGATCCTGCTGCTGGGCAGTGCCTGCGGCTTAACCTATGCGGCGGCATACCTCATATGGTAAGGGAGGAAGGCAGACTATGACGGTCACGAATTTTCCCGTTCCCAAGCTGATCGTAAGAGAACCGCTCGACACAGCAATCATCCGCAAAAAGGTCGCCTACGGCAACTATTCCTGCACGGACAAGCTCGTGCCCATGATCAGGGCGCGTGGCACCAATCTGCAGACGGATGATGAAGGGAATCTGCATATTATCGGCTGGCAGCGGGATATCACCCGCATGCGCAAGCAGGATGTCTCCCTGTCCTTCATGGTTCATCTCACCATCAGCCCGGACGGACTGATTCTGGAAGCGGCGGTGGATGATCTTTTTAACGGCGGCAAGGGTGTACTCTGTTCGAGGGATTACCTGGAGCAGAAGCTGAAGGAGGAGCTTGAGGGTCAGTGGTTTGACAAAAAACTCGCTGCCCGGCTCCGTTTTGACCGGTTTAAATGTTTTCATATTTTTGAGATTATGAGCGGGATCTACAGTTCTTATTTCATGCACAAGCAGCATGGGGACACTGGACCCGGCGCTTTATTTTATGAGGAAGATATCGTAGATATTTACGCCGCTGAAGGCAATCTGTATTTGACCGGGCTCCAGGCGTTCAGCGGTAAGGAGGACATCAAGTATACGGTCGTCCTGTACGATGTGTTCAATCATATTACCTTCGACCAGGAAGGTTATATGAAGCTGAAATCTCCGATTCTGGCGGAGTTCTACCTGGACGGGGAGCTGGTCCATACAGACGAAATCTACAAGAAGGACAAGGATTATATCTTCATCCGTATGCAGAAGTTTCTGTTCGTATGCGTGGAGAAGCTGAAGGCGGTGCTGTTTCCGGATTTTGCGGACAAAATGATGAACACCAATCTGGCTCCCGGCGCGTTCATCGGGATCATCATGCAGGCCATCGGCATCCGTTCGTTCTCGAACAACTTCAATTATATCCAGTATATTATGACGGCCATGCAGCGCCCCCGCAGGCTGCCGGGCTGTATCGGCGCCATTCTGAATGAGGAAGAGGCAGCGCAGCATTTCGAAGGCTTTGATTTATCCTATTTGGGCTAACAAAGGAGACTAGGGCACACCGATGATCCAATATGAACGTTTGACCATTGACTGCGTGCTGGATACATTACAAAGGGATTTCCCGGACAAGCCTGCGGTGGTGTTCGAGCAGGAGGCTGTCACCTTCGCGCAGCTGTATGACTATTCCCTCACCATTGCCGGCAATTTGCTGGACCTCGGGATCAAGAAGAACGACAAGGTGGCCGTACTGCTGCCCAACAGTCTTGAATATCTGTACGTCTACTTCGCCCTGTTCAAAATCGGCGCGTGGATTGTTCCCGTCAGCACACGGTATGAACCGGATGAAATCCGGCGGATTCTGGACAATTCCGATGCGGAGACGATCATTTACCAGGACCGGCTGGGCATTTTTAACTATGAGGAAATTCTCTTGACCGGGCTTCGGCCCGAACTGCCGGCGATCCGCAATTATATCGTGCTTGGCGATGAGCCTGCACCGGGCAGCATGTCTTTTGCCAGGCTGCTGAAGCCGCTCACAGTCCCTTTTCAGGACAGACAGCTCGAAGCTATTGATCCAGAGGATATTGCGATTCTCGGCTACACCTCCGGAACCACCGGCCACCCCAAAGGCGTGATGATCACGCACCGCAATCTGGTGGCCACCTCCTACTATGGCGGACAGCTGCTGGATATACACGATGATATCGGCTTCTCGATTGCTCCTCTCTATGCTGCGCAGGGCTTCAATGCCGTGCTCGTCTACTTTGTCTCCTGTATCACAATGAAATGGATCTCCAACTTCAATCCGAATGATATTCTGACCCATGTCGCCAAAAACGGGATCAACCTCTTTCACACCCAGCCGACGATGTGGAGCCTGATCCTGGCCATGCCTTACTGCAAGCCCGGGCTGTTCAGGGAGCTGCGCAAGGTCGTGGTCTCCGGTTCCCTCTGTACCCCGTATTTAGCCCGCTCCATCGAGGAAACGACCCGCTGCACGCTGATTAACGCCTACGGCATTATTGAGGCTACGGGCCTGGTCACAATGACCCGGCTGGATGATCCGCCGGAGGTCCGGCTGAACACCGTCGGCAGGCCGATTGAAGGCTTCGAGGTCAAGATTGTCGACCGGGACCGCAAGGAGCTGCCGAAGGGCGAGATCGGGGAGCTGGCAATCAGAGGCTATCTGATGAAGGGCTACTACAACAACGAAGCCAAGACGCGTGAGGTAATTGACGAGGAAGGCTGGCTGTACACCGGCGATTTGGCCTGCTATTACAAGGACGGCGTCAATATTTGCATTGCCGGCCGCATCAAGGATATGGTCATCCGCGGCGGCTTCAATGTCTACCCGGTAGATATTGAAGAATGTGTACTGAACATGGACAAGGTTGAGGATGTATCGGTTGTCGGGGAGCCGGACGAGATTCTGGGTGAGGCCCTGGCTGCTTTTGTGATCCCAAGGCCCGGAGTTCTGCTTACCGAAGGTGAGGTCAAAGCCTATTGCCGCGGCAAAATCGCGAACTATAAGGTTCCAGACCGGGTACATCTCGTCTCCCAGCTGCCGGTACTGGAATCAGGGAAGGTGCAGAAGAACATCCTCCGAAGATGGGCTGTAGAGGGTATTCCGGCGGAAAGCCAGTTTTTGCTCAATGACATGATCGTCAGAGGCATGGCCGGGGAGCTATAGGATAACCCCGCAAAGTGAGGCTTTGGCTTCAAATTCTTATATTTCAATAAATCACAGGTCGAGGGGCGCTTATTGTGGATTTCAGCTATACCGTGGAGCAGCGGCAGATCTGCGGCTTAATGGAGGAATGTTGTGAGCGGTATTTGAATGACGGAGTGTATGCGGATGACGAGAGCGGCACCTTCCGCAGGGATAAGTGGTCCAGATTAGCCGGTACCGGCTTGCTCGGGCTTCCCTTTCCGGCAGCGTATGGAGGAGCGGAGCAGGGAATGCTGACCACGGCGCTGGCGATCCGTTCGCTGGCGCGCCGCTGCCAGGATGAAGGCCTGGTCTTCTCGGTATGCGCTCAAATGTCAGCGGCCCAAGTGCCGCTATGGGTATACGGCAGTAAGGAGCAGCAGGCCGGTTATCTGGCACCGCTCATGGATGGAAGATTCATCGGCAGCAGCGTAATTACGGAACCTGGGGCGGGCTCTGATTCTTCCGCCATGACCACCTCTGTCGAGAAGGAACCGGAAGGTTATATCCTGAACGGCATCAAAACCTTTGCCACACTCGCCCCGGAGTCCGACATCCTGCTGGTGTACGGCAAGCATGCGAATGGACTGCCCATGCTGGATGTGTCGGCCTTTATTCTGGAAGCTCGGCAGCAGGAATACGAGATTGGACAGGTCTTCGGGAAGATGGGCCTGCGGACCAGCCCGATGAGTGAGGTTCTGCTGAACCACACCCGTATTCCGGCGCACAGGCTGCTGGGACGGGAACGGCAGGGGATGGGTATTTTTTTCAAGGCGATGCTGTGGGAGCGGATTATAGTCAGTGCTTATCATGTCGGAGCCATGGAACAGCAGTATGAACAGACCTATCAGTATGCGGGCCAGAGGAAGCAATTCGGGCAGGCCATCCGCTCCTTCGAGGGTGTCTATGACAAGCTGGTCCAGATGAGAATCCGGATGGAAACAAGCAGGCTGATGCTGTATAAGGTGTGCGAGGACTTTGACCAGGGCCGCTGCGGAATGCACAGCGCCTCCATGCTGAAGCTGCATACCTCCGAATCCAAGGTGCAGAACAGCCTTGCGGCGGTACAAATCTGGGGAGCTTACGGCTATGTGAAGGAGAGCCCGCCGGAGAAGCAGATGCGGGATTCCCTTGCTTCCAAGCTGTACTCGGGAACGAGTGAGATGCAGAAGAAAATCATGCTGGAAGGTCTGGGGGAAGGGTATGAGTGATTTCCTGCTTCAGCATTACCTGCTCCGCAGCGCTGAGCGCTGCCCCGACCAGACTGCGCTGCGCTTTGAAGGCAGGGAGCTAAGCTATGGCGGGCTGCTTCGGCGCAGTATTCAAATCTCAGATGCACTGATCGATACCGGCATGGAGCCGGGGGAGACCGCTGCAATCTGTCTGGACAAGTCCCCGCAGGCAGTATGCGCCATGTTCGGCGTACTGTTCACCGCAGGGGCGTACATTCCGCTGGACACGAGCTACTCTCCTGTACACAGAATGTTGACCATTCTGGAGCAGAGCGGGACGCGGTTTCTGGTTACTGATGGTGCGAACCTGCTGAAGCTGCTGCAAGGTGCGAATCCAGAGCAATTGGAGCGGCTGAGGTTACTTCATATCCTGCTGGTGGAGGGGGGCGCCGAACTGGACGACGCAGATTTCGGCATGATCGTTCAAGCTGCGCCGGAGCAGCCCCTGCGCCATTTGTACAAGAGCAGAAGACAGCCGATCAGCGAGGATCTGGCTTATATTCTGTATACTTCAGGCTCCACAGGAGTACCCAAAGGCGTGATGATTACCCACCTGAATGCCAGAACCTTCATTGACTGGTGCTGCGGTTACTTCAAACCGGAAGGACATGAACGCTTCGCGGCCATCGCACCTTTTCATTTTGATCTTTCGGTGTTTGATATTTTCGTGCCGGTTGCCGTAGGGGCAACGCTCGTCCTCCTGACGGCTGAGGTCATTCAGCATCCGGCGCGTTTTACCAAGGCCATCGAACAGGGGGGAATTAGCTGGGTCTATTCCGTGCCTTCACTCTGGGCTGCCGTGGTCCAATACGGCCGGTTGCCAGCAGGTGGGCTGCCTTCGCTGAGGGGCGTGCTGTTTGCGGGAGAGGTTCTGCAGCCGAAGCTGCTGCACCAGGTGATGGAGTTGCTGCCAGAGGCGGATTTCTACAATCTGTACGGGCTGATTGAAACCAACGTCTGTACCTATTATCCGCTGAGTGAACAAGACGGTATACACGGCACTCCCGTACCGATCGGGTATCCCTGCGGAAATACCGGAGTTGTCGTGGTAACCGCTGACGGACGTCTTGCCGGTGCCGGTGAAGAGGGTGAACTCTGTGTAAGAGGCTCAATAGTCATGAAGGGCTATTACCGTAACCCTCTGCTTACAGAGCAGAGCTTCCGCAGCATACCGCCGAATTGGGGTCTTGGAGACAAGCTCTACTGCACCGGGGACATGGCTATGGTTAATGAAAACGGAGCGCTCGTCCTGATTGGCCGCAAAGACGCCTTGATTAAGCGTTCCGGCTTTCGTATTGAGCTGCCGGAGATTGAACGCGTGCTGCATGACATGGAGAATATTCTGGATGCCGCGGTCGTGGATATCCAGGATGGTGAAGGCCATCCACTGATCTGTGCTGCCGTGGTTGTGCATGAAGCTGGCAGCTTCACCGTCCTTGGGCTGAAGCAGGCTGTCGGCAAGCTGCTTCCCCGGTATATGATTCCCGATATGGTGCATGTCTTTGACAGCTTCCCTACAGGGGGGAGCGGCAAGGTTGACCGGCAGCAATTGAAGCATGAATTCCGCAAGCGGCTCTGAAGGAAGATGAGGGGAGAGAAGACTGTGCAGATGCAGGACAAGCTGTATGAGATTATCGCCAGCGTATGCTACTTCGACAAGGAGGAGCTGCATCCCGGCTTGTCGGTTGAGGATGATCTGGCCATTACCTCGGTGATGATTGTGGAGATTATCGCGATGGTGGAGAGCAGGCTTGGCGTGAACCTGGAAGAGCATGTAGATGAGCTGCTCAGCTGTGAGACGCTGGGCGAGCTGACTGCGCTGACCGCTGAGCTGAGCAGTGAACATCCGCAGGGCAGCCTGCCCGGGAGGTGAGAGCTTTGGCCGACTCCCATTCCAAGCTGTCCATATCTGCTGCTGCCACGCTGCACGAAGGGTTCGAAGCCCGGGCAGTGCTGCAGCCGGAGCATCCGGCCATCGTTTTTGCCGGAGAGTCAATAAGCTACCAGGAGCTGAACCGGCGTGCCAATTGCCTGGCACATGAGCTGATTGCCCGGGGCGTTCGACCGAATGATCATGTAGGCGTAAGTGTGAAGCGCAATATGAATCTGGTCATGGCCCTGCTTGCCGTGTTAAAAAGCGGCGCTGCCTACGTCCCGGTGGATCCCGGCTATCCGGCCAGCCGCAAAAACTATATTCTGCAGCATTCCGGGGCTTCTGCTGCTATCTGTGAAGACGATGAACCGCTCAATGTGCCGGTTCAGATCCGCCTGGGGTCTGCTGAAGCTGGCGCAACCGCTGCTTCCTCATCAGCAGGCTATCCGTCAGACAACCCGGATCTCTCCATTGACGGCAGTGCTTTGGCCTATATCATGTACACCTCCGGCTCTACCGGCACGCCCAAAGGCGTAATGATCGAGCACCGTTCCGCCGTGAATTTAATCTCCTGGGTGAACCGCGAGCTGGATATGGGCAGTCGTGATAGAGGCTTGTTCGTAACCTCGGTGTGTTTTGATCTATCTGTGTATGATATCTTCGGCCTGCTGGCCGCCGGAGGCACTATCGTCCTGTGTCCGGAGCCGCAGATCACCGATCCGGACAGCTTAACACAGCTGCTGCTGGAGCAGAGGATCACCTTCTGGAATTCCGTTCCGACCACGCTGCATTATCTGGTCCGGCACTTGGCGGAGTATATCCCTGATTTCGCCCAATTGGAGTTGAGGCACATCTTCCTGAGCGGAGACTGGGTTCCCCTGGAGCTGGCGCGGAACTACTCGCGTTACTTCCCCCGGGCGAAGCTGACCGCTCTCGGCGGTGCTACAGAGGCTGCGGTCTGGTCCATCTATTATCCGGTTACGGAGGTCCGGGAGGACTGGACAAGCATTCCCTACGGGATACCGGTTGAACAGAATTATTGGTACATTCTTGACGATGACCTGCAGCCGGTTGCGGCGGGAGAGACAGGTGAGCTGTATATCGGCGGTATCGGGGTAGCGCGCGGCTACATCAAGGACCCGGTGAAGACGGCACAAGCCTTCATGCCGGACCCCTTCCGCGAATCTGAGGCAGACCGGATGTACAGGACAGGCGACCTGGGCCGGATGCGGGAGGACGGAACCATCGAGTTCCTCGGCCGCCGCGATGATCAGGTCAAGATCCGCGGCTTCCGCATCGAGACCAAGGAAGTGGAGAAGATGCTGCTGGAATATCCGGGCATCCGGGATGTTGCCGTTATGGCCAGGAGCCACAGTTCAGGGGATAAATACCTCTGTGCCTATCTGACTGCCGCGCAAGCCGTCTCCGGCGCTGCACTTAAGATGTACCTGGCTGCACGCCTGCCTGCTTATATGCTCCCGTCCGTGTTCGTCCTTCTGGAGCACTTCCCGCTGAATGCCAACGGCAAGGTGGACAAAAAGCAGCTGCCTGAGGTTTCTCTGCATAACATGCTTACGGATAGTGAATTCACTCCCTGCACCACTCCGTTGCAGCAGTCCATTTGCCAGGCATGGGGGGCTGTCCTGGAGCTTGAACCCATCGGACTGGACCATGACTTCTTTGAAATTGGCGGAAGCTCGATTGAGGCGGTTACGCTGCAGAGTGAGCTTGCCCGCAGGGGCATCCCCCTTTCTTACGAAGAGCTGCTGAGCGCCTCTACCATTAGGGCGCAGGCCGGGCTTGTGGAAGCGGGAGTTACTCCGCGGGTAAGTGCAGCCTGTATCCCGCCGGTTCAGGTTCACTGCGGGGAAGTCGCAGCTGCCTCCAGCCTCCCGGCAAGAAGTTTCCCGGAACCCGTGGAACCCCGGCCCTTCACACAGCCGCAGCCGTTTAACGATCTCTATTACAAAAGCTGCCTATATAACTCACTATTTCCTGTAGTGAATGTCTTTGGCCGGAATATCAACACGTTTCTGAGCAGCGATATGTTTGTGTATACTCTTGATTCTGCACAGGCAGAGCCGTACCTCTCTGCGGCCTGCATGGAATCCGCGCCCCCGGAAGCTATTCTGGAGCAGCTGCACCTTACGGTCCGGTATGAGTCCCCGCAGGGCGGGAACGGGCTGAAGGAGAGGCTTACCGCTGGACTGGCCCGGCAAAGCCTGTTCATTCTATGGGTGGACAGCTTCTATGAACCGGCCCGTAGAGACGCTTATATGAAGAAACATCTTGCCCATACACTGCTGGTCTACGGTTATAGTGAGGCGCAGGATCAGTTTATAGTGCTGGAGCACAGCCATAAGGATGCGCTGAACTACAGGGAACGGACCCTGGCAGCAGCGGATCTGCTGAACAGTTATCAGGGGTACCGCCAGCATCTAATGTCATCTGCGCAGACGTACACCCTGATGGAATTCCCGCGCTTCCAGCAGCCGTACACCTATGAACTGCTGCCAGATGTTAATAGACTTAATTGCCTGTACCGCACTCAGCGGGACGACATTACGCAGAGCCTGCAGGCGTTGTCCGCCTTCAAAGATCACTATACTTCACAGCACTGGAGTTATACAGAGCAGCACGTCAACCGCCAGATCGCTGGCCTGAACGCCATCATTGATTCTAAGCGGGCTGAAAAGTACCGGCTGGAGCGTCTTCTTACCGAACGGCAAGCAGCTGCAGCGAGGCTCGGAGAAATTACCGGTGCATGGATGGACATCCGCAGTGACCTGATCAGGTGCAGCAAAGGCATTGCGCTGCCGGACACTTGGAGAACTGTACATGGCCGCTTACTGGAAGACATTGTACACAAGGAGCAGGAAGTCATGGAGATGATGTACCGCCCGGCAAGCCGGGGCAAGGAGGGAGCTTGGCAATGAATCAGACCATTCAGAATCAGCTGCATTATTTATCGCAAAAGTACAACGAATATAACCTTCCCATGTATTTAAGCTATCCGGTGGACAGCCACTGGCGCCAGCCTGCGGATGAATCTGCTATAGCTCAGGAGCTTAAGGAAATCGAAGAAGCACAGGTTTATGTGCATGTTCCGTTCTGCAAGTCGATCTGCTATTACTGCTGCTGTGACCGGGTGCTGAGCGGCAAGGATGAAGACAAGGATCAATATATCGATGCGCTGGAGCAGGAGCTGGCACTCAAGCTCTCCGGCCGTTCCCGGAAGCTGAAATCCGGTAATCTGCACTGGGGCGGCGGGACCCCGGCATATTTGAATGAACGGCAGATCGAACGGCTGTACGGAATTATTGCCCGGTACGTGGATTTTGAAGACAACGCCAGAATAAAGCTGGAGGCTTACCCGGACAAGCAGATTGTTACCGAAGGCAAGCTCCGGCTGCTGAAGACACTGGGGTTTAACTATATCAGCTTTGGCATTCAGGACTTTGATGCCCGGGTACTGAATGCGATTCACCGGGAATGCGATCTTGAGGATACACGGGAGATTATCGGACTTGCCCGGAGCATGGGCTTCACCGTCAATGTGGATTTATGCTATGGCCTGCCCTTTCAGGGACTCGGGGAATTCGAGCGTACCTTGCAGGAGATCGTACGGATTGCCCCCGATAAAATCGTGGCTTTTCCCTATGCCCATTACCCGGCCATCTACCCGCTGCAGCGCAAAATCCCGCATCTCAGCCTGCCCAACAATTATATGGTGTCCCGCCTGTTCGAGCTGGCCCGCCAGTATTTATCCACGGACTACACCGAGATGGGCAGTGATACCTTTATCCGCAACAACGGGCGGGAGAAGCATCCCGGAACGCATGTGGTTCGTGATTTCATGGGCTCCTCCGAAAGAAGCAGCCAGCATCTGCTGGGTCTGGGCAAGTCGGCAGTCAGTAAGATTGGCAGACTCTATTATAAGAATGTCCCGGCGATGGATCGTTATTGCTCCGCGCTTGATTCGGGCAGATTCCCTATTGAGACCGGGAAGACCCATCTTTTGTCCGGGGAGGATGCCATTCGTGAGGATGTTATTCTGAAGCAGCTGCTGGGCGGTAACCCTATTGACAAGCAAATGCTCCAGGAGTGCTTTGGTATCGATTTCGACTCTTACTTTCAGGAGGAGCTAAGCGTGCTTAGAGGCATGGAGAAGGATGGCCTGCTGCTGGGTGTGGACTCTCCGCGAATTACAGTAACCCCTACCGGTACGTACTTTATCCGGGCCATTGCCCATGTTTTTGATCCCTACTACAAATCCACCAGGAATGGAGAAAATAGTATATGAAAATCACAGAACAAGTTACAATGATCGTAGCGGGTTTGACCCGTATTCCGGCAGGGGAGCTGCACCTGGACACCGATATTTTCGAGTCCAGATTGCTGACCTCCCTGGGTCTCCTGGATCTGGTTGCCAGATTGGAGCAGGAATTCAAGCTTATTATTCTGCCCGAGGAACTGATTCATGAACACTTCGCGAGCATTGCTACAATTATCGGGTTTATCGATAACAAGCTGGCGGAGGCTTCATAACAGCGATTGTCTCAGGACTGCCAGGGCTGCTAAGAGGTGAGCCAATTGTTCAAGATCATGATCGTCGAGGATGATATCAAAATCAGAACCCTGATGACCGATATCCTGCGCAAATACAGCTATGAAGTGGTGGAGGTTGCGGATTTCCTGCAGGTGGAGAAGATCTTCGAGCAGGAAGCGCCGCAGCTTGTGCTGCTTGACCTGAATTTGCCTTATTATGACGGATTCTACTATTGCCGGGTATTCAGAAGGAAAACTACGGTGCCGATTATTGTGATCTCTGCAAGGGATGAGGAATCCAGCCAGGTGCTCAGCATGGAGCTGGGGGCGGACGATTATATCGTGAAGCCGCTGAATATTCAAGTGCTGCTGGCGAAGATTATGGCGATTATGCGCCGGAATTACGGGGAATATGCGGGTAAGCCGGAGCCGGAGAAAGAGCAGTTGCCGATTCATCTGGATGACCGCAATTTCAGCATTTCCTGCAAGGGAGCCGTAGAGGAGCTCAGCAAGAATGAATACAAGCTGCTGAAGAAGCTGATGGAGAATAAGGATACCATTGTCACCAGGGAAGAACTGCTGGGAGAACTGTGGGATGATGTGCATTTCGTCGTGGATAATACGCTGACGGTTAATGTCACCCGGGTCAAAAGCAAGCTGGCCAGTCTCGGCTTTCAGGATGTAATCAAAGTCAAAAGAGGCGTGGGTTACATTTTTGATTCGGCTATGATCGGAGGGACCCGCCAGTGAGCATTAAGCTGTTTCGGGGTTTCATGCGTGATCATCTGTCGTTCACCCTTGTCTATTTTTTAAGTCATATCCTGGTGAGCGTATACTGCAATTTCTTTATCAGCAGCAATATCCAGCTCATGTACCTGCTTAGCATCTATTTTTATGTATTTATCATATTTATGTGCTTCCGCTTGATCAAATACGTCTCCACCCACCGGGAAATACAGCGGTTATCCGAGAATATCGAGATTGAGGAGAAGGGCTATTCGTACGAGCAGCAAGCCGTCATTCAGCTCATTCACCGGATACACCATAGCTATCAGGACCAGATCTATGAGGTCAAAGCCCAGGCCGACAACACCCATAAGTTCATCTCGCAGTGGATACATAATCTCAAAACGCCCTTGTCAGTCATCGACCTCATTCTGCAGAACTACAAAATGAATCCCACCGGTCATGCCCTGGCCCTGCAGCATATTGAGGAAGAGAAGGATAAAATCCTTAGCATGCTGAACCAGATGCTGAAGTTCTTCCGCCTGGAGTATTTCACCCGTGACTATAATCCGGAGCCTATCAACCTGCTGGAATCACTCAGAAGCCTGATTAACAGCAAGCGGAATCAATATATCTATAATAATGTCTACCCGGTGATCGAATGTGAGGACGAGCGTATCATGGTCATGACGGACAGCAAATGGAATACGGCGATGCTGGATCAGATCATCTCCAATGCAATTAAATACTCTGACTCGGGCGAAGCGGCGAAATCCATCCACTTCCGCATTGAGCAGTGTGGCGACAAGGTGGTATTGTCCGTCCGGGATGAGGGGATCGGCATTGAGCCGGTGGATTTGCAGCGGGTCTTCCAGCCCTTTTTCACCGGAAAAAACGGACGTACCCATCACCAGGCGACAGGCATCGGCCTCTATGTCTGCTCAGAAATAGCCCGGAAGCTGGGCCACCGCCTCACGATTACCTCGGAAGTCAATCAAGGCACAGAGGTGCAGATTTCTTACCTTTCAAAAATGAAAGATAACGTAAGGTAAATGGATGGATATGGAATCCAGTGTCTACTACAATGAAGCTATAAGCTGTAATTGAGGATAAATATATGACTAACGGGAGATGAAACTGTGAGCGTAGTACTGGAAGTCAAAGAGGTTAAGAAGGTTTATGGTGTGCAGAACGGTGAGAATTCCACAGTGGCACTGGATTCCGTCAGCTTTAACGTAGAGAAGGGGGAGTTTATCGGCATCATGGGCCCCTCGGGCAGCGGCAAAACCACATTGCTGAATATCCTGAGCGGCATCGGTAAGCCGAGCTACGGCGAGGTTTTTATCGGGGGCAAGAATATCACCTCCCTGGATAAGAATGAAATGGCGCTCTTCCGCAGACAGCATCTCGGCTTTGTCTTCCAGGAATTCAATCTGATGGACAGTCTGACACTGAAGGAGAACGTCATGCTGCCCATGATCCTTGACAAGCGGGACAAAGCGCAAATGGAAGCCAAAAGTGAAGAGATTATGAAGCTGCTGGGCATTGAGGAAATCGCCGGCAAGTATCCCTACAACATATCGGGCGGCCAGCAGCAGCGGGTGGCGGTCAGCCGGGCGCTTGTGAATGATCCAGATATTATTTTCGCCGATGAGCCTACAGGCAACCTGGATTCCAAGTCCTCCAATGCAGTGATGAAATGTATCGAGAAGATGAACCAGGAACGGGAGAGCACCATCCTGATGGTGACTCATGACGCCTTCGCCGCGAGCTTCTGCAAAAAGATCATCTTTATCAAGGACGGTGCCATCAGCATGGAGATTGTCAGCAGCGGGGTCCGCAAGGAGTTTTTTGATCAAATCCTCGACTGCCTGGCGATCATCGGAGGGGAACGAAATGACCTTTAGAGATGTCACGATTAAGAACTTCAAACGCAATGTGCGGAATTTCTTCTCCTATTTCATTTGCAGCGCCTTTGCGATTACGATCTTTTTCCTCTATGCCGCCTTGCTGTTCAATAACAGCATCCGGGAAGGGGCGACAGAGGATGTGATCCAGATTGTGCTAATGCTGAGTCTGGCTGCACTGACCCTGTTCTCGGTGTTCTTCATCAACTATGCACATTCCTCGTTCATCAAGTCGAGAAGCAAGGAATTCGCCATCTTTATGTCGCTCGGGATGCACAAGAACGATCTGCAGAAGATCATCCTGCTGGAGAATCTGATTATCAGTGTCTCCTCGCTCATTGCCGGGATTATCACGGGCGCGATCTTTTCACGGCTGTTCCAGAATGTGGCGATTGATCTGCTGGATCTGCAAGGGGTATCCTACTCACTCAGTACGGCAAGCTTCATCGTCACTGCGGTTGTATTTACCGTGATTTTTGCCGCCTCACAATTGATTTCAAGTGTCAAGGTTGGTAAGCTGGACATCGCAGACCTGATGAAGGATTCCCGCAAGCAGGATAACCAGGCGAAGAAAAGTGACACCCGTCTTGGGCTGGTCGGTGTGGGGCTGGTTGTAGCCTCGATTATTTTCCTGGTGGTTATCTCCAATCACGAAAGTCTGAATACGAATCCTTTTATGATTATTACCTATATCCTGCTTAGCTTCATCGGGATTTACATGGTCATCTCCCATCTTGGGAACACATTGATCAGCTTCCTGAAGAATAAGAAGTTCTATTACCGGCATATCCTGTCCATCACCGAAATCAATCATAAATTCAATCAGAACAAGCGGATTATGTTCATTCTGAGCATTCTCAGCGGGATGACTATCTTTCTTGTTGCTTCGCCATTCTCGCTGCTGCAGCTGTCGGAGAGCATCGCGGAACGAAATAAGTATGATATCGAGTATATCTCGGTAGCCGGCGTGCATGTGCTGGAGAGCGGACAATTGGAGCAGGTGCTGAAGCAGTCCTCCGAGCCGCTGAAGTCGATCCAGGAAACCAGCTTCCTGAACCTCAAAATGAATCTGGAAGGAGATAAATACGATGTCCTGAAGACGAAGCCGATTGTGTCGCAGGACATGTACAACTCTCTGACCGGGGAGAAGGTAACGGTTGGCGCCGGTGAAGTTCTTAATATTGTTACGGCCTGGGAGCCGGGCACCCATGGCATTGGCGAAGGGGAGGCGATTCAATTCACGGATGGCACGCAAACCTTCAATTACAAGGTGAAATCATCCTATCACGGGGATTGGTTTGCTACAGCGAGCTCTTATCCGACAAGCTCCGGGATCGTAGTGAGCAATGAGGATTACAAGAATATGGAGTCCAAGGTAAGCCCGAATGCAATGGGTACCCACTACGGAATTGATTTTACAGCCTGGAAAGGGACAGAAGGGGTTGTCCAGAAGCTCAAGGATACGCTGAATGCTACGGATAAGGATGGAAGCGGGCAAATGTTTGCGGTAGCCTCCAAAGTGGATGCCTTCAAGGAGCTGAAGAAGAACTATTCACTCTTCGTGTTCGTCACCTCGCTGATCGGTGTATTGTTCTTTGTAGCAGGCGGCATGGTGCTGTATTTCAAGCAATATACCGAAATCGGGAACGCCACTGTCTTTTTCCGCAAGCTGTATAAGATTGGCATCAGTGATAAGGAGATAAGGTCGGTAGTATCGGCAGAGCTGCTCATTACCTTCTTTGTTCCGCTGCTGCTGGGCAGCATCTTCGGCTACTGCTTCATCTATCTAATCACCCACGTCATGAGCGGGTCCGACATCATTGGCGAATTCATGAAGAACACAACGATTGTGGTCGCGATCTATTTCGTATTCCAGCTCAGCTTTTACTTCATCACCAAGCGCAAGTACAGCCAGGAGGTTGTCCGTAAGCTGACCCGTGCGGCATAAGGTTTAGTATAGCTGGCAACAAGGCAGGCTGGGAATCGTCTCTGATTCTTGGCCTGTTTAAATGATGTGGATCTTTTGATTTATTCCTCCCAAAAGCGGCAGTCAATGGCTGGTTTCCCGGTCCTGGTGCATCCGCTTTTTTGTTGCATCCATCTAAGGAAAGGATGAGCCTCATGAAATCTATGAATAAATCTAAGGTTATGGGTTGTTTGGCGTTGCTGTCATTCGTGATATTGGCCGCACTGTGGGTGTATTCGAACCATTCTCCGTCCGGTAACAAGAATACGTATGTTAGAGAGTATGTGATTGGTGCTCAGGGAATCAAAGGTTCTGTAGACATTACGCAGTGGGGAAATGATCCGGCATATCACGTTGGGGCAGATCGCAAAGGTTATGCAGTTTTTAAAGACCCGGAACAGGCGTTCGCCCGGATGAAGATTGATTATGCTGCTGGTATTGAAGCTATCCGCAAAGAGTTTGAGCTGCGTCCATTGTCTATGGAGAACTATCAGCAATATGGTACATACGGATGGCAACTGACGGAGACGGAAGATGCGGATACATTAGCGCAATCGCAACTGGTGACCGCCTTTATGGATATTTTTGAGAATAGTTATGTTGATTGAGGGGTTCCAAGATCCAAGAATTACATAGGTGTTCATTATATGACATAGAGAGAAGGAGAAATCAGATGAACAATAACCGGACAGACCGGACCCTTGAAACGGACAGATTACTTCTGCGCCTATTCAAACCAGCGGATGCGGAGGAAGTTAGAGACTACTGTAACAATTACAATATCTACCGGAGTACATTGACCTTGCCGTATCCGTATCCACTAGAATGCGCTGTGTCCTGGATGGCCAATCATGAGCAGAACTTTGACCTGGACAAGATGTATGAATTCGCAATCACAGATAGGAACACAGGCAAATTGTATGGAGCAGTCGGTATTTCCAACCATCAGCCATATCATAACGGTGAGATCGCTTATTGGATCGGGGAAGCCCATTGGGGTCAAGGTTATGGAACCGAAGCAGCCCGGGCAGTTATTGAATTTGTTTTCACCGAAAAGAATTACCACCGGGTATACGCACGTCATTTCGCATCTAATCCGGCATCAGGTAAAATCATGCAAAAGTGCGGAATGAGCTATGAAGGGACGCTGAAAGATCATATTTACAAGAATAATTCTTATGAGGATCTTGTTTATTACGGGATACTTAATCCTGTGAAGGAAAATCCGGAAACATAAGAATCTAACAACCAATCGGCAGTTTATTCTCCCAAAATAACGCTTGCCTTAAAGTGTACTTTAAGGTTTAGGATGAGGAAGAACCAGCCGATTCCGTATGAAAATAACCGATAAGGAGCGATCCGGCCCATGGCATTCACGATCAAAGAAGCTTCAGAGCGGCTTGGTTGCCCGGCTCATACGATTCGTTTTTATGAGAAGGAGGGATTGCTCCCTTACATTAAGAGAGATAAGAACGGGAATCGACTGTTCGAACAAGATCACCTAGATTGGATCCGGTTGATGACATGTTTCCGGGCGACTGGGATGAAGCTGTCGTTGCTGAAGGAGATGGTGAATCTTGCACTGGGTGGTGATTCCACGATTCCACAGCGCAAAGCGATCTTGAACCATTACAAGGAAGATTTATTTCGCCGCCAGAACGAATTGGCCGAAGCGCTCGACGCCGTCAATAACAAACTGTCGATATACGAAGACATCGAGAAAGGGAGAATCCCTTCCGAGAGCCAACTGTTAATCAAGATGGAAGAGTCAGAGCGACAACAAACATAGAAGGAGGGATTAACAAATGCAGCAAAGAATTCTGGGCAATAGCAATATCCCCGTCTCTTCGATCGGACTGGGAATTATGGGAATGTCTCCAGGCATATACGGGGAGACTAACGATGAACAGTCGATCCAAACGATCCATCGCGCTTTGGACATTGGCGTCACGATGTTCGATACCGCGGACGTGTACGGGAACGGGCATAACGAAAAGCTGCTCGGCCGTGCACTTCAAGGGCGCCGCGAGCAAGCCATTATCGCCACCAAGTTCTCGTACACCCCAAATTACGAGAGCATCAGCGGCCATCCTGATTACGTTAAGAAGGTAGTGGAGGATAGTCTTCGCCGTTTGAATACGGATTACATTGATCTATACTACCAACACCGCGTCGATCCGCAAATCCCGATAGAGGAGACGGTCGGAGCGATGGCAGACTTGGTCAAGGCAGGCAAAGTTCGGGCGCTAGGCCTGTCCGAGGCTTCCGCTTCAACCATTCGTCGCGCTCATGCCGTCTATCCGATCTCTGTGCTAGAGAGTGAGTATTCGCTCTGGAGCCGTGACATCGAAGAGGAGATACTCCCTACCGTAAGAGAGCTGGGGATTACCCATGTGGCCTACAGTCCACTGAGCAGGGGCTTTATCTCCGGAGAGCTTCGCACTTTCGAGGATCTTGCCGCAGGCGATCTTCGCAGATGGATGCCGCGGTTCCAAGGAGACAACTTCCGGAAGAACATTGAGGTTGTCGACAAGATTAAAGAAATCGCGATGGAGAAGAACTGTACACCATCCCAATTGGCCATTGCCTGGACGATGGCCAACGGGGCGCTGCCTATCCCGGGTACGAAGCGTATCAAGTACCTGGAGGAAAATGCGGCCGCGGCTGATATCCTTCTCATGAAGGAGGACCTCGAACGAATCGATCAGGTCAGCCCCAAGAATGTCGTTCACGGCACGCGTTATATGAAAGATCAGATGACGCTGCTCGACGGCTAGACGATAATCAGAAAAAGCAAAAGGTCCACGGGCTCCGTGGACCTTTTGCAATTGGATATTGTTTTAGGAGGTAGGCAGCCAGGAACGCTCGTTTTCTCGTTTTACAGATCGAATCAAAATTGCTTCAGGCTTCTGGACTTCTGGACGAGCCTGACAGAAATCGGATAGAACCCATTGACGTTGCGCGCCAATTGAGTCTTCCGATTAAAAGCTGCGTTCTTCGGTGGTTTCGTAACCATAGTCGAAGGTTTCTATAGTACCGTCATCATATTGAAGAGTAAGCTGGTCAATGATAATCCGGTCCAGTGTGTTCTGGTATGTAAAGTCACTATAAATAAATAAAGTTTCATCAGGCTCAACCGGCCCCACGTATTTAACGAGAAAGCTGCTTTCACCGCTCAGCTGATCATAAGAAGGATCGCCTACCGGATTATACGTGCTGATATGTGCGGTGTAATAATTGATCGTCTTTCCGGTTAGATTGTAGGCTTCCCAGGTAAGCTTAACAGCATCGGCTGAGTTCATGCTGTACTTGAAATCAATGGGCTCTCCAACGCCTTCTCCAGATGGGACGTCTGCCGGTAGCTCCTCAGCGTCATAGCCGGCAGAGTCATCACCGATGGTACCCGTATCATTGTCCGATGGCATATCTTCCAAGACAACGGGTTCCAGAGAAGGAGAAGGTGCAGGTGCGACGTCTACTGCAGCAGTAGAGGGGATCTCAGTAGGGCTCGGCGGGACTTCTGCCGCAATGGGACTGCTTGCCACAGTCTGCCCGCTCAGACGCGGGTCAATGCTAGGGGCCACATAGATCCCCAGGAGAAAAGCTATCATGATGGATAAAACAAAGATGAGAACTAGATTAAACCGACTCAAATACACACTCCCTTTAATGTTATTTATAATACGAACCTACTTATAATGACATGATTATTAAGGATTTGACAATATTTTTCTGGAAAATCAGACGGCAACGCTTTCTCCAATGAGTGGGAGGTCTTGTAATGTAGGTGGAGTAATGAATTCTATAAATAATTCTGAAATAGTGTAGATATATAAATTACATAATATGTTAATTAATTGGTATGAGGGCGGGGGTGGGAATTTTATTGAAGATGTGGTTAGCAACAGGACTAACTTAGAACTATATGACAAGAGTTAAATAAATCAGCCCGAATTAGGATACTCAGATTCAGAATTATAGTTAAGACTATTATGAATAACCTAGAATTCACGGGATGATTCAGGCGGTCGAGTTACAGACCATCAAGCACAACCTAATTAAGAGCGTCATAAACATTATCAATATTTGAATGACGGTACTAACTAAATGAAAAGTGTTATGCCGATAAAAGGAAATACAAAAACAATTTATTAATCGATCTATGTAAAGATAAGAGGATCAAATCAGCATTAAAAGTACATAAGTACAATGAGCCAAATCAGATGCAAAAACGGATCGAAACAGCTTGAATTAGGCTGGTATTATTTATTTACTTAGCACTACTTCACAAAACCCGTATTTTGTACATATGTATGTAGCTCAGTCTCCGAGTATCATATCCTAATTCGTACTTCTGTTGTCGGATGACAAGAACATAGTCCCTTGTAGGACAAGAACATGGTCCCATTGCCGATTGGTCCCCCTATTGGCCACAAAAAAACAACTCCTTAGGGGAGTTGTTTTTAATAATCATGTTTCTTAATATAGGAACTTACGTAATTAATCAATTCATAATTTTCCATGGATATTCGTGCCGGTAAATAAGATTTCATTTTTGAAATAGCTCTCTTTCTTCTTAAGCTATGATTTGGACATAGATGTTCAGGTATTTTAGTGTTAGCAGTATTCTCATAAAACATTTTAAAGTTTATACCTTCAGCGCGCTTTCCTTAATCTCTTGGTATTTAAAAGCAATTTTCCGGTAGGGTCCCTGGCTGGTTCCCAGGTGATCCACCGCCCTCTATGGTTATCCCATACCTATTACACCTGTCAGCTGGTCGCTTCGACGAGGGCCGTTCCGCGTGGCTTATTCCGGAAGCAAGAAGATGTGCAAAGCTACAGCAACTAGCTATGCTGGAGCATGCCGTTCCACTTGACTTGGTCCGGATTATCGCCGCGGTACATATAAGTCGTCAGGCTTGTCCGAAAACTCAATATCACTTTCCGTTTTCAAAACCCGGTTCACGTCTAAATAACTTGATCCTTCTCATCACCTTGTCTAAGCCAAGTGAGAATATTCTGCAACTGTTGGAGTACATAATCTAAGTCTTCCTTCGTGGTCCCCAATCCGAAACTGAACCGGATGTGTGCGTAATTTATAGTATCAGCACCAATTGCCTCTAACACATGAGAGGTCACATTCTTTCTTGAACTGCATGAAGAGCTGCTGGATACATTGATTCCAAGCTTGTTTAAGTTCTTCAGTAGAGCCCCGCTATCCATCTTAGGGAAGCCAATATTGAGGTTACTTGAGATTCTGTTTTTCAATGACCCATTCACTATAACGTCTGGTTCCAGGTTAATTACCATTCTCAAAAAATAATCGCTGAGTTCCTTTAACCGATTATTTTCTTGTTCCATTTGACTGTGGGCTAATTTTGAAGCTGCTGCCAGTGCAAGTATGGAGGAAACATTCTCAGTGCCTGATCGGAGACCATACTCCTGTCCGCCTCCATGTATTTGCGGAATTAGATGCAATCCTTCTCGTACAAAGAGCCCGCCAATTCCTTTGGGGCCATATATCTTATGTCCCGAAAAGCTTAACAAGGATATTCCCATTTGCTCGGGATTCAATGTCATCTTTCCAAAGCCTTGAACAGCATCGACCATAAAACAAATGTCGTTTTCTGCACATATGGCACCTATTTCACTTATCGGGTTAATCGTTCCGATTTCATTATTTACAGCCATGGTACACACCATAAATGTACGATCCGTTATGGCTTTCTTTACTGCCTGCGGACTAACTGCACCGTCTCTATCAACATCCAGATATGTAATTTTAAATCCGATACTTGATAGGAAACGCATCGTTTCCAAAACGGAGGCATGTTCTGTTTTACTCGTTATAATATGGCCCTTTTCTTGTAATCTACAAAAAGCCATACCTTTTATAGCTAAATTATTGGATTCTGAACCGGAACCTGTGAAAATTATATTATCCGCCTTAACATTAATATCCGCAGCAATTTGTCTCTTGGCTTCAGCTATAAGCTCTCTCAAATAATCCCCTTGTGCCGTATTGCTGCTCGGATTTTCGAAATTCGTGTTCTTATTGTATTTATTCATCACTCTTGCCACTTCGGGTCTAAGGTAAGTCGTGGCATTGTAATCCAAATATACTTTCCGGAAATCCACCGGTTCAATGTCCAGACAGGTACCACACTTCTGTTTCTTACTAGTACTGCTGCCGTAATTAAAATAACGCATAAACTGTTTTTTGTATTTCTTCATTTCTTGAAGGTGATATTCATGCTGTTCCATTTCGGTAAATAGTTGTTGGGCTGCATGAAGGATTTCATTCCATCGCTCTGGGAGCATGTCAAGATAGTCATTGCATTTCTCAGGTGGATTCTTTAACAATACGTCCAGATAATAAGGAGTATTCTTAGAAAGAATCAAGTTATGCCTGTAGATGGGATCCAGAATGCAGGAGAGAAAAGCATCTTCATTGATAGCAGTTTTAAAATGCAATATCTTAACGAACCTTGTGCTATAATCATTCAAATCAACCGCTCTATGGGTCAGCATTGAAGTAAGATCCTCCTCAAAAAAAGTTTTTGCCAAAAAATGAGCAAAGCGTCTCAATAAGACGCTTGCTCTACCAGGCCGTTTTTATCCAGCGCAGGCCGGTTTAGGCTTTAAATCTACAGCTGCATTATAGGTTTCAATCCGGCAATCTCCTGGTGGATGTTCACATCCATTGGTGTTTTTTCCCATAAACGCCGCTTGTTTGTCCATATCTGTACTAGCCACTCCAAAGAAATCAGCCAGTTGACTGATTGCCTTTTCAGTTACACTTATATAGAACTCCCCGAACCAGACTTTTCTCATGACATTTCTGGCCCCATAGAAGTCTGCCTGTCCTTCACAGGAAAGAGTGCTTCCCGGATAAGTTGGTTCACCACCGTAATGGTGGCCGATTTCATGTGCGACTACAAGCGCGAGTCCTTCAAGTTCCAGTGTAGTTGACCGTACAAGTCCGCCTAATATTTGAACGTGCCGTTCTCCGTTCGATATCCATGCGTAGGCATTAACTTCATCATTGTTCCAGTCGACTGAGAAGTTAATATCAGGATAGTGGAGCTTGAATTGCGTAAAGAGATAATCAATCCACGACCGCGATACAGGGTCTAAATGATCTCTAAACTGTCCATACTCCAAATGTGCTTGAGCATCCTCCTCAGATATAAAAGCAAGGGCGTCGGCAGGACGCTTTGGTATTGCTATCTCAGAAGATGGTGTGAAATCAATGTCGATATTTTTGTTTCTGATGGCCTGGTCTTTTACAACTCCGTATTTGTCATTATAAGCCTTGGATCCTACGGTAGGCATTTCAGCAAATTCTTTTTTGTGTTCATCGCCATGGTATTTGATCTGTAAGGTATAGTCGGCACATACAATCCCATTCGCAATAACTAAGTGTCCGTCGAGGTTTTCATTCGGCTCCTGAGTATCAGTAGCAATATGATGGAATCCACCTCTATAAACTCCGCTGTCCACGCCATGAATCGCTACTTTTTGTCCTTTTTCGTTGAGCAGATGGTCTTGGATCGTTAATTTATCTGCCCGCTTCAGCGTTTGATCGGGCATCAGAAATAGACTGTCCGGAGTCACAACTAAATACTGTTCCTGACCGTAGCTGATAAAGATGATTCCAGGCTGCCTGGTATTTTTGCTTGACTGTGACCCCCCGCTGTAGCCTACCTTTTTTTGTTTCCAGACAAGGTCAAGACCAGCTACATAAACATAATCACCGACTTTAATCTCCTGAACGGCTTTGGATTGATCCTTCGACACCAGTATAGGTGTATTCAAGGCAAAGCAAGAGCATTGGCAAGTACATGGTCCTTTATCGTCTCTAGTTAACACCGGATGTCCAATTGGCCATCCCTCAGATTTACAAATGTCGTTAATCTCACTGTCCGCAATGCTGCAATGTGCGGCTGCACACTCCCTGACTGCCATCAATATACCACCTTTGTTTATATTTAACATTTATATTTATTTGCTTTTTTTAGCTTCTCTATACTTTAAATACAATGAAACAAACAAAACAATTCTCCAACGTATTATGCCCGGTCCGGGCAGATGTGTTCTCTCCTTTGCTGACGTTGAGCAATTTGTGAATACGAATTTATAATGTTGACATCAGAAACAGTGGCGAAGATGGCTCAGATTCTAGTTCCTTTGATTTTGAAAAGGTTACCCTAGCTCACTAACTCCTTTGATCAGCTCTTCTACGCACTTGGTGTTAGAAGAAAATAAAGTATTAGACTCGATATGTTGAATTAACACGGTTTTTGTATTGGGAAAATCGTCAGCTATAGAAAAATAAGTTTTAGACTGCCCTGCGATTATGATGTATTAAGAAACAAAATCAGAAAATAAAGTATTAGACAACTCGCGGCTGGCCGCCGTTACCGGCGCGCCGCACGCGAAGCCGGGTTTTATCCGTAAGCACCCGGAACATGAGTTGCAGCTGCTCGGGGCTGGCCGCCGTGCCGTCGCCGGCGCGCCGCACGCGAAGCCGGCTTCATCCGTAAGTACTCGGAACATGAGTTGCAGCTGCTGCTCGGGGCTGCTGCCGTGCCGTCGTCGGCGCGCCGCACGCAAAGGCGGGCTTCATCCGGAAACACCAAAAACGTGAGCTGCAGCTGTTCACGGCCAGCCGCCGCTGTCGCACCAGTCTACAACTATATTTTCATAGTCTAATACTTTATTTTTTCAGTCTAATACTTTATTTTCTTTGAACACTTGGCTTGATTTAGATGATTATCTAATCGGCAATAGTACCATGTTCTTGTCCATTTTCGGCAATGGGACCAAGTTCTCGTCCTGAGCAAAGGACAAAAACTTAGTCCCTTAAAACAGAAAACCCGCGCTGGGCGCAGGCTCTTATGGGACTATGTTCTTGTCTACGGACATGTATGTCGGTGGACAAGAACATAGACTGCCGCTATTGTTGTTGAACTAACGTTTTCCGTTAGCTTAATGCTTTATTGCTATCCGACGAACTATTTTCGTCGGGTTTTATGTCTGAATTAACCCCTGGCTTAAAAACAAAAAACAGATAAATATTCTGAAAGCAGCTTAAAAATTATGTCCAATTTGTCAAAGCCTTATTTCAATAAATGCTTTGAGATCCTATTCTCATTCCAGTCGTATACTAAGACACTATCCTCACGGTAGTCCAATATAGACCCTTTTATTCGATTAAATTCGTGAATAGAGGCCAAAGTTTTTACATCTAAAATATACTGGGTGGTAAGCAAATCTACATATAGGTTTCCTTCTACCGTTTTCTTTGCTGTTGGCAGACCGTCTCCCTCAGGCATATTAAAATTCGATAGTACTCTATCCTTTACTAAACCCTTCTGATTGAACAAACTTAATTTTTTGGTTTTGGGATTAAACACCATATAATCATCCCCAGCTTGGAAAGCAAACCCAAGTTGATCGATTGTTCTTCCCCAGATAGCGGAACCTTTTGGAGATAAAGCTATAAGTTTAGACGTGTTTGCTTGATGTACTGAAAACACAAAAGTACCATCATCGAGTGCAAAAGCAGTATAAAAGTTGACTCCTGCTCCCTTTGGGAATGTGTATTGGAATGAGCGCTGTAAGGAAGAGTTGTACACTTCAACTTTTTGAGCATTGCCCTGCTTTGTTAACATCTCTATGGCGATTTGGTTCTTCGACACAGTAGTTAACTTTCCGGATACCACCTTACTTGCTTTCTGCTTACCATTTTTATCGAAAGATAGTAGTTGTACCGTTTCTGCACCGATTTTATTCGATTTCTGACCTGCAATAATTAAATTTCCGTCACTCATGCGATATAACTTGCCGTCAAATGCCCCTAAATCTTGTCCTACGAGCTTACTCCAATTTTCCTTCCCTGCAGGGCTCACAGAATAAAGAACTCCTGGAAACGAGAAATAGGCGTATACCGTACCGTCTGGTGCATAAGCAAAAGGATATTCTGTACTTGGCCATCCGTATCCTGCCTTTGCAAACGAGAATACCCATTTAACCTTTCCTGTTTTGGGATCTACGGCTCGAAGTGTATCGGGTGACCAAACTTTTGTCTCAGAGAATCTTTGTTCTCCAACATGTAAGTACAGCGTTTCTTTTCCTGGCACATAAAAACTCTCTGGTTGAATCGGTATGTAATCTTCATTCGGTGTTTGAGTCCAAACCGCTTGTGGCAGGGATTCATAATTCTTAGCAGCCACCACTCCACCAACATTTGCAAAAACCAGAGCAGCAACCATGAAACTGATTAACTTCTTTTTCACACGAAAACCTCAACTTTCCTTTTTAAATTGATGCTACTTATGATGAAGTAGGCTTTTGATGATTCACTCTGCCCACGGACCGATCTATCGCAGTCAAAACTACTTTCATAACACTGAATGATCAACCGGTGGATCAACTTGAACTCCTCTGGACCAACATCCATAAGAAACGTACCATCCTTTTACAGTAGTGGACGTCATAACCGGAGTAGGATTCAATAGGGTTTGCTCCTTATAAACTTGCATTGTTTTCCCTTCTCCCATTGGCATATTTTAGACAATCATAAAAAAATACTAAACTAAATCGATATGACTTTGTTCTTGAATCTACTCCGGTGTATCCTTATTAACCTGTTTCCCCTTACTTCTAAGAATATATTCTTCTAATTTGATGTCATCAGTTATTGCACTAGTAAGTATCTCCTATCCGTGTCGTCCTCCACTTTGCGCTACAACACTACTTCGGGTATCAGAAAACATTCAATCAATTCAATCATTAAGATGTCCTAGATGGAAACCACCGGCTAAGCCAGTGATTATGACTGCTACATGTAATAACGTAAGATGCTATTTGCTCCTTCAAATGAAATTCGAGGGTCGTTTTTTATAAACCGATCTGCAGCATCTTCTCCTAGTCCTAAAGCCAAATTGACTTGATCAATAAAAATCTCTTTGCCCTCTTCAGACATAGCATAATCCACGATTAATAACTTCAATGGGCTGCACTCATCTTTAGAAGATGCAAGTTGCATTCTATTTGCGATTGCAGTGTTTATATGCTCATCTCTAAAACTATATCCAACAATGATAAGTTCTTCACAAAGTTCTTTTCTTTCATTCATCATTCTTACAAACTGATCATAATAAAAATCGAAAGGAGTTTCTTGAATTTTGTCAGTCTTGCGGCCTCCAGTTATGATCGAAGGAACGATCATCAATTCCGAAATTCTATTGTAGATATCATGTTTTTTTATTACCTCATTCTTAACTTTAAATATCTTTTTGTTTTTTTGATCTTTAAAAGAAGAAACAGACCCGTGAAGATGGTAGAGCCTGGTGTTACATTCTTGTTTGTATCTCTGCTTTTTAACTTTATCTGGATTAAAATAGTAACGTGGTACTTCTTTACTTACAGCGAACCATTGTCCAGCTTGATGATAATATTCTAAAAATTTGTAAGGAGCTAAATCAATAAGAATTGACTCAAGCAGTAAATCATAATTTAATGTAAAAAGTTCAACTTGATTCTTGTCCTTAATAATAGAATCGAGCCATTTTACAAAGTCTTTAAGCCTAGAATCAATTAAATGTTTTTTAACATTCCAGTTTACTATATCCAGAATTAGAGCCATATAGGTATGAATAGATGCTCGAATAGAATTCTCATGTTTTAACAGTTCTACGATGTTTAGGTTGAATGCACTAAGCAACTTTTCTCCTGTAATACCGTTTGTATAGAATGATTGGTGAAAGTGGAGCTCATCGTACAATTTTTCAATGATGGCTATACATTCTTCAAAATCAACAACATTAAGTTTATCCATCATGTGGTATTCAATAAATCTTCTATGTTCTACTCCCAAGCGCTCAAAAAACTTCTTTGTTATATTAGCCATTGAAAACTCGCTGCTTAAAGCAACAGATAAACCATTTCCAGCCAGAAGGACTATTTTTGACAATGCAGAACCTCCTCTCGTAAATTTGAAATTTATTTTTTTTTGATCTCATGATATCTTATACTCCACATCTCAGTAATGAATATTTATAAAAGTGGTGGCAGTGAGATGTTACTATGATTACTCCCCTTATCTAAGGCTTCAGCAATGGCTTCTGAGATATATGGCTGTAAAAGATCAATATCCGATACAACCGTTGATTCAAAGTTATAAACCATTTCAAACTTTGTCTCTTCACTATCAAGTATTGAAAAAACTATTGTGAAAATATTAATCTCATATAGATATGGGTCTTTAATTATTGAATCCAACTGAATTGTTAAATAGTTGTCGTCAGATTTCATAATGCTTAACTGCAAAGCTAAGCTTGTCTTTAGTGTTTTTACTATGTCATTTATAAAAACAATCAGTTTATCAATATGTTTAAACAATAAGATATCATCTGTAGCATTGTGAATTTTGAGCGGGAGATTATTACTACTAATGAACTTTTGAATTTCAAATTCGGGGAGAGCTTCGCTTGCCTCATAATTATAATCTTTTTTTGAACGCAGATACATCAGGATTTCATTTTCTATACATCTTGCAGCATAAGTAGTTAATCTAAAACCTTTATCTATTGCAAAGGTATCTATCGCTTTAATTAATCCTTGTACTCCTATAGAGAGTAAGTCATCAAAATCTTCCTTCATGTGTTCGA
Source organism: Paenibacillus phytohabitans (assembly GCF_013141775.1). Classification (GTDB taxonomy): domain Bacteria; phylum Bacillota; class Bacilli; order Paenibacillales; family Paenibacillaceae; genus Paenibacillus_AQ; species Paenibacillus_AQ phytohabitans. The sequence continues at coordinate 117,931 of NZ_WHOB01000012.1, forward strand.
ACTTTTTCGCTATATGATGAACTAATCGTAAATTATGTTCAATCAATAAATTACGAGAAATCAAATCTTCGTTTGACATATCATTTAGTAATTTTTTTTCCTCAACTTCACTTAAAGCTCTTTTAAAATCATTCATCTCTTTACCTCCAAACGACACATATGGTTGTTTATTCAGCTTGAAGATTTATTGTATATTTTATAGGTAAGTGATCTGAATAGCTTAAACGGTTAGGGATTAAATTATCGGTTAACAAAAAATGTTTATTCCATTTAAACAATATTTGATAACGATCCGATAACTCAGAAAAGAGTTTGCTGCGAATCAAGACTTGATCAAATATATGCCAAAAGTTAACATCTGAATCTTTGTTTCGGGGGATAAAGTGAATTGTTCCAGGAGGGGCATTATTGCCTTCTAATGTAAGATCATTGGAAAAGGCTCTCCAAGAAGGATTAAAGTAATATGGTTTCTTTGTTCTATTGGATAAAACCGTTTGTTTACAATGAGTTGCCTTAAAGGCTTTCTCACTGACCATCCCTTTGTCAAAGGGATTCATATTAAAATCACCGATTACTATAGTTTTATCTATTCCCCATTCAGCTTCAATTCTTTCAATATTTTCATTTTGTTTTGTAGCATCAACGTACCTATCGTCTATAGGAGCTGATATAGGTGAGAGAAGATGAATCCCTACAACCAGCACTTTCATTCCGAGAAGCTCATATATAATGAATGTTTGATATTGATCTACACGGCAATAAATAACATTGGGCAATCGATCAAATATTGAAACCCTAACCGCCCCTTTTAAGGGAGTTCGACTTTTATATCCTAAAGGTAATAAAGTTTTATTTAAGCTCTCTCTAATTGAAATATTTGCTTCACTGAAAATTAATATATCCATTGGACTTTCATTTAATAAAGTGTTTAATGAATCAGTCAAATCTTTTTTTCCGATATTCCAAAAGAACATAGTAATTTCAGTTCTTTTATTATTAATTTCATCTGATTTTAATTTAACTGTCAAACCAACACACCATCCTTTAGTACTATATATTATTCTACTTTTACATTATCATATTTGGAATATTATACTATTAGTCTGTGTTATTAACTATAACTCGGCTCCTCCTCTTTGCAAACCAAAGAACTTCAGTAATAGCATAAAAATGACCTGTGCAACTACATTTAAATGTGGTTGCACAGGTCAGATATGAACATTGAATTTAATTTTGAATCTCTCAACCTCTATTGGAAACCCTCGTTTAGGGAGAAGCCTGTTTAGATTATTCTAATTTACTTGGATGGATAAAAGTCCTTCAGCATCTCACGAATATCCGGCTTAATGTTGATATCCGGACGTTTTTCCTTAGCCAAGGACTCAACTTCTACCACAGTTGCAGCATATCCTAATTCAAGCAATACTCCAGTAGCAACCGTGCCTGTACGATTTCGTCCGCCAGCGCAATGGAAATAGACTGTCTTCCCGTTATTCATTGCAGCTGTTACCGCTTGGATCGCTGCTTGTACAGAACCTTCTTGGCCGCTCTCATCCTCTACAATCGGAAAATGATGACGAGTTACTTGCTCAGGGAAGCCCTCTACTTTTGTGCCGGTATCTCTTAAATCAAACACGTCTGAAATTTCTTGCTCCTGGAGGGCATCAAGCAGTGCATTCTCCCCGCCAATATATACTTTACCTTCAATCAGTTCATGATAATTTACCATTATAGTTCTCTCCTGTCTCATTAGCAGCAGTTACTCCTCCACCATCGTGACTATTCACCCGTTTCAGCAAATTGTTTGATGCGCTCGCCCACTTGATCACGAACCCGCTGGAAGACCGCCCACTTCTCATCATCTGTTCCTTGAGCTTTCGCCGGATCATCAAATCCCCAATGCTCACGTTTCACCTGAGGCGGGGTAATGGGGCATTTATCCGCTGCATCTCCACATAATGTAATAACGAGATCAGAGCTATTCAGCAGCTGCAGATCGATAATATCTGACGTTTGACTTGAGATATCTATACCTACTTCGCTCATCGCCTGAACGGCCTTCGGATTCAAACCATGAGCCTCAATGCCGGCACTGTACACATTCCATTCATTGCTCAAATATTTCTTGGCCCATCCTTCCGCCATCTGGCTCCGGCAGGAGTTTCCTGTACATAAAAGGTAAATGGTTTTCTTATCCATGAGTCGTAATCTCCTTCGAGTTTAAAATAGGGTCAATGTTAAATAGAGGCCAAGCAGTGTGATAAATAGCGTAGGGATCCTAAGGATAATACCAGTTTTGAAATATGTTCTCCAGGATATCTTCACCCCTTTGGTCGAAAGCACATGCAGCCACAGCAAGGTTGCCAGTGAACCAATTGGTGTAATCTTCGGTCCCAAGTCAGAGCCGATGACATTCGAATAAATCAAGGCTTCCTTAATCAGTCCCGAGATATTCGTGGCATCAATAGCCAGCGCGTCAATCATAACCGTAGGCATGTTGTTCATTATGGAGGAGATGATTGCAGCGATAAAGCCCATCCCAATCGTTGCGGCGAACAGTCCCTGATCAGCCACAGCTTTAATGACATCAGCTAAACTTCCTGGTTTAACACACCTGCCGCGACTGGCATTCAAACTTTATTTGATATTAATACTTGCTTTAAATATGATTATTAATTCAACATCAATACAATATTCTTGTCCCATAGCAGACAATGCTCCGTTCTTGTCATGAAAAAAACAACTCCTAGAAGTTGTTTTTAGTAATCATGCTTCTTTATATAGGAACTCACGTAATTAATCAGTTCATAACTTTTTGGATAATTCATGGATATTAGTGTCGGTATATATGATTCATTTTTGAGATTAGGTTTGCAAGTAGGGGATTTGTAACTTTCGTATTGAACTTACTCTATATCCACATTCTCATTTTGTTATCCTTTAGGTATGAACTTTAATTCAATTCCCAATCAATTAATTGATTTAGTGAAATCGAATTGTTACTTAAGACTTCGCTTGGAATTAAAAACAAGCAGTGATTTAATTCTATTCCATAGTCAACTCCTGTATAGGATTCCTCTATAGGAGCAACTGGACACGGATTCTGGATAGTCAGTGTATTTTTTTCTAAAAAAAACCTAACGGGTTGGGGGCGATATCTGCGTAATTTGTTCAAGCAATATTTACCATTCACTTCAGGTCCTAGTCCATTATTTTCGTCATTAAATATTTTTATCTCTGCCCGGAGATCATGCAGAAGTCCAATTCTAAGTGCTGCAGAATACGTTGCGGATTTAGGTTCAAATGGTGCAATAAATTCATAAGTAATGCTATTGAGCAATTCCAGTCCCTTCGCTGAAATCTCTAATTTATATTCGGTAGTTCTGAAGTTATATTCTATGCTTATGTCACCATTCTGATCTATGATGATACTTCCGACATTATGGATGGTAGCATTACGAATTAACTTATAGATCCGAAAAACCTCATGCAAAACGGATTCCGAATCTGACATATTAGGCATATGACGAAGTTTATCTGCGTAGGTTTTACCAAGCAATTCGGGGTACTTACTATCAACGTAAGCATCTAACATGCCAAAAAACATAAAGATATTCAACATGAAATTTTCGCTTAAAACGGCAGATTTGAAAAGATTATCGTTAAATGATAAAAAGTGAGTACGTCCTCCATCTTCTCTTATTTCTACAGGCATAATTTGCGGAGTATGAATTTTAATATCCGAACGTAAAATTAAACCTCGTGTTTGCTTAATAAAAGTATCAAGCATAGTAGGTACTTCCCTTCTAGGAATTTGATTAAGAAATTATAACTTTTTCGTATTTTAAAGGAAGCCAGTTCTATAGAGAGTCTCAATATCTCTTACATTATTTGCACTATTTGTTTGCGAAAAATCGCGTGTTTAGGCACACGGATTATGTTGAACTGCACCTTGCTCCCTAAGTCTCCATCCTTGTAAGATTGTCTTCGAAATAATTAATGCTTTTTCAGCAGGCATCACAATTTTACTATTTAGTGAGTCAACATTCGGAAACTCCACCCAGAATTCGTTGATTTCTGACTTTATATCAACTCGGAGCGATTGCCCCTTCACTTCATTATGCTGAACGGTTAGTATAATAACGCCTCTTGCTAATGGAGTGATTACCCATCTGAATAGCTCGCTTGACAAGGATCTATCTTGCCCCTTTTTTGCTAATGTTCATTACTTCAACTCCGAATATTAGTCCCATTCATTTTTGCACATATTGGAACTAAACTCCCCTCTAGTTGCAAAAAACGGGTAGGTCTTTGACGGCTACCTCTGTAAGTTTATTCAGCGAATTTTCTTTGTTAATGTAATGAACTGTAGCGATCATACATTTAACGTTAGAGTTCTCCTGTTACAAAGTTTTTGGTTAAATCTTTATCAATTGAATTCTTGTCTTCCAGCCATTTTCTGCGAGTTATAATATCCCTCATAATATGTATAACATCTAAATGATATTTTTCATGAACAATCTTTGAAATTGCAACTGCAGAAGATTTCTGTCCAAATTCTTCTTCACATTTTAAATATGCATTGTTTACTAACTCAACTTTCGCAGCTCAAATCTGCAAACAAATCCTTGATATAGCTGGGTAAACCGGAGATCCATTCGTGTAGTTGACAAAAAACAGCTGTTTTGTTCTTCTTGGTTTTCGCCTGGGACATTTCGAGAAATAAACTCATGAGCCGCTGGAGCGCGGTCTGGTAGTCCAGATCGCGGACCTCGTCGGCAAAGAGAAAGAAGAGTCCTCCCAGTGTTCGATCATCACTCGATTGACGCCGTTCGTATTCCATTGCCAAATATCGGCTGAATACAATCGTCGTATGGCTAATCAGCCCGTCAAAAGAACGGCCCTGGAATTCAGTTCCCAGTTTCAAATAGCTTTTGGTGACTTTGAAAAAGGTCTCTATGCTCCAGCGCATGCCATAGATTCGTACGATTTCAGCTGCATCCAGCGTCACATCGGTACTTAAAATGGCCAGCCACTCCCGTTTTTTATTCCGGTTGCGGACAAACACAAGCTTCACGGGCAGACCGCAGGCGGTGTGCACAATGACCGAGCCTTTAATGTCTTTAGCATTCGATGCGGGAAGGCTTTGAAACACCTCGCGGAGTATCATTCGCTTACCTTGAATCAGGTAGCGTTGCTTCATTTCTTTCACCATACCAATCACGGGAAGCCCTTTGGCGGCGAGCTCACGGAGCAGTGGAGCTTGCGTAAACCAGCTATCCATAAGCACGTAGTCGGCGGTGAATCCTGCACGTAAGGCTCGTTCCAACAAGGCTATGACTGCATCCGGCTTCCGAGAAAAGGCCTCCATCCGGCGCTTGTAGCCGTTACTGCGTTTGGAGAGATTCGAAGCCATTTCGCACAGACGGTTGGCTAGTTTGGCTGAAGACAGCATGACAAAGTCAAGTGGAACAAAGCTAAAGTCATCTGACCAGCCTAGCGTTAGCATCGTATAGCCTTTGGTAAATTTGCCTGTGGAGTGGTCAAATACACGTGCCAAAAGTTCCGCTTTTTTGCTCCGGTTTCGGCTGAGCACGGAATCGTCAATAATGAATACGCGTACTCGGTGCGACGAAATAAGCGATTCGAAATGGCGCACGATGCGAAGGCTTAAGACCTGCAAAAAGCGTCGCCAGGCAAAAGAAGCTTGATTCAAAAAACGGTAGATCACGTCTTTGCCGGGAAGATCGGCTGCGCGGTCACTTTCCAGAAGTCGATACCAATTCTTCCCTTCGAAGACCAAAGAGAAAATGATTTGGAAAATGGCTAAACTCGAAAGACCAAACGATTTAGAAATACCCGCTTGTCGCAACGATTTCCCGATGTGAAGACTGGCAAAAAGGTTGGAAAAGCGAGACTGTTCAGACAGGGAATGTTGTTGTAACATAGAGTTACGCACCTTTCTTGTTGGCATGGTTGGTCGCACTTCCATGATACCAAACAAGTGAGGTGTTTTTTTGTCAATGCGAGTAAATCTATTGGGTTTTCCTTACGTACTCAAGGGTTTAGGCTCATTTTCCTGGTGCGAAAGTTGAGTTACTAAGTTGTCGTTATTTTGTACTTCTTCAGCTAAGATTTCTCTAATGAACTTTTGAAATTTATAAAAAGATTGTATGTACTGTCTAATATATAATCTGATATCCAATTTATCTCCTTCTTCCTTTAATTCTTCCAATAATTTCTTCTTAAACTTACCATCGCTTTCTAAATCGTTAATTCTAATTATAGGTATAATTAAATGCTTAATTCTATTATCATCTGTTCTACTTGTTTTATGTGAAATAACATGAACTGGAAGTCCTCTATGTTGAACAAAATTTCTCAGTGCTTCCATCACACGATACCCCAATACTGAATCATACTCTGAATTCATAAGCCTCTTGTACATATCAAGAATGTCAGGTTTATTATTACAAACTAGCTTCAGATCATGAGCAGTATGATATAAACAAGGAAGCAGCTGAACAGACTTTTTAAGTAAAACCCTGGAGTCAAAAGAAAGTTCTAAACTGAAAAATAAAGTTGTAGACTGACAATGCTTCATTAATCTGTAAAAACTCATTTAGATATTTATCAAATCGGTAATAGTATCAAGTTCTTGGTCCCTGAAACAGAAAACCCGCTCTGGGCGCGGGCTCTTATGGGACTATGTTCTTGTTCATCGACACCGCCGACATTTATATGGCCGTATAATGATTTTAAGTGCTATAAATGTTATTAGTGCTTACTTTCAAATACTAATTCTACTTTTATAGACTTTCAACATAATTTTGTCCACATAATCAGAGATAATTGTATGTGTTCGGATCAATATATCACATCAGCAATATTACCAAGTTCTTGTCCACCGACAACATAGTCTCTTTGCTTGCCAACAGGCCATAAAAAAACAACTCATCAATTGAGTTGTTTTTCAAATATTGTATTTTTTATAGAAGAACTTAGGCTAACTTATTCTTTGATTTTAGTATTAAGCTAAGTGTAATGGTAATTTTAACACCCGTAAACGATGAATTCGCCGAAAAATGTTAGCTAAAGTCTTCTAGGTATCAATTCGAGATCCCCATTCAACCACTCATGTGTGAGCTTTCACATTTTTCATAAAAATCAAGCGAAAGTGATATCCTTTTCTCCAGATAATGCGATGATCTTTCCTTGTTCTTCAATACTATTTCCAAAAATGGTATCCAAGTAGCTCATATCCTCTAATTTTATCACAATCTCTTTCATTTGTTCAAGTTCTTCGTCCTCAATTTTACCGATATCCAGCAGATACTTTGGTTCAAGCTCGCCATCATTCCCTGATACATTCTTTACCGTCAGCTTTTCCGGCTTGATCAGATAAATTGAATTTCCGCCCCCAGTGCCGCTAATCTCCAAGCATCCAGGTAATTGAGATGGCTTGCATGTTGAGATAGGAATATTCTTGATCTGTTTGCTGTTTAATGAATACAAACCGAGTAACTTCTCCAGAATCACTCTGATTGAATCCAAGCCCAAATAATATTCATCGTCCGGTGTGAGCTCTCTTCTGATCTCGTTCCTAACTGTTTTTCTTTGTTCTTGGACTACTAATCTCTTGTCTCCGAGAATATACCGCCAACGTTCCAATTCATCTAGTACGCGACTAATGATGGGTCTTCTGGACATGATAGGATCTGTCGATAACTCCAACACTTGATGAACACATTCTAATGTCTCCACATTAAATTCGGAATGCTTAAGTCCGAAACTTTTAACTTTCTCATACTGTCCATCAAAGCAATACTCATCTTCTGTTAAGACAATCCAAATTAATTTGGCAAAAGAATATACATCCGCCGGGCGATGGTCGTCTATTTCACGGACAAATCTCTTCATTTCCGGTGCAATAGTATTCCATGGTCCAACCTTCTCACCCTTTCTCGTAAGACGCTCAAAATCAGGGTGTCGCACGAGTCCGAAATCACTCAGGACAACTCGGTTGTTATACATGAGAATGTTATCGAGTTTAATATCTCGATGTGAGTATCCTTCATTATGAAGGTTTTGCAGGGTCTTGCCAACTTCAGTGAGAATATCCATCTTTTCCATAATATTAGCCTTGCGCCCAAACAAATGTTGTTTTAATGGGATTGCCAATGGCATTACATACCAGGGATCGTTACTTGACAAATTGTAATCGAAGATCGGCATAATTCCACCGTACTTACCTCCAAGTTCCACCATTGCTTGAACTTCTTTCTCGAAGCGTTGAAAGTTATGGTCTCGTGTTGTTCTAGGTTTTTTCAAAAATTTAGCAACCAGGGATTGCTCTCGCGGGGGCTTACACACTATTTGAAACACAGCCCCGTTGCCGCCCCGACCAATAACGTTACCACGCGTGAAATTTAAACTTAGTCCCTTAAAAGTCATACGCGGCCTTCTCTCTGTCCAGTTCCGAGTCCCTTTTATAATATTCCGATATATCTTCGAGTTCTTTGGCCAAATGAGGATAATCAATTCTTAGCGTCCGAGCATAAGTTTCATACATTTTAGATAATTTCCGTTCCTCGTCGCCAGAGGATAAGTTGAAAACACCGCGACTATTCATCACTCCGATTTGAAAGCCCTTTCCGAGATCAGGTGTATAAATTTCCTCGAATGTAGACCTGATTGCTTCATGAGGGAAATTACCATCCCTGCCTATTGGAGAATGAGCGAAGCATTCCCCTAGAATCTGACGACCGATTGCTTCACGCTTAGCATGATCGATTAGATTGAGGTATGTTTTGGTCCACTCCTTCAATGCACTTACAGCGATATCTCCTTTATAATCCACACAAGGGCAAAACTTAACTTGCATAAGGATACTGTGTCCTTGACTCACCATCTGTTGTTGCTGCTCTGTTAGGGTTTCTTTATAATCCTTAGGCGAATCGGAAGGTTTATAGACTAACTGAATGATTTGAGCTAACAATTCTGGATTGCTCTTCAGTTCCCGGACCAGAAATTGCGGCGTTGTCTGATGGATCAATAGATTGAAGAAGGCCCACTCCTGTCGTGCTGCTCGTCTAACTTGTTCCACATCAAGATAATCAGCCTCATACAACCGTTCGAATACTTTGACAATTAAGTAAACTAAGTGGGAATCAGGATTGAATCGGCCGAGATCTTTAAGAATATTATCCAATACTTGAAGGTGCTTTAAGTGATTAGAGCGAAATTGTCGATGAAGCATCTCAAGCGCAGCACTGTGATTGCGATATTCCAGAAATCTGTTCCAGACTTCCTCCTGCATGGCGGGGTTCTCTATAGAATAGAACCCAGGTACGCTTTCCCAGTAATGCCTAACCACCCCTGGAGGAGTATCCTTTAAGAGCTTCAAAAAGGCTTCATCCAATTTTGCTAATCGTAATAAACCGGCTGACCAAATCTCATCAAACTGGATCTTTTCTAGAGCTTTTTGAATAACCTCTAATCCATGCTTTTGATAAAGTGTACCTACATACGCCTGTAGAATTGTTCGTTGATGTTCACGTGTCATCGATTCAATAAATTCATCATTCCATTTGAACTCATGAACTTCACTTGCCATGATTCTACCAATGTCAGTTAGTCCCAATAAGTTCGAATTCGGAATCTTGGATAAAAGGTTTTGCAATCCTAACTGCGGAATTTTCAGTATTCTAAGAAGAGCCTCACGTCTTGCGTCATGCAATTGAACCCGTTCATTATCAAAATCTTGCGCGTTGTCGCGATACGAAACAGGATGAAGAGGATGCCACTGATCAGAAGTGAACAAATGTATTTCCTCGTAGATCGGATTATCGAAATGAATGACATCAAATACGTTATGCTCGATCTGTGACAAAGCATTCTCATCGACTGCCCATTTCGCATCCCGAAAATACCGATGCTGGTAGAGGAGATCTCGAATAATTTCCTTGAAGGTATGCTTCTCCTTGTCCGACTGGCAACGATTAATTACCTTGACAACACCTTGTATCACCTCGTTCTCCAATTGAAGTTCGAAAAAGAAGAACTTTTCAAAAAGAACACCCCATCGATCCAGGTCTTCCCCCGCTTCATTGATAGCTATTTGGGTGTAGTCACGAAAGGTTTGCAAGATATCGTTGGTGTAGTTCACTTTATATCGGATTTGATATGGCCGGTAATTAGGGGTGCACATGTTAGTTTGAATATGGCTTGGCGCGCGATCTGGCAATAACGCCTTGATCAAATCCCATCCAATATCACTCTGCTTCACTACGGATCTGGTCAACCGTATTTTGTCCTCTAACGATAAGTTGAGTTCTTGTCGCCAAGCTGACAAAGCTTGTGTTAGTGTGGACATCGGGCTATTAGAGATCTTATAGTTAATTCGCTTCTCCGCCAGCTTAGTCAAGATTCTCACTGCTTGCGGAGCTGTCTCCTCGAAGCACAGCGTTTTCTCTAACGCCCACAAAATATTTGTATAGTAATTACGCGACCAAAGCCCGTCTCCATTCTCGTTGAACAGCGACCACAAAGGTGAATCCGGATTTGAAACTTCACGTTCAATCACCTTTAATGTTACTTGTGGCGCGGCTTCTGCTAGATCTGGGACGAGTCCAGATATAGCGAACCATTGTTCCTTCTTATCGAGCTGACCGAAAACGTCCAGAACGATCTCGTTAACAAAATCTTGTGAAGACATTGGCCAAAGCGTTGGATGATCGTTGATTCGGTCGGCCAGCATAATCAATGAACGGATAAGACCTTGTTTCATCGTATCGGAATACATGGGACGCTCTGTTAACACAGCCGCTTGGTAGTGTCTATCTATAGGAAGTTTAAATCCTGAAGGTACTTCGCCTAATACTTCGAGCAAAAGTTCCCGGAATTTCTGAATCTGTTCCGAGTCGATTTCCTTAAGCAGCACTTCCCAGGCTTCCTCCACATTTGCTAATCTCCAAGTTATCGAGGTTCTGTCAGGAAAGTGAAGCAAGAAGGGATCCTCATTATTCACGACTGTCCCCAGTTGCTTAATATACTTTTCATAGTCGACTGATGCCAAACGGGCAACTATCATTTGATCCCCTAAGTTGTTTGTCCAAGCTCCTATTAACAACGCAGGTACGAAGTTCGGATTTTTTTGTGCTTCCCAGCCAGGCTCTCCACTCTTCCCTTTGAATACTCTCCTTTTGAACCCAGCATAAAGTCCGTTTGTCCGTTCGACAAGCTCAGAGGCTAACTTAATATCAATGTTGCCAGAATCCCGCAACTTAGAAAGCATGTTGCCAAGCTTTCGCTTTTTCAGTTCAATTAGGGGCTTCTTGCCGATAAAGTCAGCCTCTCCATAGACAACTACCATGCGATTTTCTGGAATTGGTTCGACTAGAGATGCGTTGAAATCGGGGATTAGTAGTTTGCCTTTACAAGTCCCTTTCATCCTTTTCCAATCTTCCAGCGACCGAACAATCACTGTATTTATCTTGTGGTCCTTTTCAATCCATCCTATAATATAAAGCAAGTAATAAAGTGTTTCTTCCCGAGTCTTACCTTTAACATAGATCACGTCTTGGCTCTGATCGGACAATTTGTCAATTACTTGCTTCTCAAAATCATGCTCCTCATAATTAAAGAATGTGAGGTCGATGGTTGGTTCTGTACTTCCCCTCAACTCACTATTAATGTCGTCAATCGTGAAGAATCCGTTATCCCGAGATATCATCATGGACTCTATTTCCCTCTTGACGCTTTGAGTTAGTCTCATTGGTGAAACGGTACTGTTCATATACTGTGCGAACTCTTTCGAATCGCTCATAACACGATTCTTATACGCTTCATATGTCTTTCTAATCTCATTGATCATTTTTTCTCTGAATGATTCTTCACCGTCCTCCTCCACCTCGATCACTCGAAGGATAGCCGCCAAAAGGTCATCCCAATAACTCTCGTGGTCCAGTTCCCATTTGTCTAGGTAGTTCTGCACTTGCTGCTCCTCGCGTTTCTCGTCCCTCTTATGTAGTTTCTCCTGTTCTTCCTTCGTCAGTTTGTTCACGTGCCATCGGGCATAAAAACGTTCCTCGTCAGAAAGAAGCACTGCGATCGCTTGCATGACAGCCATACGGGCTAAAGCATAATCGATAAATCGACATCTCTCATAAGTGTCTACTGCTTGAACTTCTATGTCCCGCTGGTTCATATTTTTTAATATTTGTTTAACTGTTGACGGTACACCGCTACCCAAAACTGTAAAAACCGTCGCTATATCGCCCCCGACTCCAGTGAAAGTTAGTGCTGCTGTGGTTACCGTTAGGCCGGCGAGCCAAGCAGCTCGGTCCTGGAATGCTTCCTCTCCTTTAGCATATTTGATCAAGTCTTTCAAATTGCTCTTAATCGGATCAATCATCGATGTTCCTCCTTTAAGATGTATCCTAATACAAAAATGGGAAATTAATTAACTTCGCCATTTGACATCTCTCATATTAGTTTTTAAGTAAGATTTAATAGGTTAATGCGCCTCTCCTAAATATTACTTCCATTTGAGTAAGTAACACACAACATCCCAAGAAGCCTGAATGCATTGATTACGTAAATTAATATAAATCATAACACGGATAATAATATTCAACTATAATAACCTCATCTAGTGAATGGTTGAATGGAATTAATCGCCTCAGGATCCGTTAATTGCAAAGGACAATCCTAAGATCGACTTTAATTCTTTCGGTACAGAAGGCGTTCCTCTTATTTCATCTGTATGTACACTTGATCTGCAAATTACAAGGCATTGGATGAAATGGTTTATTGTTGTCCATATGGCTGTCCGTTCCTTCAATGCATCCTCGGAAATAAATCCCCCAATCGTCCCAATACTATCATAAATACCAGATAGGTTTAGGATACTAGGGCGTGTCTGAAAACTAGGTATTGCTTCAAAAGCATAATCGTAGCATAATTTTACAAGAATGAAATCACGAGGGGATTGTAAAAGGATGCTAAGACGCCACGAAATCAACGACCAGGACTGGGAACGGATACAACATCTATTGCCGCCCGAAAACACAGGGGAAGGCAGACCCTCGAAGCCCAATCGAGTGATGCTAAATGGAATGCTTTAGAAAGTAAAAACAGGCGCTCCTTGGCGTGATTTGCCTGAACGTTTCCGTCCTTAGAAAACCGTGTATTCTCGCTTCCGTTTGTGGAGCGATGATGACCTTTTTCAAAAGGTGTTTGAGTCCTTGACTCGCGATGCAGACTTGCAGGATGTCTCTCTGCACCTCCTGTAAAGTTCATCAGCACGCAGCGGGGGATAAAAAGGGGCCGAAAACGCCGAAACCAACCAAAACATCGGACTTTCCCGAGGAGGGCGAAATACCAAAATCCACGCTGTAGTGGACGCGCTGGGTAATCCGATTCGCCTGTTTTTGACGCCTGGTAATATCCATGACTCTACGGTAGCGACCCACGTCCTCTCTGGCGTAGCCTTATCCGAAAGCGCTGTTTTAGCCGATAAAGCCTATGGAACCTTGGACATTCGAACGTATATCGAATCCCAAAATGCCACGTTCTGCATCCCGCCCAAGTCCAATGCGAAAGATCCTTGGGCCTGTGATTTTTACCATTATAAAGAACGCCATGTGGTGGAATGTTTTCTTAACAAACTCAAACAATTCCGTGGGATCGCCACACGCTATGACAAGCTTTTCCGAAACTTTTTGAGCTTTGCTTTTCTGGCTTCTGTGATGATTTTGTTGAAGTAACCCCATTAAGATTAGTTTTCAGACACGCCCTAGTCTGTCTCATTAGTGACAATGGTGTTACCCCAGATATTTGTAATCGTATGTGTTAACCATTTAGCATCATGTTAGTACGAGTTTTCACATCGCCATGTCTGTTGAGTTGCATGTTATTTCACCTTCTTCCGAACAAACCAAAGGTCTAATATACAAAGAGAACGAAGCACATCTACCTCGTTCTCTTTTGTGTTCCTTTTACTTTTCTGGATAATGTATGTCCTTCGCTGATGATGCTCCAACTGCATGGTCAGTTTGTGCTTATTTATGATACGGTTCCCCCGATTGATCTTCGTAGCCTACTAAAACTGCTCCGCCAGCATTAGCCGTATGACTGATGTTGCAGGGATGTCGATTGAGAGATCCCTAAAGCTCCATAGGTTTCCATCAATTAGCAAACTCAAATCAGTTCTCTCGCTTATTCGAACAGTTGTCTAGGTATGGATATAGTGATATCGGATCCGTCAGCACCGTTGACCTTGCCAACTTTACTCGAAAGCAGCTAGGACACGAAAGTGCAACAGTCGGCCCGCTGGCAGGTTGTCGTCCTTGTTACCTTCATCCGGAAACTACCAGGAGTGCTGAATTGCAACTGCAATTCCAGTGCCGGTGTTGCTGTCCGCATTTATACCTTCGACCAGTGAGAATTCCATCGTCTTATTCAGTCCAGTGTGGTATTAGCACTGTCGTCGTCAGCACTCACTTCCTGTAAAGTTGGGCGGGGAGGAAGCGGTAGCGTTTGAGCTGGTGAGTTTAATGTTATGCTTCCATTTCCAGTTTTCACAATCGAAATTGAGGTGCCCAGCCAACTGCTTTCATTAGATGTTCATCAAATCGGCAATAGTACCATGTTCTTTTCCATTTTCGGCTAAGGCTTGCAGCTGATTGATTACAAATCGTAGAACTCGTCCGATTGTCTCATTTCAATCCGATCAGGGTTAATTCCACATTCAAGCAAACTATTATACATAGCTTGCTTCTCACCTTCCCAATAATAATAAACTATCCACTTAGCCTGCTCCTGTGAAAGCTCATCTATACTGCTGAAATAAGGAAGATCCACACCGGCGATAGAATGACCGATAGAGATAATTTCATCGATACATTTCCCTCGTAATCTATCCAGTTTGTACATATAGTCTTTTATGTTCTTATAGGTCTCCTCGTAATAACGTTGAATTGCCCCACAGATGCTCAACAGTTTTTCATCAAACTTCTCTTCTGCTTCACCTGCTTGTTCTTGGATCTCTTCCATTCTTGTAATATTACCATGCCCCAATATCGGGTCATCACCGAATGGACCATTATTCAATGACCCATGGATGTGTACAATGTCTATATCGTCAATTCCATAGACTTCTTCCAATACAGCTGTATAGTTGAAAGTCAAGTACAATGCGTTTTCAAATGAAAGATTAAATGATGTTTTCTGTTGCACATCTTTGAGATCAATAGTAGCAACCCATTCTTTTAAATATACGGTCAACCGCTCAATGTACTTATATTCTTCTTCAAAATATTGGTCTAAGGTGTCTTTGATGCCGAAATCCCCGCTCTCAAGCCCCATATCCATTTGCACAGCGTTCTCAATGATTTCAATTGTATCAATATTAGCGAGATTGGTTTCTAAGTCATTCCATAGCATGGCTTTCTTTGCGTCATCATCATATCCAGGGTAAATTTCATAATGACTCTCAAAATCGTAAAGGAATTCAGGATATTTGACTTTTAAAAATTCTCGGAAGCTCCAATAGCTTGTCGGCAAACGATGCCCTTGATCAAATCCATTACCAATAATAAATAATTTCATTCTTCTACACATCCTCATATTCATGATGGACCAGTTCTTTCAATATAGCGACTGTCTCGTACATCGCGCCATTCTCCAAAATGAAGGTGTAAGACTCCCAAGTCATTAAACTCCGTCAATAGCCGTGATGTCTTCAAACTGTTTGCTAAGATAGGGAGAAAAGTCTTGACCTGTTTTCAATACGTTTACCAGCTGCTCAAGCCCCGTCACGTGTGCAGAAGGAAACACAAATTCTTTTGACCGATGCGCACCTTCCGTAGCACTATCTATTCAGTGGTGAGGCTGTATCCTGCTGTTTTATAACGTCGGTAGACATTTTCACTTAGCGCTTAGTCATATCCATGCTCCCAAAAGAATTCTAGCGGACGGCACGGTGAACCGATCGTGTAGTTGCGGTCATTCATTTGATTCGCCCAGATGTCCAGCATATACGAAAGACTATGCCCAATAACCTGAATACCGTAGGCGAAGTCATACCACATCCCGATTCCTCCATATCGCACGCCATCCCATTCGAAGCTGTCTCCTTCCAGGAAGTGAACCCCTTCGATACTGCTGCCTAACGCCTTCATCTCCACCCAGCGGTTCATCGAGGTCTGCAGCTTGTAGCGTTCCTTGCTGTTCACCAGATAATAGTCATGATTGCCCGCAACTAGCAGAATATGAGTATAGTAGCTTTGAGTGCACACAGTAGCTCATAGTTTTGCTTGTTGCGGTGCCCCAGATCTCTGGCAATGACCAGCACCTGAGAAATCTGCCGGGGGAGCAGGCTCTCCGCAAACAGCTTAATTTCCCGCCGATTATCCGCTGCTGTAGGGCCCTTGTGCTTCAGCCAAAAATCAAGGTGGATGTCGGAAATGAGATCGAATTGGATCATGGTGGCTCCTTTACGCTCTATTGAATTCAAGTTGGTATTTATTGATAATCTCTATATTTAGAGGCGAAAGCTCTATTTTTTGCTCAGACGAGCTTTTTTCATGCTGCCCATGACCCATCTCCGTTGAGAATTTCAAATAATAAGTGCCATCGAATTCTTTAATCAGTTCTGCCCTGCTTAGAGTGTTTTTTAATTTATTGAAACAGGCACTGCAGGCAATAGTGAGTATAAACGGCAGGTTGCATTTGTTTTCTTCACATTTGTTATCAAACAGTATCAATTTTCTATCTTGTCTTTTCTTGTCGTTATTATTTCTATGCTCATCTTCAGAATGGACTTTTCCACATACCGGACAAAATTTATCATAAGACCCCCTTGAAGTTAGCAGCCTGTACAAATCCTCATACAAAAAGCTCCGGTCTGCCGGAAAGTCAAAATCATTACTGTGTCTCCAATTTAACTTCAGAGGAGCCGCCGAAGACGTTACAGCTTTTGCATAGTCGTTATATCCGAGCACTTTATCATTATTTTCACTGCTAATGTACGCATTGAAAATCGCTATGATTGCAGAGTCAAAGCCCAAATCCACTAACACTTCACTGATGACTTTACTTTCGTCATTAATGTTGTCGTAGCAAATATAAACCTTGTTGGAGTCCTCATCAAACTGGGCGACTGGAGTGAACTTTTCGTCAGCACTTCTTTTCATTTTAAAATTTTGACCGCCCAAATACCCAATAACATGTTTTTTTCTGCCGCTATCGAATTTAGAAATGTACAACCTGAGACCTGTAATCCGTTCAATGAACTTTAACTTTTCACTGTAATTAATAACTGGATGATCTGCAATTGACGCAATTTTAAAACAATAGGAAATATCATAAGCCAAGCTTCCAAACCATGGAAGAACTTCAGTGGATAACTCCTTGACAGTAATATTTTCTATCCTGCATTTCACATTATATTTATGCATCCCTCTTTTAAAATCAATGCTATCAAATGCTTCTCTATAATATTTAAATTCATCAAAAGTGGTAACTTCAATATTTCGCAGAAAGTTTAAATGTATTAATTGTTGTTCATGAATGATGTTTGAAATCAGGCCCTTTTCTCTATACCTTAAATCAATCCTTTTCTTCTCACACAAAAAGATATCTGGTGATGGCTGATTCGACCTATAACCAATTTTCTCATTTAAACTGCCCTTTTTCAGAAGTTCAACAAATAGCATTAGATTCTTGGAATCCATGACAGATCTTGTTGGGAAGCGTAAATAAAAACACTGATGTATCCCGTCCCAATTACTGTAATTAGATCCCTTATATCTAATATTGAATGTATTTCCGGAATTCTCTGAATCGATTCCCCTCATAGCCAGCAACTCAGTTTTCATACTGCTGTACTTTAGTTCATATTCTTGGTTTTGTCTTTTTGAGAACAGCCCCTCTGGACCTGATTGCTGTAATAAATCGTTAAAGATAAACGGAACAATCGCAGCACCGCTAATCTCTCCAGTGTAGCTTACATTGGGATTTAATTTATATCGCCCGATAAGCTTGAGCAGCAGATCCCACTCCGCCTCCTCATGTGCAAGTAACCAGGCATCAATCTCATTTTCTTCTACTTGGATATTCTCTCCATCCTCACTCTTTAAACCCGTTATTCTATAGGCAATCAATTCTGCCGCACCAGTAAATGCACAGAGGATATTTCTCAGATACAGCTTGTTCGAACCTTCTGATGCTTCATACAGATAATTATAAATACGTTTTACTCCGCTCAGACAATTATCGTTACTGATAAGATCTTCATACTTAACAATCTCATTTTTACCTGCAACAGTACTAAATGTATCCGTAAGTCTTGTAATAATGCTTTCGTCTTCAAAGGGGGTACGCCGTTGATATTCTTCAACTGCTTTTAACTTCACCACCAGTTTCCCCCTGGATTCAAGCGAATCCATGAACTTTGGCAAGTATTGTGTGTCAATATCAGGTATAGAAAGCAGACTCTCCGTATGTTCATTTACTTCAACGTTCCTGTAGATATATAAAAGACCATGAAAGATATCGCTAATCTCATATTTGTGAGCACTATTTTCAATTTCAGCACTGCACATAAACTTGTAAAGTTTCATTTGTTCTTTTTTTATAGTTCGTACAGCATTCTCTATCTCAAAAAAACTGTGTCCTAGATCCGTTCTGTGCATATTGGAGAATCTTGTATTAATAAGCGCACCGGATGGATAAATTGTTTCCTTGCCATCAGATTTAATAAAAAATGTGGCGTAAAATCTGTTTCTCATAGAAAGCTCATCCGCATTCACCGGATATGCAAACACAATATCCTCTTTTATAAAAAGTAAATACTTGTTTTCAATTGCAGGAACACCATCAAATGACAAAGAAACTGTGGATTTTTTGGTAATCCAACCTGTTGTATATTCTTCCTGTTGTCCGTCATCGTTACACTCCAAAGTAAGGGAGTTTTCTACTTTTGAACCTTTGAAATAGATCTTCTTAATAGCATGCGTCTTATTCCTCATACCATCAGTAAATAACAGTGAACGCAAATCAAAAATAACGCTCAAATGATCCTCATTATGAAAAAGAAATTCTGGATTCAGATTACTATCACCGCATAAAAAATCAATCAGCTTTCTTAGCTTTGCTGTATTGAAGCTAGTTTCCTTATTCCCATTGAACTGTAACGTCAATTTAGTAGTGCCTTGGCGCCAATGATCATTGCGCTTTACATCGCTGTCTATATCCAACTCACCGTTATTATCACTGATAATGTTGAACGTCATCACTACATTGCTGTCGATTGTAAGACGATCCACAAATGTAAAAAAGGATTTGATGCCTATGCCGAACTTTCCGCTCTGACCTTTATCATGGGTTTTATCAGACATTTCTCTGTTTAGAAACGCATAAATATTGGAGACGGAAAATCCCTTATCCGCATACTCACATTCAATTGTGTAGACATCCCCCTCTTTACTAACATTTATATACATCTCATCGGCAGTATCGATATCATTCGCATTTTGAATAATTTCATTAAAGTATCCTTCGTTGTATCCATCCAATGACGCAATACCCCTGCCGTTAGATGACCGAATGATGGTTTCACGCATTTTATTTTGGTTATTCGTTAAAAAATCATCAAGCCATGCAGGCTTATCTGATCGCTCGTTCTTCAGATATTGATTAGCAGCCTGGATCTCTTCCCGCATATATTTGGGAGCGCTATGTTCCCCTCTGGCTAATGCCTCGTTAATCCCTTGAGCTGTTATATCCACGGAAGTCTCTCACCTCTCTGCGCTCTATTCGTTTGTCCTTGTTATAATAAAAAATACCGTCTGCAATTAAAGTGTCCTCGTTAAGATTCTCTATCAAACTTATAAGTTGGTTTATCTTGGATTCAATGAGCACATGAGATTCCCTATCAGCATCCTCTTTTTCACGTTTCTCTAGAGATTGATACTTACTGGATGAATCCGTGTGTTCCCCGTCCTCTTCGCTCTCTTGTAATGCGACAAAAACATCCCTGTCCCTGGCGCTCACTTTTCCTATAACAACAAGCACATTTTGAATGATTTTTATATTTTCATCAAAATTTCTTTTCTCTGCTTCATACTCCGGAATACTGTACGGACTCTGTTCATAAACGCCATGATACTCCCTTAAGAGCTTGAAGAAATCTTCGCCAGCAATCTGTTCATCCATTGGGCTATTAAGAACGTTTATGATTTTTTCATGAATTTTTTTGTTGCCTGACTCTGATTGTGTAGCCCCTAAAATCGCTGTCCATTCATTTCTTCTGCTTATTGTTCTTCTTCTTGCTGTCACGTCATTGTATATTGCCTCATTGTAATTGTTGAGAAGCGTATTTTCCTTAAGATTAATCAGATACGATTTGAAATTTTCAAAGCTCCTTTTTATAAATTCCGGATAAAACAATACAGTATTCCTTATTGGTGTATACTGACAGGTAAAATCAATTTTGGTTGTACAATAATATAGCATCCGATTATTCTCAAAATCATGAATAGAAGATGATTCATTCAATAAAAATATCATTTCTTTTTCTTTACGGTTATTCGTATCCATTCTGTCAACACGTCCAAAACGCTGCTCTAGTTCAATGCTGGTAAAAGGTAATTCATAATGAATAATACCATCAAATTCACCCAGATTAAGGCCCGTCCCCCCTGTCTTACCTGTAGTCACAAAGATTACTCTGTTTTTTTGACGCAGATTCAGCTTAATCCCGTTTATAAATTGTTCCTTGCCTGAGTCCTCCATGCCAACCGCTTCTTGATGGGAACCATGCTTCATGGCGATTATCGCATTTACTTCATCTGTCAATCGATCATACACATTTTTAACTACTTCTGTATGCTCACAGAAAATAATATATGAATTAGTGTTATTGTTTTGTGTGACTATCTCCAGAAGTTTGTCCAGCTTGTAATTACAGTGACTATCAAAGCTATCATCCCCAAAGTTATCTCTGGCTTTTCTCAATAAATATGTATCATCCTGATCGTATTGCAAGGCTGCTAAGAATCCTGATTGTTCTACAATTCGATCAAACAGCTCATGCCTCTTCTCCACTCGCTTACAATATTCAAAACGTATGATTCGTTCTGCTGCTCTTAATCCCAAGTCTTCCCTGAACAGACCCACAAAGATATCATCTTCAGTAGGGTTTGTATTCTCAATCGGATTCATAACAGAGTTATGATTCCACTTCTCTGTAATTGTGTTCATTAATTCAATATAATCCTCAAAACCTCTGGCCGAAGATGACTTCACTACAATCGGAGTAGCCGTAAGCATCATCACTTGATCTGAACGGAGAGAACGGTAATTTCCAAAGGAAATATGACCTTCGTCTATGACTACCAAATCCCATCTTTCAATATCATCGTTTTCTGATAAAGAGACTTGCTCAAGAGAGCCTTTAAGTGCTGAGTTGGTGCCCTCTTTATCTTTTTTAGATTGAGCTTGCCCCGTTATCATAATCACATGTTCATTCTCACGGAAAAAAGCGTCTTTTAAATGATTATAGTAAATGCGGCCATGATCACTTTGTTCAACAATATGTGCATACCTTCCTAGCTGGCGTCTAATGTCATCCTGCCAATCGGTGCGTTTATTATAAGGACAAACCACAAGTATATAAGCATACTCATTCTGGTTTATCGCATTTTGAATAGTATTTACTATTGAATAAAGTGCAGTAACTGTCTTCCCGGTCCCCACTTCATCAATAACCAGGGACATTCCATTCTTCTTCACTTGCTTGGAGGCAAGTTCTTGTTGTCCATAATATTTCACGTCAAGAACGGGCTGATTCCCGTCAAAAAAGATGTCAAAAACAGTGCTGTTCTCTTGGACTGTTTCAGTATATTCAAGTAAGAAACGCTGATCTTTCACTTTTTCAAAAGACTCGGATTCTTTAAGCAGCCCATATAAACTTTTATTGTTCTTATCGTCATAGGCCCTTATGTAATTCTCGTTCCATTTGGCACAAATTGCCGGAGTAATCCACTCATAACCCGCTTTACCTTCGCATATGAGTTGTTCATTAAGATTGTCCTCATTTACAATTTCTAATACTTTGTCAAAATTACGGTACATAAAGGCATAGTGTAAGAGAGAAAAAGATGAGGAATTTCTATGTGTTTTTTCAATATTCTCGAAATTATATCTGTGTATATTATTAGTATTAGTAGTTTCCATCCCATCACTCCTGTATGAAATTTATTAACTCATTGAGGCATACCAGTTAAGGCAGAGCTACTCCACACCTCACGGCTACTTCGAGAACGGTCTTCTCACAATCAGGAATGCTATAAAACGCGAAGAACTCTCCCTCGTTAGCATTACCATAGCTCGCTCTAAGGTCTCTGGAGCATTGCTTAATCGCTGAATAATTCGCTTCTATGTATCCGGTTATTCCGGGAATCTCTTCAACCAGCTCGAACCAATTCCATACATACCGTCCAAAGATAACAATTGACAGTATCTCCATCTCACTCGGAGCAAGTACCAAATTCTTCGCATCATAGCTGTCCTGAAGCATGCGGATATTCGCTTCATGCGATTTTTGGTCAGCCTCGACAAACCTGGCCTTCGAGCTTGCTTTTTACTGAAGGATATAAGGAGAGAATCTCATTGTTATTGCTCATTCTGAGCCTTTCCCGTATCTCCTTATCCAGCTGCTGCTCCATCCGCTCCAGAACCGCTTTCTCTTCATACTGTTCAATCCATTCACCCAGTTCTATATACAGCTCTTCAACATATGCAGGTCGCTGGTCTCTTCGTCAAAATCCTCCAGCTCATATCTGTCCATGATCACTTCCAGCGCATTGTCGTAAAATTCATCCTTCAATTCTTCCGCAACCTCACCAATAATCTACTCCAGATCATATCATCAATAATCTGCTGAATCATTTGCTTCAGGATGTTCTGGTCAACGGACCATTTTTTCTTCGGCATTATGCTCTTGCTGCTGGCATATAGATCGCACCAATCTATCTTCCTGTAACTATCCGCAGCATTCTCCCGGTTCTGACGATAGTCCCTAAGGATGCTCTCTTTTAGTACGGAGCCCTTACCTATGTTGTCGATGCTGCGCTGTATCTCTCTGTCTTCTGTATTTCCCAATAATTCATAGAAATAGCTTGCGCCTCCCTTTAGAACTCCATTCCGTTCCGGTTTGGTGGCGATCCCCTCAATCCACTGAATATCTACATATCTGATCCCGAATTATTGGTTCATTATGATTTTCAGCACAGTAACCGCATCCGCTTCACTGTATTGCCTATAATTATTGTCGAGTCTGAGCGGAGCAAGCAGTTGCTTGTTCTCGATGAACTCCAGTTTGCTTTTTGCAATAACCAGCCCGTACTCCTTAATCAGAAAATCTATGAAATCGCTTCTGCGCATTCTGTCTTCTTGATTCACAATTAGACTCCTTTATGCAATCTAATTCGTTCCACTCGCTTATTGCTGCACTTAGATATACTATCACTGTTTGAATCGACTCTCAGCTGTCAGCGAACATACGTTTCGGTTAGGTGATTCCAGCTGTGATACTCCATACGAATATCATAAACCTTACACCAAGAACCCGCTCAAGACCTGGATTCTGAACAAAAAACAGCAAGCCTCCGATAACCGAGACTCTCTGTTCGGGTTTCCGGTCTACCTCAACGCTAATGCCGAACATTCGACGTTATGACTTGCGTTTGCCGGCTGCCTTCTGGATATTCTCTGCCGTCCTGAATTTGACAATCCGGCTGATCAGCTCAACCGGACTCCTCAGCATGTTTATTGTAGCGTGCCTTTAATTGTTCCAGATTAATACCAAGCGGAGAAGGTATCGGCCATTCTAAAGCTTCGTTTGTGAGGGCAGTCACGTTTACCAGAATGTATTAGAATTTCTTTCATTAAACCAATCCTTCTAAATAATATTTGAGTATACTTGCATTATATCTTGATAATGTTAAATTTCGCTATGAAAAACCAGGTTACCGCTGGCACAACGATGTTGAGATTTCGATAAACTATCGTAGCCTGCAAAACTCGGTGCTGCTTGGTCATTTGACATAGGCCGAACTTAGATCATCTGTCAGCGCTCTTATAGATAACATCCACCTTCGGGAACTGGCTAGCTCCGAGTGCACGGGTCCGAAGTTCTCCTGTCCACTATTTAATCTGCAGGGTGTGTAAGCTTCCTATTCCCTGGAAAAACGATACAGCAACCGTCTTTCAAGAACTCATACATCAATCCGTAAGTACATAGTTTTAATTCGTTAAGTATTCACGTTCTAAGCAAAATTCGCTGTACCGAAGAAACGGTACTGGGGAGCAACTAAGTGCATGGAGATAAAACAGCTAGCATCGCTTAATCAGTTCTTCTCGACTATAAATACTGAAAAAGGTACAGTCTCGTCATTACTCTGAGACAGTACTTTATGTTCGTAATAGCCTTCTTCATCCAACCTCGAGTCAAACATATTACTTAGCACAAATAACTTTAGATAATTATCAAATCGGCAATAGTACCATGTTCTTGTCCATTTTCGGCAATGGGATCAAGTTCTTGTCCTGAGCAAAGGACAAGAACTTGATCCCTTAAAACAGCAAACCCGCGCTGGGCGCGGGCTCAAATGGGACTATGTTCTTGTCCACCGACACAACACAACAACATGTTTGTGAACAAGAACATAGTCCCTTGTGACAAGAACTTAGTCCCATTGCCGACAAAGCCCCTATTCTAGCAATAAAAAAACAACTAAATTGGAGTTATTTTTAATAATCATACTTCTTAATATAAGAACTTACGTAATTAATCAGTTGATAATTTTTTGGATAATCCATGGATATCTTTGCCGGTACATATGATTTCACCATCATACTTGGCTCAAGGCATACAGACATTACACTGTGATCCAAAGACCAGCCATGCAAAATAACTACCGGGAATCCTTCACCTACAATTTTGCAGTTAATGGACAATGAAATACACAGCCTTTCCCGTTGTTGGGTTGATTACGACACTCCATCCATCAAGTCAACAGGCATAACTCTCGCTTGCCCGGAAGAAACAGCTGCTTGGATCACTGCAGCCCTCACTCTCTCGACGACGTTTCTGTCCAGCACTGCAGGAAATGGTGAATCCGGTGGTGTCCTTCATCTCCATGAGCGAATGGCCAATCTCCAACAAGCGGTCCCTGTACCAGGCATGTCAATAAAAAATAATGACAAAATCGTAATCTATTTTTAATAAACGGCTTGTAAGCCTTGGAGGAGAAGTGAAATCGCAGTCATTAACAATTAATGTTAATAAATTCTGTGTTAGAGTTGAATCAGACAATTAACCAGACTGCAACAACAACAGGAGGTAACATATGAATACAACTCACGACACAAGACGTTTCCGCAACTTAAGTATCGTAGTCAGCTTGGGCGTGGTCTTGCTTACTGGCGCAACCGGCTTGATCGGCAGCAGCAGTACAGCATATGCGGCAACAAGTACATCTGCCTCAGACTCCGCATCTACGAGCGTTGCCGATCAGGTCATTGCAACAGGTTTGAAATATCAGGGCGTCCGCTATGAATACGGTGCAGAGTCAGGGGATTCGAGTTCTTTTGACTGCTCTTCATTCACGCAGTTTATTTTCGAACAAAATGGAATCACACTCCCCCGTTCTTCCAAAGACCAGTCTACAACTGGAACATTTGTGCCAAGAAATGAGCTTCAGCCTGGCGATCTTGTATTTTTCTATTCTCCGATTCACCATGTAGCGGTATATATGGGCAACGGTAAAATACTTCATACGTACGGAGAAGATGGAGTGACCATTACTGCTCTGGATACAGGCTGGTGGGATTCACATTATACAACAGCACGCCGTGTATTACCTGCTAACGGACAAGCTGTTTCAGATAGCGGATCTGCTACTCCGGACACAATCTCCCCAGCTTCTCCCTCCGCTGATTCGTCTCAGGATCAGACGATCGGTGATGCTTGGGATTGGCTTAACAATATTAAATAAGCTACTTAATCATAAGAAGAATGAAGTTATCTTAAACGATGGAGTATGCGGTTTTACTATAATATGAAAACTCCTTAACCGTGTACTTGGTGAGGGAGTTTTTAGTGTGATTATTACAAGCAACGGAGGACCCATGGATTGTGAACGCCACAACCACTATACAATTGAACGGTATCGTTGAATTTGGAAGATTCACCCGTGTATAACGCTGTAAATTCTCAAGTCCCGCATCTTTAGTTGTATCCTAAGCGTCAAATGAAACCCCGCGGGTAAACTCATTAATCTCCATAATTCCTGGCTCTGGCTGAAGGATTAGTCTGCCGTTGACTGAAAGGCGGGTGAAGCTGATATTGTTGATCGTCCGTTCTTCATCATAGCCAAAGATTTGGCTTGGATGACTGGTGTCGCCATTGTAAGTGATATCCTCAAAGCTGATATTCTCGATCCGGAATCCTGGTACGGGATTATAGTCTTTGTTCCATACTACTCTTAGGTCGATGAGACGGCCCAGCTCAATATTCTCGACACGGATGTTGCGGTAGACCACATTCCGGACCGAATTATTATCACCTGCGTTGATAGCCAGCGCTCCCATATAATTCGGCTGCGGTTCATGGTGCTCCAGAATGTCGATGTTCTCAAATAGAATATTTTCAATAGTGTCTCCATTCTCCCGATGGTTCCCGTGGGTTCCGATCATCAGGGGATGAGCGACATCTGCCCAGAATACAGAGTTCCGCACGGTAATATGGCTGGTATCACCATAGTAATCCCACCGTGAGCCGTATATGGCTATACAATCATCTGAAGTACGCAGAAACACATCGTCGATATCAATATGCGAGCAAGACATCATATCAATGCCGTCGGACCAGCCCCGGGTACTGAAGGATTTGAAATTCTGGATATGCACATGCTTGGATTGTCCCAAATAAATACTGTAATGCGGAGGATCCAGCGTAATAATCCCTTCAACCGAGATATTCTCCGAGAAGACGATGCGGATTCCGCGGAATGCCGAGAAGCGGTGAAAGTCAGACAAGTAGAGAATGCCTCTGCCGCGTATCGAGACATTCTTCACATGGTCACAGACCATTGAACCGACAACAATTGCCCCGCCGGCAATATACACGGTCGTGTCCGAAGGAATCTGCAGCAGCGTCTGCTCCAAATAATGCATCCCCGGAGCGAAATAGATCGTATCCGGCAGGTTGCCCCCTTCCACCTTGGGTGTTGCCAGCAGGCGGTAAATATCCTCCGTACGGTGAATGGCCGGCTTAAGCAGGAGAACATGATCTTGCACCGGGTCCGGCGTAACCGCCTCAATGGGATTTGCGAACAGATGAAGATTGCTGAACCGCTCTCCGTTAATCTCTACCGATAACTTCAGAGGCCGGTCTAAGGTGAAGGAAAGTGTCTTCTCCGTATGTTCAAAAGAAAGGTTTGCCGACAGCGGACGAATAACCGCTTCCTGAATGCTCTGCTTCAGGCTCTCAATCCGTACTTCTACCCTTCCGCTCATATCAAAATAGGCCATAGAAGCTTGCCGCACATGGTGCATATCTACTTTAGCCTCGTACACAAACAGCTGCTCCCAAGCTTGTCCTGGATTCCTGACATACACGGCAAAGTCATCTGTGTTAATTGCCCCACCCGGTGCACTATAAACAATCGTCTTATTCATTTTTCCTCCATGTCGATGTTGTAGTTAATGATTAGTAACATTAGTACTCCACTATTTCTTGCTTAAAGACCGTGCAGTTCTCGATAATATACGGCGCTCTTGTATCTTTATTAATAGCGTGAAGCTTTATCCCTTCCAGTGTCAGCCGCTCCACATTACGGATATCCATAAACGCCGCCCGGCTCCAGGTTGGATAATAGTTCTCGGATACTTGTTCCGGATGGTTATACCGCATGTCCCATACCTTGGGATAAGCCGGGGGGATGTCTTCTTTATCAACGCCTCCAATAAAGGTATACGTAATATTCCTTAAGGTTACATCGCGGATGGGATAACTGTCGCAGGCATCAATCCGGATTCCGTTGAAGGATGGAGAGCCCATTACATCGTCAGTGAAACGGTAGTGGGTATGCTGCATCTCCTCGTCGTCCGTCGCCGTAATATCCGCCAGCGTAATCCGCTCCATGGTCCCGATTTCCGGTATAACCTCAAGACCGACCGAAGAACCGATTACGTCCAGCCGGTTGTTCAGGATCATGAAGACCGGACGGGTTACATTCCGCATGACCAGGCCCTGTGCTACAATATCGGTAATGCTGCCGCCTTCTGTGCACTCCAGCTTGATTCCTTCACGCCATACATTCTCAAATGTACAGTTGTGGATGGTGACAGCAGAGATATC
The DNA here is from genome assembly GCF_013141775.1 of Paenibacillus phytohabitans. Lineage (GTDB taxonomy): Bacteria > Bacillota > Bacilli > Paenibacillales > Paenibacillaceae > Paenibacillus_AQ > Paenibacillus_AQ phytohabitans. Next base: position 146,363 of record NZ_WHOB01000012.1, read on the forward strand.
GCCTACAGATTTCAGCCCGATGCGGATTCCGGCGCAGATAGAAGTGAAATGACAATTGACAATATGCACATTCTTCATCGGATACTCTTTGCTGCTGGCTTGTAAACAAAGATTGTCGTCGGTACCTAGTATTTTGCAATTCGAGATAAACACATTTGTACAACCATCATAATCGAGGCCGTCCCCGTTATATTTTCTGTCATTACGAATGTCCAAATCCTCGCACCATATATTCTCACTGTCCAAAAAAGCCGTTGTCCATGCCGTTGAATTATAGAGCCGCAGTCCCTTGACCTGAATGTTCGTACAGCGCAGAAACCGCATCATCATCGGACGATAAATGCTGCCCTCATTCGGGAAGCTCTCCGCATTGCCGTTTATTTCACCTTGGCCGATTACCCCAATATTCACCGCATTCTCGGCATAAATAAAGCATTTATCCATATCCTGTTCATTGATGTAACGGTTATAATGCGTTCCGTCCGGGTAGTCACTGATATCCGGATTGGCCAGCAGCACAGCAGACGGGTTCACCTGTAAATACACATTGGATTTCAGGAAAATGGTTCCCGAGACAAATGTACCGCCCGCAAGCACCACGGTTCCGCCACCCGCCTCAAAGCAAACATCAATCGCTTTCTGGATTGCTGCCGTATCCACGGCAATGCCGTCGGCCACAGCGCCATATTCTTTCGGATCAAAACTATCCTTCATCATTCGCTCCTCCAATTATCTTGATGAAAACGATCATTATTCAAGCTTCGTGATAAGTGCTTCTCCGTCTTAATTGGTATGGATATTGCTATTGACCGCTATTTCTCCAGGAAGAATGCGGCCGCTTGGAACGGATCGGTCATCTGCACCTTCGGCAAGCCATCTGAGAGTTCCGTGTTTAAGGGGGCCGCTGCGTACATGGATGTGATCGTGAAAACTTCACTTCCACTACCTGGCCGTCATAATGGAACAGAGATGTTGTTTCCGCACCACGCATCGTTCGTCCCTGCGAGAAGCCGTTCGGATAGTTGTCTCCGTTGAAAGAATCTGCTTCAAGTTCTACCTCCGTTCCCATTATGCTAAATTGATGCTCCTCATATCGCTTAATTGTATTCCCGAGCGTGTATTAAAAGTTTCTGCAAATTCACCTGAAATGTTTATATTTTGTCATACCTTCACCTGACCGGCAGCCGGTGCGTCAGCACGGGAACTCATAAAAAAGAGACCAACAGGCTTAATGGCAGCTGATGGCCTCTCCGTTGCTTCAGAAATACACTATTCCTTCTCTTCTTGCCGGACAGATGGTGGTTCGGTGATGTTAATGGACATAGTTTTCAATAAAAAAGACGAGACCTTATTTTCCCGGTCTCGTCCGCGCTAGGACAAAATAATTCATTATTCGAATTGAAAATTCATTTCTGAAGCTTGATTTCTCCCTATATTAGTTAGCATGCTAAATATGAGCAAGAGAGAACTTAGCATAAGTTACTCTCCATTTCCTTCAAAAGCCGTCTTAACAGTAAGCGCTCTTCGGGTAAAATTGATTTCAGTAATTTCTCTTGCTGCTGCTTCCACTTGACTTCGATTGGTTGTTCTAACTCTTTTCCCTTATCAGTTAAAAAAATTCGCATAACCCTTGCATCTTGTTCATCACGCTTGCGGTATATAAATCCGTTTTGCTCCAGTGACTTAACCATATTGGTAACCGTAGGCGGCTCACATTTCAGATGTTCACTTATTTGCATTTGTGTAATCCCATCGCCTAACCACAAGCGATACAGCAAATTATCCTGGCCAACATAAAGGTTAAGTTCTCTTAGAGATTCACTGTAATCCCGGCGCATTTGCGAAGAAATCCGGTCTAGCGACTGACGGATATCACAATCCACTGTATCATTCATAGTTTACCCTCAACTTGTAAAGTATTTTTAGCGAACTAACTATAACATGGTGAAATTGAGGTGTCTACCGGTGAACGGAGCTTTACGTGGATGGCCTATATTTTACTTGATACCAGCTGCCAGCTCATCAACCACTTCTTGTACAGTTTGGATCTTTGTGATCGGCGTAATTCCAGTACCCACAGTGATAATACCACCTTCGCCGATACCTTCAAGCATACCGATACGAATTACACTAGAGCTACCTCCTACCCTAGCAATTTCTTCACGAGATGCGCCCTGGTTATCCATAGCCACCAATTTTTCAGCAAACGGTGTAGGCAACGAACGGTAGTAAGCTGGTAAAGTACGGTACAACAACAAATCTGCTGCAGATGAATCCACTATCCTTTGCTTTACTGATTGTGCTGCGGGGTTTTCAACAGTAGGAATAAAACGGCTTCCTAAAAAGACACCTTCTGCCCCTAACTCAAAGGCACTTGCAACACCGCGAGCATCACCTATTCCACCAGCAGCGATCACTGGAATATCAAGCACATCAACGATTATAGGCGTTATTGTAAACGTACCAATAATACTTGTCGGCAATGTTCCACCCTCATCAAACCCGGTAGCAACATAAACATCAACACCCATAGCTTGAGCAGACTTTGCATCTTCGATCGTTGGAGTTAAAGGACGGTAAACAATCTTAATGCCTGCTTCCTTTAGTGGGGTGATTATTTTTTCAGTTAGCGTTCCTTCAACACCATTAAGAAGAATAACTTGCACACCTTCTTCAATGACAACTTCCAAAATGGGCCAAGTAAACTTCATATCTGCATCAGTGATTAAAGTTGTACCAAATGGTTTATCCGTCAGTTCCTTTGTCTTCCGGATCTCACGGCGCATACGTTCCGCGGTTTCCTCCGGTGAGGTTGTTATTGTCGTTTGGCCGGCATTAGGACCAAGAATCCCTAACCCCCCCGCATTACTCACGGCAGCAACAAATTCAGCATTCGTAATCCAACTCATTGGTCCTTGTAAAATGGGTTTTTCAATTCCAAGAATCTCTGCTACACGATTGTTCATTAATATTATCCTCTCTTTAGCACCATATAGTCGCAATACTGTATAGCATAATTGGTCTCCTCTACGGGTTATGCTACAATAATCATTAGCTTGCTAATAATATTTGTATCCGTTAGCAGCCATGGCAATATCATAAGTCCATACGTTTTATTTGCGAAGAAGGCAATTTAAATGAACGTAGTACATATTTTTGTACTTTTAGACTGGGAGCGATATCATGCGGGTATGTAATGAAGGATTTGAAAAAGAGTTTATTGATGAAAAAAGAGATATGTACGCAATAGCCTTTACGCAAAATGTACTTTCGGGGCGATGGAAATACTTCATTATCTGGTATCTGGAAGGGGAAAGACGCCGGTTTACCGAGATCAAAAAATTCCTGGGAGGCTTGTCGCAAGGCTCGCTCACCAAGCAGCTCAAGGAGCTGGAGGACGACGGAATTATTCTGCGCGATGTGTATCCTGAAGTTCCCCCACGGGTCGAATATTCGCTGACAGAGAAAGGAAATAAGCTGCTGCCTGTCCTAAAGAAGATGGAGGAATTCGGTAACGAATATGGCGAGAAGCCTGAATTAGATGAAGGATAAGGGTAAAGGCTCCCCCTATTCAGCCAGTACATAAAATCGCGCAATCCAAACCAAACACCTCCAAGATTATCTCCCTTTCTTACGACTGGACAGGGTTCCATTCTCTTGAAGGTGTTTTGATCTGCTCATAATTAGGACCGGCCGGGGTTTGTTAGATGGAACTGATTTTCAGCAAAATTCTTCCCCGTCCATGTCTGGCTTCGCTCTTCTCCAGTGCTTGATCCGCTTGGCTTAACGGGAATATGGAATCAATCTCCGCTTTAATCATACCTTCGGCTATTAATTTCGTTAGATGCTGCAAGTCTTCCCGGTTAGGGAATTTGGTATTGAACTTAGCTGTAACGCCATATTTTTCAGCGTTTTCTTGGGAGGGATCTTGAGTTAAAGAAACCAGGATTCCGTCTTTTTTTAGAACCTGCCAGGATCTCGATTCTGTCTCGCCGCCAACGGAATCAACTACCAGATCTACGTCCTTTACGATATCTTCAAATTTTGTTGTGGTATAATCGATGACCTGATCAGCCCCCAACGATTTTACGAAGTCCACGTTTGAGGATGAAGCCGTTGCGATCACGGTTGCCCCTTTCCATTTAGCCAACTGAACTGCAAACTGTCCAACACCCCCTGCTGCCGCATGGAGGAGAAGGGTTTGCCCGGACTGGAGCTCACCTTCAGTGAACAAGGCTTTCCAGGCGCTTTCTGCTCCTGCTTTGATCGTTGCAGCATCCTCAAAAGTGAGATTTTCCGGCATCGCCATTAATTCTTGTTCCTTCGCAACCCCATATTCTGCATAAGCGCCTTTGATGCCGCCAAAAACTCGGTCTCCGGGCTTAAATTCCGTTACCGTTTGCCCCACCTCTTCGACAACTCCTGAAGCGTAGAAACCAGGGATATAGGGAAAGGTTACAGGAAACACATTTTGAAGCCAACCCTTACGAATTTTAAAATCAAGCGGAATGACCGTAGCATACACGATGCGAACCAGGACTTCATCCGCTTGCGGTTGAGGGCGATCAATGGTGCCTAACCTCAAAACATTTGGATCCCCGTATTCGTTGACCTGAACAGCTTGCATAGATTTATTCGACATGTTTATCTCTCCTCCTATATGATTAATGGTTTGGTTTACTTCCATTTATTTTTCAAGATTTGCGGCTATTTTTTTGGCCAAAACTGCAAACTGAACTTTTTCTTCAGCACTCAGATGTTCCGTTGTAATCTCCTCCAGCTTGCGCCAAGCCTGATCGACTCTGGTTTCTATATCGCGCCCTTCTTGGGTGAGTGATACTATGGTTACCCGTTTATCCACTTCGGAACGGTTGCAGCTGACGAGACCCGAAGTTTCCAAACGGCGTACGGACTTCGCTATGGTAGAGTGATCAAGCCGCAACGATTTTGTGAGATCATTCTGCGATTGACTGTCCCGGTGCCATAATTGCATCAGCACCAGTTCCTGGCCCGGGTATAAGCCTGCTTCCCGAAGCAGTTGTCCCGCAATTCGGTGATGGGAACGAGCCAGACTGAAGATCGAGAAATTCACGGGGAAATGCGTGACTGCGCTGATTTCATCCTCAATGGTTTCGCTCTTGTCACTAGGCTTCAATAAAGTCATCTCCTTTTATGTGGTCGTCAACATATATGCACACCTACAGTAACATTTAAATATGTTGCCGTCAACATAAATTCAATCAGACAAATTAAAAACAGAACCCTTAAAGTGCTCTAAGGGTTCTGTTTATTAAATTATTTATTTGATATATTTACTTTTATACTTATCAATAAGGATTCCGGCTTTGTCCAATTGCTTTATTCCTTCTGCCCCCTTCTTTTCACCTGCATTGAATTTGGACCAATTTATTTTGGTCGTCTTCAAGCTGTCCCGTATTATAGTATTTCTTTCAACTCTGGATTACGTATTTATGGATTTCGTTTAAAGTTCGCATCTGCAATTTCTCAGCAGATGCGAATTTAGTCATCAAATAACTGCTAGGCTTCCATCGCTAATTCAAAATTGTATCCCCACTTGAAGTGACAAAGACCTCGTTGGTGCATGAACCATCCTTTGAATAAGTAGTTTCTAAAAGATAATTACCACCTTTTAATTTAACCACTTCAGTTTGACCCAGTATTTTGACATGTGCAGTTGTCCCAAACGGAACAGTTAACTTGATCTTTATCGTGTCTTTATCCAACTCCCAAGCAACGCCAGCGCGTCCAAACGGTGTCTGGTGGGCTGTCTGAGCACTGGTAATTCCGCCCCCTGGCTGTGGATTTACTTCGAAAGTAGTCCAGCCGGGGGTTAAGGGCTTTAAACCACCGATTGTAGCATGCATCCAATTGGCCACCGAACCGAGTGAATAGTGATTGAATGAAGTCATAACTCCGGGATTTACCGTACCGTCCGGAAGTAACGAATCCCAACGTTCCCAAGTAGTAGTACCACCCATTTTTATTTGATACAGCCAGCCCGGACATTTCTCATTTAAAAAGAGTTGATAGGCTTCTTTTAAATGTCCTGTTTCTGTAAGCGCCGGCAGCACATAGGGTGTCCCAGCAAAACCGGTACTAATCTTGCCGTCCGACTCACGAACTAGTTCAGCTAAGCGCTCGCCGGCAAGCTCTTTTAGCTTCTGCTGATCATCTAAAAGCCCAAAAGCGATAGCCAATGCATATGCGCACTGTGAATCGGACGTCATGAGTCCATTTTTTTGAACAAAACGCTGCACAAACCCTATATTGACATGTTCAGATAGCTGCCGGTAAGTGTCTTTGTCGAAATCTTCATTTAGCTCCTGCGCCATTGATGACAACAAGCTACAGCTTTGAGCAAAAAAGGCAGTCGCTACTAATTCCTTCTCAGTAATGGCAAGTGTTGGATCATCTATCGGCGCCAAGGGATCCAGCCAATCCCCTAACTGACCCAGAACATATTGTGGTTTACGATCCCAGACTCCGTCTTCAGACAAATATGTCCTAACTTCATCGACCCATGCTTTAGCTAAAGAATAGTGTTCTTTCAGCAAATTTTTATCACCGTTGGACATGTAAATGGCCCATGGGACAAATACAGCCGAGTCGCCCCAAATCGCAATAGCCTGCGGTGTCGACCATTCAGCCAGACGTACATACGGCACGTAAAAAGGTACGGTACCAATACGCTGCTGCTCATATCGCACGTCTTCCAGCCAATGTGACAGAAAACTGGATACGTCGTACAAATACGCTGCTGTTGGAGCAAAAAGGGCAATGTCCCCTGTCCAGCCGAGCCGTTCGTCACGTTGCGGACAGTCAGTGGGAATTGATACAAAATTGGATTTCATCGACCATAGCACGTTTTCGTGGAGCCGGTTGACCAACTTATTCGAAGACTTGAACCAACCAGTTAGTTCCATATCGGTATGATAAACCCGGCATTCAACTCCTTCGGCCAAAAGATAACCATTCCAGCCGGCTATTTCGGCATATCGGAACCCGTGAATAGCAAACCTTGGTTCCCAAAAAGCATCCTGTCCATTGGAAATAAATGTATCAGTCTGTTTTCCACGGCGGAGCGGATGTATAGCAAGAGTTCCGTCAGGGTTTAATACTTCAGCATGCTTGACAGTGACTGTATCACCCGATCGAAAGCCGTTCAAATGTAGCCTCAACCTTTGTGTACAATTTTGCCCAAAGTCAAGTAACCAAATAGTTTTCCCTTCCTCGTTCTCGCTAATTTTTTTTATGAAAGAAATTGGATGGGTACCCGTTTCTCGAACCGGAGAGATTTTAGGAAATTGAATTTTTTCATTCTCAAAAGGAATCTCAGCAACCGGAAACCAATTGCTATCATCAAAACCCGCTTTTGACCAACCGCTTTTTTCTAAGCGGGCATCGTATGTCTCACCTTCGCATATATCTGAGTGCAGAATGGGTCCTAGAGATGTTTTCCAAAGTCCGTCCCACGAGTTGGAATAAATCGACTCCGTTGTACCATCGAGGTGTGTGATCTCAATTTGTGCAAAAACACCAATCTGGTCACCGTATATGTTGGCTTTACCGCCCTTGAAGCCAATTCGCCCACGGTACCATCCATCGCCAAGCCAAAACCCCAAAGCATTTTGTCCTGCATGTAATTCCTCAGTTATATCGTACGTCCAACACTCAATTCGATGATCATAGCAGGTCCATCCAGGGGTAAGAATATCCCTACCGACTTTGTTTCCATTTACTTCAGCTTCAACTAATCCTAATGCAGAAAGGTATAATCGTGCATAAATAGGGGCCTCTTTAAGCTTAAATTCAGTACGAACTAGAGGTAGATGACGATGATCCGTCTCTCCCTCAAACCAAGAAGGTCCAACAAATGCCGCTTCCTTCTCAAAGGGCCACAACAAGCAAATTTCAAATTTCAATAATTCCGACCAGTCGGATGATTTATTCGCTGACACTAACTTTGCTTTAACAGTCACTTGTTCACGTGATCTGAGTTCTGCAAATCGCCACGGATGCAGATAGTTTTGTCCAGCATCAACCTCCGCCATTTCAGTTATCGCAGGAACCCCAGGCATGTTACGTGTTATTTGAATTACTACTTTTGCGTCATTTGGCACCACTCTGTCATATTGCCACGAGAGCCGAGGAGTACTTGTATCGAGCCCCAATGTATTTCCTGAATGATGTTCGACTTGAAGATGTAGTAGTTTCGTTAAAGTATCACTCAATTTTTTATTTTCTCCTTTACCTTCTTTTTGAGCTAGCAATCTACCCCTTAACTGCTCCACCCACAATTCCTTTAATAAAATGTTTCTGCAACAGCAGGAATGTAATCAAAAGCGGCAATGTTCCTAGTACAATAGCCGAAAATATCATGGCCCAGTTATTGTTGTATTGTCCGGTAAAAGTAAAAATCGAGATAGGAATTGTACGTTTCTCTCTTGCTTGCAAAAACAGTAGAGGTACAAGAAAATCATTCCAGATTGTGAGGCTATTCGTAATAACGATTGAAGCAGTGACTGGCTTTAAAAGCGGAAGCACAATTGTGAGGAAGGTTCTTGTGGGCCCACAACCATCAATCAGCGCCGATTCTTCAAGTTCTTTCGGTATTCCTTTGAGGAAGCCCGTATATAGAAAAATCGAGAACGGAATCGTCATGGCAATGTAAATGAATATTACACCTTGGTGAGTATTGATTAAGTGTAGAATCTTGAGCAACTTGTAGAGTGGTATCATGCTTAGTTGGAACGGAATCATAATTCCAGATATGAAATAAAAGTAAAAGGCATTGACCATTTTGGACTTGGCTCTTGCTATCGGATATGCAGCAAATGCGCTAACCAATACGACGCCAAACAGAGAGAATACCGCAATAATGAGGCTATTTCCAAAAGCCGTCAATAAATTCGCCGTTTTCCATGCCTCCGCGAAATTGCTCCACATCCATTTTTCCGGAAGTGCAAACGGAGACTTTAGGAGATCCTGAGGTGACTTGACGGTGACTGTAATCAAAATTGTAAGCGGCAGAGCGACAATGAGTCCCCATACAACTAATACTAGGCTAGATATGCTATGAAAAACAGAATTTCCTTTCATCATGCCTCAATCTCCCTTCTGCGGAGAAATCTAAGCTGAATGACTGAAATCAAGAGAATGATAAAGAACATAACAATAGCGATTGCAGTTCCATATCCCATCTCATTGTAATTAAACGCTTTTTTATATAAAAGAATTGCGAGTGACTCAGTAGCTGTTCCTGGTCCTCCCTTAGTCATCACAAAAATAATATCAAATACCTTAAAGCTTCCGATAATTGAGATTAGAATATTAACGGTAAACGCCGGAGCGATAAGCGGAAATGTAATATGTTTGAATTGATGCCATCGATTGGCGCCATCTATATCCGCTGCCTCATATAGATCACTAGGAATTGCTTGAAGCCCTGCTAAATAGATGACCAGTGAAAGTCCAGCCCATTGCCAAATATTTGTGAAGACAACGCTTAACATGGACCACTTGGGGTCTCCTAGCCAATCCTGCGTCCATGAGCTGAGTCCGATATTTTCCAATGCCAAATTAATTACGCCGAACACGGGATTATACATATAGCTCCAGATAAATCCAATCGCAAGAGCGCTTAATAAAGCCGGGATGAGGTAAAATACCCGTAAGAAGCGGGTAATCCAACCTGTTCCATCTACCAGCATGGCGAGCCCCAGCGACAAAACGTTCTGCAGAATCGTCACCAGAAGAGCAAATATAACTGTATTTTTTAAAGCAATCCAAACTTCGGTATCACGAATTAAATTCCGGTAGTTCTTTAAACCGATAAAATTAAAGTGCGGATTCAAGCCGTTCCAGTCTGTTAAACTGAAATAAAAACTGCTTATCATCGGAATTACGATAAACATGCTAAAAATAATGAATGCGGGCATCATAAACATGAGCTGTAATCCTGGTTTCTTCATCCTCAATCCCTCTATTTCATATGAGGATAAGAAGGGAATTTGTTTTCCCTCCCATCCGCATTATTTTCTTATGCGATGTCTTACTGGTTCATCTTTTCTAAGAACACTTTATCCATATCTTTGAGCATGTCATCGATCGAGTAGGTCTTGCCCCCATCAATCAGAACACTTTGAATTCCGGTGAACATCTTTTCTTGAACACCCTGTGGCCAATTTTGGTCAAGGAAGCTATATGTTCCTACATTCAGATAAGGAAGAAGCTCCTTCAGCGTTGCTCCAAGGTCCGGGTTTACATCCGTGAAGACAGGGAAAGCTTGTGCTTGCTTAAGCAACAATTCGTTATTCTCCGGTTCGGCCCAGAAATCAATGTATTTCTTAACCTCTTCCGGATGTTCTGTCTTGGCATAAGCGCCTATGCCAAGCGCGATTGCTGAGGATACAAGAACTTTCTCACCTTCTGCAGCGTATGGCAAAGGGAACATACCCAGATCTACGTCCGGATTTACAGCCAGAACTGCTGACAACGCCCAACTGCCCATAACCATCATGCCGGCTTTGCCTGTTGCCATTAATTGAACCATTTGATCGTAGCTTGTTCCTAAGACCCCTTTGTTAAAATAACCTTTCTGATCAAGCATTACGTAGTCTTGCATCATTTTCGTCCATGTCGAGTCGGCAAATACAGCTTTTCCATCATACATCTCCTGATCAAAATTCGGATTGTCGCGATAGATTGCTGTAGGGGCCATGGCATAAGGAATCAGTTGTGTGACCCACAAATCTTTATTTCCAATCGCAAGCGGTGTAATCTTCTCTGCCTTGAGATTATCGCATAGTGCAAGGAATTCGTCCCAATTCTGAGGAATGGACAAGCTAAGATCCGAGAAGATCTTCTTGTTATATATAACACCGATCGCATTCTGATCCAGTGGTAACGCGTAGACCTTTCCGTCCTGGCTCTCCATATTTTTGGCACCCTCCTGCAAACGGGCAACCCAAGGCCGGTCGGACAGATCCATCAAGTAACCCGATTGGACGAACTGTTCCTTCCATGTTCCTGGAAATACACCTAGAAGATCGGGAGCATCACCCGAAGCAAACCTTGTCCGAATTAATGTTTGATATTGATCGACGGGGGCGTTCTCGTATTCGATCTTAATGTTCGGATATTTCTCATGAAACCGTTTATTAACTTCTTTCAGCGTCGGACCTGCTTCTGCTTCCATAAAGTGAAGCATCTTAAGCGTAACCGGCTTGTCGTCCTCGACTGTCGAAGTGCTCGGAGCAGCCGGCTTAGAATTTGCGTCCGGGCCAGCACTTTGATTGGATGAATTGCTTCCACTGTTCCCGCAACCCCCAAGAGCTAGGGATAACATTGTGACAAGTGAGACCGTTCCTAATAACGTTCTTTTTCTTACAGACATTGCAATGACCTCCCAGAAGTTTATCTCTTACATTCTTAGTTTAGCGTCTGGCTCCAACGAGGGCTGCCGGGTTATTTTCTCTTTTGGTTAGGTTGATTTTCTAATGCATCAAAAAAAATAAACCAACCAGAAATTTCTGGTTGGTCAAAGATAAATGATAATTTCCAATTGTATACAAACTATTTATTCTGCACAAAAACCCTGTCTAACTCGCTAACGACTTCGTCAATAGTAAGGCCCTTCTCCTTGGCCATAACGTTTTGCACTGACTGGAAGAGGGTATATTGGACGCCTGGCGGCCAGTTTTGGTCTGGAAATGGAAAGACTGGACCTCGAAACGCAGTATCAATCTCTATTAGCGCAGGAGAAAGTAATGGATGTACATCCTTATATACAGAGAAGGAGTAGGTTTTCTCCAGAAAAAGGGCATTAATCTCCGGTTGGCTCCAGAAGTCTAAATACTTTTTTGCTTCTTCTGGATAAGGCGTTGAGCTAGATATTCCGATACCGATACTGACGCCAGAAGACAATCCTATCGTTTGATCCTTTTCCACATAAGGCAACGGAAAAATACCAATCTCAGCTAGGGGATTTGTCAATTTGATCGGGCCAAGAGACCAATTGCCCATAATCATCATCGCAGCTTGGCCTGTAGCCAACATTTGTACCATTTGATCATATGTTGTAGCTAAATAGTTTTTATTGAAGTATTCCTTTTGATCCAATTTGACATAATCCGTTAATATTTGCTTCCATGATGAGTTGCTGAATGAAGCTTTGCCTTCATACAGTTCCTTATCGAAGTCGGGTTGTTTGGGGTAAATGGCAGAGGCGGCCATAGAGAATGGAATTATCTGAGTGACCCATTGATCTTTGATGCCTAGCGCGATCGGAGTAATTCCATTGAGCTTAATCTTCTCACATAAGCCTAGAAACTCATCCCAAGACTTTGGAATAGTGAAGCCTTTTAAGCGAAATAGTTTCTTGTCATACATTACTCCTATAACATTACGGTTAATAGGCATAGCGTAAAGCTTATCGCCTGTTTTCATAATTTTCAGCGCATCATCCTGAAGTCTGGATTCCCACTTACTCCCGCTTAAGTTCATTAGGTACCCAGCTTGTGTGAAAGGGTCCTTCCATGTTCCAGGAAATATACCAAGGAGATCTGGGGCGCCTCCAGCAACAAAACGACTGCGGATTAGGCTCTGGTATTGATCGACAGGAGCATATTCGACTTGAATAGTAATATTAGGATATGCTTGATGAAATCTCTCATTGATCTCGCTCACCACGGGGCCGGCCTCTGTTCCGATCCAATGGACCATTTTCAGAGTAATCCGACCCTTTTCCGGATCCGAAATTGTAGCTTTATCTGTATTTAATGCTCTCACTATCAACAGCAAGGATAGGCAGGCGATAGTGATCAGAGCCAGAGAAGTGACTATTCTGTTCCGCATGGCATACCCTCACGTTTCATTTATTTTTGCGCTTATATTCTTGAGGTGTGACGCCTGTCCATCGTTTAAACGTCTGACTGAAAAATTTCGGATCTTCATAACCGACTAATTTGCCGATCTCCGCAATTCTCTTATAGCCGTTATCTAATAGTTCTCTAGCTTTATTTATGCGGAGTCGGATGATATAATCCGAGAAGTTGTCTCCTGTCTCGGTTTTGAAGAGCTTCGATAAATAACTGATGCTTACATGATGCTTGGTCGCGAAATCCTGAAGATGAACGACCTCCCCATAGTGCTGCTGTGCATACTCCATCAACGAAGGAATGATTTGTTTCGGCTCCAGAATTTTCTTCTCTCTTACTGCCATCAAACTTACCAGCTTACTGGATAACCACTCTACAAGCATTGTCTCTTCTCTGCATGACTTAAGAACCTCATAAAGTGAATCCGAGCCTGCTGTATCAAGAACGAATTGATTATCGTTCAATTTAAATTTAAGCGCATAGAGGAAATCCGCTAACAAAACGGAAGTTTGCTTAAGCGTCGTCCGTGCTCGCTGGAGTCCTTCAATCATCCTTCTTAGCTCTAATTGAAACTTAGCATAATCCTGCTCCCTCAAATGCTGTTCAATCCTTCTGGCGCTGTCCCAGAAGGATTGTGTGACAACTGGCTGCTCAATCTGCATAAATGTTGATTCTCCTAAACAAAGCTGAGCCTCTAATTGATTAAGACATTGTTTATAAATTCCCGCTAATGATTGTGGTATTTTCCGATGCTTATAGACGCAATGCACGACAAGACCTTGCAAACAGAGATATTCATAAAGTCGGTTGACACGTTGGCGCAGAACGCCATCCCTTTCCTGATTGTTCAAAGGCCACATGGCAATTCTTAGGTGTTCATCCATGTCGAAGCATTCCGCATCAACATTACCCTCATTACGGAGCCACGAAGAAATATCGGAAGCGGAAATACCACTGTGAGCCCACAAATAGAAACTATTCCAGTTCTCTAGAAGAATGACAACCAGGAGCCAGTCACCAGTGAGCTCATTTATACTGTCTTCCTTTCCTTCGAGTATACCTCGTATGGAACGCGATAAAGACCAATGCAGTTCTAGTCTGCTCTTCTCTTCTTCCTTTCTTACAGCAGCAATCATTCGGTCTACGACGGAATAAAGATCGGAAGCAAGTACCGGCTTGAGCAAATACTCCTTAGCGCCAAACTTCATCGCAATCCTCGCGTATTCAAAGTCATTATAGCCACTCAGCATGATGGCTTGTGTTCTAGGCTGCAAAGTAATCAGCTCTTCGACCACTTTAAGTCCGTTTAACCCTGGCATGCGAATATCCGATATTACGATATCGGGAGAGGAGAGCTTGGCATCTGCCAAAGCTTCTTCTCCACTTTTAAATCCAACGACTGTATGCAAAGTCTCATAAGGCTTCATTAAATACCACAGTTCGTCCAATGCTAACAGTTCATCTTCAATCAGCGTGATCTTCATACCGCGCTTCCTCTCGCTCCCGTTGGAAAGGTAACCGCAAAATAACGGTTGTTCCTTCATTCAAACACTTCTCTAATTTTAAGCCGTAATCATTTCCGTAAATAAGTACCAATCGCTTCTGAATATTGAAAAGTGCAATTCCCATATGTTCTTCACGGATGTCAGATCCGCTTAAGTGTGTCTCCTCAAGTTTCTTCTGGAACTTTTCCTGTATGGCGTCATCCATGCCGATCCCGTTGTCCGTCACCTTTATTTCCAATACCCCATCCTGACTCCTGACGGCAACAGCCACAATACCGCCCTCCTTGCGGTGTTCTAACCCATGTACAATTGAATTCTCCACGAGAGGCTGAATCATCAATCTCAGTACTTTAGCCCCCAGTAATTCCTCGGGTATATCTTTTTGGAATACAAAGCGATCTTGAAATCGATATTTCTGAATCTTAATGTAGCTTTCGATTAGTTGTATTTCCTCTCTTAATTCGACTGTTCGATCCCAATCATACAGACTATAGCGAAATAGGTGGGCTAAGGATTCGGTCACTTCAACAACGTCATCAGAGGCCCCCTTTCGACCGAGTGATTTGAGTATCGTAAGCGTATTGAAAAGAAAGTGGGGATTGATTTGGGCTTGTAAAGCAACAAGCCGGGCATCCTTTTCCCTAATTTCAGCTATATATACCTTAGTTATCAAAGCTTGCAGACTATCAAGCATCTGGTTAAAGACCTTACCCAGCAAGCCGATCTCATTACGTTGGCTTGAGTATTCCGCACGAACGGTGAAGTCTCCGCGCTCAACGTACTTCATAGTGACGATCATTTTACGAAGGGGACGCGTTACGCCTGTTGCGATAATCCAAGCAATGGCCACCACCAAGATTAGCACAACGATTTCAATCCCCATGACTGTATTGCGGATAACCTTTAGCTGCTTTGTAATGGCACGGATCGGCGTTAGAATCAGCGTTGTCCATTGCGTATAATCGGATCTGTGATAACCGTATAAATAAGCTTTTCCTTGCCAATTGATCGTGCCTGTCGTACGATCTTGCAACAACTCAGATATATTTATTCCGGAAATCTCGCTTCCGGTTAATAGATCTTGAGTATCATAAACAACCTGGTTTTGGTCAGTCGCGATATACAGCGTTGAACCTGGAGATCTGTCCCCAGCCTGCAAAGTAACCAGGTTTTTAAAAACCTCTGCATGAATATCAATTTTCATATAACCGATTAGCTTACCCGTCGGTATTTGATTAACAGGACGAATAAGCGAAAATACTTGTTCCCCAAGAAAATTCGTGATTGTATTCTCCTTTATGGTTGGCCATAGCAGAAAAGGAGTTCTTATACCTCTTCCGTTGTAAGGATACCATGGCTCTTGTTTGATTGTGTAACCTATGGGCGGACTCCGCTTAGACCAAAAGTAGGTTAAATCCTTCATTTGATTGGAGTATAGATAGATTCCCTGGACATCCGGCCAAGACAAGGTCAAATTCAGAAGATGCGACGTTACCTGTTGAGCCAGCTCCGCTTGCCCCGAAACATCGAGTGCTTCATTTTGACCAACTGCTCTTTGAACAACAGAATCATTGAATACGGATAGTGACAGCTTCTCCAAATCCTCCGAATAGAGCTCGATCGAACGAGAAACCTGCGCACTATTTGAACCCAGCAACTGCAGAGATTGTTTCTTGACCTCATTAACACTGCTGTAGTAGTAGAATACCCCTGTAGCAATGAAAGAGAGTGCGAATATCCCTGA
Source organism: Paenibacillus phytohabitans (assembly GCF_013141775.1). Lineage (GTDB taxonomy): Bacteria > Bacillota > Bacilli > Paenibacillales > Paenibacillaceae > Paenibacillus_AQ > Paenibacillus_AQ phytohabitans. Next base: position 162,511 of record NZ_WHOB01000012.1, read on the forward strand.
GAAACTTAACACGAGTTTCGTTTGCAACCTCCAAGAGTTCCAGAACTTCATACCACCCTCATCCACGAATTATTAAGCGCTTGCAAAAGTATGCCCCCCTTGGAAATGAAGTTGATTATTTACCATAATATTATTGAACATTAGCATCTTATAAAAGAAGATAGTAAGCACTCCTGCATTTGAAATACCTTCTGGAGGAACTTGTTTGTCCATTATCACGTTAAGTGAGGAATTAACAATGTAATGATGATAACCTAGAAGTAGCATTCATTACCATTCGGTATCCCATATCTTTTTAGGAATGCTTTCAAATATAAACGAAATCTATACATGTGTACGTAGACTGTTTTTCTTTAATAGATAGGTTTATTTCCCTAAAAAATAAATCAAACTGCGAATCAGATGCGACCTGACTCGCAGTTGCTTTATCGCAATACTTGCTGGTTAGTTAGAAGAGTACCGCCAAAGTTGATTGCTGCTGGAGTTGATGATCCATTGCTGCATCGCAGTGGCGTCCCCGGTTTGTTCTCCTGTGTCTAGTGCTTTACCGGTAGCGCGATTAATTATCTTCCAATAGTCTCCATTCTGAGGTACAATGGACCACTGTTGATTGTAGCTAGAACTATCCATATACTGGCCAATTACAGAACCGTCCACTGTTCTGCCCAAAGAATCCAATCTCAAGCCCGTTGCTTTATTGACAATTTTAAAATAACCATTGTTTAAATCCATGTTATACCATAATTGGTTATCGTTATTATTAATATGATACTGATTTACGTCCGCACCAAGTGTGTTATTTCCCATACTATCAAGGGCCAAACCGCTGCTAAAGTTAGTGATTTTGAAATATATAGGTTGTCCGTTCACAGCATTTACAGGCATATCAGCATAGGTCACTGAATTCAACGATGGCTCTCTTAATAGACCGCCATTCATTACAAACAACCTGCCGTTTAAAAGTGGTAACAGTAAACGCCTGTAACCATTACCTACTGGTGTTGCCTGTCTGGTCCACGTACCTGAGCCGTTGTTTGAGTTTACATATATGTCCGCTGTGCTATAGGAGCCGGCAACAATTTTCCCATCATTCATTACCGCTACATAGGGGCTTCCTCCATAACCGTAAGTGGTCCCGGGATCTGTCGGATCCCAGCTTTCTGGATTAGACGAAATTTTATAATTAACCGGCGCATTTGCCTTACCTATGAACTCATAGACTAGTATATACTGTCCGTTAGCCATTTCAGCAACTACAGGCATGCCCGGGCGATAGGCTGCATTTGTTGAAGTGAAATTCACAACATCAAAAGGCACACTCCAACTTACTCCGTCCGTAGAGGACTGTGCTACAATTTTTTGTCCCCCGCTTGCCACGCCACGCTCGTCCGAATAAAAGCAAATAAGCTTATTATTAGCGTAGATAAGATATGGCTCCCATATAGCAGTACTTGTCCCCATTGTTGCCGCTCCCCCAGAAGCGACTGAACTTACAAATGTCCATGTTCTACCGAGATCATTACTTTTGTATATATCAAGCTTTGTATGCGAATCATTAGCGGGCTCCGAATTGCCAATCATCAGAAGGGTCCCAGCAGACATATTACCTGTGTCTTCAGGAAGTTCAAACAAGAAGGGCTCCTGCTTTAATCCCCAGCCGTTGACTTGATCCGTTACATCCGGAAGCCTTGACCATGTTTTTCCATTATCCACACTTTCAAACACAGGAAATGTGAAAGGAGCCACCGTGTATTTTTCAAAAGTTGCATACATCTTTCCGTTATTTGATGGATTGCTCTGATACTTAAGCTGAATAGCATGCGGGTACAACGCTCCGTATCGAACCGATGTAGATGAATCGGCAGTGTACATTGTCAACGGTCCATACGCGCTTGCATTACTTGGAAATGCAGCTATCACTGCTATAACAACCGAACATAAAATAAATACATTCCCCCAAAATTTTTTGAGACAAATCCCCATCATTTAGTTCCTCCTCTGGATTATGAACATCAACTTCATATTCACATTTCAATATCCATAAAATTCTCCTAATTCCCACATCCAATGCAATTTGGATTTGAGCTTCCTTTCAATAAATGAGCATTATTATACCCCCTTATTGAATATTGTAGATGGAGTTTAACGAATTCACTGTAGAGGGATTTTCCAATTAGAGGGGACTTATTTGTTTTTATACCAAATATCCACTATTCATATCCTGACAAGCTCTTGGACAAAGATACCAGACGGTGATTCGGGTAGTAAGTTCAAGGCGTCTATTACCCCTGATGGCCCCGAAGCGGTACCAAGGAAATGAACCTAATGTGAGAATATATTAGTTAATTGAACTCCCCCATCAACGCCGCAACAGATTTACTTTTAATCATATTTTGCACGATGGTTTTATTCTCTATCACCTGAATAAGAACTTTATACATCTCTTCCAGGTTCTTTCCCGGTTCTTTTTGAATATTTAATAGGACAACTACCTGAACCATTTGATTGTTATGCCAATCGATGGGTGATTGTAACGTACAGATTGTCCAGAAAGTCTCATCGGTCACAGGGGATATCGGATGCGGGATGGCAACCAGATTTCCGAAGCAGGTGGGCGCAAATTCTTCCCTTTCCAACACTAATTGGGTGTAATTCTCTGGGACAAGGCCCCGCTTATATAATTCATCACCTAAAAAACCGATAACCTTTTCTTTCGTATCCAGCGCTAGGTTCATAAATATTCTTGACGGGTGTAAATATACAGCTGCCTTATTTTCACCGGACAATAATTTTTTTCTTAGTTCCTCAACATCTTCCTCGTTTAAGAAAGTATTGACAACTTCAATGGGCACACTCAAATTTTCCTTAATAGGGATTGTGCTAATAATCAGGTCGATAGAGGACATGTCATATTGCAATAAATTATAGTAGTTGATAATATCGACAATTTCCAGTTCACTCGAGAACAGCTGCTTAATGCGGAAGGCAAGCAAGTGGGCACTGCCAAGCCCTGAGGCACACACGATGATTACCCGCTTTATCTTTTTTTGCTTGCTCTTCTTCCGCTCCAAAGCAACACCAATATGCAAAGCTATATATGCAATTTCATGCTCACCTGGTTCTATACCCGTATATTCCTCCAAGACTCTGCTGGCAACAACACCTGCCTCGAAAGCACCGGGATGTCTCAGCTTTATTTCATCCAATAACGGATTTCGGATATTCATCCGAAACCTTAGTCGGTTGATTGCTGCGCGAAGATGTAACGTAAGAGCTTGGCTAAATTCATAATCCTGATGAAAATCCCAATTTAATTCCATGTCCAACCTTTTAATCATACGCTGAACAATGCTATTTACTTCCTCATACCAGCTTAATTCAGATAACTTGTTCTCTTGTAATAGTCTTGTGCCCAGCAAATGAACGATAATATAATCAATTTCCGAATCTGGAAACTGGAGATGGGTATAGGCTTGAACATCTATTATCAATTCTTCTGCTACTTTTTTTTCAAATGCATGCCCGCTGTCGAACGGCTCCTTGAAATGTTCAATGATGAATCCCTGTTCTATCCGCTTGCACGCTATCGCAATATGGGTAGCCAAATTCTCCAGGGACATGTCCGAGATATTCAGGGTATACTCGTTAATCTTCTTGATAATGATGTCTTTGATTGTGACATACAGCTGCTGATCCAACAGCGGAGAAGAATCCTTTTGAATACGTCTGCCCCGGAAATTGTGGTAAAAATATTCGGACAAGCACAGTCTTTTCTTATACTCATCCCCTTCCACCATAATTCCATAGTGCGGCCGGTACACCAATTTCAACTGGTGCTTGGACAGATACTCCCGAACCTTCTTCAGATCATTCTGGATCGTCGATTTGGATACATAGATTTTATCTTCGAATTGCTCGATTTTGATTTCCTTTTTGCTGAGCAGTAATACCTTGAGCAGATACAGCACTCTGCCGTCCTGATCAAGGAATTGGTCATACTCCTCTTTCTTCTCAATAACCAGCTGACTGAAGTTTTCGGCATATAACGCCGGATCAGTTACTTGGAGTTTATATCCGAGTCCCCGGACAGATTCAATCACTACGCCTAAGTGGCGGCAATCTGCCTGTATCGCCTTCAACTCATTCCGCACAGTCCGGTCGCTGACTCCTAACTCCTTGGCAATCATTTCTGCGGTAATTGTATCTTTCGTTCCTGAGAGGACTAAGAGAATATCCTTTTGACGTTTTGAGACCCTCGAACCCATAGATGTACACCTCGTTTCCTGCACTGTTCGGCCTGTCGTCTTATATATTTATACCATAAATGCTAAGAAGCCAGACTCCCCTGAACAGAGAATCGGCTATCTTAGCAATAGGATTAGAGCACTTCACCGTTGGAGGCAATAACTTGTTTGTACCATTCGAACGAGTCTTTCTTCAATCTGTCATAGGTTCCGTTGCCATTATCATCTGCATCAACGTAGATGAAACCGTAACGCTTACTCATTTCACCGGTGGAGGCCGACACGATATCAATGCAGCCCCATGGCGTATAAGCAATCAGGTCGACACCGTCGGTTTCGATTGCGGTCTTCATTTCTTTGATATGCTCCCGCAAATAATGAATCCGGTACTGATCGTGAATGGCACCATCCCTACTTATCTCATCCTTGGCCCCAAGTCCATTCTCTACAATCATCAGCGGCACCTGATAGCGGTCATAGAGCTGGTTCAGTGTATATCTTAGGCCGCGTGAATCAATTTGCCAGCCCCAGTCGGAGGTTTCCAGGTACGGATTTTTTTTGCCGGAGGAGAAATTCCCCTTCACTTCACTTTCATCAGTATTGGCTTTTACAACATTGCTGGAGTAATAAGAGAAGGCGATAAAATCAACCTTGCCATCCTTAAGCTGCTGCTCATCGTCACTTGCCGTCTCCAGGCAGACATTATAATTCCGTAATTTCCCTTTGGCCTTATTGGTGTAATACCCTCTGACCTGCACATCACTGAAGTAAAAGATATCATCCTCCTTCTCCATGCTCTCGATCACATCCCGGGGATCACAGGAATACGGGTATTTGGCGGCCGCGCCGAGCATCATTCCCACCTTCAGACCCGGATAGTGTTCATGTGCATAGATCACCGTCTGCGCGCTGGCAACGAACCGGTTATGCGCCATTTGGTAGACCCGGGCCATGGATTCATCATTAACCGCCAGTCCGTTAAACATCGGGAAATACATGACGGTATTGATCTCGTTAAAAGTAAGCCAGTATTTCACTTTGTGATGATACCGGTCCAGAATCACCTTGGCATATTTCACACAGGCATCGATGAATTTGCGGTTATCCCATTCGCCATATTGCTGCGTCAGCCCTACAGGATCATCGAAATGGGAGATCGTAACGATCGGCTCAATCCCGTACTGAAGCAGCTCGTCCAGCAGGTCATCATAGAATTTCAGGCCCGCCTCATTCGGCAGCTCCTCTTCTCCCTGCGGGAAAATCCGAGTCCAGGCGATCGACATCCGGTAGCATTTGAAGCCCATTTCAGCGAACAGCTTAATATCTTCCTTATACCGGTGATACATATCGCTCGCTTTATGCGTCGGATAATACCTGCCGGGCTCAATTGTGGCGGTATAGGAACGTGGGGTTACATTGCTTCCGGCTGTCGCCAGATCAGCAATGCTTAGTCCCTTACCGCCCTGGTCAAATCCGCCTTCCACCTGGGAAGCGGAGGTCGCTCCGCCCCACAGGAAGCCTTCAGGAAATCCTTTTCCGGATGCTGTGTTCATTGGATCAGCTCAAACCTTTCTGTCATAAATTCGGATGAACTTGGCCCAATGAGCACCTCGAAGTCTCCTGCTTCAGACTGGTAGGACATATCACTGGTGTAGAATCTCAGCATTTCCTCCGTGATCTGGAACTCGGCTTTAACCGTTTCATTCGCCTTCACGGCTACTCTTTGGAAGCCTTTCAGCTCCTTAACCGGCCGGACCACACTTCCCACCAGATCATGGATATACAATTGAATGACCTCTTCACCATCAACCGCGCCCGTATTGGTAATCTCAATGCTGGCAGTGATTGCCCCGGTTCCTTCCAGTACCTTCGAGGACAGTGTTAGATTAGAGTACTCAAAAGTGGTGTAAGATAACCCGTACCCGAACGGGAACATAGGATCATTGGATGAATCAATATAACGTGATAAGAATCTGCCGCTGTGCGTGGAGGTTTTTGCCGGCCGGCCTGTGTTCAGGTGATTATAGTAGATCGGAATCTGCCCCATATTTCTTGGGAAGGTCATCGAGAGCTTGGCGCTGGGATTGGTTTCACCTGACAAAATATTCGCGAGTGCAGCCGCTCCGGCTGTGCCCGGGAACCAGGCTTCCACAATAGCGTCACATCCGAGTTCTTCCTCACCCAGCACCAGCGGGCGGCCATTGAACATCACGAGAACGATCGGCTTACCTGTCTTTTTCAATTTCTTCAGCAGTTCTATTTGATGCTTCGGCAGGCTGATGTCTGTTTTGCTTGCGCCTTCCCCGCTTGTTAGATGATGTTCTCCGAGCGCAAGTACGATTACATCGGACTTCTGAGCCGTTTGAACGGCTTCTTCTCCATATTTCTCCAGCTCCTCCGCTGTCGCTATAGCATCATAAGGCGTCTTTGGAACCGGGAAGCCGTTGTATATCGAGTGATCCCCCAGTACCGGACAGCCAAAGGCGTAATGAACGTTCGCGGCACCCAGCTTGTCTTCCAGGGTCTTCTTCAGCGCCGGAATATCCTTTCTGGCAAAAGGCGACCAGAAGCCGTTAAGCGTCGGGTTGTCTGCATAAGGTCCAATCAGGGCGATCTGCTGTTCCTTTTGCAGCGGGAGAACCTTCTGATCGTTCTTGAGCAGAACGATGGATTTCTCCGCAACCTTCAGTGCGAAATCAACATGCTCCGGGGTATTACAAATGCTCTCTTCCTTAAGCTCATCGGCGCTGCGGTAAGGATCTTCGAACAATCCCAGTTTATTTTTTAGGACCAGGATTCTCCAGCAGGCATCATTCACCAGATCCTCGCTAACTTTACCTTCTTCAATCAGTGGAATCAGCTCATTCGCATAGCAGTTGGTCCGCATGTCAATATCGACGGTGGCTTCCAGAGCAAGCTGTGCGGCATGACGGTTATCTTTGGCATAACCATGATCCACAAGCTCTTTAATCCCGGAATAATCGGTCACGGTTACACCCTCAAAGCCCCATTCATCCCTGAGCAGATCCTTCAGCAGCCATTTATTCCCGGTAGAAGGCACTCCATTAATCGAATTGAAGGAAGGCATGACCATGAGACAGCCTGCATCAACCGCAGCTTTGTACGGCGGCAGATACACTTCACGGAGCGTTCTTTCCGACATATCCACACTGTTATATTCACGGCCCGCAATTGGAGCACCGTACGCGGCAAAATGCTTCACACAGGAGGCAATTGTATCTTCCCCTAAATCCCCTTGCAGCCCCTTAACCATCGCTGCCGTATAGCGGCTGTTTAAATAAGGATCTTCACCGTTCGACTCCAGGCATCTTCCCCAGCGGGGTTCCCGGACCAGATCGGCTGCCGGACCAAAGGTTCCTTGAATGCCCGAGACAGAAGCCTCCTTGGCAATAATTCGTGCCATGTTTTCAATCATTTCCGGGTCCCAGGTGCAGCCATAGGCGAGTGTAATCGGGAATGAGGTGGTGTATCCATAAATGACATCCCCGAGGAATAACAGCGGAATCTTATGCTTGCTATGCTCCAGATATTTTTTCTGCAGGTCCTTCATGGCCTTGGCTCCGCCGAAGATATTGTACACCGAGCCTAAGTTTTCAAATACTTCTTCGGAGAGTCCGACTTTCTCCAGCGGTCCGGTTACAAATTCAGTGTTCGCGAAAAAGTCACCGGATAACTGCACCATTTGATATATTTTTTCCTTCAGAGTCAGAGAATCGAATAGTTCCTGTAGTTTACTGTCTTCCAAGTGTAATCAGTTCCTTTCCTTCCAAATTATAAAACGTTTACATATTAGGCAGTAGCAGCTTCTTCCTCTGCTTCTTTCATCACCAGCTGTTTGTCGTACATTTTGAAGAACGGATACCAGATCAGGATTTGCACGGGAATCATAAGGAAGTAGAAAATAAGATTCTTCACACTCATTGATCCAAAGAAGGCGTTAAGCCCCAAAGGCAATTGAGCAAAAATAATATTGACATCTCCGGATAAGAAACCGAATGAGCTTGCCAGCCAACCCAGTGACATCATAATGATCGGTGCCAGCAAATGAGGTATGGCCAGAATCGGATTGAACATGATCGGCGTACCAAAAACTACAGGCTCACTGATCAGGAAGATCCCTGGAATGATCCCCACTTTACCGATAGCCTTCAGTTGCTTCGATTTGGCAATCAATAGTAATACCGTTAATCCGAAGAAGGCATTAGCGAATTGCGTCAAATATACAGGCTGGAAGATCGCCTCTTTACCCGCCGCAACAAGCTCTACATTCGCTCCGGTCATGGCAAAGGAAATCGGGATATACAGCATGCTCATCATGGCCGGTCCGTGCATGCCGAAGATCCATAATAAGTTCCCCAGAGTGATGATAGATATAATCGCAATTGGTGTATTCACGTTGTTAATAGCTGGTGTTAACACTGAATTAATTAGCTCCGGTAATGAATAGCCAAAGACATTTTGGCTGAATAAATTTACTCCAAAGAAGACAATACAGTTAATGATGGCCGGAATCACACTGGAGAAGGAATCGGCCACATTGGGTGGAACAGAGCTTGGCATTTTGATAACCAGATTCTTCACTTTGCAGAAACGGGTCACTTCCGTGGACAACAAGCTGATGACGATTGCAACGAATAACCCTGATGAGCCTAAGTTCGTCACATCTAATACCGAAGTCGTCGGAACCGTAGACATATCCACCCCGCTTGTAACAAGTGATGCAATGTAAGCGGGAACTGACGGAGCGGCAACAATCAGGAACATGACCAGTGCCAGCATTGAGGTGGACAGCTCTTTCATTTTGTAGCTCTTGGCTAAATTAAAGGATATGCCGAGCACGGCGATTACACTCATTAATCCCATAGTCATATTGGATGGAATCATTAGAGTGGCGCGGTGTGCCTGGGCAAAATGGAACCAGCCGCTAAACAGCTTGGCATACCAGCCGCCCTGCTGAATAATAGTTTCGGTGAGCGGCGGATTAGCAATGATATTGAAGATTGCCCCTAGCAGCGCAAACGGAATAAGATACATCAAACCGCTGGAGATGGCCTGAATATGTCTTTGATTCCCGATTTTATTGGCAACCGGCAATACTTTATTGGCTAAATTCGTTAATTTCTCATTCATATTAGTGCTCCTCATATGATTAGTAGCAGTATACACATGTCTATTTATTTATCTTTTTATACATTTCGATCATTTCTTTTACCAGTTCAGAGATGGTTTCAGCACTCATCATCTGATCTTCCGCATGCATCAAAATAATCGAAGGATGTACTTTTTCCCCACTGGCTTCCATCTGAATTAATTTCGAATGAATTTTGTGTCCTAGTTTAAAATGCTGTTTGGATTCGCTTAGTTTCTCCTCCGCCAGCTCATAATTCCCCTCTTTGGCAGCATACAGAGCTTCCATCGTTAAGCTTTTCGCCATCCCTACATTGCTGATGATTTTAAAAGCAATGACATCCTGATCCATTTCATTATTATCTGTCTCTGTATTCAATTCTTAACACTCCTTCTTTAACGTTGGTGTTATACTACTTATTTAATCAAGGCGAATGCTTGATCCAAGACTTTTTCTCCGTTCATCATTCCATAATCCTGTACGTTGATAGCCTCAATCGGAATGTTTTTAATGCTTAATTCAGCTTCCAATTGTTTTTTCATATACATCACCTGCGGCCCAAGCAGAACAGCATCCACATTTTTATGTTCCAGAACAGAACTCATTTCCGAAGCAGGTATTGCAAAAATATCCGCGTTTACTCCTTTACTCTCTGCCGCTTTCTTCATCTTTGTTACGAGCAGGCTTGTACTCATGCCTGCTGCACACACCAGCATAATTGTCTTCATGTTCGTTCCCCCCGTATAATCATTTCGTTCACATTCCCATCGTAAACTAATTATCATTTATTTTTAATCGAAACGTTTTCCGTTGGTCAACGGAAAAAACAATTCGCCAGCAGCACCAGTATTTCGTTTTCAATTCCCGGTAGTCCGGTCGCTGCATATCGTGTGTGTAAGGCTTTATATAAGTCGACAGCCTTTTGGCTACCGTAATCATCATTCTGACCCATTAAGATAGGGTCCGGCAAGTTTTTTTCCAAGACAGGTACCGATTACACCAATTTGATTTTTGTCTACATATGGACCAGCACCTGCATAATCAACTGCTGCGGTGAAAGCTTCAACAAACTGTTCAGGTATCGCGAACACCTCTATTGTTCCAGTTTTAACCAAGAAAAAACGGGTAGAGAAATGAGATTCTCAACCCGTTCAGTTAGTGTCCATTCTTTTTAGTGAAAATCGAAATACGGATGTTTGATAGAAAGTGCTAAACGTTATCCTCATGCGGGTTAACATTTTTGACATTACTTACTTCACATTTGCCTGTATCCACTTTTCTATATGATTGGCAATCACGTCATTGTTCAGGTCTTGGAATAGGAAATGGTCGTTTCCCGTAATGCCTTCCTTCGGAAGATCAACTACCGTACTGATTCCGCCTTGGGCAGTATAGGCTTCTGCAAAATCATAACAGGCCTGGCGCATCATCTGCCACATACCGGTTGCTTGAATAGACGGGTCTCCGTTGTCAATATAGTCACCGAAGTAGAATGTAACAGGGATCTTCTTCTCGGTAACCGTCTTGTAATCCTCGGAGTCAGCTGCCGGCGCTCCGCCCGGTTCGATAGCTACGATAGCTGCAATATGATCCGTATACCTTGCCGCCGTCCATCCAGGACCGCCGCCTTGTGAATGGGTTACCAGAATGGAATTCTTGCCGGTTCTTGTATAGACTTCATCAATCGTTTCCGCCAATGCCTTCGCAACGGTCTCGTTGTCAAAGTCCGCTCCCATATCTGATTTCATTCCCGTATCAGGTGTCATCTGGCGGAAGAACTGATCCACCGACGCTTCATCATTGGGAAATTGCGAACCTTCATTGGTAACAGATTTTCCGTTCTCCCAGCGTCCGATTCTAAACTGCGTATACCACCGTTGATCCAATGTTTTGGTGCTGATCTCACCGCTGACAGAAGTCATTCCAGCCTCTCCCCGTCTCGGTTCATCCACAAGGAATACACCATGTCCCATTCTCAGAAACATGTCTGACCATCCTTCACGACCATCCGGCGTTGTCATCCAACCCATACGGGATTGTCCATAACCGTGCAGAAACACCATGGGTAGCCCCGTTTCATTTTCCGGAAGCTGATAGAGTACATTAGCATGATCTACATGGGAGGTCTGGCCAGCACCACTTTCTTCCCATTGATCTTTTGGGTCAAAGGTACCATCAGAAGTTACTGTGAATCCACCAGCAGAGAATATACCCTGTTCCGCTATGACGAGCGCACCCGTATTAACTGCTGTATCGGTACTATTTGACGCATTTCTAGAGCAGCCTGTTACAAGTAGCATTCCGGCCACAAGCACTGTGGCCAATTTCATAATCTTTTTGTTATTCATGATGAACCTCTTTCTCCTTAAAAAAGTATTTAATTCACTTGGCATTCACTCCGTCAGTGCTTCCATCCTCCGGGACTTCTACTCACCGGAACTGCTGTCATGCGACTGCCCGCAGGCGGCATGAGAAAAACCATCGCTAAATATACTTCTGTCATTCCTTTCATGCATCCGCCTCCATTCTTCACCTTACTTTTTGTTGAAACAGTGAATTATACAAAACTGAATAGTAAACGACTTCTCTCGTGAGAAAAACATATTTCTCAAGAAAGTAGTCCTAAAAGTAATATAAAAGATATTTGTGAGAATTTTGTGATGAAAATAGCAGGTTTTTATGTGGCTCAACATCATGCGCGCGCAAAAACCCTCATCCTTTCAAATAAAAAGGTGAGGGCGTGTAAGTTCCTCTCTCTTGGGTTTTGGGAAAACTAGCTGAAAAGAATTTCTATATTTCCCGTCCTACCCGCGGGACCAACGTTTATTTAATACATATAATCCGGTTCCAATAGCTTCATAAGTTCTTTGTCGTGATTATGCACCAGCTCGGATTCTGTATCCAGGATCATTGTTGCACCATTTTCGCGGGTATAGGCTTCCCATTCGGGTAAGTCCTCAGCGCTTGGAGTTCCTGTTTTTGCAAAGTTAATCCATGCCTGGCTCACGGTTTCAGCCAGTTTCTGCGCAGCATCATCACCGCCGGTAAGATTATCAAATACAAATGGAATTTCCGCACCATGATTAGAGCCGGTACCGCCATTCTCCCATGTGAACATATAGGCATATACAGGCGCTCCGCCTTGATCTGCCTTATATGACATAATTTTCAGCATCGGCAAACGGATAAAGGTGTCTACCTTCTCTGCTCCGGATGCCTCCTCATTAGGATAAGCCTGTGCATAGGCATTTCTTTGTTCCTCTGTCATATTGGTATGAGCTGACGCTGGCACAAAAGTGGTCCACTCATTCAAATTGCTTCCGATAAGAAGCGGGATATCCTGTCCAGCATCGGCAAAGCCGTCTTCAGTTACAGGACTTACAGGCATATAATCCCCATCAACAACCGGTCCCCATTCCATGGCATAATCATCGGTAAAGGCTGCAGGGATTTTATATTCATTGGCCGTATCCTGCAGCGCCTTGCCGGAAGCGTCCTGGAGATCACGGGTAGGTACATTCTGGAGTTCTTCAATGTTGTCCGGAGTAATACTAAGATTGTCAAGGATACGTTCTGTTAAAGCTTCACTTTCTTCCTTGGTGGAGAATGTAACTCCCATCGTTTCTGTTGCTCCGCTTTGTACGACTCCTTTTTCAAAAAGTTCCTTTGCATACGGGCTGGTCATCAGAGAAAGCACCTTTGCACCGCCACCGGACTGACCGAAAACAGTAACATTATCCGGATCACCGCCGAATGCTTCAATATTATTCTGAATCCATTCTAATGCGGCAACAATATCTGTAAGACCGACATTTCCGGAATATTTATACTTGTCGTCATAAGCTGATAGATCCAGATGACCAAATACATTCAGGCGATGATTGACAGATACCACCACAACATCTCCACTTTGGCTTAGATTTTTCCCGTCATTCATGGCATTATTGGCTGTTCCTGTAGAGAAGCCGCCGCCGTGCAGCCATACCATAACTGGACGCTTCTGTGCGTTGTCTATTCCGGGAGTCCAAATGTTCAGATTCTGACAATTATTATCTGTCCCGGTCTCATCAGCGTTTGCTTCCATGCCAAGAATGGCACCCTGTGGTGACATTGCACCATAAGTATCTGCCATCCGAACACCATTCCAAGGTTTAACTTCACCAGCAGGGACAAATCGCTCTGTTGCCTCAGCATAAGGTACTCCTAGATAAGCGTAAACACCATCATTATTTGTTCCTTGTACAAGTCCAGCTGTTGTTTTCACAACCCCATCTGTCTGTCCCGAAGGACTGTTTATTTCAGTAGCATTGGTTGGCTCTGCTGCATTTACGGTTTCCGTGTATACTCCATTAGTTGCCGTTGCCTGATTTTCTGTAGAGCTTGTGCAGCCTGCCAAAAGGATAGAAGAAATCACTATAATCGTTACTGTCTTTAATGAATTTAGCTTTTTCATATGAGTCTCCTTTTTATTAAACTCTACTAGGCTACTATTTCATCCTTACTGTTCCCCCACTTCTTCTTCCTCTTTTCCATATCGTTCCTCCTTCTATTATTCTTTTTAACTTTCAATCGAAATCAGAGTACATGTCACCGGAAAAACATATCTCCAACTGGTCAAATCATAATACCAAAATGTGTGAAATATGTGATAAAAGAGTGGGAATTCTACATTTTTTTATAATGCATAATATCAGAGTCATAACGTGTTTGCCGAAACAGACGTTACAGTATTGCACCATTAAAGCTGCGATTTACGTAGATTTTTCTGTTATAAGATTATGGGGTTAATACAAATAGGCAAGCCACAGAGGCTTGCCATCAATAAGTTCCATACTAATCCTTCTTCTTAGTTCCAAAACCACATTAGGCCATTATAGATATATTCCGTTGCTGCACGGCCGTCATGTGAATAACCGTCCTTCACACGAAATGCGATATTTCCAGTTTCTTCCCGATCGGACGCTATGAAATTTCCACTCGGCATACTAAACATTCCTTCAATCTGGCTTGTGAAATGTCCATGTTCAAAGTCATCCGTTCCGGTAACCGCATAGATGAAGAAATCATCCGGGCTGTGACCGGAGGCTGTGACTGCCGCATCTACATCATCTCCCTCATAATCCATCGCACCGCTCATCGGCAGGAAGTACCGGAATTCATCCAGGCAATTCACAAAGGTATACCATGTGGTCACCGATCCCATCGAAAATCCGCCAAATGCACGGTGGTCTCTAGAATTCTTAATATCCTCCGGGGACGTACTGTCCGCATAGGTCGAATAAGTTCCTTCCACTGCAGGAATCAGGTCATTTACCAGTTCATTGTGATAATTAACCGTCAGGGTATAGAATGCGAGTGTGTAATCTCCGCTGTCTTCCGGACTTTCATTATTGTAGGTGGGACATACAATGATCAGCGGCTGTACCTCTCCATTCTCAATAGCATGATCAATGACATTCTTAAAGGAATTCGGCTGCTCCGGAGTGCCCAGATTCGAGGTTTCATTACTCCAGCCGCCATGCATCAGGTATAATACGTTGTACTTCTGGTCTTCTGAATACCCGTATGGCAGATATACGATGGCCCGTTTGGTAAGCTTCTTGCTTTTCTGTTCGTAGGTTGTGGATTCATAGGTGTTGTAAGTAAGCTCCACCAAGGTTCCCTGCTGATCGGCTGCTTGGGAGTACGCCTGTGGTATTTTCTTAAGTTCCTGCGGAACTGGATGCCCAGTACTGCTCCCCGTGTTCATGTTAACTCCTGCCGCCTTCTGTCCTGTTTCACGGACTGTAAGATCCGGTACCGTTACATCCGCTGTTCTCCAGCTGCTGCATGCTCCTAATAAACCGGTAAGAACTAGTGAGACTATTATAATAGCGAGTAATCTTTTGACGTTCATTCTCCACTCCCCTCCTCTGCATGGGTTCTCACTCATATGCGTTCGAGAAGCATAATGTTGAGGTTCCTTTATTCCAAAACCGGCACAATCTGCTATGATAAGCGAATTGTGCCGGTTGATTGATGCATTCGATTATGAAGGCTTCAGCTCAAACATTGAGCGTTCTGCCGGCAAACCATTTTACCCGTTCAGGATCTTGGTGACTGAAGAATTGACTTGTTTCCATATCAAGTGTTTTGATCGTGGCCATTTCTTCATCGCTCAATTCAAAATCAAAAACATCCAGATTCTCTGCCATACGTTCCGGCTTTACGCTTTTCGCTAAGACGACAACATCCCGTTGAACCAACCAGCGTAAGATAACTTGAGCAACTGATTTGCCATATTTCGCACCAATTCCAGTGAGCACTTCATTTTGGAAAATGCCATTTTTTCCTTCGGCAAACGGTGCCCACGCTTCAGGTTGAATGCCTTCGTTGTGAAGATAGTCCACAGCATCCGATTGCTGCTGGAATGGATTGATTTCAATCTGGTTTACAGCAGGCTTGATTTTATTGAATGAGAATAGATCCGTTACGCGGTCAATGGTGAAATTACTGATCCCAATGGCGCGGATTTTCCCTGCTTCGTATAACTCCTCCATGGCACGCCACGAGCCATACACGTCGCCGAATGGCTGGTGAATCAAGAGCAAGTCAACGTAGTCGAGCTGCAAGCGGGCAAGTGAACGTTCTGCACTCGCCTTTGTCTTTTCATATCCGGCATTTTCGACCCAAATCTTAGTCGTGATAAATAATTCTTCACGCGGGACGGTAATACGCTGCAGGCCTTTGCCAACTTCCGTCTCGTTCATGTAAGACTGCGCTGTATCAATGTGACGATAACCTGCTGCCACAGCATCTACTACGGCTTGTTCGGTATCTGCTT
The DNA here is from genome assembly GCF_013141775.1 of Paenibacillus phytohabitans. GTDB lineage: Bacteria > Bacillota > Bacilli > Paenibacillales > Paenibacillaceae > Paenibacillus_AQ > Paenibacillus_AQ phytohabitans. The sequence goes on from NZ_WHOB01000012.1 coordinate 178,727, forward strand.
GGGGAATCTGGAATACCCCAAATCCTAATACCGGTATTTCTACACCGTTGTTCAATTTTATTGTTTTCATTTACCTGTTCCTCCTTATAATTTGCTTCATCCACTGCATGCCTCATGACAATAAAGTCATAGAAGCCATTCGATGCTCTAATTATAAAATAAATGGAAAAACAAGCGTTATCTCATTCATCTTAAATAATTGCCTAATTCTCTCACCGTTATTATTGTGTAATTGAACTATGGTTGGTGCTGGGCCAGCACCCAATTCAAAATACGGTCATCATTGACCACAGCCTGCCCGCCGCCATGGTAGTTATAGATCCCCAGACGGTTGAAGTAGGCGTTATCCGGCAATTCCAGCACCACCAGCTTTCCGACTTCACTCTCTGTCAAACCGGCTACTATATAACGTGAGCGTAAGGCATCATACGCTTCGACAGCCTTTTGACTGCCGTAGTACTCATCATTCTGCCCCATAAAGATATAGACGGGCATTCTATTGTCAACCACATCAGCATAATCACCATCCCACTGGGAACTGGTATGCAGATAGGCTGCATACAAATCGGCTCGAGTACCCATCACACGGGACAACGTTTCACCGCCTGCGGAAAAGCCGGATGCATACACTCTGTTTGGATCTACAGCGAAATTACCGATAAAGTATTCAGTCAATTCTATCGTCTGGCGGGCTGACGTTTCGCCCCAGTCAGTCAGCTGCGGGGAGACAACGATCATCTCTTCACCGAGCTGCGTCCATGCAACAACGGCGCGGCTCGAGAACACATTCACACCGCGCATACTCTCACCCGTAGATAGCAGCAGCCCGTCATAACCAGGCAAAACAAGGATCATCGGGTATTCGCGCGATGCGTCGTAATCTTCCGGAAGATAATAACTGTAATGGATATCGCCATCACTGCCTGCCAGCACAGCATCAATGGTGAAGTGTTCAAATTCTGGCCAGCGGATAGCGTCTTTCGTCAGCTCCATCACCGGTCCGTCTGCCTGGACGAGCTGCCCGTCAGCGGTTCTGGCATCATAATTCTGAATCAGCTCCACACCGGAATAGTCCATACGCAGCGCAGCATGTGACCCAGTCCATTCTACCGCCCGGCCTGCTGTGCTGTCCGGCCTCCAGGCCGCATGGCTTACCGGGTCCGGATTCTCGATTCGTGCAAGCTGCACGATGACATAAGAACCCGCCACCGAGGTTTTCTCTTCTCTCGTTTCAAGTTTGTTGTTGGTATAGACAGCCGCGATTTCACGCGAGGCATTGTTATCTGTGAATGTATATAGAGCGCCAGGCGCTTCGTCCGGCAACTCTATATCGTCACTGTATTCAATAATGATTGAATCAATCAACGAATAGGATAAGTAAGTCGCGCTATTCGCTATGATATCCAGGATTCCGCTGCCCGTTGTCTGAACTTTTGCTATGCCGCTGCGGGAATCACAGGCGCTCAGGAGAAGACTGCATGCCAGCAGAAGCATTACCAAGGTTCTCATCTCACGTCTCCCCATTAAAGTTCCAGCCCGCGCAGCCAATCTGTAACCTCCCCACCAGCTGCTCCCACATCGCTTTGATGGACAGTGAAGCCGTCTGTGATGACGTTCGCTTCCGGCTCAAGTTTTTGGATCGTTTTGATGGTGCCGGAGAAACGGCTGCCATTATGGACGTTGAACGGAATGATGGTTTTACCCGAGAAATCGTATTCGTCAAAAAAACTGTACATCACCTGTGGCAGATCATACCACCAGGTGGGGAAACCGATAAAAATGTTATCATAGTCAGCCAGATCCGCGATATGATCGGTCAATTCCGGCCGGGCATTGTCATCCTGTTCGTCTTCCGCATAATCAAGCAGATCATCGATGTCTCCAGGATAGTCTACAGTGGTCTGGATGGAAAAAAGCTCGCTGCCGGTCACGCTTTGGATATCGTCTGCAATGGTTCTGACAAGCCCTAGTCCAGTGTCCGGCAGTACGCTTGCCGATGAGACGGCATCTACGTTACTGTTCTCGGCCACTGCAAAGTAGGTGATCAAGGACTTCCCGATGATCTTAATAGCCAGTTTGCCCTCAGCGGATGCCGAATCTTCGGAAGCTGTATCAGAATCGATTTCGTTCTGCCCTGCATCCGCCGGAGGTTGAGCAGCAGCCTGCCTACCGGCTGTCCCGCAGGCACTTAGCGATAACAGTAGAGCGGATGAGAGCAAGATCGTGCCCCCAATGCTGTATGGGAATTTTTTATGTGACAATTTCATGGGTTGATCCCCCTCTTTATTTAAGCTTCGGTTTGGCTTGAATCCGCTTCATAACATAATGGGTAATGCAGACGAACAGCCCCATCAGGGCCAGATAATCCAGGAAGAAGTACAAGGCCGGTTCATCATAATTCCAGAAGGAATACGAATAATAGAGGATTAGGTTATGGCCGACATCTCTTTTGAAAAAAACATAGATCCCATATACGGCAATCAATATGCCAATTGACCGGATGGCCGTGGAGCGAATTTTGCTGGGCTTCCGCTTCTTCATCATCCTCCGTGCTGCCCCCATAACCATCACCCAGTGCATGCCCAGATGGACAGCCATAATCACAAATCCCCAGTACGCGGACAGCGAATGCAGCTCCTGGGCATAGGGGATGTCAATTACACCCAAGAAGGAGAAGATCGTCTTCGAGATCACAAGCGCGCTTATCATCATTCCCAGCATGCACAGCAAGAGCAGCAGATTGATAACTGTGCGAATCACACGGATCAGCGGATACCTGCCTTTGGTTATGGTTTTGTACCAGTTCAAATTCAGTACGTTATGAAGGATAAACAGGATCAACAGCGACGTTCCCAGAATTTCATGAGCGAGATTACCTGTCCATTGATAAGCCATCATAAAAAGGAAAAGTACGGTCATTATTGTGTCAATAGACAATCTTACGATTGTTTTGGGCTTCATCGGGTTTATTTCCTTTCCTGTTTATAAATCAAGGCCTAACGCCCACTCACTCACATCGCCTTCTGCTTCCACAATATTATTCCTGGAAACGTTAAAGCCTTCAGACACAAGGGTCGCATCCGGCTGGAGCTCTTCGATGGTACGGATCGTCCGGGAGAACCGGCTTCCGTCATGAGTCACAAAGGGAATAATCCGCTTGCCGCTCAGATCATACTCCTCAAGGAAGGAATAGAGAGGCATGGGCATATCCGCCCACCAGTTCGGATAACCCAGGAAGATCACATCATAATTCTCCATATTATCAACATGGGTTGCGAGTTCCGGCTTCATTTGTTCATCCTGTTCGTTCTCTGCGAAATCCAGCAGATCATCATGCGCTCCGGGATAATCTTGTACAGTTTCAATGGCAAACAGGTCGCCCCCTAGCGTTGACTGTATCGCTTGAGCAATAAACTGGGTATTCCCCAAAATTTCATCATCCGTTACCACACGGCTCGCAGATGCGACGGCGTCTACGCCATCACTTTCTGGCATTGTGAAATAGGCAATCAGGATAGAATGGCTGCTCTGACCCGCTTCAGCATTTGTCTGTGTTCCTGATGTGGCAGGCAAGGATTCTGCAATCGGCGTTGACTCCGCTGTGTCACTGGCAGAGCGGCCACAGGCAGCCAGAATACTAAGCATGAGCACTGGCAGCAGGCTGGTTAAACTCTTTTTCATCAACATCATGTCACTCTCCTAAGTAGTCCTTCAAACAATATAAATGATAGTTGTGAGAGAATTGTGAGAAAAGCAGCAGGTTTTTGTGTGGCTTAACCCTATGCACACGCAAAAAGCCCCCCATTCTTTTCTCTCAAAAGATGGAGGGCTTTAAGTTAATTTCTCTGGGTTGTGGGGCAGATAAACCAGAAAGCAGTGTTTCCATCAGCGCAGTCTACGCCATAAGGCATGTCATGTGCTTTAAGAATGGTGCTGACAATCGACAGACCGATACCTGTGCCCTGTCTGCGCCCGGCCTGGTGCTGGCTGCGCTGATACCGCTCCCATATGGCTTCCCGCTCTTCAACTGGTATAGGCTCCCCCTGATTAATAACTGATATTTTATAGCTGCGGTCTAACCCGGTAATGGCAACCACTATGCTGCCGCCATCTTTGGTATGATTGATGGCATTATACAGCAGGTTGCGCAAGACCTGGCTAATCTTCAGTGCGTCCACGAGAACAGGAATTTCGGCCTCCGGACTTTCAAGGGTGATCTTACTCTGATGCTCCGCCGCACTCTGTTCACAGTGTTCGATCTCCGATTCAATAATTTCATGCAGATTGTACCAGTCTTTACTTAGCTGCAAATATCCTGCCTGAAGCTGGGAATAGTCCATGATATCGTTCACCATTTCGCTCATCCGCCCTGCCTCTTTAATGATCAGGTTCAAGTCTTCTTCACGTTTGATGTCATCCTTATAGTGGATATCCCGTACCATTTCGGCATAGCCGTTAATCAGCGCCAGCGGCGACCGCAGTTCATGGGACACATTGGCAATAATTTCTTTGCGGAGCAAATCAACGCGCTGCAAGGCCCGGCCTAATTCTTCAACAGAGCCGGATAATTGCCCCAGCTCATCTTTGAGCTTAAGTCCGGGTGTGGCGGCTAAATCTCCTTTGGCCAGACGGTCTACGGTATTTTTAATTACAAGAATAGGTCTGGTAAATCTGAGAGACAGTATTCCAGCCAGAATAGCAGTTGCAATACTGAGGATAATGCTCAGAACAATGAGCTGCTCGCGGTTCATCTCCAGGACCGTATATAATTCGCCGAATGAGCGGAACAGGATGACGTAGGCCTGCTGGCCGTAATAGACCACCGGGATCCCGATCTCGTATGCATTTAAGCGGCCTTCATATCTAATCTCCTTGTTGTACGGCTCACCTGCAAGGATTTTTTGATATTCACCGCTCGCCTTTATCCCTTGCCAAACTAAACTTTCCGTGTGCGCTTCCTGCAGATTAATCGGATGCCCGTAGCTATACATTTCGATGGGTTCACCCTGATTGCTAACCAGCAGCATTTTTCCATTAATAGATTTACTGAGATAAGGGATCAGCTTCGCATCATAAGCGAGATCTTCTGTTTTGAGATCCTCCATGATCGGATTCAGTTGTTCCTGAACTTCATGGATGGTGGCATTCGCATAATTCTTCTCAAGCATAAAGATTTGAATGGCCCACATAAAAGCAACAGCGAGCAGCACCAGGACCATCATAGTCCCCCATAGCCTTAGCGCCATCCTGGAGCGGAGAATGTTCTGTTTAACCTTCTTGTTTGTACTCAAACTTATAACCCACTCCCCAGACGGTAAGGATAGTCTTCCGGTAATGGCCAAGGCGCTCACGCAAGGATTTGATATGGGTATCTACAGTCCGGACATCCCCGGAATAGGCATATCCCCAGACCTTCTCCAAAAGCTGGGAGCGGGTGAGTACAATATGTTCATTTTGCGCCAGCTTTACAAGCAAATCGAACTCTTTTGGCGGCAAATTAATAGCATGGTCCTCCAGCAGAACGGTTCTGGCAGCGGGCTGAATACTTAGCTTGCCGAATTGCAGGGTATCGCTTGCTTTGCCGCCGCTTCGTCTTAAGACCGCAGACACTCTGGCCATGAGTTCTTTCGGACTGAAAGGCTTGGACACATAATCGTCTGCCCCAAGGTTAAACCCGAGCAGCTTGTCATATTCTTCAGTGCGGGAGGTGAGCAGGATGACGGGAACCTGACTATATCTGCGCAGCTCCGCCAGGGTTTCGAATCCGTCCATCCCCGGCATCATGATATCCAGAAGCAGGATGTCGAAATCTGACTCATGGACAATGGACAGCGCCCGCTCTGCGTTCTCGGCTTCTTTACACTGAAAGCCATTCAGTTCCGCGTAGGTCAAGACTAATTTCCGCAAATGTAAATCATCATCGATAATAAGCATTTTTGGCATAATTCACCTGCTTCCCGGATGGACTCTATGTTAACAGTCTTGTAAAGGACAGGGATACCAGTTTCCATTGCTCCTCTTGAAGCGCATATACCTCAGTAACTACAAAAGGATTCGTCACTTCATTTCCCCCGACAACAGCTATCAGGCGTATCTTATTTAGGAGAATCGCAGTGGTGCCAATGATCCGAACCGAAGTTTCCTGAATATCTACATTCTTATAAAGGATAGAGCCGCTTTTAATGACCTCAATTTCCTCGTTTTTAGAAAATGTTGCTCCCATATGCACGAAAACAGCTTTTTCATGAAAGAGATTGCTTAAATCTTCTACTTGTCTATTTATCATCCAATTCCATTTTTTCTTTGAAAGCTCTGTAATTGCTTGTTCCATATTTGTAACCCTCCCCTTTTGTTCACTTATTGGTTTATTTACCTACTCTGTTCGCGTATTCTCCCGTATATCGATCACCTGCAATTTCGATCTTCGAGAGCGCAAGGTTTAAATCCACAAGCTCACCTGAGGTGAGTTCAACATCGGCAGATCCGAGATTTTCCTCTAGCCGTAAGAGTTTCCTTGTACCCGGTATCGGTACAATCCAAGGTTTTTGAGCGAGCACCCAGGCAAGGGCAACTTGTGCAGGGCTTAGCTTTTTCATAGCAGCAATACGCTCAATTAACTCAATTAGAACCTGATTCGCTGCGAGATTCTCCGGTTTGAAACGAGGCACTGTACTCCGGAAATCAGAACTAGTGAACGAAGCCTGCTTATCGATCGTTCCGGTCAAAAATCCCTTACCCAGCGGGCTAAAAGGGACAAAGCCGATACCGAGCTCTTCAAGGGTTGGAATCAGCTCTTCTTCAGGTGTTCTCCACATCATGGAGTACTCACTTTGCACAGCAGTGAGCGGCTGAACCGCATGAGCCCGGCGGATCGTCCCGATACCTGCTTCAGAAAGTCCCCAATGTTTGATCTTCCCCTCTTTCATCAAGTCCTGGATAACTCCGGCCACTTCTTCAATCGGGACGTTCGGGTCTACCCGGTGCTGATAGTAAAGGTCGATAGTCTCAACTTTCAGACGTTTCAGCGACCCTTCGACAGAAGCTCTGATCTGTGCCGGATTACTGTCCACGACTAGTTTGCCATCCGCCATTTTTATTCCGAATTTAGTGGCAATAACTACCTTATCCCTAAAGGGGGCAATTGCCTCACCTACCAGTTCCTCGTTGATAAAAGGACCGTAGAACTCCGCTGTATCAAAAAAAGTAATGCCTCTTTCATAGGCCGCATGGATCAGTGCAATCATTTCTGTCTTATCAGAAGCCGGACCATAGCCATGGCTCATTCCCATGCAGCCAAGTCCAAGTGACGATACTTCCAGCCCGCTTGTACCTAATTTACGTGTTTGCATTGTTAAATCTCACTCCTTCATTTCGATTAGTTGCATTTATACAAAGAGCTCTCCACTGAAGTTCCGCGATATTTCAGCACGGCCGTCAGCAAACATGCGTACGTATGAGAAGCGGAAGAGCTTCTCCAATTCTTTCCCAGGTGTAAAAAACAAGGCGGTAGCCAGCCCGTCTGCTGTTACAGTGTCATTAGCAATGACCCATGTGGCAATGACATCCTGCACCGGATCGCCTGTCCGCGCATCCAGTACGTGATGAAGATTCTCTCCCCACGCACGTCTGTTAACGGCAGATGCACACAAGCTGCCATTCCTCAGTTCCGCTACCCCAATTACCATCTCAGGGTCGAGCGGGTGTTCCAGACCTACCTCTATGCTTGACTTTCCTATGTGGCGGAGGTCTCCGCTTCCATCAACAACGAAGTCATCCATTCCGGCTTCAAGAAGGAGCCTGGAAACGATGTCTACACAGTACCCTTTACCTACTGCACCGAAATCCAGTGAAAGCGGGCGATTAGTAATGAGCGTTGTGTCTTTACGAGTAACATCCTCCGCCCAGCTGGCTCTACCGTGAACATGCGCTTCCGCCCGGACTGAATCCGCTGCGGGTGTAAGTGAATACTTGGAATCATATCCAAGCAGTTCTAGATCTTTGCCGACGAGCGGGTCCACAGCACCTTGAGTAGCACTATGGAGCCGGTCATAGATGTCAAACAGGTCACCGGAATTGTCCGGAAACATAAAGCTTCCCCCTTCAGATGCTGCAGCAACCTGTGACACAAGAGAATCAGAACGAAACCGCGAATACGTCCTGTTGAACCGGCCCATCTGCTCCAGGATATCCTGTTGCAAGCTGATGCTTAGCGGCACACCGCTTTCAATCTCCCATTGTGTGCCAATCGCCTCAAATCTGAACAGATACTTCCCGGCTTCAGCCTTAATGGAACAAGCTTTATAAGTATTAAAGGGCACTGTGAATTCTATGCCTCCCTTACATGAGGTCTTCATAGGGCATTGCCTGGCACAACTCAGTAAAACGAGGGTTTCGCCCAATTCGTATTCGGTTCACTGACACCTAAGCTCGTTTTTGCATAACCTGCCGGGTCCTGGGTAATATCGAAGATTAGACGGGCTACTGCTTCTCTGGTCACCTGAGCGCCTTCAAACGGTTCCCCCTTCTGAGTTACCTGATAAGCTTCATTTCCGGTCTGATTATAGAGCCAGGTTAAACGGAGAATCGTATAGTCCAGGCTGGAATTCTCAATGATATCTGCAGCCTGCCGTTGGTGCTGGATACCGGCTCTGCCCACCATCCGTTCATTCCATTTCCCGAAGGCTCCGGGCACTTCATCATATATCCCCAAGATTGACGCCGCAATTAGAGTCTTAACGTTGCTGCTTTCCATTGCTTCGACAACTGTCTTTACGCCTGTGAGCGAATTTACATCGTTAAGATAGACGGCATCGATGCCTTCAAGTGCCTTCTTCACCATATTGCTGTCAGTAAAATCTCCATCGATGATCTCTTCCCTGCCGGCATCGGAAATCGTAAGCCGCTTCGCTCCGTTTCGGGCAAATAAAACTAACGAGTGATTCGTTTCGTTTAGCAGCTTCCGGGTAACCAGCCGGGAGATTTGTCCTGCTGCTCCAAGAATTAAAATTTTCATATTCGTATCCTCCTGTTTTATAAACTGTTTGCCTTCTTCTCAGCTTCGGCTTTAATTTGTTCTATCGCCGCATTGAACCCGTCCGGGGTTCCGCTTGACCCTGCGAGTCGCCCTACGTTGACTTCATCGATGCGTTTCCCGATGACGACTGACGGGACCGCTTCAGCAAACCGGCGCTGCAGATCCAGCGATGTCTCGTTCGTCGCATGCGGAGTGACCTCCACTGCGATAATGATGTCATCATCCAGTGTTATGGTTACGGTAATTGAAGATGGGAGTCCTCCATAAAATCCTGTAGCCGTATATTTACCGTCTGCATAAGCAGAGTTTTCTTCTATAGTCCTGCTCAGAAGTGTCACCTCTTTATTCACGGGATTATAGGAGATTGCTATGCCCAGGTTCTCGCTCACAAAACGTAAAGGCACCAAGGATGTCCCCTTGACGTTAACCGGCGGCGTCTCAAGCAAAATTTCTTTTCCGTTCACCATCGCCTTTTTCTGATCCATCCACAACTGGATATTCATTTCTGGTGTCTGAACATTCACGGATTTCTCCTGCTGCAGCCACTGAACCTCAGCTCCCAGCTGGTTTCCGATAAAGCGGAGCGGTACATATATACTGTTACCTATTATTTTCGGTGCTGTAGCCAGCAGGATCTCGCTGCCATTGATCTTAACCGTAGGATCGCCAGCCCGAAGAACGATCTCCTTCAGGTCCGTCCCTTCTGCTCCCGCTTGATTCCATCCGAAGGTTAGGGGAGTAGCCAGTAGTAGAATAGTAACTACATAAGGTTTCCAGTTTTCACGCATTATTAATCCCGCCTCTCGAATTCACATATCCATTCCGATTTCACGCAGCCATGCAGATACAGCTTCGTCTGCATTTGAGAGTTCAGTCCGTTCGATATCAAACCCATCAAGGACAGTGGCCCCTGGGACAAGCTCCTTAATGGCTGAGACTGTCTGTCCCGGCCCATACCCTGCATGCGTGCAAAAAGGGATAATGCTTTTGCCTGAAAATTCATACTCGGTTAAGAACGACACTATTGGCGCAGGGAGACTCATTCCCCAGATGGGATGTCCCACATACACGACATCGTAGTCATCGATATTCTCGATCTTGGTTTGTAGCGGCGGTTTGTAGCCTGCGGTTCTTTCTTCAGTCGCCTGCTTCACCGTGGCTTCATAATCTTCCGGGTACGGTTCCACAGTTTCAATCCGGACAAGATCGCCGCCGACTTGTTCATGTATCATTTCTGCAATGACTTCCGTAGTTCCGGCTGTGCTTGCATCATTGGCCCTTAGGCTCGCTGAGGATATCGCATCTGCATCTGCGGTAGGAGCTACATTTCCTACTTTGGTGAAATAAACTACGAGTACTTTACCGGTTCGAGGGTTAGTCTGTCCTGTATGAATAGAACGGCTTTCAGTTGGAACAGGGACTTCACTTTGGCTGGGCACGGCATTCTCCAGTTCTGCGGCGTTCTTGTCAGCACATGCTGCAAGCAGGGACATTGTTAGCACAAGCAGTAGCAGCATGGTTATCGTTCTGCATTTTGTCAAACTGGCAGCCTCCTTCCTTATTTACTCCTTCGAATATCATCCTTCTAACCGTACAACCGAGTGCCCGCGACTTAAGGATAAAATAGCAATTGCAGCTGCGATCACTACCGAGACGGTACTGATCCAAGGAATATCCAGTATTGAAAAGCTTCCAATCGAAATTCCCCCTATTCCCGCTCCTGCTGCAAACCCGAGCTGTACGAACGAACTGTTGAGGCTTAGTACAATACTGGAGGATTCAGGAGCCAGTGAGACCAGATTGAAATTCTGAGTTGGGCCAAATGTCCATACAGCGATCTCCCAGACCACCAGGAATATGATGATTCCGGTTACCCAGCCGAGAACGGAGGATAGCAGAACCAATGCGAGAACTTGAACAGCCATCGAACAGAAAAGCGTACGAACCACACCAATCCGGTCCGCCAGAAAGCCGCCCAATCTGGAGCCCATTAAACTTCCTAACCCTAAAGTAAGCAGGATAACACTCATACTGCTCTCCATAGAGGGCATAGCTGCAGCGAGAAAAGGTGTAATGTACGTGTCGACCACTGAAAAGCCAATAAATACAAAGAAGGTGATGCCCAGGGTGAATGCAATCCGTGGATTCTTTAGAAAAGCCAACCGCCGCGACAGTGGAATAGAGGCTTCCCCTTCCATTGCCGGAATCGTTTTCGCCACTAAGAAAACGGCCAGCAGGCATAATAGGCCTATAACCCAGAATATGGTCTTCCAATCGTAGGAGGCTGCCATGATCCGGCCGATTGGAACTCCGAACACAAGCGAGGAGCTGAAGCCCATAGCTACATTCGACATCGCAGAGCCTTGTCTTCCGGGAGAAGCCAGCTTAGAGGCAAGCGAATATGCAGTAACTACGAAGATTCCTGTTCCGAGCCCAAGGACAACCCGGGATGCCATTAATAAACCAAAGCCGGGAAGAAGCAGTGTAGCAGCAATTCCGAGCAAGATGACCATTAGCGCCATTAACAATTGCTTGCGCTGATTCATCTTCGCTGTGGCTATCATTACGATAGGGGTTCCAATCGCATTACCAAGTGCGAATACAGTGATCAGCTGACCGGCAGTAGATACAGATACTCCAGCGGAAGCGGCTATTTTATCAAGCATACCTACGATACTGAATTGTGTTGTCCCTACCAGGAAACTGATTAAGGCAAGCATGTATATTTTCCAGTTGTTATTCATTTCCTTACGTGTCCTCCAATTTCGATTATGTCCTAATCTAATTATGCAGGAAACGGCATATAAGCGTTATCCTGATCGTATTAAATGGTTGCCTATTCCTGTCATAGCGTTATCTATCCTTGTCCTTTTCGTTTATAATTGAGAAAAGATAATTGGAGGAATTCATCATGTCAGAGGCACTGCTGATCCAACAAAAAAAACTGGCGGAGCTCATTCAGCAATTCACACCAAAAGATGGTGTGTTTGAGACCGCTATTCCCAATCTGTTTTTAATCAAATACTCTGAGATATCTGAACCTGCTTACAGAGTGTATAAACCTTCTTTTTGTGTAATTGCCCAAGGGTTAAAAGAAGTGCTCTTAGCGGAGGAACGATTTGAATATGGCTCAGCGGATTATTTGATTGCTTCAATGAATTTGCCAGTAGTTGGCAAAATTATTAGAGCTACAACCGATATCCCATACCTGAGCATCAAATTAGAATTTTCACATGATCAGATTTTAGAGGTGATTCACGAGGCTAGTGTTCGTATGGTACCGAATGATAATGCCAAGCGTGCCCTGTTTGTAGGTCAGATGGAGAATACCTTAATGGATGCGACGCTAAGACTCATGGAATTGCTGAACCGGCCGGAAGACATTCCGTTCCTTGCCCCGCTGTTCACAAAGGAAATTCTTTATACCCTTTTGAAGGGACCTTATGGTGTGACATTAGGTCAAATAGCCATGGAAGGCAGTAACACGTACCGGATCAGAGAAGCCATAGATCACATTAGTACAAATTTCATTCAATCCATGCGCGTTGAAGAGCTTGCCCAAGCAGCGAGCATGAGTCTCTCCTCGTTCCACCGTAACTTTAAGGAAGTGACAGGAATGAGCCCTATTCAATTTCAGAAGCAATTGAGATTGCAGGAAGCGCGGAGGTTATTACTCTCCGAATCTGCAGAAGCTGCTGAAGTTGCATTCCGGGTCGGTTATGAGAGTGCTTCCCAATTCAGCCGGGAATATTCCCGTATGTTTGGTTCGCCGCCCCGATCTGATGTGAAACAATTGAAGGAAATGTATGATCCTGCTAATAGCATCGTTTTCTTGGGGGAATGAATGACTGAAATCTCTGCCAGCCATGTATAAAAATCTATTGAAAAAGGCAAGCCAAGTTGGCCTGCCTATAACATGCTACGAGCGGAATTTACTCATCTGCTTAGCGGTTGGAAATCAGTTATTCAGCTCTGCTGCTGCCAATTGCCTTCACCATTACCGGATCACGGTGGGAGAAGAACAAGCTTTCCTTCGTGTCCAGCCCAGCAATCGCACTCAAATCCTCTTCGCTTAACTCAAAGTCAAAGATATTGAAGTTTTCGATAATACGTTCTTTGCGGACTGATTTTGGAATAACAACAACACCTCTTTGTGTCAGCCAGCGTAATACCACTTGAGCTACTGATTTATTATGTTTTGTAGCTACAGAAACCAATATCTCATTCTGGAATAGATCATTTTTACCCTCTGCAAAAGGTGCCCACGATTGAATCTGAACCTGATTGTCCTGCATTAGGATCTGGCTTTCAATCTGCTGGTTGAAGGGATGGGTTTCAATTTGGTTCACAACAGGAATGATCTCGTTGTGGACGATCAGATCAACCAGACGATCCGGATGGAAGTTGCTTACTCCGATCGCCCGGATTTTCCCTTCACGGTACAATTCCTCCATCGCACGCCAGGAACCATATACATCCCCAAAAGGCTGGTGGATCAGATACAAATCGAGATACTCCAGTTGCAGCCGCTCAAGAGATTTCACAAATGCCGCTTTGGTCTTGTCATAACCGGCATCCTGCACCCACACTTTAGTTGTTACAAATATTTCTTCCCGCGGGACGCCGCTCCGTTTAATGGCTCTGCCCACAGCTTCTTCATTCTGGTATATTGCAGCGGTGTCCAGCAGGCGGTATCCTGCCTGCAGGGCATCAACTACAGCTTGTTCACACTCGCCCGGATCTGTAACCTGGAAAACACCAAAGCCAAGAATTGGCATCTCTATACCGTTGTTCAAAGTAACATTGTGCATCATTATTCCTCCTATTTGAGCTTCATCTGTACCAGTCATGTACTGGATAACTTGATTGTAGTTGTTAATTCACCCCATGTAATTATCGCTAGGCGCCTTAATTATATCCTAAGGCGCCAATCCTATTTTCTCTCCAATGTGAAGGGGTATCGCCCTCCCATAGGCGGAAAGCGCGGTAAAAGGAATTCTGTTCTTCATAGCCCAGCAAATAAGCTACTTCCTTCAAATCAATCGTTGGATCAGACAAATAGAGCAGTGCCTGCTCCCGCCGTGCAACCGTAAGCAATTGCTTGAAGTTCGTCCCTTCCTCATTGAGTCTTCTCTGTAACGTACGATCACTCATTCCAAGCTCACTGGCAATGACCTGAACATCGGGTCGCCCTGCGGATAAACTCCGTTTCATAATCCACTTCACCTTCTCAGTAACAGAGCTGACTTGTTGTTGTTCTGCCAGTGAAAGGTCTAGTGCCGGGGTTAGAATAGCGAGTAGTTCTGCATTGTAGGACACGAAAGGAAGCTCCAGATCGTTGTGGCGTAAGATTAAACGGCTGCGCTTGGCACCGAACGTAATAGCGCACCCGAAATAGGAATTAAGCTCTGCAATTCTGCCTTCTGGACAAGAGAGTTCTACGGAGTATGCTTGTATTGCACCCCGGGTTCCTCGCCGTCCCATCTCAAGCAGCGAAGTTAACATGATTCCGGCGAGCATAGCCGGCTCTGGTTGTTCACTATATAACCATTCTAATTCAATGGTGCCGAGCCCGTCCTTTTCCGTGATATGAAACCGTTCGGGGACACACAGTTGTTTGTAACGGGCCAATCTTTTCAGGGCATCCCGAAAATCACGTGCATGATAAGGGGCCAGGACACTCGGGGGAAGCTGTGATATTTCCAAGTCATTCATTTGTTTGGTGATCGCTGAAGCAGGATCATCAACCAATGCGGTATAGGCCTCCCAAATGGCGAAATACTCAGCAGTATTTACAAATTGAGATTCTGTAAAAATGGTTAGCGGCAATTTTGCTTTACGAAGTATGTCTTGGACTGATACGCCGGATTGACGTAAGCTATTCCAAAAGCCCGCCGTTATATTTATACGATCTAAAGAATGCGATGACATGAACAGTTCACCTCCTTATGACTATTTTACCGGATAAGAATGTTATCGTATCCAACTTGAGACGCCAATATACTATCACGTTGCGCCAAATGGATGAAAAAAGGCAGCAGTTCATTTTAAACTGCTGCCTTGCTTTGAATGATCTCCCGCTACCCATCAATTACATATTATCATGTGTAGAACTTCTGTTGCGGAGTCCTTTATTCCACATTGAGTATATTCAAAAGCTCATCATCATAAGAACTATTCTTACTTACACTGTCGACATCTAATACCATGGTACGATGAGAATCTTTAGTATAAGGCTCCCATTTCAATTCAGCAGTGGATGGATTGCCCGTAGTACAAAATGCTGCTAAAGCAGAGGTCATTGTATCAGCTAACTTATGGGCATTTTTTTCATCTCCGGCAATTTGGTAAGGTACTGAATCAATAGAATGGAACCAGAATCCCATATCGCCCGTATGAATCATAGTCATTCCGCCAAAATATGGCATTTCATAGGCAACAATATATTCATATACTGCAGGTGCTGATTTTGCAATATGATCTGCCTGTTCTTCGCCAGCAAAGGATACAAGAGAACGCAAATCATAAATGTCATGACCAGGATAAGCTTCTCCAAGAATTTCCACTGCCTTATCATAATTATCACCTAACTGGTTTCTCATAATTTCTTCACGCTGTTCCATGGAGAGGTTTCCTTTCGCATCATTTGGTTTCGCACCTCCCTTTCCCCAATCGCCTAATACTGCATCAGCGGAATTTTTCCCGCCCATTTCAGCCCATACAGAACCAACCATATAAGTATATTGGGAAGCGACATCATTAACGACTCCATTTTTATCATAGAAATCCGCCTTGAAATACGGAGAATTAGTAGTCAAACCATAGCTGACTTCAGCACTTTCGCAAATATCAACGAGATCATCGTACTTGATATTTTGCAGATACTCGAACACATCCGCGTCACTAGAATTTTTCATATTTTGTACATTCTTTCTAATATACTCAACCAGCTTGTTGGCATTTCCAGTTGAAGCTTCCGGTGTAATTCCAGTAGCAATTCCGCCACTTGCAATTACGACTTTACTGAATAATCCTTCTGCAGCCGGAGCAGAGGCCAATGCAGTTACCTTTGTTCCTCCACCAGACTGTCCCATAATCGTCACATTGTCAGGATCGCCGCCAAATTTAGAAATATTGTCACGAACCCATTCCAAGGATAGCGTCATATCCGCAACGCCAAGATTTTCGTCACCACCGATAGCAGTGAGATCCAAATACCCCACATAATTCAGACGAGCATTGACAGATACAAAGACAACATCTGTGTAATCAGCAAAATACTGACCGTTATAAGTCTTCAACTCCAAGGCTCCACCATTCTCCAGTCCACCGCCATGCATGAATACCATAACAGGCTTCTTAGCGTTTTCATCAAGAGAATCGGTCCATACATTCAAGTTAAGAGCCTCACTCTCTGTACTGAACATATCAGATTCTGAGGGTGTCATAAATGCAGCAGCTGCTGCCCAGTTGGAATATTCAGTTCGTGTATTACTCTGAGGTGAAACCGAGCCATTCGTTAATGCGAAGCTAGGTCGTTCTTCAGTACCATAAGATTCTGCAGCAGTAGCATATTTAAAACGTTCGTAATTGCCATAAGAGATTCCCTTAAAAGTATAAATTCCATTGTCTCCGTAGCCCATAATAGACCCTTTGTCCATTGTGACGACAGCTGGCATTACCGGTTGCTTTTCCTCTGAAATTACTTTCGTAGAATCCTCCGAACCGGATTTCGCAATGGAATCTGTTTTCGTAGATTCGTTTACATTATTGCCTTTAGTATTAGTAGCTGTATCGTTATCTTCACAAGCAACAATACCGAAAGCCATAGTTAAGAAAAGAAGTAACACAAATGTTTTTTTCATATTTATTTTCCCTCCATTTTTTAATGAGTACGTGTTAGCCAATTACGCTAATCAAATGTTGTCCCGGTTCGATTGTAGCCTTATCCGAACCAATTACATCCCTATAGTCGTTAGTATTAGTGATGATAATCGGTGTAGTTGTCTGAAATCCTGCTTTTTTTATTTGTTCGATATCGAACTCAATTAACAGATCTCCCTGTTTGACGTCTGTCCCCTCCTGTACTTTGATCGTGAAAAATTGGCCTTTAAGCTTAACGGTTTCGATTCCCACATGAATCAAAACTTCAGTTCCCTCTTCCGATACCAATGCAATACAATGGCCGGTTCGGAAAATTGTAGAAACAACACCATTCACCGGAGAGTACACTCTGCCTTCGGTAGGCTCAATAGCGATGCCTTTACCCATTGCGCCCGATGAGAAGGCAGCATCATCAACAGAGCTTAATGGAATAATCTGGCCCTTAAGCGGGCTAACTACAGTTAGATTCTTAATACCAGGAGTTATACTACTTTGGTCCTTACCGGATGTATTTCCTTGTACAGATGCTGTTCCCGTCTTTTCTTCATAGCCCAGAATGAAAGTAAGTGCGAAGGCAATTCCGAAAGTAATCAACGCACTGGTGGCATGCATTGCCATTGGGGAGAATGCCACAATGCTCAAGACGCTTGGGAAAGCGAAAACTGTAGCATGAACACCGAACAGATTATTTATAGCTCCACCTATTGCCCCTGCAATTGCAACATAGATAAATGTTTTCTTGAAGCGGGTTAATACACCATAGATAATCGGCTCCGTAACACCGGACAGTGCACCTGGCAAAAAGGTACTTGCGGCTAAGGTCTTCAATTGCTTATCTTTTGTTTTGAGGAACACAGCCCCTACCACACCAATCTGAGCAAATACACCCATCGCGACCATTGCGCTTATCGGATCTCCGCCCTGGCCGAGATTAGCAAGAATAATCGGTACAATTCCCCAATGTAATCCAAATACTGTTAGGAATGTCCAACCTGCCCCCAACACAGCCCCTGTAATGATGCCACTTTTTGTACTGAGGAAAGTGATGCCTGAACCAATCGCATTACCCACATTAACCCCAAACGGCCCGAAAACAAGAAGTGTCAAAGGTACGATAACCATCAAGCAAATCATGGGTACAAGGAACATTTGCAAATCTTTGTGTATGACTTTTCTTAGCAACTTATCCAACATAGCATAAATTAAAATGGCGATAAAAATAGGGAATACTGTTGAAGAGTAATCCGAAAGGATTAGTGGAATCCCCAAGAAAGTAGTACCCTGTTCAGCAGCGGCAAGGCCCGTGATATTAGGCTCAAGCAAGGCCGCACCAATGGCACCGCCAACGTAAGCGTTAACACCTAGTTTAAGTGAAATTGTAATACCTAAGAATATGGGCAGGAAGTAGAATACAGCATTTCCCGCCCCTGCCAGCACTCTGTAAGTCGAGCTTTCTGCAGACATCCAATCAAGAGCAGTGAGCACGGCTAAAAGTGCCCTTAACATACCCGCGCCAGCTAATGCTCCGAGCAATGGAGCAAAACTCCCTGAAATAATCTCAAAGATCTGGTTTGTAATTGACTTTTTCGCCCCGCCTCCAGCATTGCCATCGACAGATATAATCTTGCTGATTTCCTTATAAACTTCAGCAACATGGGTACCAATCACGACTTGAAATTGGCCGCCTTTGTTCATGACGCCCATGACTCCGCTCAGCTTTTTCAACTCCTCTTGTTGCGCTTTGCTGTCATCTTTAAGATTAAATCTCAATCTTGTAGCACAGTGAATCACACTGCCGATGTTACGCTCCCCACCTACCAGTTTCACTACATCATTTCCCAGTTCTCTGTAACTCATGTCTAACACTCCTTCTTTAAGATAAAATAAAAGACCTAAACTACATCATGATGGGAACATACCCCAACATAAATGTAATTTAGGTCTTGCCTATCCCAACAAAAAAACCTAAACTGTCCGTCCACAGAGATTGTGGTCGTCAATTTAGGTCTTGCCTGCTGAGCAGTAACAATCCTAATAGATTGTTATTCGGTTATGAATACAAGGTATCATAAACTTCCGATAATTGCAACGCTTACATTCCGATTAAGTGTCTCCTATTTCTTTTTTTTGTTTTTCTTTTGTGATTCGCTCTATATGAATGGTAAGGTATAGCATTTCTTCATCGGTCAAAAAGCGGTTATAGATACTGTGAATGTACACCCTGATTTTTTCAACACAGGTAAATGCCTCCGCATACTGCTGCTTAATCATTTCGAATAGGGCACTTTCTTGATTGACAGCAGGAGAATCATTTAGAAGCCGCTGTGCGAAGAACTTCAGATGGGTGATCAGCCGGTAATAAATCAACGACTCCTCATCATACTCCAACCGAAAATGATGCTTCACGATATTCAAAATATCGTTCATAATCTTCGTTATGCTGACTATGTTATGCATTTCTTCATTAAGTTCAGCATTAACGAGATGGAGGGCGATATATCCCGCCTCATCTTCCGGCAATGTGACGCCCATCTTAGCCTCAATAATCAGAAGAGCCGCTTTACCAATATCGAATTCGTCCTTGTAGAATCGTTTGATCTCCCACAGCATGGCGTTCTTAATGGGAAGCCCATTAGCATGCCTTTCAAGCGCAAAGCTGATGTGATCCGTTAGACTGACATAGATGTTGTCATGGAGTTTTTTGGCCAGATGCAATTTCGCATAGTTAATAATCTCCTCAGACAGTTCCATGTGCTCTATCGGTATTTCTGACAGGAGCGCCTTCAGCTTATCAGAGAGCTGCTGGTTGTCTAATGAGAAGATTTTCTCTATTTTTTCTTCCTCCACTAGATCTCCAGACTTCTTTTTAAATGCAATCCCCTTCCCCATGATTACGATTTCCTTATTCTGCTCGTTCATGACAGTAATCGCGTTATTATTCAGCAGCTTCTTTATCTTCATACAGACACCCCTTGATAAAAATTATGCGAGACTAAGTAGTAAACGGCTTCCTTCTGCATGAAAATCCTATACCCTACCATTTAGAATTACTGGTTGCAGTGGATAACTGAGGTTATGCCCAGATGATTGCGCTTTCAAACTCGCATTTTTTCCATTACAACGGTTGCGTTTACCGTGGTGTAGAGTGAATGGGCATCTCCTTTATCAGTTCCTCCTTCCTCTTCATTTACAGACTAATTATGCATGAATCCTGAATTTGACCGATAGCCTAATTCTATTAAATGATTGCCTATACCTGTCATTAATATTTACCTTAGGGGTTGTTTTGCTTCGATATCTGTAAAGACATCCAGAGAAATGATTATTTTGTTTCTATTGCATAATTATCGATTATTAAATTTATTGCATTAATTGTGATTCTTATCACAGTTGATATTCAATTTCCAAAATATAATAAAAACACTATAATTACATTATTTTCATATATATCCATTTCAGGGGTCTGTGAACAAGAGTGTAGTTGTAAATTTCATGAAAGGGGTTTTGCCGTCTCCACACTCTCTCCCTCCGTACATTTAAGGTTGTTCGCCGCCTAAGTCCTTGCACCCCAGATCGCAGCTTGAGTACACAGGCTAGATAAAAGGATGTCTACAAGAACCCGGCATAACTTAAAACCAACCATTTTGATCGGAGGAGTATTAATATGAAAAAGACTGTAGCTTCACTTCTTGCAGGTGTTGTAGCACTTGGATCCTTTGCCTCGGTGGGCACTGCTGCTGAAAACAATGAACGCAATAATCCTGTAGAACTCTTCTCAGGCTCGTCCCCTATTTCGATTACGGACCAATCCTGGAAAGCTCCTGCTGGCTCCGCTTCTGAGGACAAAGTATGGGGATATCTTGAAAGTGTGAAAGGTAACCTGAATCTTTCGGCTAAAGAGGATATTCGGGGAAAATTCAAAATTTCAGAGCAAAATACAAACAGCAAGACCGGCAGCCAGCATTACCGCTTAAGCCAGTATATCTCGGGGATACCGGTATATGGAGCTGATCAAACTCTGCATATCGACAAAGCCGGCAACGTTACCTCCCTGCTGGGAAGCGTAGTTGAAGATGTTTACCAGACGATTCCGCAGCCGCTGATTCAGCTCCAAACCATTTCCGGAGCAGATGCCATTCTGGCAGCCGAGCAGGATGCGACGCTGGAACATGGACCGCTTGGTGAGCCGCAGGTTACTCCTACAGCGGATTTATATTATTTCATCGTTGACGGAGAACCTAAATTAGCCTATAAAACGGAAGTGAATGTTCTGGAGCCCGAGCCTTTGCGGATACGGTACTTCATTTCTGCGGAGAATGGCAGCGTACTGTTCAAATATAATATTTTAGAGAACCTGACGGGTACGGGTACTGGAGTGTTTGGAGATACCAAAACGTTCGAGACACGCCTCTCGGGTTCAACCTATCAGCTCTATGACAGTACCCGCGGCAAGGGCATTGTGACGTATACCGCCAAAAACAAGACCTCTCTTCCGGGGACGCTCTTAACCAGCACCAACAATGTCTGGACTGACAAAGCCGCGGTTGATGCCCACACGTATGCTGAGAGAACCTATGATTATTATCTCCAGCATTTCGGCCGCAACAGCCTGGACAACAACGGACTGCAGATCCGTTCCACCGTCCATTACTACACTTCCTATAACAACGCATTTTGGAACGGTGCGCAAATTGTTTTCGGTGATGGAGATGGATCTACCTTTACACTGCTGTCCGGTGACTTGGATGTTGTGGGCCACGAGCTGACGCATGGTGTAACTGAGAAAACATCCAATCTTGAATACTATGGAGAACCAGGGGCACTGAATGAGTCCTTCTCCGACATTATCGGAAATTCAATTGAAGGTGCGAACTGGCTGATCGGCGATAAAGTATATACACCGGGTGTAGCGGGTGACGCACTCCGCTCACTGGCTAATCCCCCATTGTACGGACAGCCTGACAAATACAGCGACCGCTATACCGGTACCGGTGATGAAGGCGGTGTGCATACGAACAGCGGAATCAATAACAAAGCTTTCTATCTGGCTGCCCAAGGCGGTACGTTTAACGGTGTAACGGTCACAGGTATCGGCCGTGAGGATGCCGTTCAAATCTATTACAATGCACTTGTATATTACCTTACGACCTCATCCAACTTCTCTGCTGCACGCACAGCAATCATTCAATCGGCAACGGAATTGTTTGGAGCAGGCTCGGCTCAAGTAACTGCCGTAACCAAAGCTTACAATGCGGTAGGCGTCTACTAAGAACAGAATAACAGGCCAATGATCCTCAAGATCATTGGCCTGTTTGGTGTAAAAGGGATCGATCAACTGCTGAAAATCATATTGCAGGAAATCTATATATTATTCGCTTACTTTTGTAAGCACACCATCTTTATTTTCGTATTTTCTTTTTTCGTTTTTCTCCATTTTATGTAGGATCTCTTCTTCCAGGTTAATTCCCAGAAGTTCCGAAAGTCCTATTAAGTAGAGTGCAACATCAGCCAATTCTTCGCCCAAATCGTCTTTCTTTTTCAGATAAGCTTCGCAAGCCTCTGATAATTCGCCATATATGAAACAGAATTCCTGGAAAATATCTGTAACATTAAATCCTTTTGCAACTTTATTCTGATAAACTCTTTTTTGTAATTGTAATAAATCAATCATTTTATTCTCTCCTATTCTATATATAATTTTTATTTGCAATAGAGCATGCTGGACGGCCTATTAAGTTCTCCGTATAGCAATGATTTCAGTGACAAAGTTGCAAGACGTACAACCAGTCATTTGAATAGTTGTTGTTTAAGTCCGGTTTATATAGATAGATTCTGCGGTACGTACTATAATTCCTGTCTTCATACTTCTGGTAACTCATATGACCGATATCGCGAATTCTTCTCAGCTGAATTCCCGGATCCTGATTGGCCGTTTTGAAGAAACAGCGCCAGTTGCCCCTCTCCCGTACATTTTCCATGATCAACTCAGAGGCAACATCTTCTAGCTGTGTAAACTGACTCGATCGCCGTCCTTCCAATACCGCTGTATGATATTGAATGCATTGTGATCCGCAGATTTCCCGTGAAGAGCTGTAATCTCATTCAATTCCTGCTGTCCTGCGGTATTCGAAGAGTTCAGCATGCCTCCGCTCATATGATCCTGAGATTGATGAATGCGGATATTCTCTCCATTGATCTCTGTGGTCAGCTCTGAATGGAAATACTGGCATACATAGACATCGTTGTGATTCTGATAATAAATGCCTCTGTTCAACGCTGCATTGGCTTGTACCATCGTTCCGTGGCAGTAGAAGAAGCTATCGGTATGTTGAAACTTATAGCTTTAGTGATATTTAATGAACTGATCTGCCCGTGCTTGTGGGTCAATAGTATATTATCTTTTTACAAATGCAAGTAAAGAATCCACCCCGTTCACGATCCCCGTCCGATCTTTAAAGGAACATCCCAGCGCTCTCGCTTGGGTTCTCATCCGCTCATTTCGCATGGTCCTGAAGGTAATCTCTTTAAGCTGCCCGGCAGAAATATTGATATCATGCAGATAACAGCCTGCATCCAGCTCTTCCAGACGGGACGCGATGGCAAACTGATCGGCACCCTGGGGAAGCAGTACCATGGGCACATCAAGGATTAGCGATTCACACACGCTGTTATAACCGGCGTGAGAGATGAATACATCAGCCTCTTCTAAGATTTCTAGCTGGGGAACAAAATTGGATACCTGAATATTACTGGGAACCTCCCCTAAGAGCGCTACATCCGTTTTTGTACCTACCGACATGACAACTCTTGCCCCGCTGTCCCCGAAAGCTTCTAAGCATGTCCGGTAGAACTCCAGCTTATCTGTGTAAATCGAACCGAAAGAAATATAGATAAGCGGCTGTTTGCGTTCCGAATCTTGCTTTCTCGGGGTGGTTTGCAGAGCATGCAGATGTTCCGGAGATATACCGGGAAACTGGGGGCCGATAAAGACAAAACGCCCGTCAAATGCCCCGGCATGGGGCTGGAAAGCTTTGGACGTATAGACCAAATTCACCTGCTCGTTGCCGCTGAAGGCATCGATCAGACCAAAGCCGCGAACGTGATGCCTCTCGGCGATAGATTCAGCGTATTTATCCAGTTCACTGACCGATACCGCTCCTGCTTGTTCCGGTTCCCGAATTTTGAACACCTGCCGGATCAGAAACTCGGGGTCCCGCTTTAGTAGTTCTTTGTTCAATGCAAAGGTTAGGGTATAACAGGTTATAGGGATATCAAGCAATTCTCCGAGCATTCTTCCCCAGAAGGCGTCGCAATCTCTCAGGATATAGTCGGGAGAGTCCGCCATGACTTGCGGCAGAATCGCATTCAAGACTGCTTTGCTTTTACTGATGACGCCTGGCACAAGGTAGTCAAGCATTCGTTTGGGATTGTTAAGGTAAATGCCCGGATCGTTGTCGGTAAACAAACCCTGCATATCACCATAGCTCCTAAAGGTTACGTCATAATCCGCCAGGAGGCTTCTAAAAGCGTCATCCGAATAATATATCACTTCCTCTCCTCTGGATATTAACTCTTCCACTAGAGGCAAAGTAGGCTTTACATGACTGTAAAAAGGCAGGCTGAATATTGCTACTCTTCCCATAGTCCGGCTCCTTTCAAATGAGCGGATATCCTATCGACAGCCAGTTGAGGCCCCTTAGTCTGACGGATGAACGCTCCTGCTCTCTGGCAAGCCTGGCGGTAGGAGGGGTTATCGAGAACCTGAAGTGTCATTGAAGCGATCTCCTCCGCCGAACAAGTCCTGCTGTCCCCAGAAATACCCGCGCCAATGTGCTCAACCCGGCCAGAAACGACGAACTGATCTGCGGCCTGGGGGAACAAAACCATTGGAACATGATGGTATAATGCCTCATTAACACTGTTATGTCCACCATGTGTGATAAAGACATCTGCCTGTCTGAGTATACGATTCTGTGCCACACGCGGCTGCACTGTGAAATGGGCGGGAAGATCACCCAGTTCATCCGGATGAATCCGCATCCCTATTGACATGATAATACGATAGTTGCTAGTCCTAAAGGCCTCGATGCACTTCTTATAAAATGAAAGGCATTCATTGTACACCGTACCCATTGATATGTAGATGAGCGTATATGAACCAGCAACTTGTGCTAGACCTTCGTCTTCCTCATCTTCGTCCGTTCTGATCACAGGCCCTATAAAGACATAGTCTGGTCCAAAGTACTCTCCGAACGGTTGGAATTCAGGTGTGGTAAAAACCAGATTCAGATCATCCGCGCCCGAGAAAGCATCAATGGCCTTGAAATCGACCTTATAGGGCTGAGACAGCTCCCTTGTGTACTGGTTTAAATATTCACTGAAGCGTAGTCCGCTTGTCACTGGAGTAAAGCTGTCCGTCCGGCTGCCTAATACGTTTTTGAGAAAAAATTCAGGCTGTTGATCCATCATCGCCTCACTCAAGGCAATCGTTGTGATATAGCAGATAACAGGAACATCCAGTATCGTACCCAACATTTTTCCCCAATAAGCTTCGCAGTCCCGGATAATATAGTCCGGGTCATCTGCCATAACCCGCTCAATCAGCAGGTTGCTCATACGCTTGTGCTTGTCCAGTTTATGCGGAACGATATGCCTCAGAACATCCAACGGCTCCGTTGTAGTTATAGTAATTTCTTCTTCAAGCTCTTTAAGCACATCACCATAGCTGCGGCAAAAGACACCTTTCATGCTTATATATTTCATATACGGTTCTATTGTATAGTAATAGACTTCTTCTCCTCTAGCTGCCAACTCTCTCACGAGCCCGATTGTCGGATTGACATGGCCAAAATAAGGATAACTGAACACCACAACTCTACCCATAGCTTCACGGCCTTTCCTTGTAGAGTAGAAAGCCTCCGAACGTTCGAATATATCCGAAGGGAACGGAGGCTCTTTATACATGTTTTTTAGGACAAGGATTCGCGCAGTGCATTATCCGCCAAACGTAATTTCAAGGTCTCAACATCTCTTTGGAACGGAAGTGCAATATGAACCTTAAGCATGTTCTCTTCATGACGCACATAACAACTGATGCCATAGTGCATAGCCATTTCATCAATAGACGGACCGCCTTCCGGCATCCACTCCTCATCCTTGTCTGCCTGCATGGCTCCGAAATAATTAAGCATAATCCCTTGTTCCGCAGCATTATCCTCCAGATCTGCAAAACGGATGAAATGATCCCCGGCAGCTTGTGTTAAATTTCTGATCCGGTGTAGCGTCTGACCCGCCGGTTCCGCAGCGGAGAGGACAAGCGGTATATAATCGGTAAAGTTGCCGGCCACATGATAAAAGGTCTCTCTTCCGTATCTCCGGCCGGCACTGATGAGCCGAACAGGCAGCCGGTCCATCTGAAGGAATTCCCGGCCCAATATCATCAATAGTTGAAGTACCGTATGCCAGCCATCCTCCGGCTGTTCACTGGAGAGCTTGTAGTTAAGAGAAAAGGATGAACTGCCTTTCTGGAAATGGGAGGTCTTGTGTTCAAGCTCCGTACTCAGCTGGCGGTATGACAGCAGCTCGAAACGTTGTTCAAGTTCCATAAGACTGATGTCTTGCGGGCCATTCTCCAATAAACGAACAAAGTCCGGATAACCGGTAGCCGGTCTGCCCGCCGGGGCAGATGGGCTCTGCTGAAACAGGCTTTCTGCAATCAGGCTGCAGCTGAGTCCGTCAGACAATGCGTGGTGGGAAGCATATACGAGCACCTTGTTGTTATTGGTTACATCTTCGATCAATGCGAAGCGGTATAAAAGACTTCCTGGAATATCGTAATCAAAGGGTGTGTAATATTGCTCATGGATCAGCTGTTTCATCTGTTCCCCGGCAGCTGCCCCCCGCACCTTGATAAAGGGTAGTATGATCTGCTTCGGCCGGTCAAGGAGTACCCAGGATCTGCGATTTTCACCGGCAAGGAATACTCTTAGCATATCCTGCTCTTGAATGATCCGGAGCACAGCCAGATGGATATCTTCCAAGGATAGGCCCAGCGGGACCGGAATAACGGCACCCACGTTTTCGGAACGTTGTAAGTGCATAGCCTGTACGGCATTAACCGGAATGTGGCTAATCACAGTGCATTCGTGTAAACATGCGGCATAGTCCTGTTGTTGATCTTCCAGCAGCCGGAGCATTTCCGTAAGTTCCGGTGTTACCCCTGTATCATTGCCGATAGACTGCTTCAAGCTATCAGACTTGGTTTGACCTGCCCGGGGTTCATAAAAACTGCTTTCCGAGAGGCGCTGAAGCACACAATGACTTAATGCAGCAGCCGTCTGTTGCAGCAGCAAATCTCTCACTTCGACAAACAGCTCTTTCTCCTTCAGCAGGAATACGGCTTTCATCGCTGAAAGCGAATCGCCCCCATGCTCACTGAAATGATCATCCGGGCCAATTCCATCGGTGTCCAGGACGGCTCTGAACACGTTCAGAATGGCGGCTTCATAATCATTGGCCGGTGGACGCTTAACTATATCTGAGGTTGGGCCATTCACCGAAAGACGTTGCAGCTCTTCCGTGTCAATCTTTCCATTCCGGGTTAGCGGAAGTGCTGAAAGCTTTAATATGAAGACCGGCACCATGTAATCAGGTAACCGGCCAGTAAGCAGTGCCTTTATCTCCTTAGGCTCCGGAGCTGAATCGCCGGTATAATAAGCAGCAAGAACCTGTTCCCCCCCGCTTTGCCGTTTGGGAAGAACTGCTGCACTCTCGACTCCGTTCATCCGGAGTAGTTGCGCCTCTACCTCTCGCGGTTCAACCCGGCAGCCTCTGATCTTCAGTTGATTATCGGCTCTGCCCAGATACAGAATGCTGCCGTCAGTAAGCTGCTTTATCAAATCACCTGTTCGGTACATACGTTCGAATCCCGGCATATCCAAGGTTACAAATTGCCGGGCGGTGATTTCCGGTTGATTCAGGTACTCCCTGGCCAGCCCTATTCCGCTGATGCACAGCTCTCCCGTGACTCCGGGAGGCAGCAGATTCATGGCCGAATCAACTATACAGATCCGGACATTGGGGATAGGGGTTCCGAGAGGTACCGCTGCAGATTGCAGGTCTTCCGTTACCTCACATGCAGTTGCGCATACCGATGCTTCCGTAGGGCCGTAAGCGTTGACTACGCGCATGTGAAGACACCATCTGGACAATAGGACAGCAGAAGGCTCCGAACCCGCCGTAATGATTAGGCGCATGCCGGGGAGATGTTCCGGCCGCAGCCGCGCCATGTAAGCAGGCGGCAACGTCGCTACTGTAACGCATAACTCTTCTGCATATTGCTCAAGCTGTTCCGGGTCACCGATTGTTTCCTTTGGTATCAGACACAGTGTTGCTCCTGCCGACAGAGCCATAACGAATTCCCAGATGGATGCATCGAAAGTGCATGGTGCAAACTGAATAATCCGGTCATCCGGTCCGACCCCGAGACTGCTTTGGAAATAGAATGGAAGATTGGCCAAACCTCCATGCTCCAAAGCTGTCCCCTTGGGCTTGCCCGTGGTTCCTGAAGTATAAATAATATAGGCAAGGCTATTCATTTGTGGTCTCCGTACCGGAATGTCCAGAGAAGATGCAGGTCCATCCAGCTCAGAGATCAGGATAGTTTCTCCGTCAAAGGCCAGCCTCTGATCTTCGTCCTGATCCGTAATTAGCAAGGCAGCTCGTGCATCCTGGAGCATATACTCTGCTCGTTCTGCAGGGAATGCAGGATCAATAGGCAGATAAACGGCCCCTGAACGTAAGACTGCAAGAAAAGAAATGATCATTTCGAAAGATCGCTCCAGCCTTACAGCTACCACCATTTGAGATCCGATGCCGCTACGTATCAGCCCGTTCGCCCGTTGTTCAACCCGGTTAACCAGCGTGCTGTAAGTCATACGCGATTCGCCCATTCTTAAAGCATCGTGGTGGGGATATCGCTCTGCAGCGCATATGACTTGCTCAGGAAAGGTTAGAACCGGTTGTTCGGCTGCATGAACATTTCCGAATGAAGACCAATGCTGGAGCAGTTGTTCTCTCTGCAATAAAGTGATGTCTGAGAGCCGGATACCGGGCTGATCCAGCACGGTTTGTACGATATGCTTAAAATAATCGGCAAAATGTTCCACCGTTTGTTTAGCGAATAAATGTGAGCAATACTCCAGATCAAAGTAAAGTATACCGTCGCCGCCTTCGAAACCTGCCAGAGTTAAATCGAATTTGGAAACGGAATGCTCAATGCCGTAGTGCGTAAAATGAAGACCGCGAAAATCAAAGCGGTTTTCCGGCATGTTCTGCAGCACAAACATCGTGTCAAACAAAGGACTCCTCCCCGGGTCCCGGCTGGCGCCAAGACTGTGTGCCAGGTCTTCCAGTTGGAAGGCCTGATGTTCAAAAGCCCCCAGCGTGCTCCGTTTGACCGCTTCGAGAAACGAAGTGAATGTAAGCTCCTGGGAGGACATATTACGGAGGGGGACCACGTTGACAAACATCCCCATCGTCATTTCCAGTTCGGCTTGGGTACGGCCCGAAACTGGTGAACCTATGACAATGTCCTCCTGACCGGATAATTTAGCCAGTAAGAGATGATAGGCTGACAATAATATCATAAACAAAGTTGCACCACGGCCGGAGGCCGCCTTCTTTAAGGAAGCTGTGCGTGCCGCGTCAATGGTAAAGGAAACTCGGCTGCCTTTCATACTTTTTAACTTAGGTCTACTATAATCATAGGGAAGATTAAGCACGGGAACGCCGGTTTCAAATTGCTCCAGCCAGTATTTTTCCTGTTGTTTCACTTCGTCACGTTCTTTGCCCAGCAGCTGCCAGACAGCATAATCTTTATATTGCAGCGGCGCTTCCGTCAAAGCCTGCCCGTTGTATAGTTCCGCGAGTTCTTTAATAAAAAGGCCCACGGAAGCACCGTCCGAAATGATATGGTGGAGATCAATAAGCAGCAAATGCTTGCGGTTACCTAGATGCCGAAGTCCAATTCTAAATAAAGGCAAAGCTCCAAGGTCAAACGGCCGCATAAATCTGCTTATTTCCGTTTCGGGATTAGCTGTCTGTGGAGTAGAAACATCCAGAATAAAGGGGTATTCATCGTGTATCACCTGAATAGGTTCCCCGGAGATCATCTTAAAGGTAGTTCTGAGAACTTCATGCCGCTTAATCAGGTTGCAGACGGCATCAGACAGACGTTCCTGATCCAAATCACCTTCCACAATCAGCGCCTCCGGCATGTTGTATGCAACGGATTGCGGCTCCAGGTTTTGAAGGGCATACATCCTCTTTTGTGCCGAAGTAAGCGGGTAATCACCGGCCGGGGCGGCGGGTGTGACCGGGTGGTAAGCCGCCGTTCCTTGTTCTGCAATGGAAGCTGCCAGAGCCCGGATGGTTTGCAATTCAAAAATATCATCGATACCGATTTCGACACCAAACGTTTTATGGATGCGTGACATCAGCATGGTCGCTTTCAAGGAATGACCGCCGGCATGAAAAAAGCTAACATCTGTCGATACTTTGCTTACTTGCAGGACATCGCTGAAAATATCGCTTAACCGCCGCTCGGTTTCATTCTCTGGCTCCCTAATTTCTGCATCGAGATCAGCGGGATCTTCGAGAAGGAGAAGTGACTTTCTATCAATTTTACCGTTCTCGGACAAAGGCATGCGTTCAACCCGGAAATAGCGGGCAGGAATCATATAATGAGGTAGTTCCGAACGCAATTGCTCCCGAAGTTCTTTAGCCTGGACTGAATCGCATTCCAGATAGGCCACAATCCTTGCTGGTACGCCGTCTTCCTCTTCGCACAGTACAGCTGCCGACTGAACGCCGGGATACGCTGCTAACCGGCTTTCGATTTCAGACAATTCAATGCGGTAGCCTCTCAGCTTGACCTGGGCGTCTTTGCGGCCGAGGCAGATGATCTCCCCGTCTTCGGTCCATTTCCCCATATCGCCTGTTCGATATATCCGTTCTCCGGGGATAAACGGATGAGGGACAAAGGCTTGCGCGGTTAGATCCGGCCGGTTGAGATAACCTTCAGCCAGTCCCGGTCCGGATAGGCAGAGCTCCCCTGCTATGCCCCGGGGAACCGGCTCCAGACGGTCATCGAGTAGATATGCCTTCATATTGGCGATCGGCCGGCCGATCGCGATGTGCTCTGAAGGGTAAACTTCTCTTTTACACAAGGCTACGATACTGGTTTCCGTAGGTCCATATTCATTAACAATTTCTACATCGGGTAACTGACACCGGCTTTCTCGCACAAGAACAGGTGTAATCCGTTCACCGGCCAGCGTAACTATCCGGAGCCGGAGGCCATCATTCTCCTTAATCTGCTCGAGCAAAAGGCGGTACAGCGCGGGAACGCAAATAAAATGTGTGATTTGATGAACGATAAGCAGCTGTTTTAACCGAAGCGGGTCCTTGACCTGAATTTCATTAGCCATAAATACATTCGCTCCGGATACCAGTGGAGTAAAGAAAGCGGTCAGGAAACCATCAAAGGAATAAGAAAACAGTTGAATGGTCCGATCATGTTCATCCAGGCGATATTCTTCCCGTCTCCAATGGATGGAATTGGCCAGTCCCCGGTGAGAGACAGCAACGCCTTTAGCGGTGCCGGTCGTACCGGAAGTATAAATAATGTAGGCGGGCGATTCGCCTGTAACCGGAGGGTAGACTTCTCTTTCTTCCCATTCAGCATCAAGATCCTCGCATTCGATCACTTCAATACCGGTGAATAGCGGGTTGTCTGCATATCTGTGTTGAGTAATCACCCGTTTGACGCCAACATCTGCAAACATAAACCGGATTCTTTCACCCGGAGAATTGATATCAGCAGGGAGAAAGCAAGCCCCTATTTTCAAAACAGTCAGAATAGCCACTGCTGCTTCCGATCCTCGGTCCAGAAATAGGGCTACCGCTTCCCCGCTATGGATTCCTTTCCGGTTCAGCGCGTTCACCCAACGATTAACACGCTGATTCAACCCCGAGTAATTCATGACTTCTTCAGGTGTAATGATTGCCTCAGCATTTGGTGTTCGGAGGACTTGTGCTTCGAACATCTCGATTACATTTCCGTTCGAATGCATTGGTTGGCCTGAAGCATATTGATCTAATACTATTTTGCGTTCTTCTTCAGAAAGCCATGAGCACTCCGCAGCCGGTCGATCCGGATACGCGGTAAGCTCCTGCAGGAGATGAATAAATTGAGCCGCCAATCGGTCAACTGTACTTTCAGGCCAATATCGGCTTGATCCGCACAGCTTAATGTGCAGGTGCTCTCCCATCAGCTCGATCTCTATAAGCAATCCGGTAACATCCGCTTCGATGTTCGCTTCCATCTCACCATGAAGCTCTCTCATCCCTAACCGGATATGGCGAAGAAACGAATAATCCCGGTCATGGATTACCTTCATATCCGCAATGACCTTATCCATCGGGAAGTCTGCGTTTCGAAAAGCTTCCGTGTAAGTGTCCATCACCTCATTCAGCCATTCACGAAAGGAACTCTTTCCCGGCTTCTTATCAATTAGAGGAATCCATTGAGCTTCAGACAGGTCTGAACTGGCAGCAATGCGTATACGATTCGGGCAGGCCACAGTAACCGAGCTTCCGTCTGTATATCTATGAATCAGGCATTTCAAGGCAGCAAGTATGATCAGATATAACGCCTCCGGGGAATTACCGCTCATCCGAAACAGTCTTTCTCCGAGCTCAGAGGGTATACTGGACTCGGCTTTGTGAATCTTAAAGGGTAGTTCCATCCGTGGAACGGAAAGTGACAGCAGCGGTTCTTCTTCCTGCAGATCCAGCATTTTTTTAAGCCAATATTTCTTTTGTTTTCTAAGTTCAGACCCTGCCGGAATTTCATGTGTCCATTCACCCTTATTCATACACTTATCCCTCTCCCGTTTGGCTAGAAATGAAATTCAATGACACTTCCGCTTTGCCCCTTGTCCTCCGCCTCTTCCGGCAGATGTTCAAGGACGATATCCTGCAATGAAACTTCTGGATACGCTGTAACCTTCTCCAGAACAGTCATCAATGATGCAAGCCAGAAGCGGAGTTCTCCCTCGTCGAAGGCAGACCGGTTATAGACAAATTTAATCGTGAGACCGTCAAGAGGCTCCACAACAAGGTTGAAATCGTAATTCGTATGCGCGTGCCACTCATAATCCACCAGTTCAAGACGGTCCGGTAATTCCAGCTGAAGCGGATAATTTTCAAAAATAACGACATGGTTGATACTCGTCCCTCCTCCAGCACTCTGGACAGCTGATAGCGGCAGATAAGAAAAGGGTTCTTTGTCTAGCATTTCTCTTTGAAGCCGGTAAGCCAGCTCAAGAAACGAGCCGGTTCCGTCTTTGACCCGTACAGGAACAGTGTTAATGAATAAACCTGTCATTTGGTCAATGTCTTGGACCTCCGGTGTCCGTCCGGAAACAATTGTACCAAACAGAATGTCATCGGCATCATTCAGCTTCTGAAGAACTACAGCCCATGCAGCCTGGAACAGATTATTCAGTGTTATGCTGCGTTCGGCGGACAGCCGGCTAAGGTCCTTATACAGTTTGCTGCTCAGAGCTTCCTTCAGCTCGCCTTGACAGTAAGGTGTACTGTTTGCTCCGGTCTCTTTCGGCAGTAAATTCTTGTTGCCGTAACCAGACAGATAAGCTCTCCAATAAGCCTCAGCTTCCTGCCGTTCGCTGCCCTCAATCCATTCAATGTAATCGCCGTAAGCGGGAGCCGGCCGGACATGGGCGGAATGTGAACGCTTGGAAGCGTAGAGACTGAACCATTCCCGAAGAATCAGACCTACACTCCAGCCATCAAGCAAAATATGATGAAAGCTCCAGACGAGGATGTGTTCGTCATGGCCCGTATGGATCAGCGCCGCTCTAACAGGAATTTCCCCTGTTACCTCAAACCGTTTGCTTAAATCCTCTTCAAGAAATTGATTCAGGGCTATATCTACTATGCGAAATGCGGCCTCCCAGCTCTTCGCGACAATTTGAAGCGGACGATTAAGTCCCTGCACAACGAAGCTTGTCCGTAGAATATCATGACGATCCGTGAGTATTTGGAAACAGCTCCGCATCCGCTCCGGGTCAAGGACACCTTTCAGCCTGATTACGCATTGCTCGAAATAGGCTGGAGAACCGGGATAGCGAAGGTGATGAAACAGCATGCTCTCCTGCATAGGTGACAGCGGATAGGCCTTATGGAAATCAACACTGGAGACTGTGTGAAGCGCAGCTAGCTCAGCCTCTGAAACAAGCCTTGACTGCTGTGGCTCCGTATACGGGACAATGTATTCGCCGCCTGATGACAGCAGTAATTCCAACCCGGTTAAGAAATCTTTAAGCAAGGCCAACATTGACTCTGCTCCAAACCCATGCCGGTTGTAATCCACCTCGATAAGCAGCCTCTGATCCTTCATTATTGCGTTAAGCACAACCGGGAATGGGCGTTCCGACTCCGGGCTCTCCGTTCCGTGCATAGAAAGATCTGACACCCGGAATAAAGAGCGGTAGGCCTCATCATTCAGTTCACCCATATAGTTAAAGCAAAGCTCGGGAAGTATATTTAGTATCTTATGTTGTGTTTTTATATTTTCCTCAGCATATTTAATGGCGTTATACCCCGCGCCTTTGTTCGGAAGCTGTTGAAGCTCGCTGTGCAGCTGAGCTGCATACCCGGCCGGCTCCGCAGCTGCAGCGGCGTTAAGATATACGGGATAATGTGATGTAAACCAGCCTACTGTCCGTGTGTAATCCGGATGTCCGGCTAACGCCTCTCGCCCATGTCCCTCCAGGTGTACCCATATACCGTCTTTAACGCCGGTGCAGGAAACCGCATATCCCCATGCAGTGAGAAGTAAAGCAGGGATATCCCCTCCGCAGCGTAAGGCCGAATTCTTAATCAGCGCTGTAGCCGATTCGGTAAAATGAAGCACCGAGACTTCCGCGTCACGAACCGTTCCGTTTCCGGTGGCAAGGTCTCTTGGGAGCTGCGACGCGGGCCGCAAAGATTGTTCCACCCAATAGATCAGTTCACGCTGCGCTGTTTCGCTGCTGGTGTATTGTTTCATCATGTTCACATAATGTTTATACGAGTTGGTCTTATCGGGAAGCTTGGGTTCCCGCTTGTTCTCGAGAGCGGTATAGATGTCGTAGAAATCGTCCAGTAAAATCCGCCAGGATACCGCATCTGTCACCAGATGGTGAACAATCAGCGTTAATGCGTCTTCCTCCGGGGTTCTCCAGAGAATTACCTGAACCAGCGGACCGTGCTCCAGATTGATGGCTTGATGAGCTGTCTCGATCCACCGTTCTCGGTCAGCGAAGCCTGCCTGTATTGTCTCCGGGTCTGCTGTTTCTGAATAGCCGCCTGTGCGGAACCCGAAAGCCGGACTTTCTTTTCGTTGACACCGCTGCCGAATCCCCCCGGCGGTCTGTTTGAATGTCATTCGCAATGCATCGTGATGACAGATCAGTCTTTCCAGCGTCTGCCGGGTTAGGTCTTCGTCAAACCGGCCGGGACGGTTCAAGGTTATGCTCTGGTTCCAATGGTTCATATCTGTAAAGGATTGATCAAAAAACCAGCGCTGAACCGGAGCTAAAGGTACCTCGCCTTCCATCGGTCCTTGCTCTGTATCCTGCTCAGTTTGTTTCAGTAAGGTAAGCTGAGCGATTCTGCGCACAGTCTGTCCGCGCATAATATCTCCGATGTCGACGCGGTAGCCTTTCTTCTTCATTTGAGCGGCGATTTGGATCGCTTTAATGGAATCCCCGCCTGCTTGAATAAAATCGTCATCCGTCCGGACATCGGAGACCCTTAGAACGGAACGCCAGATGTCCAAAAGCTCTGTTTCAACCTGATTCTGAGGCAATCCTGCTTCCTGTTCATGACGCATTCCGCGTACCGCTTCCGGCAGGCCCTTAATGTCCAGCTTCCCGTTGGCGGAAAGGGGCAGCCTGTCCAAACGGATATACCCGGACGGAAGCATGTACAAAGGAAGCTGAGCAGACAAAAACGCCGTCAACTGCTCAGAGGTTAGCTTATTATCCGATGTGTAGTATGCGTAAAGACGCTTGCTGCCGTCTGCTTCCGGTTGGCCAATGACCGCCGCCTCCCGGATTAGGGGATGCTCCAGCAGCAGGTTCTGTATTTCTCCGGTTTCAATCCGGAATCCGTTGATTTTCACCTGGTCATCTAATCTGCCCATGTATTCCATGATGCCTTCCGGCAGCCAGCGTACGAGATCTCCTGTGCGGTACACGCTTCCCGTTTCTCCGAACCATCCGGAAGCAAACCGCTCTTGTGTCAGCTCTGGACGGTTCCGGTAGCCTCTGGCTACTCCGGCACCGGCAATACAAAGCTCTCCTGGAAGGTGCCTGGCCTGCAGCCGGCCCGCAGTGTCAGCGATATACAGCCTGATGTTGTCTATCGGTATTCCAACCGGGACCTGACTTCGCTTCCCGGCAGGGTTGAACTGGTGGATCATGCATCCGACGACCGTTTCTGTCGGACCGTATTCGTTGTAAATCTCTGTTCCGGGACCAAACAGCTTCAGGATCTCTGCCGCAGCAGAGGATTCCAGCGCTTCTCCTCCCACAATGAAGCGTCTCAACCCCGAACGTCTTGTATCGTATAAATGAAGCAGCTTTAAATGAGAGGGCGTCAGTTTTACAATCCTGGCCTCGCCTTCGCAAATGATCCGCTCCAGCGCACTTTCCACCGGTTCCGGATAGACTATGATTCGGTTGCCTGACACAAGCGGTGTGAACATCGAGGTCACCGTCAGATCAAAGGAGATGGAGGAATACAGGGGAAAGGCGAGCTCATCGCCCCTAATATACGTCCGATCCGCCCAGCATATATAATTGGTTAATCCTCTATGCTCTACCATGACGCCTTTAGGTTTACCTGTTGAACCGGATGTGTACATAATGTATGCAAGATTATCCGGGCCGCTCATTTGCTCCGGATTCTCCGGCGGTATTTGCCCGTCTGCCATCGCCTCTGAAGCCTGAATTACCAGTCCTTTATATTCAGCCAGTTCAGCATATGACCCGTCCGCAATGACACAGCCCGTTCCGCTATCCGATAGAATATAGGAAATCCGCTCCTTCGGGTATACAGGATCAATCGGTACATAACAGCCGCCAGATTTCCATATTCCGAGAATTGCAGCAACCAGTGCCGGGCTGCGGTGCATAACCAGTCCGACAGGAACTTCGGTGGATACGCCATTGTTGTGAAGACGTGCTGCCAGACGGTTCGCGTTGTCATTGATTGCGGCATAGGTGAAATGCTGACCTTCACAGGAGACCGC
This sequence comes from Paenibacillus phytohabitans, assembly GCF_013141775.1. Taxonomy (GTDB): domain Bacteria; phylum Bacillota; class Bacilli; order Paenibacillales; family Paenibacillaceae; genus Paenibacillus_AQ; species Paenibacillus_AQ phytohabitans. The sequence goes on from NZ_WHOB01000012.1 coordinate 216,028, forward strand.
GACCGCATCCGGCGTCCGGAGAACCTGCTCCTCAAAGAGTCTGTACACCGGCTTGTCTTCCGGATATACAACTGTCGTCCGGTTATTCCCGTGCAGCAATTGCTCCCTTTCCAGTGAAGACAGAAGCTCAATGTCCGATACATGGATGTCCGGCTGAGCGGATACCGTTTCAAGGATGGTCAATAGTTGGCTGCCCATAGCTTCGATGGTTAAGGGATCGAATAATGCCGTGCTGTATTCCAGCAGCAGCGTAAGCTGATCCGTTGTCTCTACCGCTTCAAGCGTCAAATCAAACTTGGCGGTCCGGCTTTTCTGCTCCAAGGCGGTGAAGTTCGTATGTCCAACCTGCATGGTCCGGGTTCCTACCGCAGTATGTTGATATAAGAAGACTGTATCGAACCATGGGTTTTGGCCGATCCCTCTGCTGGTGTCTGGAGAAATTTTCAGCCGTTCCAGCGGATATTCCTGGTGGCTGAACGCTTCAAGCGTTTCGGTTTGAACGTCCTGGAGCAGACCGGAGAAGAGCTGGTCTCTTTTTAAGGTATGCCTTAGCGGAATTGTATGAACAAACATTCCCGGAACCCGTTCAATGTCTTGGTGTACCCGGCCCGAGACGGAAGTCCCAATGACCAAGTCCTCCTGATTGGCATAGCTGGAGAGCAGCAGATAAAATGCCGACAACACATAGTTATATAAGGTGAATCCGTTCCGAGCCGTATAGTTTCTGATATCCTTAAATAATCCGGACGGCAGGCTGACCGCGTAACGCTCACCCGCTATGCTGCGAACTGGGGATCGGGGGTAGTCGGTAGTCCAAGCCAGCCGCGGAAGGTCTCCTTCAAGTTTCCGCCTCCAGTATTTTTCGCTTTCCCGCATATATCCGGCACCTGCTCTGCCAAGCAGCCACTGGGAATAATCCTTATGATGAAGCAGAGGCTCAGGGAGATCTTCTCCACTGTATAAACGGATCAGCTCTTCGAACAGAATGGTGGCTGAAATACCATCCGCAATCAAATGATGCATATCCATCAGCAGAAAAGCCGCGCCGGGTTGTGATTCATTCAACCATATTTCAATCCGCAGCAAGGGTTCAGCTTCGAGGCTAAACGGTCTTACGGCATTCAGAATCTGAGCCTTGGCCTCGCCGGCTGTACATGAGCATGTATGAACAGGAATCCCGAGGTGTGCCTCCCGGTGAATGGTTTGTACCGGCCCGTCCTCTTCCAGATGAAAAGAGGTGCGGAGAGGTTCGTGCCGCTGAACCAGTTTATGTGCAGCCTCTTGCATGCGGCCGATATCAAGAGAGCCCTCCACTTCAACCAGTCCGGTAATGTTGTAGGCAGTTCCTGCTCCGCCCATTCGCTCCTCTGCGAATATGGAACGTTGCTCCGGTGACAAAGGATAGGATTCTGCCTCTTCCGCTACGGGGATATGGGTTCTTGAACTCCTTGATCTTCCGTCCAGGGCTGCGGCGAAAGTGGCAATCGTCGGGTGCTGGAACATAAGATTAAGAGGCACGATAATACCCAATTCCTTCTCCAGCTTCGCCACAATAATGGTTGCCGCCAGTGAATTGCCGCCTGAGAGAATAAACGGGTCATGAATTCCGATGTTTTTGAGTTTAAGCACTTCCTGCCATATCCTTAGAATCAGCTCTTGTACCGGCGAAGCTGGAGGCTCAGGAGATGACTCTCGGCTCTTGCCATAGCCGGACAAACGCTCATAATCTGTTTCGCCGGCTTCATTTTGCGGTAGAATGCCTTCGATAGGGTACCATTTGGCAGGCACTAACGATTGTGGCAGAACCTTTTCCGCATATTTAGTTCCTGCATACTCATTCCGTTGCTGTCCGTCTTTGTATTCATAAAAGGCGGTTAACAGTTTGGACCCCGCAACTTCCGGTCCCGGTATCACCGCAATGTCCGAGGAGCCAATCGCCTTTAGCAGTGCCTCAATCCGGTCCAAATGAACCCGGTAACCGCCGACACAGATGAGTCGATTCATCAAACCGAGTATTTGTATGCCGCCTTTACCCTGCCTGACAGCGGCCATTTCTGTCGGAATCTCGTCACAGAGGTCCGCGCGTATCAAGCAGAGCTGACCCGGTACGCCCGCCAGACAAGGCACTCCATCATCATCTCGGACGGTTCCGGTTAACCCGGCATACGCTTCTTGCTTCATTCCGGATCCCGGAAGGATCGTTTCGGGTTCCCCTGCAGAGGTTACATCATGCAATGCCAGAGTTTCTCCTCCGTCCGAAACGATCTCTTCGAGGAGACGGCAGTAAGCCTCTATCCACTCTAGGGCAGTATCGCTGACGGATAAGGTATCTCCCATCTCCCATTCCAGAACCAGCTCATGTTCCATTTCCAGCACATTCAGACTGAACGGATATTTAATGCTGGAAGACGGAGACGATTCCAGGCCTGCTTCCATATCTCCGAAATAAAATGCGGAAGGCTTGTCAAAGTTAAAGATTGTACGAATTACAGGAGGCTGAAGTGAAATTCCGGCTATACTCAGATTTTTTACAATATCCGCATAGGAACAATGTTGGTATTCCAGACATTCGAGAAGCTCTTTTCTCATTTGGGAGACGTAGTCCCCGAAACGGGCTGTTCGTGGAATGCTGCTGGCAAACGGAAGCAGATTCACGCACTGTCCTATCAAATGCGGAGCGCCCATCGCCAGCTGGCCGGATACCGGAATACCGACGGTAATATCCCGGCTTCCGGTCAATCTGGAGAGCAGAATATTATAGGCGGCCAGCATCAGCATAAACAGCGAAGCTCCGCTGCGTTTTCCGGCAGCCCGGAGCTCAGAGGTCAGCTGCGAACCGATAGTTATGCAGCATTTCTTCCCCAATCGGGCAGTTGAATGTCCGATTCCGCCTGTGGGAAAGGACAGATCCGGAAACGGAGATTCAAGCCGGGCCCTCCAGTAATCCCGGGCAAGGCGAATATCCGCTTCGGGGATTGTCCGCTGCCACTCTGCGAATGCGGAGAAGGGTACAGGTGCAGGAGGATTATACGCTCTGATTCCCGAGTAATATCCAGCGATTTCCTCCACAATACGCAGGATAGACCAGCCATCCGCGGCAATATGATGAGCCCGGACAATAAACCTGTGCTCCCCGGGCCCGGAATGGAGCAGACCGAACCGGATGAGGGGGCCACTCGTCAAATTAAAAGGGTCACTTATTCCGGGAAGCAGCTTCCAAAGTCTGCTTGTATCCTCAGGGTATCTGCCCGTCTCCTCTTCATACCAGCCATAGTATTGATCAGCTTCACCGGCGGAACCGATAATCTGTAGGCTGCCGTCTTCGGCAAAACGGGTCCTCAGCATCTCATGTCTGCCGATAACTTGCCTGATTGCGGCCCGCAGCCGGCCTACATCTAACGAACCATGCAGCCTTAATACGGCGGTTTCTGCATAAGCTTCACTGGTGTCCGGGTCCATCTGTGAAACGAACCAAAGCTGCCGCTGTTCTTCAGTCAGCGGGATAGACTTAGTCTCCCTTTTAGACATTGGCCGCTCCGGAAGCCTCTTTCCACCTTCCGGGGGCGGTGAAGGCGGAAGAAAACCGCCCTCGCGCAGCTCTCGTACGCTGTCTATGAACGCGTTCACAATCTGTTCAATGTCCTCCATCGTATGTGAGAGCGACAAGAAGCAATTCCGGCCTTCCCAAATGTATATCCCCTTCTCCACTAATAGATAGTAGAGCAACTCTGCATCCGATTTTTGTACCACCCGAAACAGCGAACCGAAACTTACTATGGAAAGAGGCACCTGCTCCGATTCGAAAAAAGCGTTTAAGGTATCGGCAAGCCACAGTGTCTTCCGGTTCAACTCTTCCTGCAAGGCGGGACCTTCCTCTTGCAGCCGCCGCAGGACTGCAAGGGAAGCATTCATCGCCAGCGGGTGCTGGCAGAAGGTTCCTGCCACAAATGTTCTCCGTTCCTCCTGCAAAGGCACGGAGTCGTCACCAAACGTCCACATGCCTCCATCTATGCAATCCAAAAACTCGGAGCTGCCCGAAACAATCCCAATAGGCAGACCTCCGCCCGCGATTTTACCGTACACGGCCATGTCGGCCCGGATTCCAAACCAGGCTTGTGCGCCGCCGGGGTGAATTCGGAATCCGGTAATCACCTCGTCAAAGATTAGCGCAATGCCGCATTGTGTGGTCAAGGAACGAAGCTCTTTCAGGAAACCTGCGGGCTGCAAGTCCGGTTTCCGGCTCTGAACCGGCTCCACCAGAACGGCTGCCAACTCATTGGCATGCTGCTTAATGATGTGAAGAGAATCAGGATGGTTATAATTCAGCACGATAACCTCCCCTATCATGCCGGATGGAATTCCCGGTGCGATAGGTGTTGCTGTACCATCCGTTCCGGTGCTCATCGCCAGTACACCATCGAAAGTCCCATGATACGATCCGGAGAAGATGGCGATTTTGGGTCTGCCTGTAGCTGCCCGTGCCAAGCGGGCGGCAACCATAATCGCTTCAGTTCCAGAATTGAAAAATGCTGAGCGTTCCATTCCTGTAAGCTCTTTTATGGCTAGAGCCACTTCACCTGCTGTGGCATTGACCGGGCCTATGCACATTCCTTTTTGCAGAGCTTCTTCCACTGCCTGATCAATGAAGGGGGCATGATGGCCGAACAAATTGACGCCAAAACCCATGGTTACATCAATATATTTGTTTCCGTCAATGTCAGTAATGGCGGAGCCCTCGGCGTGATCGACTACAATCTGATACACCATGTCCTTCCAATAAGGTCTAAAGCCTGCCACATTGCGGTTATTGGCCGCGACCTTGCGGTAGAACTGGGTGTGCAGCTGTGATTTGCGTGTCTTCTCTGTATAACGGGCAATAAAGCTATTCAGAAAATGTTGCTGGACGGTTGTAAAGCCTGATTTAACAATAGTTTCAAGCCGTTGATAAGGAATATAAGGACGATCCTTCGCATTGAGGCCTATAGACGCGCATTCATCCTGCTTTGGAGTGTGGACGGCAGGCGGATAAACAGAAGAAACAGAAGTAGGTAGCCCAACTTGACCGGGGCTGGTTCCCATGATTTGCAGCTGCCGGTTCATTAAGTCGAGCTGTTTATGAATAATACTTTCGAGACCTGAATTGAAGGCTACACTGCCAGACTCCTGGACTAGCGCTACTGTATGCTCTGCCGCAGCACCGGCTGCAGCTTCCTCTAAGGCAGCAGTTCTCTCTTCTCCAGATACTTCAGCCTCTTTCTCCATTTGCGCTGTCATTCCTGCACCGGTCTCGGCGATAAAGCGGCCGACATCCGCTGCCGTTGACAGATCTTCAAAAAAACGCCGCATCGGAATATCGATGCCGAAATGTTCCTTAATGGCATGTCTTGCGTTAACCAGGAGGATCGAATCCATTCCCAGCTCCATAAAACTTTTGGTGGTATGAATCATCGCCGGACTGTAACCGGATACATCGGCAATTATATTTCTCAGTTGTTCCGTAACTCCCCTCAGCTCATCATCGCTTACTGCCCTCTCCCTCATTTTGGGCCGGACCTCCCTGTTCTTCATATCATTTATAATCTCTTCATCCGATTGGGTACCAGCCATCCAATGTTTATGCCTGTCAAACGTATAGGTGGGTGCGGATACCGTCTTTCGGGATTGACCGGCGTACAAAGCATACCAATTGACGCCGTGTCCTTCTGCATAAAGAGCCGCAGCTCTCTCCCACTTGCTGTTCTCGTCCGCACATTGCGTTTGTTCTGAAACGGTTTGTGCGTCAGCGGTCCCGGATTCGGGTCCCCCGAACCAAATGCCTGCGCCGAGGTTGCCGGTAACCACAGCAAAATCCGTATAACGTAGGGCTGCCAGCTTTTCCCGCATGTCTCTTGAATGATGGGCAATGACGGAAAGACGATATTCATATTGTCCTCTTCCGAGGTTTGAGGTATAGCAAATGTCTCTGAATTCGTAGGGCTGTGATGTAATCAGATAAAGGCGGTACTTCTCGATCTGCGAGTGCAAGGAGGTCAATGACCTGGCAGATAGCGTAAGCAAAGCCGGTACGTCCGGTTCCCCACCTGCATTACCTGAATTTGTTCTAAGCGGCGCTTCTTCAAGAACGACATGGCAGTTTGTCCCGCTCATCCCGAATGAGCTGACACCGCATCTGCGGATTTCGTCACTGCGCTTCCACTCGGACAGCTCTGAATTGACATACACTGGCGATTCCGCAAAATTAATGCGCGGATTGGGCCGCTTAAAGTGTAACGAAGGGGGGATTTGTTCGCGCTGCAACGCCAGGGCAGATTTGATCAGTCCGGCAATGCCGGCTGCATGGTACAAATGTCCGATGTTAGGCTTGAGCGAGCCAATGGCGCAGAATTGCGCCCTGTCTGTAAAAGCGCGAAAAGCATTTTGAATCGCATGAATTTCAATGGGATCGCCAATGGGCGTTCCGGTTCCATGAGCTTCTATATAAGAAAGTGTTGATGGCTGAATGCCCGCCTGTTTCCACGCCGATATCAGAAGCTGCTCTTGGGCGGACATATTGGGAGATGTGATACCGATTGATTTTCCGTCCTGATTGGATGCACTTCCCTTGATAACTGCATAAATGGGATCGTTATCGGTGATTGCCCGTGACAACGGCTTTAGCAGCACCGCTCCAACCCCTTCTCCCCTGACTGTACCGTCTGCTTCTGCGTCAAAAGCTTTAACCGCAGATGAAGCGGACTCGATGCCGATTTTGGGCGAGGGCCTGGACAAATCAAGCATTAATTGAATGCCCCCGGCAATAGCCATCTCGCATTCCCTCAACACCAATGCCTGGCAGGCCAGATGGACAGCTACAAGGGAGGAGGAGCAGGCCGTGTCGACGACCAGGCTTGGGCCTTTCAAATCCATCAGGTATGAAATTCTGCTGGCAATAAGGGGCGGCAAATTCCCCACCGCAGACTGGGATAACAACTCGGGATGGGCGAAGCCTATAATCTGCTTATATTCATGCTCATGACCTGATCCTACATAAACCCCTGTACGGCTCCCTTTGAGCCGATCTCCGCCATAACCCGCATCCTCCATTGCACCCCATGCGACTTCAAGAAACAAGCGCTGATAAGGGTCCATCATATCCGCTTCTTTAGGCGGAATACGGAAAAAATATGAATCAAACGCATCGATTTCAGTCAAATAACCGGCTAGAGGAGGCTTATTACCGGTGGTTCGGGATCCGGTCAGAGCCATTCGTTCCATCGGGGCTTCGCCGATCCATTCCTCGCCGCGGCACAGATTACTCCAAAAATCATCCAGTGTTTCAGCGCCAGGCACTTTTAAAGCCATACCGATTATAGCGATCTCTTTACCTGAGAGCTCCTCGACCGGAAGTGTTTTACGTTCATTTGTTGATCGTGTCAGCAACTGTTTTTTCATCGTTCACACCTCCTCCTTTCTTTATTGTGGTGCTAGTCCAAACGCGACTTCCTCCGCACTGATCAGAACCTCCATGGAATCTGCAAACCCCTGAAATACCTCACGCATGAGGGGGCTGTTCATTCTTGAAGCGTTATAGCGGAACAAGAGGACGGTGGTATCCGTAAAATCTTCAATTTCAAGCATCAGATCAAACTCGAATCCTCTTTCCTTTTGCAGCCACGTTCTGTATCCCAGATAGCAACAGGCTTGACCTGCCGTATAACCGGCGGCATTCTTAGCTAAATCGCCGATATGATGCACTATTGCCGCTCCCGGTTTTTCTTTAATTCCTGCCAGTTGGACAAGCTGCCCGATGGAATCAATGGAATCAATGGCAGCGATGAAAGGAATCAGCCAGCCGGGACTGTCAATCATGGTATAGACCGTTATTGTGGATTCCGTAGAATGTGCGTATAAACAGTAAGCAAAAAGGGCCAGATAGACGGAAATTTCGGAACCATCAAGCTTTTCGCAATAGGAACGTAACCGGTTTCGATCAGATCCGGACAAGGTCAATTGGTAGTAATTCCCTGCGCCTTCCGCCTCCGCATTGAAATAGGTTATAGGCAGCTCTACTTTTTGCAGCACAATAGGTTCCTTCGCCAAGCCGCTATTTTTTGCAATCAGAAGGGATAAGCGGTTGATGGAAGGCGAACCGAAGATATCCGTCGGGGAAATGATACCCGGGTAGAGTTCTTCAATTCGCTCGGACATTTGCATAACCAGCATAGAGGTGCCGCCGATTTCAAAAAAGCTGTCCTCCGAATCGAAATTCTGTATGCCCAGGAGCTCACTCCAAATCTGATATAAGGCTCGCTCGATTTCACCTTCCGGTTCTTTTTTATGTACACGGGCGGTAATCTGCAGATTTTGCTCCAGATGTTTGAGCTTTGTCTCAAGATCCGAATATAACCCTTCTTTATATTGGGCCGCGTATTTATATCGTTGCAGCTTGCCGCTGGTAGTTTGATGAATCTTCGAAACCGGTAAAATAATAGATACCTGCAGTCCCATCTTCCGGCTCAGTTCCCTGCGGATTTGATCAGCCGCTGGCATGAAGTGTTCCAGCTTGTCCCTATACAACACGAATAACGCCGCTTCTTCTGTACCTGTGTTCTGGTTATAGACTCCGCATGCAACCATACGTTTGATCTTGAGATCAGAGCAATTCTCGGCGATCCGTTCGATATCATGGGGGAAGTAGTTGGCTCCGTTTATAAAAATAATGTCTTTGGTTCTTCCCGTTACCGCTAAGCGGTCGCGGGATACAAAGCCGAGATCCCCCGTGCGCGCCCAGCCATCCGGTGTGAACAGCCGTTCCGTTGCTTCAGGGTTGTTGTAATAGCCTGCCGTTACATTCGGGCCGGATATCTGGATATGCCCCACTGTGGCTTCCGGCAGTTGCTGATCGAAGTCATCGCAAACTCTGATGCGACAATTCCGTAAAGGTGTGCCCGATCCGGCTAGAGTCAGCACCTCCTCCTCATTATCTGTTAGAAATACTGCCGTATCGCCAACATTTAAAGCGGTTCTTCTGACATGGAACGTTGTAAACTCTACATCCTGCTCCTGAATACAGACTCCGACACACGCTTCTGCCATTCCATAACCCATCTTCATAGCTGATGGCTTCAAGCCGAAACGGCTGAGTTCATCAAGAAAGGATCTGCTTACTTCAACATCAATCGGTTCCGCACCGTCGACGATAGCCCGGATAGCGGAAAGGTTCCAACTGATATCAGTTTGAGCCGAAGCCTTTTTGTAAGCGTTTATAAAATATTTCAGTCCGAAATTCGGCGAGGCCATAATGGTGGCTTCAACCTGATCAGCTTTATGCATCCACAGCATAGGCCGTCTGATGAATAGCCAGGTAGGCATCAAGTGCTGGCTGGCTCCACAGAGCAGCGGCAGCAGATGGAACATAATCATGCCCAAATCATGGGTTAACGGCATCCAACTAAGAAAAGCATCTTCGGGAGCTGCACCCAGGCGTTCTCTAAGGTCCTCTATGTTCGCCAAAAGATTGCTGTGGGTTAGAATCACACCTTTGGGATCACCAGTTGTACCGGAGGAAAATTGAATGAAGGCAATATCTTGGGGTTGTACAGGCGTAAGGTCCGTTACAACACCCTTCCATGGCTCCAGCAATGCCACTACAGAAATCCGGTACACTGCTGCGTAGTTCTGACGGGAGGCTATTTCATCGAGCTTCTCAAAATGTTTGTCATTTGAGACGACAACAGGATGATTCAGCATCCCAGCGATCCGGAGAGTCTTGATCAGATGCTCCTCATTGTTGCCGACTGCAAGCGGAACCGGAATATATCCGCCAAGCAGGCAGGCCCAAAAAACCGTTAAAAATTCGCGATTGTTGTCCAGTTGCAAAATGACCTCGTCGCCTCGTCGCACTCCCAGTTGTTTCAACTGAGAACTTATGTCTTTTGCGGAAGCAAAAAGCTCTTTATAGCTGTAAAAGCCGCTGTCTGATTCACCGGACACGAAGGTAATGCCCTTATCAGAGAGAGAAGCCGCCTTTATAAGAGCATTATTAAGCGTATCTAACATCAAGGCCCCCTCCTCCCTCAGTCAGATCGTCCAGCATTCGATTGCGCACGACTTCCGGCAACTGCTTGATCTCCATAATCTTATGGAGTGCCATGAATGCACTTCTGCTTTCCTCTTCAGCGGTGCTCTTTACTTGGCCCGTCTGGCTGGCGAATAGTTCAAGCTCTCGCAAGGGGCCGGAGATTTTGCTCATATAGATCGAATTGGAGTCCGTTTTGTTATGATTTTTACTGCACAAAGCCATTTTTAGAATCGCTGCAAAATCAATACCTGTATCTATTCGTCCACCGGAAGCCAAAAGGGTATTCCAATCTTTATTCCCATCTGTTGCTTGAATAAGGCTTCCCGGAGAAATATCTTTTCTCGCTAAATTTCCCAATACCATACCGGAACCGGTTTCGATGTAACGCTCAACTCCCCGTCCATACAGGTATTTCATACATCCCTGCCAGTTGACTACAGAAACGATTTGCTCAGAAAGAAGTGACGGGATGCTTGAGGAATCGGCATAAGGCTTGGCGGTTACATTGGATAAAACAGAATAACGCATTTTTTGAAAGCGCATACGAGATAATGCATTTTCAAAAACCTCTGCTACCGGTTTCATTAATGGGCTATGAAAGGCGGCGCCGACCGGAATTGCAACTGCTCTGGCCCCCATGGTAAGCACCTTTTCCCTGAACTTTTCCAGCTCCGCTTTTTTGCCGGAAACAACAGTCTGACCCTTGGAATTCAAATTCGAGACTACGACATGGCCACGGAAGGACGGGAGACTGCATTCCTCTTCCAGTGCGGAGAGATTTGCGCCGCTAATCGCAAGCATTCCGCCTGCTTCCTGCGTCTGGGCTTCGTGCATCAGCTGTCCTCTTAGACGCACAAGCTGAAGCGCCTCGGAAAAGGGTATGGCTCCAGAAGCACTAAGGGCGGATATTTCTCCTAAACTATGGCCGGCAAAATAGGAAGGCTCCAAATCAAGATGCTCGAGCATTACCCGGTATGCAGCTATGCTTACCGTCAAGATACAAGGTTGAGCATTGTCAGTTCGTGTCAACTCCTCATGATCCCCGTCAAAGCATAACCGGGATACGCTGTAACCAAGCAAATCGGAAGCCTCTTCAAATGTCCTTCGTGCCGTTTCAAATCGCTCAAACATTTCCTTACCCATACCTACATACTGTGACCCTTGTCCCGGAAACAGCAGCACCGTTTTCATACTCATTTCCCTTTCTTACTTGAGATGGTGGCAAGATAATGGATTTCAAAACGACAAATTGGCAATTCAGTTGACAAAAACGCGAGATATGGAAGATGTTGGAGAATAAAATGGAATTTAAAGACATTATAACAAGATAATCTTATTAATATCAATCATTAAAATAAATAGCTTATTACACTATTTTTTAGTTGCAAAATGAATGATGTGTCATTAAGATAATAATGACACATCATTCATTTTGGATAATAGGAAAGGCGGCGGATAAATGTCTCCCCGACTGACGGATCACCGGAAAGAACAGCGAAGCCGGCAGATATTAGATGCTGCTAAAAGCGTATTTATCAGAAAAGGCTACGGATCGGTCTCTCTGAAGGATATTATCGAGGAAACCGGCATGAGCAGGGGCTGGATTTACCTCTATTATCAAACGAAAGAAGAGATTTTTGAAGCATTGCTGGATCATCAGGATCTTGAGTATGAACAGTATCTTGAATATTTGACGGCTGCTTCATCACCCGTTTGGCAAATCATTGTCACACTATATACCCAGCAGCTTCATGATTTGGAGCAAACGGAGGGCGGTGGAATGGTGCCTGCCTTTTATGAATATTTTCTAGTCGGCTGGCGCGATTCTTCACGCAGAGAGATGCTTAAACAACGGTATGAAAGAGGCATTGTCCGCTTTGCAGATTTGCTCCGGTTGGGGGTAAGCCGCGGCGAATTCAATCCGGTCATGGATCTTGGTCAGATATCCAGACTGGTCTCATCCTTTCAGGAAGGTATCGTTACACATTCTATTACAGTGGGCACCAGACAAGCGGGTACCCGCCTGCAATTCAATGCACTCCTTAACTATCTGTACAGTCTGCTTCAACCGTCAGCGGGTAAAGCAAAGGATTTCTTTGATTTGGGGGAGGAACTATTATGAAGTCACTTTTTCGCAATCCTGTATTCTGCAAGCTGTTTTTTGCAGCTTTTGCTTCTCAGCTGGGTACGGTGGTTGGCAACATGGCTTTTGCCTATTATCTGGTAGACCGGTTCAGCGAACGCCCCTCCCTGGCAACCACTGCGGAGCTGATGTATTCCCTGCCTACGCTGGCTGTATTCTGGATCGTTGGGGTTGCGGCCGACCGGTTCGACCGTAAGCATATCGCTGCATACAGTGATTGGATCCGTGCTGGATTGACCTTACTGCTGCTGTTATTCGTACATTACGATTTAATTGTGCTATGTTTTCTGGTTTTGTTTCTGCGCAGCTCGATCTCCAAATTTTTTGGTCCGGCTGAGATGGGGCTGCTGCAGGGAAGCATAGGTCATGACCAGTATGTTCAGGCCTCCGGTTTGAACCAGATCGTTATGGGAATGTTCATGTTATTCGGGATGAGTCTGGGAGCGACCGCTTATCATTTTATTGGAATTCAAGGCGCTATCATCGTTGATTGTGTCAGTTTTCTAATTTCGGGTCTGCTGCTGGCCTGGGGGGATTTCCCCGAGAATGCCCGGATGCCTAACGGTAAGAACCGTATTCGCGAGCTCCGCTTTTCGCACCTCATTACAGATTTCTCGCAAGGTCTTCGCTATATCGCCGGAAATCGGCTGCTTCTCGTACTGATCAGCGGGTTTTTGTTCTTTGGGATCGTAAATGGTGTGTTTGCAGTGCTTCCGATTTTTGCAATGAAGTATAAGCTGAGCCCGGATAATTATGTTGTTTATTCCTCGATGATTACCGTTTTTCTTGGCATCGGCTTCCTGGTGGGCAGTATTCTCGGCCCGCGTCTCATTGCCCGCTTCACGCGGACTCCGGTACTTATAACGGGATTATTCGCAGCAAGCCTGCTTATCGGCGGCCTGGGTTTTGCCGGGCAGGTCGAGGTATACCTGGCTATTGTCCTGCTCGCGGGTATTGCTATTGCGCCAATTAATATCGTTCTTGGCAGCTGGATGCCTGAACTGGTTCCCGCCCGTAATATGGGCCGGGTTAATGCTTTGATTGATCCGGTTATGATGCTGGGCCACTCCATGGCACTAAGCATAGTCGCCCTGGCCTTTCCGGCCTGGATTTCAGTGACTTGGCTGCATTATATACTCGCGCTTTGTACAGTAGGCGTCAGCTTCTTCTATCTTTTTTCACTTCCTTCCCTCGTCCGCAGGCTTGGGGTTCAAACGGCTGCAGAACACGAGGCATCGCACAGTGAACCGGCTTGAGATGACTATCTTTGTTGAACTAACGCCCTTTGTTAGCCCCGTTAAAAAAAAGAGCGGTCCTTTAAGTCACTGAAGTGACTTGAAGAACCGTCCTTTTTGAATTGCTGCCTCTCTATATCACAGTAACTATCGTAATCCGGTTCACCGCTTCAATTCTATAGCTGACTCCTTGAATGTATCGGCTACTCCTGCACCGCCGTCAGCACCAGGTCGTCGAAATGGACTTCACCGGCGGCGCTGCCTTTATACAGATAAATCGTGGCGCTGGTGCTGGCGCTTCCTGTTGTGAATTCAATTTCTTTGTGCACATATCCTGTGCCCTGCTCGAAGCCCCAGGCATCCGTGAATGTGCCGCCGTAATTCTTGACCCCAAATACCGCTACACCGCCGTCTGCACTTTGTCCTAAGCCGGACAGCCTGTAGGTCGTGTCCGGAAGCAGGCCGGAGACCGTCTGCTCCATGCCTGAAGCCGGCCCGCTTAGCCTTGCGGAGTATTCTCCTGTATACGGGGCAGTGTCTGAGATCGCAGCACCATTATAATGGACTGCCCAGCCGGTGAAATCACCGCTCTCGAAGCCGGGGTTCTGCAGCAGGTTGACAGGCTCCGGTTCCGGTTCGGTCTCCGCCGGAATGAACTTGAAATAATCATAGTTCGCCGTAAATCCTGTACCGCCTCCCGTGAACAGGCCGATCTTCGGCTCCGCAATTTCCACTGTCTGATCCGCTCCGGCCTGCTGGTAGCTCACACCGTCAGCGGAATAGAAGCCGCTGTACGTATTGCCCGTCTTCACGAGTCTGAGGTATACGGCCGAGCCCAGAGTATCGGCAGTTTCGACATGCTGCCGCACGGTATTTTTTTGTGCGGTGAACTGGAATTCGTTGCCGGTGCCGTACATCCGGGTAATCCGGACGAAGGTCGCATCGCTCTCATAGACAATCAGGCCGCCCTGGGCCCATGGGGACGCCGGTAATCCCGTCAGCTTAGTCTCTAAGGTCCAGTCCCCTTCAGGCGCTCCGGTGAGCAGAAGATTCTTGGCCGTTGCAGCCCCCTCTGCGATTTCCCCGCTCTCTGCTGTTATCCGCATAGAGCCGGGATTTGCCGTCAGCGACCAGGCTGCGCTGTTCTCCCTAACCCAAGTCCACTGACCATCCAGATCGGGCCCGGCGAATTCGTCACTTCCGCCTTCGGTGAACACCGGTTCGGCGGGACCGGCAGGAGATGCGCTGAATTGAATCAATTCCAGATCGTCGAACGTCACTTGCCCCGCCCCTCCGGCTTTGTACAGAAATATTGTAGCGCTGGTGCTGGAGGCCCCTGTAGTAAATGTAATTTCCTTGCGGGTATATGCAGCTGCAGTCATATAGACACTCTGTTCGGCGTTGCCGTGGTTCTTCACTCCGAATACGGCCGAGCCGCCGCCGCTGGCTGCGCCATAAGCGTATAGCTTATACATGGTGTTCGGATGCAGTCCGCCAATGTTCTGCTCCATTCCTGCATAGTTGCCGGTAAGTGCCGCTGCATAGGTTCCGGTATGTGCTCCGGTGTTTACGATAGAAGCTCCATTGTAATGAAGCGGCCAGTTGCTGAAATCACCTGTCTCAAACCCCGGATTGAGCAGCAGATTACTCTGGGAAGGCGGCTGTGGCAGCGGAGGCAGATTGTTCGGGTCCAGCCCCGCTCCCTCGTAGGCCCCAATATTGGGAGCAGTGCCTGCCGGAACAGAATTGCCGAAATAATCGCTGCCGCCGTTGCTGCTGATGATTCTGCCGCTGCCAATGGCCGGAGAGGTATTCAGCAGCTGATAACCGGCCAGCGTGCCGCGTCCGATGCCACCCGAGGCTGGCGAAGCGAGCTTCGGATCAGTGGTGATTTTGTGCGGGTCAGCCGGTTCGCTGGATGGATGGTTGCCGTAGAACAGATTATTATCGAATATGTTGCCGGTGCTGGAGCCGAACTGGTATCCCCCGGTGCCCAGATTATAGATCAGGTTGTTGTAAAAGGCCGTATTTGAAGCATAGCCATCCCAAAAGCCGTAATTGACCACCTTGGTGCTGGAAGTGAGCGGCAGATAGACCGTATTATTATAGAACTTCGCGCCGTTGACCGGGCCGTTCAGATTGAACACCGCACCGCCGTCATTCTCGCTGATATTATAGCGGACGACCGCATTGGTATTGTAATTGGAGGCAGTTGTCCCGTCATTGACGACCAGTACCATCCCCCCTGCGTTATGGTGACTGTAATTGTACTGGATAATAGTGCCGTCACTGTTATAATCCGCATCAAAGGCCATTGCGTCGCCGCCGGGGGCGGTGTTGTAGACTTCATTGTACTGGATGACCGCATCCTTCGTGCCCCATACCCACAGCGGCACATGGTATCCGGACGCGCGGACATGGGTATCGTACACCACATTATGCTCAATGACCCCGCCCGTCGTATTGAGCACAACCGCCCCGTCGGCAGCCACATCGTTAATGACATTATTCTGCACCTTAAGACCGGTGGAGTAGGTGCGCTGTGCTCCATTCAGATAGATTCCTACACTGTCGAGCGAATAGATGTGATTATTCTTGATGACCACGTCCGACACATGCAGATCCCAGTCCGGACCCCAGACGATAATTCCGCCGTTATGCACATAATCGGTGGCTGTTGTCCCTTTGACCTGATGGATATCGAGATTCTCGAACACGAAATGCTTATAGACCTTGGGATTGGTCCAGCTTCCGCTGCTTCCGCTGACATGAATGCCTCTGCGCTCGCCCGGACTGGCTGCATTATTGGTAATCTCGAGATTACGGACCTCCCACTGCTCCTGATTGTAGAAATATACGGCAGCGGCGGCACCACCACCTGCAATCAACGGCTTGGCCCCTTCGCTGTACCGGTCAATCTGAATCGGGCTGCCTTCGCTGCCGGAGCCCTGGGGTGACAGCGTCCCCGTCCAGACTCCGCCCGCCTTGAACAGAATACGGTCGCCGGGATGAAAGACGGTAGCATTCACTTTGTCCAGCGTCTTCCAGGCCTGGGCTTCGGAGCTGCCTGTGTTGCTGTCGCTGCCCCCTGCCGAATCGACATAATAGGATGTACCGTCTGCGCGGACCGTTGACGGGACTAATACGGACAGTACAGATGCCAGAATCAGGATTGCCGTCAAAATCAGCTTGTTCATCTGATGCCATGGTCTTCTTGTCATCTTGTCTTAAACCTCCCGATATGAATGGTATGCTACTGCATTTGCAGGCCGGAATATCCCGGCTCCGTTAGCTCAATCCGGGCGGAACGGATTCGCTGCTCCAGTTCCCGCCCGAAGCCTGTCTCCGCCGCCGCTTTCCCTTTCCGCTCCGCCGCTGCTGTTTCTGGCTTCTGCGGTTTTACATCGCCAAGCACCGCCATTACCCATTCCCCTGTGAAGCCTTCATCCATGACCGGGCTGATCTCGCCGGACTCCCGCTCACTGGTTAGCCAGGTGTACAGCTGGCCCTGCTCGCGGAAATACACTCTGGCGTTTGCGCTGTCCAGACTTTCACTGCTTAGAGTCAAGTCAGGAAAGGAAGCGTTATCATTTCTCAGTTTTGAAATCGCCTCTTCCGGGCTTCTGCCCTCAAGAAGCAACTGACGCACCTCAGACAGAAGCTGTTGTGTTCCCGGCTTGTTATCCGCTACACCTTGCCCTTTGCTCCGGTATGCTATGGAAATGCGGGTAAACGTAAGCTCTTGTTCCTCAGAAATGCTGCTAACCTGATCCTCCCGTGCCGGTTCATCTTCCCGTCCGTGTTCCCCAGGCACTGTCATCCTCTCCCGAAGCGCAACCTCCAGATTGCTCAGATAGTACGGGATGAAGCTGCCTTCATCCAGCTCGGCCGGACCAAACACCGCTATCCCGGCAGCCGCTGCCTGAGCCCGCCGTTTGTTCTCGCGTTCCATCTCAGAGAGCAGCCCGTCAAAGTCCGTGCTGTCAACAAGCCCTCCTTCATACCCCATCTCCAGCAGAATCCGGCTTCGTGTCCAGGACGTAAGCGCCTCACGCTTGAGCAGCTCCAGCGGATTCACCCCGTCAATCTCCAGCTCCCAGAAGTTCTCTTCATACGCCTGATGGTAAGTATCCCGGAAGTATTCAATCACCTGCGTGCGCTGGAGTCCCATCGCATACTTCAGTTCCGCCGCCGTCACTGCATGCCCGTTGATCCGTGCCACCTCGGTGTCCATTGTCATCCGCTCCGTTATGCCCAGTTGAGCCTTGGTGGAAGCATTCTCCTTTCCCTCAGGCCCAACGAGCCTTTCCGGGACTCCGCCTCCGCTTAACAGCAGGACAACGGCCAGACACAGCGGGACACCCGAAGCTGCGGCAGCTCTGCTTTTTGTCCATTTCACCGCATTCTCCCACCTTCCTTAACAGGTATACATTGCATATTCACCAGGCAGCAAAAAGGAGGAGGATGATCCCGGCTTCCCGTCCGTTTCTCCTCCTCCTTCCGGCTAGCGTCCGGCAACAGCAGTCCTGCAGCTTTAGCCCAGATAACTCCTGCTGGGTTCGCCTGTCACTTCGTGCTGTCAAACCATTCATTGGCTTCCTTCGTCATCTGCTCTCCGCCAATGCTGTACCATTCCTTGACGAATGTATCGAAATCCTCCAGCGGCTTGCGGCCGTAGATGATCGCCATGATCGCCTCTCCTTCAAGCTTCGTTGTGATGCCTCCCTTGGACTGCATCGCCGGTGTACTGGCTCCAAGGAACTTGGGCGCCCAGTAGCTGTCCTTGGCCCATCCATCGACGACGATCTGCGCCGCCTTCAGAATATCGGGATTGCCAAGAGCCGCAGCTTCAGCCTCTGTAAGATTTCCCTGTTCCAGCAAATCCCCCTTGTCTGCGGATTGCTGCAGCACACTGAACGGGTCCTTCGGCTCATACAGGAAGTATTTGTAGACCCCTACCGAGCCTCCGGGGATATCCTCGCTAACCGTGGAGACCGTTCCGTCCGCCTTAAGGGTATAGTCATAGTCTTCAGCCCAGCCGTGCTCGAATTCGCTGCCTGGTTCTTTGTCCACTCCGGCGAACAGACGGTTGAGATACAGGAACAGAGCATCGGTATGCTCAAAGCCTTGCCTTACCAGCATCCCTCCCTTCAGGAACGTGGTATCACGCGCTCCTGCCTTGCCATTCTCAGTGGGGATGGGGTAGGGCTTCATCGTTGCTCCCGGCACGTTCTTCTGCAGGTCAGGAACCGGCCAGCTGCCCATCCAATACGGAGCCACCACGACCCCTACCCGTCCCTGGCCAATCAGCTCGGCGAGCTTGTTCTCATCGTGCAGCCCGGCCTCCTTGGAGATATAGCCCTTCTGGTACCAGTTCCGCATTACCTCAAGGCCCTTCTTCATCTCTGGTACGGTCGAACCATGCACCAGCTTACCGTCCGCGCCCTGGTTCCACTGGTAAGGAACGGTTCCGAACGGCCCGAAGATCCAGGTGCTCTCCCCGAGCCAGCCTGCCAGCGGATTCGGGTGGCCGCCGCCCGAGCCAAGACTCACGCCAAGCGGAATGATAGAATCCGTATTGCCCGGCTTCTTATCTAGCAGCGCCTGCATGAAGGCTTCCAGCTCCTCAAAGGTCGACGGTGCCTGCATCCCCAGTTCGTCCAGCCAGTCCTGGCGGACCCACATGACAGCATTATCGTTCCCGGCGTTGGCAAAGTAAGGCAGGCCCATATGCTTACCCTCGAAGGTAACCTGGCTCCAGATCAGCGGGTGGGAGCTGAAGATCTCCTTCACGCGGTCCGAGGCATACTTGTCGAAATCCGCTGAAACATCCTTGTAGGCTCCGGATTCGATCAGCTCATTCATCAGTCCGATATCCATCGTTGTGACGACATCCGGCAGCTCCTGCTTGGCTGTCAGCATCAGCCGCATCTTGGTGGCGAACTGCTCGCCGGGCACCTCCCACAGATGCTGGATATCAATCCCCAGCTGCTCCTTCGCCCAACGGGTATGCACATTGTCACTCAGTGTCTCCCCGTTTTTGTACTTGAAGCTGGAATCCGTAGCTGTAACGGTAGTGATGGTGACCGGAGTTTCGAAGCGGTATGTCCCGTCCTTGATCCCTTGAATCCGGGCAGCGTCTCCCTCCGCCTCCGCAGGCGTAGACGGCTGGGCGGATGACGGCGGCGCTGTGCCGGCAGCTCCGTTGCTGCCGTTCGGTGAACAGGCTGTGAGCAGCGACAGCAGCAGCGTTGCCGACAATAGCAGCGCGAACCTTTTTTTTGTCCTCTTCATGCAAGAGCCTCCCTGTGTTCCTGTAATCTCTGACGCATTCATCTTATTACAACGCTTTCACGGGAGTAAGAGAGAAAGATTTAAGGTGATATGGTAAATTCTTAAGCATTGTTACAGCAGGCGTTCCCGGTATTCCTGCGGCGTAATCCCGTAATAGTTCTTGAACAGCTTGCTGAAATACGGAGGATTCTGGAAGCCCAGCCGGGCGGCCAGCTCATAAATCCGGATCTCCGTAGAGCGCAGCAGCACCGCTGCCTGCTCCATCCGGTAACGCATAATGTAATCGCTCAGATTCTCGCCCGTCTCCAGCTTGTACATGGAGGACAGATATACCGCATGGAGCTTCACGTGGTCGGCAATGCTCTGCAGGGAGACATCCCGGGCAAGATTCTCCTCAATGAAGCGGTGGATTCTCGCCAGCAGCTGGCGCTTGTGATCGTTGTATTCCGCATTCTCCGACTGCGCAAGACAGGACAATATCCCCTCCGCCCAGTCCGCAATGGTGGCGGCACTGCGCATGATCCGGGCTGATTCACCAAGCTCTCCCTTCCCGGATGTCGCCTCCATCAGGGTCTTTCCCTGCTGGTGGGCAATGGCCAGGAAAGCGCTCACCAGCGTATGGTACAGCTCGGCCAGATGCTCTTCGGAATCGAGCAGCTTCTCCTCCATTTCGCGGACAATGGCGACCAGCTTACTGCGCACCTCATCCCACCGGCCTCCCTCCATCAGCCGCAGGAATGCCGGCGGCGCATAGAGTGAGGTCAAGGTGCGGTCAACCGTCCGGTTGCTGCCCGCTAGAGCCAGGAATTCCTGCTCACTGCGCGGGATTTTCCGGAATTCGTTCAGCGACTTGCGGTAGACCTGCGCCAGCTCCAAGGGAAAGCGCAGCGGTTCACTCAGCAAAAGCGAGACCTGCCCCTTGAGTAGGCCGGACACCTTCAGCTGCAGTTCATGTGCCTTGGTATGCAGAGCCCTCACATCCATTTCACCCATCTCCTGCGGTTGCTCCCGGCTGCGCAGCGCAAAGATGAGATAGCCATAGGCATCACGGCAATGCCAGACATCACAGTCCGGCTCCAGAATCTCTGCCGCAATATTCCGCACCGCATATTCAAACAGCAGGGCATCCGGTTCTTCTCCGCTGCCGAATACCTTCTCGGGCCGCACCATCACCAGCAGCAGCGAATCCTCCGCATGGAAGGGGAGCTGGTACTCCTTCAACCGCTCGGCTAACGCTCCATTCTCCGGCAGCTGGCCTGACAGCAGATCATTCAGAAATCCCGACCGCAGCATCGGCATATGCTGGTGCAAGGTCCGCCGCGCCCGTTCCTGGGAAGCAATCTGCTCCCATTCCGTGCGGAGGCCGGCGGCAACCCGCTTCACCTCGGCCAGCAGCTCTTCATCCTTGACCGGCTTCAGCAGATAGCCTACCGTCCGGTGCTCAATCGCCTGCCGGGCGTATTCAAATTCGCCAAAGCCTGACAGCAGCACACAGCGGGTTCTTGGATAATGCTCATGCACATGCTTGCATAAGGCTAAACCGTCCATCCCGGGCATGCGGATATCCGTGACCACAATATCGACCGGATGATGCTTCAGCAGCTCTGCCGCCTCCAGACCGGATGCTGCCTGATACACATGCTCCACACCGGCGGAAGCCCAGTCATTCTGGACCATGCTCTTAAGAATCATTGGCTCGTCATCGACGAGCATCAGCTGCATTTTCACTTGGCTGTCCTCCTTCATGTTCCCTTTTCCAGCGCAGGGTGACCCGTAAACCGCCCAGACCCGGCGAGGCGTCCAGCCTGATGCCGGACCCCGGACCGTACTGCTGCTTCAGACGCTGATTGACATTCCACAGGCCGCAGCCTGTCTGCTCATTCATGGGCAGCTCCAGCTCTTTCATATAGCCGGCGATCTGCTCCTCCGTCATGCCCGCCCCGCTGTCCTCAACCTGCAGCAGATTATACTCCCCTTCTTGTACACCTGTGACCTGTATCGTGCCCGCTCCCGGCTGCGGCTCCACACCATGGATAATGGCATTCTCCACTACAGGCTGCAGAAACAACCGGGGGACCGGCTCAGCCAGCATGTCCGGCGGAATATTCAGCCCGAAATCCAGACGCTCCAGTCTGAAGGCGTAGATATGCAGATAGTTCCTGGCCTGTTGTACCTCTTCCTCCAGGAGCGGACGCTGGTTCTCCACCCGTGTCGTATAGCGGTAATAATCACCCAGATGATAGACCATCTCACGGATCGTTTCCGTTTCCCCTGCCTTGGCGCAGGCGGCGATGAAGGAGAGGCAATTGTACAGAAAGTGGGGATGAATCTGGGACTGCAGCTGCTTCAGTGTTGCGAGCCTGGAACGGTTCTGCTCCTCATAGACGTCATTGATCAAATGCTGGGTCTGCTCGGCCATCTCATTGAACCGCAGGCGCATGTAGTCAAATTCGTTATTAAAGCGCTTTCTTATGCGAAAGGAATAATTGCCCCGCTCAAAGCTCCGCAAGCCTTTGACCACCTCTGACACCGGCTTCTGCACATGCTGGTACAGCAGATAAGAGGCAATAAGCGCCAGCAGGGCCAAGACGACAAAGCTGAGATAGAACATTCTGCGGCTCTGCACAACCGGTGCGTGAATAACATCAAGCGGGACATAATCCACCAGATAGGCATCCAGGGAAGAGAGATACGCATAGCTGATAAAAGTATCCTCCCCGCCGATTTCCAGGCTCCGGTGTCCGGATTCCTCCAGCGGATCTTTGAGCAGCCGGCGCCCGGTTTCCCTTGCGGCCGCATCGTCTGCCGATACGGCACCGTAAGCTGTACCGTAAGCCGTGAGCAGAAAAGCTTTGCCCGGATTATCCTGCTTGTAGTCACCCAGCATCCGCCGGATATTGTCGACCGTGAACCGTACCTCGAATACAGCAACGGGCTCCTGGTTCTGCTCCTGCGAAAGATAAGGGTCCCAGACGAACATCTGATAATACGGATTCACCGCACCGGTGCCCGGATGCAGCCTCCATACACCCGCGGGAGACAGCTTCATCTCCTTCATGTCGAACGTGTCGCCCGGATTGGTGGATATACGTCGCCGGCTCTCCGGCAAATAGACGGACAGATCGTTGCGCCAGTTGCTGGAAAGACTCTGCAGCAGCAGCTTTTCCTTGACCTGTGTCTGGTAGTATAGCGTCTGATAATAATCCTCGGTAAGCAGATTGAGCTGCAAATCCGTAATGGAGGAATCTCTCGTCAGCACACTGGAGGATAAGGACAAGCGGTCGATGTTCGACTCAATCTGATTCTTCAGGAAAAACAAGCGGCTTTCGTTGTTATCTGTAATCTGTCCATCGATGACTTCAAGACTCTTCTCACTGAAATACGTATAGAGCAGAGCCATTGGCAAAATCAGCATAAAAATAACAGCAGTGATTTTGACAAATACCGGCCGGTATCTTCGCATGGCAGCACCCCCTTAACAAATTGACAGTTACCTTAAATATCTATATCTGTACAGTTCAGGATTGTCAAGCCTAATATGGTTGTAGAATCCGCAAGCGGCGGACATTTAGGAGGAGACCCGTATGAAGCCAGGCACAGATATGGCGGCCAATGCCGCTCCCAAGGCCAATCCCGGAACCGGCACAATAGCCAGGCAGTTTGCCGCCACATGGAGGCTGCATCTTATGCTGGTGCCAGCAGTGCTCGTCGCGCTGATATTCAAATATGCCCCTATGCCGGGCATCATCATTGCTTTTCAGGACTTCAAGCCCTGGAAGGGCATTTCCGGCTCTTCGTGGGTGGGCTGGAGCAATTTCGAGCTGATTTTCTCGATGCATGATTCCCGGCAGGTCATTCTCAACACACTGATTATCTCCTGTCTCAAAATCGCCTTCGGGCTCGTAGTTCCGGTGATATTCGCCCTTCTGCTCAACGAAATCCGCCAGACGGGGCTTAAGCGTTCGGTTCAAACCCTGGTCTATCTGCCCCATTTCATGTCATGGGTGATTCTGGGCGGCATTCTCCTTGATCTCTTGTCCCTGGAAGGGATTGTGAACCAGCTGCTCAGCTTCTTCCACATGCAGCCCGTGATGTTCCTCAGTGAAGGGAACTGGTTCCGCTTCACTGTCATTCTGAGCGACTTGTGGAAGGAATTCGGCTTCAGCGCCATCGTCTTCCTGGCCTCGCTGTCCGGCATCAATCCCGCGCTCTACGAAGCGGCAGAGATTGACGGGGCGGGCCGCATGAAGCAGACTCTCTACATCACGCTCCCCTCGATGCTGCCGATCATCGTTGTGGTCTTCACCCTGTCGCTGGGTAACATGCTGAACGCCAACTTCGACCAGATCTATAATCTGATCAATTCCCTGGTGCTGGACAAGGGCGATATTATCGATACGTATGTCTACCGTTCTTTCCAGGAAGGCCAATATAGCCTGTCCACCGCCGTCGGCCTGTTCAAGTCAGTAATCGGCTTTATCATGATTGGAGGAGGCTACTATTCAGCCTACAAGTGGGCAAATTACCGGATTTTCTGACATGCTTGTCAATTTGAAGGAGGAAAGGCCTCATGTACCATAAAAACCCGACCTACCGCATATTCTATCTGTTCAATATCGCTTTTCTTGTGCTGATATCCGTGGTCTGCGTGCTGCCGCTGCTCCATATCTTTGCGGTGTCCCTCAGCGGTAAATCGGCAGCAGATTCCAACCTGGTCGGACTGATCCCCGTGGATTTCTCTTTGGATGGATATCTGCGTACCTTCGAGAATAGTAATTTCCTGTCGGCACTTAAAATCTCGGTGCTGCGCAGCGCTGTCGGCACGATACTGGCCATGTGCGTAACGGTGCTGGCCGCCTTCCCCCTCTCGCGGAATTCCAAGGAATTCCGCGGACGCAGCTTCTATGTATGGTTCTTTCTGATTATTATGATCTTCGACGCCGGGCTCGTCCCGCATTATATCCTGATGGAGAAGATCAATCTGATCAACTCCTTCTGGATCTTCATCCTCCCGGGCCTGGTCAATGTATGGAATATCATCCTGATGATGAATTTCTTCCGGGCATTGCCGCGCGACCTGGATGAAGCCGCGATTATGGACGGTGCAACCTCCTTCCAGATTATGTCCAGAATTTATCTGCCCGTATCGCTCCCGGCCATCGCCACCCTGTCCCTATTCACCCTTGTCGGCCATTGGAATGCCTGGTTTGACGGTATGCTCTATATGACCTCGCCCGACCGCTGGCCCCTCGCCACGCTGCTGCAGACCATCGTCGTTGTGCAGGACTTCAGCAAGACCGGCATCCGCTTCGAGGATCTGCAAACGCTCTCCAACCGTAGCGTCAAATCCGCGCAAATCTTCATCGCCATGCTGCCCATCCTGCTGGTCTATCCTTTTCTCCAGCGCTTTTTCGTCAAGGGCATCGTGCTTGGTGCCGTTAAGGAGTAAGATGAGCCAGTCCTGGTTCTACAGCAAATAATCAGTCGGATTTCCTCTACGTTCATCAGCTCAGCATGTTTAGCTTATATGAGATATTTGTTCCCTTAAACGCAGAAAAACCCGCGCTCGGCGCGGGTTTTTCTGCGTTTAAGTTATTTCTTTTGACAAAGCTCAGATCAGTGTCCTGCCCCGTGATTATTAATGGTAATAAGGTTAGATGCCGTATTTACATTTGGACTGCTACTATCTGCTGCACTTGCGGAAGTTGAGATTACGACAGAACTAATCAACAATGCGACTGTTAATAACAAGCATGTTCTTTTCATCTTTTAAAAACTCCCTCTCTAAGATATTTTGCATGATCCTACGGTGTCTCTCTAGTTGTGAGGTTGAAGCATAGGGCCTGACGAGTTCATAAAATGCAGTCGTCTTCCTAAAGCCTGTCCCGTCTTCAAGATTATCACTTAATATCAAATTATCCAATATTAGGTTTATGGCATCGACAATTTTTTCCCTCTTATATAAATAAATGGATTGTAAATAGATGTAATCTATATAGTACCTTACATCTTCCCGTTTCTCTTTGCTGCCTATTTCTTCGACTTGCTCCTTAAATTCTTCAAGCACCCAATCGATAGGGTAATTATATTTAATTGCGGATTCTAACACTGTGATTAAGCCTGCCAGAAGTTCTTCTTTATCACTCTTGAGGATAAATTCCACATAGTCAGACAGAACATTCGTTTTTCCTTCAAGCAGATCCAGAACGTAGGTGTTTGCTACAGCAATATTCTTATAGTATTCGACCTCTGCAAGCCCCTCTTCGTTTAATTCTTTAATCCAGCTCAAGTCTGCATATCGGCTGATGCATTTCCTTGACTCAGAATAATCACCTAATTTCTGATAAGCAATCCCTTTCATGCACGAACTGTAACCAAAGTAATAGGCTATGTGTCTTTTTCCGTTTTTGCTGTTGGCGCTATGTTGCTGTGTGGAGTCATATGTAATGGCCGCGAGTTCAAAGAGCTTGTCTGAAATTTCGATGATTGCTGCCCAGTTTTCCCATGAAAACGAGACTTTAATCATATTTGTTAAAGAATCTGAATCCATCCCATCCAGTTGTAGCAATTTCTATTTCACTCCTTTACATTCCATTATATACCAGATTATAGACCTCGTTCTTCCTACGGTCAATTATTTTGCATAAAAAATCCCCTAAACCTATATTATTTTACCATAATAACCCATATAATTAACAATTGTGACACATTTCACCTGCATTAAATGCAAGAAAGGCATTCAACTCCTCTGCAATGAAACGGAACAAAAAAGCCACAACCGGGACATTGCTTTTTCCGGCTGTGGCTTCTGTTTGTAACTTTGTAAACTTGTATCTGTGGCTGCCGTTACTTTTTGTCCTGCGCCTGCTGGGTAGGACCATAATTGGCGGCTCCGGTGAAGTGAACATCTACCGCAGACGGATAGGTTTTCGGTAGCTGTAAATCCCGCTGGTACAGTCTCAAGTGCTCTCCGCGCGGAAGCATATCGATGACGTCACAGCCTCTCCAGGATACCGAATACTCTTTGCCCCGCACCGTTTCTTGGACCACCGCCGTTTCGACAGGATGCTCCAGCTCGACAATATCTCCCGCAGCTACATTGCGGAATACCGCCAGATTACCCTCCCTTGAGGCTGCGCATTCTACTCCATTAATCTTCGTGCTGAGGTCCTGCCCCATCCAGTCGTACAACCGTACCGCTACATCACAGCGCATCTTGGGCCTGATGGAAATATAGCCTGTATCGGGGTAATTCATGCTTACCGTCGATTCCTCCGTCTCCTTATCCACGGGGATATTGACGAGTACTCTCCCATCACAGAATTCCACGGCCCGATTCCATACGATCTCCAGTGCCACCGGAGCCATGCCGACGCAGCAGCCCGCAATAGAGCGGAATTTGGACAATGAGATGGAGTTAACGAGGGAACCGCCGGTGAAGCCGCCAATCATTCTCTTGTCAATCTCCCTGTAGGTGACTCCCTCCCCGTCAGGCAGGGTATTGTCTGTCACTACATAGGAAGATACCTTGACCTGGTTCTCCACCAGCTGGTTCCGTGCAAACAGGGTCATATCACCCCAGTATTCCTCGTACCCGGCCAGAATCAATTCATTGGCGCATTCAATCATATCCTTGATGCAGCAGGTTTCACAGTGCTCTTCATGCTGGGGATGCCACTGGGCATATTCGGGCACCCAGCCGAAGGAGGAGGACAGGGAACGGATATAATCATATATCCCTTTGCCTGCGGCAATATACTGCCCGGTCCCTGTGATACGTCCAAGACGGACCAGACCCGAGGCCACCCAGCCCGCGGAATGGACATGGCCGAAAAACTCCATTTTGTAATTAAAATACCGTGAAGGTCCTAAGAGGTGGTTGGCAATGCCGACCGCCAGATCAAGCGCTACCCCGTCTCCGGCGATCTCATATCTGCGCACCAGGGAGTGAAGAATAATAGCATTGCGGATTGCCTGCTCCCCCCGCCCGGTATGCCGGGACAGATCGAACCCGCCGTCTTTCAAATACACGTCATTGGGGAATTCGTACACCGGCTCCTTTTCCTCATAATCGCCTGACCAGAAGGTACGGACCTTTCTTTCGATGACCAGGGAGCGGAGCCCTCTTACAAGCTCGGACGCCCTCTTATCCGGCTCCGGGTCCAGAGGATTGTTCTCCACCATCCGGTTCAGCGCCGGAAGAATATAGCCCATTTCATGAAATGAGCTGTGATTCGTATGGGTCCAGGGGTATGGCTCATGAAAGCGAAGCCCGTGCTCTCCCCAGGACTTCATGAGATGGCGGGAAAAGGAGGACTGAACCTCTGCTCCCTCTTCCGTTTTCAGCATTTTGCGGACGGCGTCAATGGCTTCATACCATGAGCCGACCAGCTCGGCATCATCCACCCGGCAATGAGCGGCTTCAGCTGGTTTTTTATGAGGCAGCACCAGCCAGTACGGAAGGTTATCTTCCTTTTCATCTACCATGGATGTCAGATATCCCAGAACAAGCTTAGCATTTCGTAAAGGCTCGAATTTCTCATATAACGGAGTTGACATATCTATCCCTCCATGACTCCCGCCGCTTCAATTGGTTGATCCTTCGATTCCGGCCGGGCATTAGTAGTGTTAATGTTAGTAATGTAAACCTTGAAGTCGTCGAAATCGATAGAGGCATTGGCGTAGCCGTCGATACCGAAGCGCTGGCCGGTCAGCTTGCTGCCGCCGGTATGGCGAAAGCTGAAGTCTGTGGCCACCGGAGCCGCAGCATCGTTAATATAGACGGTATAAGTCTTGGCGTTCCAGTTAGCCACCATTTTAATTTTATACCAGGTGTTAAGGTTGAAGTCTTTCACCTTAACCTTGCTGGAGGCTCCATTCTGCACAACAATTTTACCCGTATCAAACGCCGTGACCATAGAGTAATTGCTGCTCCCGCTGTCATTTCTCACCATGGCGCCATTGGCGTACGGGAAGCTGCTGTTGACTCTGGCACGGTATTCGATAACGATACGCTGATTCGCAGCAGCCTTGACCTCACCTGTATAGGGCAGGAACAGGTCAGCCTTGCCGGAAGCAGAAGCTGTGGTCAACCGCAGGAATTTATTCCCATTCTCCTCCTGCACAGTGGCCGTAGCACCATTAGTCATCCCCTCTACGTTAAAGCCGTAAGGATATTTGCCCGCCGTATCAACCGAGAAATCCCGGTATACATTATAGGTCACGCCACCCCCTGTAAGGAGGAGAGAGTTATCCAGCGCTGTCTCAGCGGCAGTAATGGCATTCAGGGCTTCATCCGCTTGCTGCTGCGAAGCTGTACCGCTCATGGCCAAGGCATCCGCCGCCGCAAGCGCGCTCATTAAGGAGGCGTATGCCGCCTGACTGTAATGACCGGGAGCGTCACCTAAGGGATAAGAGATCCCTGACATTGCAGTGCGCTTCGCGTTCACAGCTGTCTGGAGTCTCTGGCCTACAGTACTCTCCGTACGGAGGGAGGGCGTCCAGAGGGTGTCGGTCGGCGTTTCGCCGCTCTTCGTCAGGTAGATACGGTCGATATACAGACCGTCCTCGCGCATCCACAGGCTGAAGTCATGTTCGCCCGCTGTGGCGGCGGTAACCTTACCCACGTTTTTCCAGTGCCACTTCTCATCCAGATTATTGCTGAAGAATACATCTGCCGGGAAGTTGCCAAGCGTGCCGTCCAGCCCGCCGCGGATGGAGTCGGAAGCGTTGTCAACATACCGCCAGCGGACCCAGACATTGTACGTACCCGTGTTGCTGAAATGGATGGTGTACGTCAATTCCGGACTATATACAGGGAATTCGGCATCTTCTGACCTCTGTGCGCCCAGATCGGGAAGGCGCATGGCCATGCCGGTGTCTGATTGAGTCAGGCGCCAGGCATTGGGAAGCTTCCCTGCCGCCTGGGCCTTATCCCGCTTAGAGACGGTGTACGCCTTCATATCCGCGGTAATCTGATCTTCGGCTTCAAGCACATGCTCCATGGCGTAATCGGCTTCAATGCCCACCTTTCCATCCGCTTCTACAAAAGCTCCCCCGCCCCAGCCGGCCGGGATATTCTTCGCCTGCGCTGCCGCCAGGGTCCAAGGCAGAAGATCAGTGCCGGAGCTGAAGGATGTGTTGTATTCGTGGTTGTAACTCTCGTCAGGACCCAGCTCAGTTGGAATAATACCCTCCGGACCGGTGTAGAGCACCATTTTGTCAACCATGATAAAGTTATCTACCATCCACAGCTTAATAGTGTGTTGTCCCGCTGACAGAGCGGGCAGATTCACCACATGCTTCTCGATCATATGGAAAATGTTGCTCACCCAGACGGTGCCCTGACCCTCATCGGCGGCGGCCGATTCCACAACCATCGGGGCTTCGTTATCTACAGATACTGCAAAGCGTACCTTCCCCTTGGAATTGAGCGTGGGAATCCGGTAGATCTCCAGCGGGAACTGGCCTGATGAGGTCAGATTAATGTCATACTCCAGGCTGGGAGCAGATGAGAGAATTGCACTCTCCTCTACGGCACTCAGGTCAGGAGCAGAGGCACGCACGACATCACCGCCAAAAGCACGCCCCAGATCAGGGACGATCTTCCAGGTCTTACCGCCCTTCGGATTCAAGCGGCTGTAATGCTCGGCTTCGATCGAGACATAGCCGTCAGCCTCCGCGTAGCCCTGGATGGCGGACAGGGGCACTGCCGGATTCTCAATGACCACCTGAATGGTCTTATTCGTGCCTGCGGCAGTATCGGTAATCGTAATTGCTGCGGTTGCGCCCTGGTGGGCTTCCATCTGATCCACGGTCACCCAGAGCCGGGTCTCGTCGTTTACGGTTCCTGCCGCAGCAGATAGCTGTATCCAAGGCTGATCGGCGGCGGCCGTCCAGCTGATGCTGCCGGCTCCTTTGTTGAAGACTAGAACGAACTTGCCATCCTGGTTGTATGGGGAGAAGACCAGAGCGGAGTCCGCCTGTGGCATTACCTCACCCTGCACGACCACCCCCATGGACGGGTCGCCCAGCACCAGCGCCGGTGTGCCGGGCGGAAGCTGATTAATGACCGGAGGCGGCGCAATCTCGGGATCGATGAATCCCTTCCATTTGCCCTCTGCCATCGAACTATAGCGCGCAATCTCGTCTTTTTTTGCCAGATCGGCCTCCTGAGAGAGCTTGAGGAACGTATCAGCGGAAGCCATCCTGCCCTGATCAGAAGCGAGATTACTTCGATCCGCATAATAGTAGGCTTTGTTGACGTAATAGGCCCAGTTTATTTTGGATTGCACCAGTTCATAGAAGCTCAGCTTCTGCGCCTCAGGCAACGCATTGTAGATAGCGGCGGTACGGTTGAACAAGTCCTGATATACTGCCATGCGCCTGGAGCTCTCATCTCCATAGTCCGTCTGGTTGAACAGGCCCACCTTCATATGCTCAAGCTTGCGGACATTGGTGTGCTGGTAGAAGGAGCCCAAAATATCAGCGGTCTCGTCACTGTACGCACTGCCAAAATGTTCGGAAGCCCAGTCCTTCAGAAATTGATCTGCGCGGTTCTTGTACTTCTCTGTGTCCCACCCGTAACGGATGAAGAAGGTCATCTCGGCCTCCTGCGGCTTGATATCGCCCACATTGAGGATCCAGGACTTGCGGATCTGATGATCCCACGACTTGCTGAGCTCCTCGCCGATCAAGGCCAGAGGGATTGAATTGAGCCATAGATAGCTCTGGTCAACAGGTGCCCAGTAAGAGACATGATAGTATAGACCGTGTCCGCCTTTGCGCGCACGTTCTTCGGCCTCCGGAACACTCCGCATGATCCCGTGATTATCATCGCACCAGATCACGGTCACATTCCCCGGCAGATCAAATCTGGGATGATTATAGATCGGCAAAACTTCCTTGTAAGGGATAAACGCCTGGAAGGCATTCTCGTATTTATCCTGGCCCAGTATCTCCCGAAGCAGCTTCTGCTGTTCCCGGATGATCTCATTCATAAGGGCAGCTTTGCGCTCATCCAAATCACCGCCCAGGTAATTAAAAGCAGGCTCCATGAGATTCTTTACATTGAAAGCCTCGTCATGGATTCCCCTCATCCCTAGCGTCCACTGCGCCTCGGTGTCCTGATGGCGTTCAATATTTTCCCGCCAGTACTGAAGCACGGCCTCCTTGCTCACGGTGTAATCGTACTGGATCGTGTCGGGGTTAACCCCCTTCCGGGCAGCATAGCTCTTTTTCCACTCATCCCACTCGTGGGTGTTCGTCCGCAGCAGCATATCGGGATGACTGGAGCCGAGCACGATGCCGTATTCCTGCACCAGCTCCATATTGCCCGGAACATTGTTGATTGAATTGACATGCATGGCCGCCCAGAGGTAATTGCCCTTCAGCCGCAAAATGAGCTCGAAAATTCTGGCATACGTCTGCGGCCCCATCGTGTCCGGGTCTTGGAAGACCTCTTTGGCCCAGCGGCTGAGCTTTTCCTCATCATTGAGGAATACGCCCCGGTACTGCACATCCGGCATATCAGTAACCGAAGTATTGGCCGCTATATATACCTCATCCTTGGTTTGGATTGCAGTGTCCGCGAAAAAATACCACGGGTCTACCCCCATCCGTTCCGAGAGCTCGTATACGCCAAAGATGGCTCCACGGGAATCCGATCCGGCGATGACCAGCGTATTGCCGTCTACCACCTTGATCAGGTAGGCTTCCCATTTGTTTTTAATTGTGCTTACTTCAGCTGCGCTGATCTTCCCCTCGGTAATAAGCGCCTGGATCTGAGCACTGTCAGCCAGTGTGCCCACGATCACGACGGGGCCCTGGGGCAAGGCGGCCCCGCTATTCACATGGGCGTCCAGACGGGTGACCCGCTTGATATCCTCCTTCAAGTCATTCACCACGCGTCTGACCGGAGCTTTCTCCCCGGCGTCAACCCAGAGGGCCGCGGCCGTTCCGTTAGCCGCTAATGGGAAATCGCCGGCCTTCCCCGCTTCAGATAGCATTCCTCCGTCCTCTGAAAGCGGAGTATTGGCAGCATAGGCGGGCATCCCCCCGGCCAAAAGTACGATTGTGATCATCATTGCAAACAAACGTTTTGAATATCGGATCACTTCAGCTCACCCCATTATTGGTTAATCTCCGGTAACCCTGACTTTAAAATCGTCGAAGTCGATGGAGGCATTAGCGTAGCCGTCGATGCCGAACAGCTGGCCGGTCAGCTTGCTGCCGCCGGTATGGCGGAAGCTGAAGTCCGTGGCCACCGGAACCGGAGCATCGTTAATATAGACGGTATAAGTCTTGGCATCCCAGTTAGCCACCATTTTGATTTTGTACCATGTGCTCAGACTGAAGTCTTTAACCTTAACCTTAGTAGAGGCTCCATTCTGCACGATGATTTTACCCGTATCAAACGCCGTGACCATGGAATAATTGCTGGTACCGCTGTCGTTTCTCACCATGGCTCCATTGGCGTACTGGAAGCTGCTGTTTAATCTGACGCGGTATTCGATGACGACGCGCTGATTCGTACCGGCCTTGACTTCACCTATATACGGCAGGAACAGATTGACCTTACCCGCTGTAGCTGCAGTTGTCAGCCGCAGGAATTTATTCCCGCCTTCCTCCTGCACAGTGGCGGCAGCACCGCCAGTGAGAGCTTCGCTGACAATGCCGTAAGGGTATTTGCCCGCCGTGTCGCCGGAGAAATCCCGGTAAGCGTTATAGAACACACCATCCTGTGTAGTGTTAAGCGAAGCTAACAGGGCCGCTTCTGCTTCAGCAAGCTTATTAAGCTCCCCGTCAAACTGCATTTTGGTCAAATCCGCGTCCTCGGCCAGTTCCTCCGCGTGATCCACTTCGGCCACGAAGGCGTTATACTTGGATTGACTATAGTTACCTAGCCCGTCGCCCAAAGGATAGGAGAAATTGACCAGCTTGCTGCGAAGCTGATTCACAATCTCATCCAGACCGTAACCCGGAACAACTTCTACGGAAACGGTGGAGAAGAACTCACGTCCGGCCAGCTTCAGGGTAACAGGCACCTGAACGGTGCCAATTGAACTGAAATCAAGTCCTGTCAGCTCCCGGCTGACGACAGCGGCCTGCTTCGGCTCGTTGTTGTAGACAACATCCACAACGCCGGGCAGCGTGGGGCTTACTCCAGAAGGAGTCCTCACTACTGAAGTTACTTGAACCGCATCCGATGCTGCAATTACCTTTAAGCGGAAGGTAACCTGCTTGCCGCTATATGCGGCTGTAATGAGGGCTGTACCCGGTTTAACCGCGTATACTGAACGGGTGACTGGATTAGAATCTATCCGGGCCACTTCGGGATCGCTGCTGGTATACTGGGCATTCTGTGTCACATTCTGTACTTCATAGTTGTTGTAATGTGCTGTTAGCTGAAGGGGTAAGCTGGTCAGCCCGCTGGTCAGAATGGGCTTCAACCCGCTGAAGACTACGGAATGTACAGATCTAGATTCAGCAGCAACATTAACTGTGGCTGTGGCCATTTTCCCGTTGTATGAAGCGGTAATGATGGCATTTCCTGCTCCGGCAGCCTTAATCTGATTCCCGCCGTCAATAACAGCCACCTTCGTATCAGAAGAGCTGAGGACAACTCCCGTGTTAACAGCGGAATAGGTAGTGCCTGTTACCGTATACAGTGGCAAGCTGCGGGTTTCCCCCAAGCCTAGCGTGAACCCGGGAGCTTCAAATAGAAGCTCCGCCGTATCAAGCCGGAATACGTCCATACTGTCGATCTCAGCCACATTGTTCCCTTTCGAGAAACGGAGGAGGTTGTCGCCTTGCTGAAGATAGACTTTCGCCGTGGAGGCTCCCCAGCGGTTATCACCCGAATAGACGATGTTCATAGCGGCTCCGGAACCACCGTTGACCGACAGGATATGGGAGGCATCTCCCGCACCCGGTGAGCCATTGGCATTACGCACAGACAGCACATAAAATCCCGCCTCCGGTGCGTTTACTGTAAACTGGGCATAATCATTGGCGCTGCTGATGTTGGCGACTTTCACCCCGCCGGAAGCGGAGGCTTCCCGACGGACAGCCGGGGAAGATTCACCAGCCGGATCTTGCACCAATAGAGCTGCTTCCGCTTCATACCGCGTCCGCACCGGCTCACCCGAAGGCACTGCAAGCGGACTGTTTGGATTGACGGGTTCTCCCAGGTTCGGCGTATGGTCTTCATTCCAGGTGAACTTCTGCGCACGGACATTGCGGGTCCAGCCTGAGCCCGGCCAGCGGGCGGTATGGTAGATAATCCAGTCCTCTGTACCGTCTGGAGAGGTGACGATACTGTGGTGGCCCGGGCCGTACACGCCATTCGCACTGGTGAAGACCGGCTGCTCGCGCTTAATCCAGGAGCCCGGATTAAGCGGATCATCACTGAGTTTGGCGGTAATCAGCCCGAGGCAGTAGCTGTCTGTCCAGCTTCCGTTGGCAGAATAGATCAGATTAATGGTGTCGCCCTTTATAGTGATCTGCGGGCCTTCATTGATTCTGCCCGGGGACGTCTCCCAATCATGTTCAGGCGTAGATATCAGTACCCGCTGCGAGCTTATGGTCCGCGGATCGCTCATCCGGGCGATGTATAGATTCTGGAAGCTTCCGTCCGTATCCTCCCAGCCGGACCAGATGAAATAGTGTTGCTCACCCACCGTCAGCACCGTGCCGTCGATCGCCCAGCGGTCGGTGGGATCGGTGATTTTACCTTTGAACTCCCAGGTTCCGCTCAGCGGATCTGCACTGGCGTTCTCCAGCACGTACATACGGTGGTTGGCGTTGGTTCCGTTGTCGGCCGCGAAGTAGATATACCATTTGTACGCTCCGTCCGTATCTTTGAGATAGTGCATTTCCGGCGCCCACACATTGGAGCTATACTGGGTCCCCTTAACCGGTGTCCAGGCCAGGCTCCGTTCACCTGCTTCAATGCCGGTGATGGTCTTCGCCCTGCGGATCATGATCCCGCTGGCATTGACGAATACGTTGTAATAATAGCCGTCCGTATGCTGGTATACCCAGGGATCGGCTCCCGTCTGCATAATAACATTGTAGAAATCGGACACGTTATTCCCTCCTTGTACAGCGGCCGGCCCCGGTGAAGCTGGCGTTGACTCTTCCGCAGCAGCCACCCCGCCCCATTGTGGCAGCATCAGCAGCAGTGCGAGACACAGCAGCAGCACTCTGGATTTTTTGCCAGGCATGTGCAGCCCTCCTTCGATAGATAAAAACGCTTTCATTTTTTTCATCTCCCTCTTGTTTAGATTTTTCGGGTTAGCG
Organism: Paenibacillus phytohabitans; assembly: GCF_013141775.1. GTDB lineage: Bacteria > Bacillota > Bacilli > Paenibacillales > Paenibacillaceae > Paenibacillus_AQ > Paenibacillus_AQ phytohabitans. The sequence continues at coordinate 252,062 of NZ_WHOB01000012.1, forward strand.
TCCTCATTCTACCTTCTGGAGAACTTTTAAAAAATGTACTATCTTAAATGGTTTTTGTAACCGTTTTAGAAAAAGTGCCTTCACTGTGGCAGGAAACCATAAAATCAACCGGAGGGTGAATCTGAGGTTATATAAGAGGCACTTAAGTATTGAACTTGAAGCTTCGTCGTCACTGCGGTGAACATTTGGACTTCCGGCCGCTGTTGTCACCAGATTTCTTGATAAATACGGCTCTTCGCGGTGGAAATCCGGTGACTGCTGCTGCTTCCGATGCTAGCTTTCCTGCGGAAAGCTTTCAGGCGGTCGCTACCGCTCCTACAGTTCCAAATTTCCCCTCCGTTTCTTTTGCTTTTTGTTTATTTCTTTAGTGCCTCTTATATGGAATAAATGATTAGTTGGATAAACGTATCTTAATTTGGACGGTTTGCAGCATCTGAGAGAATTAGTTGGAAAAACGTCATTTAATTCCAGAGATTTCCTCTACTCTGCTCGATTTGCCGCCTATTAAGTGCTATTTTTCCAACTGTTCCCTGTGAAGGACACCTCTGTTCATGAGCAAGTGTAGTTAATCCAACTATTTCCGGCGACGACAGGCGCTGCCACATCCTTGTCCATACTGTTGCCAGCTTCTGAAGCTATGCAATCCAAAAAGACACCTCCCGATTTAAGGAAGTGTCCTGGTTGCACATTCGATTAGCCTATCTGCCCTTCCCGGTAAAGATCTGTCTGATGTCCTCCAGGGGGAACCTTGGGAATCCAGTCGGATCTTACGAATTACGGACGGGATTATTCTGTCCGCAGGATCGGCGTCGTCATAGCTCACATTCCCTCAGATTGTCTAAACTCTTCAATCGTATCGCGGTCGTACGCCAGCTGCGGAATCTTCACGGTCACTGTGGTTCCATGCCCGAACCGGCTTTCTATAGTGATCCCGTAACCTTCTCCGAACAGCAGCCGGAGCCTGTTATGAATATTGGTGATCCCAATACCTTGTACCGGTTGTCCGTCTGATGCCCGCGCCGGGGAATCCGTGTCCAGCTTGGCCTGGAGGGCGGCTAGTACTTCCGGTTCCATTCCCTTCCCTGTATCTGTAACACAGAAGCACACATCTCCATTCGCATCGATGCTTCCTGTAACAAGAAGCCGTCCACCTTCGTCCATCCGCTCCAGTCCGTGGTAGACGGAATTCTCCACTATAGGCTGGAGGATCATCTTGGGCGTCTTCATAGATAGCAGCCTGTCCTCCACATCAAGCTCCATGGAGAATTTATTCTCGTAGCGGATTAAGATAATCTTCATATAGGCCTGAATACAGTCCACTTCTTCCCGGATCTGTACAAGATTATCCTTCTTGATGCTGTACCGGAAGATTTTAGACATGCAGAATGTAATTTGCGCAATCTCCCTGCTTCCGTATTCCAATCCGATGCTGCTGATACAATTAAGCGTATTATAGAGGAAGTGAGGATTAATCTGGCTCTGCAGGGCAGAGAATTCCGCCTGCTTCTGGCTCAGCTCGGATTCATAGAGTCTGGCCTGGGTACCAAACATGTCTCTGGCCATTTCCTCCATTTCATCCATCATCCGGTTAATGTCACGGGCCAGCAAGCCCACCTCATTGGTGAACCGGACTTTAATACGGAAGCCCATGTCCCGTCTCCCCACCCTCTTCATATCCATCACAAGTCCCATCAGCGGGCGCATCAGATTGTTCATGAAGAAGCTGCCGGTTAAGAGCATGGTTAGAATAATGCCAATGCCGACGATAATACTAACCTTCCGCATCGGGGCCATGTCCGCAGTCAGTTCACGCACCGGAATCATACTAACAACCCGCCATCCGTCAGCCTCCTCCAGACCCTTGACCTGAACGAGAATCTCCTCCCCGTCGATGGTTTCTTTTACACCATTAAGCAGGATATCCTTATCCATAGACAGCACATCCCTGAACAAGGTACCGCGGGCATTAGAATTCGTGGAGGCGATTACTTCGTCCCGGTTATTCAGTATGTACAAGGTGGAATTGGCTGTTAATTCTGTATTTTCCACCAGCCCCTGCAGCTTGTCCATATTGACCATCACGGTGCAGTAACCTGTAATCTGGGAGAAATAGACTCCCCCAATATTCTCCACAATCGGCGCGATATAGAAGAACTGTTCCGTACCTGTCCGTTCGTCTTTCAGAATCGTGGTGAACATCCCCTGCTCCCGCAGCACAGGGTCATCCTTATATTTCTGAATAAAAGTATCATAGGGGTTGATGAAAAAAATATCGCCGCTTGCCGAGTCCAGACTGTGCAGCCGCCTTCCCTTGATGTCGTTAATGATGATGCCGTTCACATAGGAATTGAAGGATCTCATGTATTCCATAAGATCCAGTGCATACGGACCGCTGTCGAACGCTCTTTTGTAGTCATCAACCTCCACGGAGAATTCCTGAATTAGCTTGCTGTTGACTGCAATTCCGGTGCTGACCCGGATATCATTGAACACCGTATCAATCTTGTGGCGGGTCTGTTCAATCATCTGGTTGCCGTAAGTGGCAGCCCGCTTCTGGGTTAAATTAGAGAAGCTATGGAAGAAATAGATCTCCATGACGGTAAATATAACGATCGAGAAAAAAAAGATAAGCCATATCTGATGTTTTAATTTCACTTTACTGGTCTTCATGGCTTACCGCTCCGATCCGATTAGCTTTTTCTGAATTTGGTGGGCGTCATCCCGCAATGCTTCTTGAACACTTTATTGAAATAATAATAATCCACATACCCCGACTTAACGGCAATTTGCTCAATGGACAGGTCCGTATGCTTCAGCAGCTCCCGGGCTTTCCTGATCCTCAGCTCTGCCACATATTCGGAGAAGGTTCTGCCCAGATTGTTCTTGAACAACTGGCAGCAATACACCTGATTAATGAAGAACTGGACAGACAAATCCTTCAGATACAACTTCTGCTCAAAGTTCCGGTCGATATAGGCGACCATCCGGTTGAAGCAGGATAGGATATCCCCTTCCTGCAAGGAACGGCTGCTGCCATGCCGGATGACCGTAAGGACGTCATGCAAGAAGCTGCACAGAGACGCAAAGTCTTCGAACCGTTCCTTGATCTCGGAATAATTGAGGAATTCCAGCTCCATGTCCCTCAGTTCCTCAGCATACGTGTTTATAAGCATCCCGACAGCCTGATTCCATAAGTAGACCACCTCACCCATGCCCAGAAGATGGTTCCTGAAGTATTTCTGCAGTCCTGTAATGTACACATCCATATCGTCAAGCGAATTCCCGTGAATGATGGTATAGAGTCCATCAATACAAGGTTTCATGAGATGAAGCTTCGGCTCATAGTGAACGGCTGCTGAAGTCTGCTCCAGAAAAATATGCGAGGCGGACAGGTCAGCTTCTTTGATAAGTTTGCTCACCTGCTGAAGCTGGCTGCTGATGCTGCTGATGCCCACACTTTGGATTCCCGTCTCTGTCAGCACCCCTTCATACGGGGTCCACTCCAAGCTGCTCAGATGCTCAGCCATCTGCACGACCAGCAGCTTCCGGGACCCGGCTTCAACCTCCACGGCAGTTATGTTCCTGCCCTCCGGAGACAACAGCTTCCTGATACCCTTAATATCACTCCGCAAATAGACCGCAAACACTTGGTAATAGCATACAGCCATGCTGGCCGGAAGCGGCAGGAATCGCCTGATCTCGGTCTCATCCCCCGAGGTCAGCGCATCCAGAAGAAGGTGATTGCGCGTTGCGCTTCTCCGGGAGAAGTGAGCGGCCAGCTTCGCAATGAATGTATCCGCCATATCGACATCCAGAGGCTTCAGGAAATAATCGAGCGCCCCGTGGCGTATCGCTTCCTGGGCGTATTCAAATTCCCCATATCCGCTTACGATGACAAACTCAATGTTCAGCCCTTGAGCTTTGGCCCGCTTCATCAGTTCCAGCCCGGAGATATCCGGCATCCGGATATCCGTAAACACCAAGTCCGGCTGCTGTGTGCGTATGGCCTCCCACGCTTTGTAAGCGCTTGTATATTGTCCTGCAATTTCAAAGCCATACTTCTCCCAGTCGAAGGCGTTCTGTATTCCTCTTATCGCCCACGACTCATCATCTACAATCATGACCTTGTACATGGGTAGCCTCCTGAACCTATGGATTCCTCTGAATAATAGTGAAATTGTCCGGGAATAGCAACCGAAATTCGGATAAACCATGATGAAACTCTCAATGGCTTATCCGAATATGATGAGCTTATTTTTTGGCGGCTTGGCTCTCTCTGTAATTCTTCACATTCTCCTCTTGAACAGCTTTCCCGCCGGCGTCCATATATTCTTTCACCAGCTTCTCGTACAGGGCGTCGAACTCTGAAGGCTTGGCAACGATCACCCTGTCAATCATTTGCTTGTTCATGTCGCCCAGCGTTTTGCCGTACTTGATATTGGCTTCGTTCGGTATGCCATAGTTGTAGCTGCTATAGCCGTCCGTTGTATTGATTGCATAGGAGTCAATCGCCAGCTTCTCATAACTCTTGTCCCCAGCTGCCAGCGCTGCCGCATAGGTTCTGACATTCTTTTCGGTATCGCCCAGCTCAGCGCCGTTTACAATCATCGTATAATCCATATTCAAATTGCTCATTTGCATTTTCTCGCCGGTCTGTGCAATCCCGTGAGGGATGCCGTCTACCATCTTGTGGTTAACGCCCTCATCACCGAACTGCAGGAAGAACATCACTTCCGGATCAGCCATCCAGTTCAGATATTTAATCGCCAGCTCCGCGTTCTTGCTGCTCTTGGGAATGAAGGAGAATATACCATTCTCATTATATACCTCTTTGAGGTATTTGCCTTCGTCATTCTTGAAGGTATCAATCGGAACATAGTTGGCCTCCGGTGAATTTTGCATCAGCGGAACACGGATTTTTTGTGTCATCGGATAATCCCAGTTGGCGGCATAGAAGCCTACCTTGCCGTTGGTTACATCAGCATCCGCCTGCTTGGTTGTTTTGTCCAGGGCAAAATCGGGGCTGATCAGCTTCTCATTGTACAGCTTGTTCAGCCATTGGTAAGCCTCCTTGTTACCGGGCTTCAGCCAGTTAGTCGTGGTGATGAATTCCTCCTCCGGCATGGTCTTCCAGAACGATTGCACCAGGTTGCCGAAGGTGTAGTTCATCCCGGCAGCCGCTGTAGCCCAAGGGATGACGCCGTCAACATTACCGGGGTTCTTGTCACGGAAGGCTACCAGCGTCTCATACAATTCGTCCCGGTTCGTCGGAACCGGCAGGCCCAGCTTATCCAGCCAATCCTTGCGGATGAACATTCCGTTCCAGGCCAGCAGGGTCCGCTTGCCCGGGATGGAGACCTGTTTGCCGTCATATTTTCCGTAGGAGAGCACCTTGTCACCCAGGTACGACTTCAATTGCTGGCCGTGCTGTTCCAGCAATTCGTCCAGCGTATAGAGTCCCTTGCTTTTGGCGAAGCGGGTGACCAGGGTCCCGTCGTAGGTGAAGGAAATATCAGGAGCCTGGTTCGCGGCCATTAACACATTCAGCTTGTCGACTTCCTGGGAGCGGGGGACAGGAACAAATTCTACAATGGCGTTATTGGGCTTGCCGAATTTCTCATTAACGTATTGGGTCCATTTGTTGTTGTTCAAATCCGGCTGTCCCTGAACCCCGCGGTCGAACACTTCTACCGTCAAGGTTACCGGAGCACCGGAAGGGGCGCCAGATGCAGTCGTTGATGCCTCTGACGATGATGTCTCCCCGCTCTTGTTGTCATTGCCTCCACAGCCTGCCGCAACACTGGCCAGAAGAGCTGTACTACACAGAACTGCTGCTATTTTCTTCATGTCCGTCTTCACTATAAACCACCCTTTCATGCCCCTGTTTATTGAAATCGTTCATGCTGTAAACCCTTAGCTTTACATTTATCATTCAACTGTCCTGGAATCCCCTCCTTTGATCTAATATGTTGTTCTATCAGCCCTTGATCGCCCCTGTCATCACACCGTCTACGAAATACTTCTGCAGTTTGGGATAGATCAATAGAATCGGAACGGTTGTAAACATCACGCTCGCTGCTTTCAGGGATTCAGGCACAATGAAAGAGCCTATACTTCCTTCTCCCCCCTGCTGGCTATCCAGCTGCTGATTGGCCGAAATGATCTGGTACAGCTTGAGCTGCATAGGGTACAGCTCCTTCTTCGTAATATAGAACAAGGCATCCTGGAAGCCATTCCACCGGTCCACAGCATAGAAAAGGCTTAATGTGGCAATGGAAGGCAGCGAGAGCGGAAGCACAATCCGGATGAGAATGCCCAGATCCGAACACCCGTCAATGGACGCTGATTCCTCCAGACTCTCAGGAAGCGAGGTGAAGAACGTTTTCAGTATGATCAGGTTGAAGACACTCATGGCGCCCGGCAGAATCAGACTCCATACCGTGTTCATCATACCGAGGTTTTTAACCAGAATATAGGAAGGAATCAGTCCGCCGCTGAAATACATCGTGAAGACGAGGGCTGACAGAATGAAATTTCTTCCCCACAGCCGCTTCTTCGTTAACGGATATGCCGCGCAAATGGTCAGGAACATACACACGACGGTGAAGAAAATGGTAAGCACAATACTATATCCCAGCGTGTACAGCATATCCATATCGCTCAAGATCGTTTTGTACGTTTCTGTAGTGAAGCCAACCGGCCACAACCCTACCTTCTGGGCTACAATCGCTTCGTTAGAGCTTAGCGAAAGCGCAATCATATATAAGAACGGAACAATACATGTGAAGGACAAGGCCACAATGAATACTATAATCGCAACATCGGCTACACTCATTTTTTTCCCTGGACGCACGTTCTTCATCAGCTTCACCATATTCCATCCTCACCTAATTTCTTCGCGATATAGTTGGCGCCTATGAGCAGGGTCAGACCGACCACGGATTGGAATAAGCCTACCGCTGTTGCCTGGGAGAAGTCTCCCGAGCTGATGCCGACTCTATACACGAAGGTACTGATTACATCGGAATATTCACTGACCAGTGAATTCCCCATCACGAAGGGGCGGTCGAACCCGATGGACACCATCCGCCCAATCTGAAGGATCAGCAGAATGTTGATCGTCGGCTTAATGCCGGGCAGAGTAATATGCCACATTTTGCGGAGCCTGCTGCACCCGTCCATATCGGAGGCCTCATACAATTCCTTATTGATCCCGGTGATCGCCGCCAGATAGATGATCGTCCCCCAGCCGATATTCTGCCAGACACCAACGAAGATGTAGGTGATCAGCCAGGGGACTTTCTGCGACAGAAACTCAATCTTCTCTAGTCCGAGGGCAGCTATGAAGTGATTGACCATCCCGCTGTTCGAGAACATCAGGTATACAATCCCCCCAATGATCACCCAGGACATAAAGTGCGGCAGATACAGGACCGTCTGGGTTAATTTCTTGAATCTGGCCTGCCTTACTTCATTCAGAAGAATGGCCAGCAGAATCGGTGCCGGAAATCCCGCGATCAGATCCAGAACATTCAGCACCAACGTATTCTTCAGTGCACGATAGAAGCTGTCCTGCTGGAAAATAAACCGGAACACATCGAGTCCAACCCACTCGCTCCCCCTTATTCCTGCGAAGATGTTGTAATCCTGGAATGCCATAATCAAGCCATAGATGGGAGCATATTTAAAAATGGCAATGTACGACAGAGGCACCAGCAACAGGGCATACAGGATGGCATCTCTTTTTATTCTGAACCAAAAATTATTTCTCTTGTTTATTCCGACATGATTTCGCTGATTGTATAAAACCGCTTTCATTTCTCTCATCCCTCCGGCTGTATTAAGGAGCTCTCATGTCCTTCATTATAGCTTCCGGGGCAAATAAGAAAATGTACTCCCTTAAATGAATTTGGTAATAACTTAAAAGGCTAAAAGTAATATAAAAAAACAGCATCCTCCGGTTACGGAAGACGCTGTTCTTGCTGTACATTGAATTCTCTCGTCAAAATCTGATTTCAACCCTGCTTCAACGACTTGACAAGGTTAGCCCAGAACGCTGAATAGTGCTCCCATTCCATAAATTCTGTGGAGCCCCAGTGCGGCGAGCAGTCGCTGGCAAAGGCAGCGGTTCTGCCTTTGCCGTACGTGCCAACGGTAAGAATGGCATCGCCGTTATGGCTCAGCAGCTCTTCAGCATCCGGCTTGGCCGCCAGCTTGTTGTATCCCAGCAGCTTCGGCCATTCGCCGTAGTCTGCAAGCGGATGTTCTTTGGCGATTACAGGAGAGAATCCGGACGGCATTTCCACCCGGTCGTCACCGCTCTGCATAATAACCGGCAGCACCTCAGCCAGAACCGTATTCGTGTAGTTCGCCTTACCCTCAATCCCCATAAATGTCAGGTAACCGCCGACCATCAGCAACCCGCCGCCTTCTTCTACATACTGCTTAATATTGTCCAGAGCGTTTGGTATGATCTGCATCTGATAGAAGGTCGGGTTCTGCAGCAGGAATGTGTTCGCTCCTACATCGCTGATCACGATGGCATCATACGCTTTAAGTTCTTCCAGTGACTGGGGGAATCGGACTTGTACTTCATGTGCGGGCATATAGGTTACCTCAATACCTTCTTTGCGCAGACAGGACAGCAGGTATGTTGCCCCTTCTTCATACTTGGTGGATGTAAAGCTGTCATACCCCTTGGTATGAATCATATGCACTACCCATGATTCTCCAACAAACAAAATCTTCATATTATGATGGCACCTCCATATTCCTCATATTATCAATAAGGCCTGAACGCCTGTAAATTGCATACTTAAGCCTTCTCTGTTCCGCACCAGTCGATAATCGTCTTGGCCATCATTTTGACAGCCTGGACTACTTCATGAACGGGGGTGAATTCGTCGCTGTGATGAGCCAGGCTGGGATCACCGGGCCCGAAGTTAATTGTCGGAATGCCTACATTAACCGGCCAGCCCATATCGGTGTGGAAGCCGAGCCCTTCAATCGTGCCTGTCTCGCCAATCGCCTGCAGCGACTGGACACAGGTCTGCACGAACGGATGGGCTACATCCGTTTCCGCACAGTCCGCGTCGACCATCCACTCGATTTCCGGCAGATGCTCACTCAGCCATGGATCCTGCAGGGCAGCCTGGCGCAGGAAGTCCGTCAATTCCCGTTTCACATTCCCTCCAACCAGCTTCTCGTCGCGCTCGGACGGCAGGTATTGTGCATTAAAGACAATCTCTGCCTCATTTGCAAAGGAGGTCGGATATTCACCTGCATTAAGCTGGGCCACATGCACCTGGCACGGAATCGATAAATAAGGATGAGTCTTGCTTACTGCCCACTCTTCATTCAGCCGGTCGAACGCATCCAGGATATAGCGCGCTTTCTTGATGGCGTCCACTGCACCGCCGTCTTTCCAGTCTGCCTGCGGCATTTCGATATGGCCGCTGCGGCCCTGAATCCTGATTTTGCCCCACAGAATTCCTCTGCACAGCGGAGCAATCGTCAGCGAGGTCGGTTCCGTCAAGATGCAGGCATCGGCCCGGTAGCCATGATGGATGAAATCAAGTGCGCCCATGCCGCCCGCTTCTTCGTCTACTACAGTTCCTACAACGACTGGTCCCTTAAGCTTCAATCCGCTGCGGAGAACAGCCTCGACTGCCATAATCATTGCGGCAACGCCGCCCTTCATATCTACAGTACCGCGCCCATACATTTTGCCGTCAATGATGGTGCCTTCGAACGGATCAACCGTCCATTTCGAGCCGGCCATAACAACATCGATATGACCGAACAACAACAATGACTTACCCGGTGTTCCTTTTCCAAACGTAGCTGCCAGATTCGGTCTGCCGGTGAAATCACGTCCCGGGTAATAACCCGCCATTCCTTCATACTGCTTCAGCTCATCCGCATCCGGCTCCCACATCTCGGTCTCTGCACCAAGGCTCTCCAGCTTACGGGAGATAAATTCCTGAACCTCCTTCTCCCTGGATGGCCCCGGTTCATCGAAGAACCAAGGGTTGACGCTGGGAATTTGGATCAGCTGCTGTAAAAATTCAAGAATTTCCTCCTGATGATCCTCAATCCATTCCATGACCTGCTGTTCCTGATTCATCATCTCTGCTCCTTCTTGGCCGTCTTCACCGGGAAGGTTCCCGGCGGAACGGCGTCAGCTGTAGTCTTAACGTTTATGCAAACCGGATGGTGTCACCGCCGATGAAATCCACCCACGGATTGACCATCTCATCTCCGAATTTGTCCTTCTTCTTCTCGATGGCGAAGAGATAACGGGCATCTTCGGACACCGGATAGGCCGGGCTGTGCCAGACTCCGCGGCCGATGACAATCGCTTGTCCCGGCTTAATGCGGAAGCATTTCACCGCCCTAGGATCAGGCTGCTCCTCCGGGTCGTCGATGTCGTTGCAGCAGGCAACAGGCTGAATAATCTCCCGGTCGAAGGTGAGCAGCAGCTCTTCACGGCTTACATGCCGCTCCATCGCAGTAACCTCGAACGCGCGCTGCTGTGTTTCAACCAGGCCGAAGCCGATGGGCTCCGACACGTCCAGCATCTGAATATAACTCCAGCAGTTCCAGCCGTCACCTGTCTTGGACGGCTCATCTGCGGGCAGATCAATAACTTTGCCATACGGGGCAAACGCGGTGCCCGTCAAATCTTCAATAATGACTTTGTGCTCCATTTAAGCCGCCTCCATTCCCGCTTTGACTAGAAGTCAAAGCTGTCCACATTCTCACTGGTGACTTCAAGCGTGCCGATGAATACGTTCTGTCCGTCCACTTTGACAGCGCCCACGGTCGGGATTTCCATCCCGTCCTTAATTTCATTGCCCTGGGCCAGCTGATCCAGAATATAAACGGTAGTATAGGCAAGCTTGGCCGGGTCCCAGATAATATCTGTTTTGATCGTGCCGTTAGAGATATAGTTCTTCACAACACTTGGAACAGCAATGCCTGTAATGGCGATCTGCCCCTGCTCAATGGTGCCCGCCTTCACCGCCTGTTCAACGACCTCAGCTGCTGCCGGCGGTTCACCGCCCGCGAACCCGATAATCCCGCTGAGATCCGGATAGGTCTGGATTAAGTTCTGCGCATTGGCATAGGCCTTCTGCTGGTCATCGTCGCTGGATACCGTTGTTACCAGTTCGATGTCAGGATAGTTAGCTGCGAAATAGGCTTTGGCCGCATCAGATTTGGCAATCTGATTCTGGGAGCCGAGACCTGCCACCATGAAGGCAACCTGCCCTTTGCCGCCCATCTCTTCCCCGATTGTCTTAGCCAGCAGTTCTCCGACCTCTTCGTCCGTGGCCGGGGCAACATAATATTGACGGTCGGTATCCGGCGCATCGCTGTCCCAGGTGACGATCTTCACATCCTGGTCAGCCGCTTTCTTGAAGACAGGCCCCACCGCCTTGGCATCATTCGGAGATACCCCGATTCCGCTTACCTTGCGGGTCAGCATGTCCTGAATCATGTTAATCTGTTTGGACGAATCCGCCTCGGTTGGTGCATTGAATACAACCTCAACCCCCATATCCTCAGCCGCCTGCTTGGCCCCTTTCTCCGCAGCAGCCCAGTAAGCGGGCCCGATCGATTTCGGGTTGATGAAGTAGGTTCTAGTGCCGGAAGCCGCAGCCCCATTGTTGCCCTGGGACCCGGTATCCGCTTGAGAATTCCCCGCATTTCCACAAGCAGTCAAGCTCAAAGCAAGTACGCCAGTCAGTAACGCTAATGTCATTTTTTTCATAGGGTTCACTCTCCACTAATTTTTTTATTTCCTACCGCAAGCAGCAGCAGGGCTCCTAAAATGACTGCCTGATACAGCACCGAAACGCCCAGCAAATTCAGACCGTTACGCAAGAACACAATAATCAGCAGACCGACGAATGTGCCGGTAAGACTTCCCCTCCCTCCAAAAATATGAGTGCCGCCTATCAGAGTAGCTGTGATGACATCCAGCTCTATATTGGTACCCGATGTCGCTTCGGCGCTTGCCAGCCGTGATACCAGGAATACACCCGCCAGTGCAGAGAATAACCCGCTGAGCATAAAGAGTGCAAAACGGATACGGACTACCGGAATACCGGAATAGCGTACAACCTCTTCGTTATTGCCGATTCCGTAAATATAGGTGCCGTACTTCGTTTTCTTCATAACAAAGCTGGCAATCAGGAACAACACGACCAGCACAATTGCATTAAATGGAATGCCGGCAATGTAATGCTGTCCAAGGAAGTAGAAGGAATCGGGATAGCCGCTGATCGGTCTGCCTTCATTGATGACATAGACCAGACCCCGGAGCATAACCAGCATCCCGATGGTGACGACAATTGCCTGCATCCTATGCCTTGCAATAAGATAACCGTTAACGGCTCCGCACATCAGACCCGCCAGCAGGCCGAATATGACGCATATCCAGATGTTGAAGCCGCGCTCAAAGGCAACTCCCATCGTGACAGCAGAGAAAGCAAGAATCGACCCGACCGACAGATCCATCGCACCGGATATAATGATCAGCGTCATCGGTATGGCGATAAGCCCGACCTCCACCATCTGGTTCAGCACATTCATAAAGTTGGTGACAGATAAGAAATAGGGGGAAAGGAAGTTGAACAGGATTAGAATGAACAGCAGCAGGGATAGCTGAACGAGCAGCGTATTCGATTTGAGCGGCAGACGGCTTGTCCAGGCTTTCATACCAGATCCCCTTCTTTCCCTTTATTTTGTCGAGCCCGCTGCAGCGTATTGATAACGATAGCCAGGATGATCAGGAACCCGGTCGTTGCATCTACCCAGAACGGAGATACCTTCGCAATAATCAGGCCATTCTTGACGATGCCCATGAAGAGTACGCCGAGCATCGTTCCGCCGATGGTGCCTACGCCACCAAAGATGCTGCCTCCGCCAATCAGCACAGCGGCCATGACTTCGAAGGATAGGCTGTTGCCTGCGGTCGATGCCTGAACACTCCCTACCTTGGCTGCAAAGATAACGGAGGCGATTCCGACCAGCATTCCGGTTAACACATATACTTTGAACTTGGTACCGGCCACATTAATGCCCGCCAGCTTGGCTGCGGAGCTGTTGCCTCCGACGGAATATATTCTTCTTCCTCCACGGGTGTATTTCAGCAAATAGATAAATACGGCGATCAGCAGCAGGGCTATAATCAGCGGAAACGAAATCCCCAGCACTATCCCTTGACCGAAAAAGCGGAAGCTGTCCGGGAAATTGTTCATCCACGTTCCGCCGCTTATCCCAACAGCGACTCCCCGGAAAATATACATGGTAGCCAAAGTGACAATAATGTCGGGGATTTTCCTTACAGCGATAAAATATCCGTTCACCATTCCGCAAAGCACACCGATAACTACACCAAGCAGGGCTGCTATTATGGGGGGGACACCTTTACTTAGAAACAGCCCGACTGAAGTTGCCGTCACAGCCAGGACAGAGCCTACAGATAAATCCATGCCTCCCAGCAGAATGACCATGGTCATTCCGATGGCCACAATAAACATGGTCGTATTCTGATCCAGAATAAGCTTGAGATTATTAATGGCGAAGAAGTCCGGTGTAATGATGGAGAAAAGCACGATGACTAGGACCGTGAATATCATGATAGGTGCTTCATGTATATTAGAAATGCGTTTCATAAGGCGCCTCCCTTCCCGCGCGGATGTGATGCCCGCTGCAGCAGCTGCTCCTGATCCGCTTCGCCATGGGCAAATTCATGCACAATATCCCCCTGGTACATCACCAGCACCCGGTCACTGAGTCCGATAACCTCCGGCATTTCGGAAGAAATAAGCAGGATGCTTAACCCTTCACGGGCGAGCTCGTGAATAATGCTGTATATTTCCGCTTTGGCACCCACATCTACGCCCCGCGTCGGTTCTTCAAGAATGAGAATGTCCGGATGGGCTGCAAGCCATTTGCCGATCACAACCTTCTGCTGATTGCCTCCGCTTAAGAAATCCACGGTCTGGCTATCATCCGGCGCCTTGATCCGCAGCTTCCCCATATACTCCGCGCTCACATGCTGAATGGCATTGCGGTCCAGAACCAGTCCTTTGGACAGCTCAGGCAGCATGGCGAAGGATATATTTTGCCTGATCGACATCGGCTTAATGATGCCTTGGCGGTGCCGGTCAGGGGGGACATAGGCCAGTTTTTTAGCTTTGGCATCACTGGGACTTGTAATTTTAACGGGTCGTCCATTAATTTCGATCTCCCCGGTTCCCCGCTTCAATCCGAATAGACGCTCGGCAACCGTATGCGAGCCTGACCCCGGAATACCGAACAGTCCCACAATCTCTCCTTTTCTCAGCTCGAACGATATCTTGTGGCTGGCATCCAAGGACAGCTCTTGTACCTTCAGCACTACCTCTTTCCCGTGCGGCTGCTTGCGGACAGGATACAGCTGCTGGACCTCTTTACCCACCATCATCTGAATTAAGCTCTGTTCCGTGACTTCCCCGATAGGCTGAGTAGCAACTTTGCGGCCGTCTCTTAGAACGGTGACTTTATCTGCGATTTCAAAGATCTCCTTCATCCGGTGGGAGACATACACGATGGCTACACCCTGCGAACGCAGCCGGCGGATGACTTCGAACATCTTCTTCACTTCATTCTCGGGTAATGCCGCCGACGGCTCGTCCATAATCAGCACATCTGCCTTGAAGGACAGCGCCTTGGCAATCTCAACCACCTGCTGGCTATGCACACCGAGATGCCGCACCTCTTCACGGACATCAATGTCCCCGCCTCCGATGGAATCGACCAGTGCCTGGGCTTCTTCAACCATTCTGGACCACTTGATCCGGCCGAACCGTCCCGCCATTTCCGGCCGGTCGATGAATATATTCTCCGCTGCGGACAGATTCGTAAACAGGTTGAACTCCTGATGGATGATGGATACGCCTTGGCGCTGGGCATCCAGCGGGCTGCCGAAGACAGCTTCCGCGCCTTTTAACCTGACGGTTCCCCCAGTTGGCGGATATACACCGGAGAGAATTTTCATCAGCGTCGATTTACCGGCACCGTTCTCACCCATAAGTGCGTGGACTTCGCCTGGATACAGCTCGAAACCGACATCTGCCAAAGCTTTTACACCCGGGAATTCCTTACTGATTCCCTCCATGGTCAATACTGGACGAGTCATGCTAAGACCCCCTTTTTCTTTCGATACTGAAACATGGTTTTATAGATCCTTTAACAATTAGAAGCGTTAATTCACGAAAGCATCCGGGTACGTAGAACCCTTTTTCACGAAGAAAATCTATATTCCTACGGTAAATTACAGATATCTTCGACTAGGAGCCGGCCTGTTCAAGAAAAGCATAAACCTGTTCTTTGGCAGGAATAGAGCTTTGAGCTCCGGTAGCGGAGACGGTTAACGCAGCAGCAGCAGCTGCATATTGCAGACTGTCTGCCAATTCGTTGTCCCCGTAGTAGGCGGCAACGAATGCTCCGATAAATGTATCCCCTGCGGCTGTTGTATCCACGGCTTCAACCGGATAGGCGGGGATCTCAAGGATCTTCCCGTCACCATCCATGTATACAGCCCCTTGGCTGCCCAGTGTAATAATCAATTGCGGAATTCCATCCTGCAATAACAACCGGCCCGCGCTGCATGCCTCCTTGAAGCTTACAATCTGCATCCCGCTCAGTACCTCCGCTTCGGTTTCGTTCATAATCAGTAAGCGGATTCCTCTGAGCTGGTCACGGTCAAATCCGGTTACCGGAGCCGGGTTCATGCATACGGGGACGCCTGCAGCTTCAGCCCTATCGATTATCCTGCGATTCACGGAGCCGGGAATTTCATTCTGCAGGAGGATCACATCATAGGGGGACAGATCCAGAGCTTCCAGATCGTCTCCGCCATAACTATAGTTAGCTCCCGGCGACAGGATAATATTGTTCTCCCCTGAGGAATCCGTGGTAATGAGTGCGATTCCGGTCGTTTCCGGCCTGCGGGCAATGGCTGTGATATCGATCCCCTCATCTTCAAGCTTCCGGCATATCTCTATGCCGAAGGCGTCGGAGCCTACTCCTCCCGCCATTGCTACCTTGGCCCCGGATCTCGCTGCGGCACAGGCTTGATTGCCTCCTTTCCCTCCTGCATGAAAGCCAGTCCCCATACCATGTAACGTTTCACCGGGAACAGGAAGCCGATCTACCCGGGTCACAATATCCATATTCATGCTGCCTACGACAAGAATGTTGGCCATACCTCTTCCTCCCGTGCTACTCTACTTTAGCTTTTTAACGGAACCCCGCTTGATCAGCTCCACATCCAGTATCACTTTTTTTAGCTTGGACGCCCCGTTTGTCGGCATCTTGATCTTCTGAATAAGCATTTCCGTCGCGTGCAGCCCCATCTCTCTCATCGGCCTGCCCACAACAGTCACTTGGGGCTGGACAAACTGGGCGAGTTCGTTCTCGTCAAAACCAATTAAAGAAATATCTTCACCAATCCGCAGATTCAAATCCCGGATGGCTTTAATAACCCCTGTACAGATCACATTATTGGTAGCAAAAATTGCTGTCGGCGGCCGTTCAGCCTGCATAAGCTCTATCGTAAACCTGTATCCGTCTTCCTCAAGCCACCGGCCTTGCTTATGATAATTGGAATCTGGAGTGATGCCTTTCTCATGCAGAGCCTGATGATAACCCCAATATCTGTCTTTGCCGTCATTGAAGTCATGCGCTCCGTCGATAATTGCGATACGTTCATGGCCATAGTCCACAAAATGCCTGACCGCCTCATAAGCCCCGCGGAAATTATCAATCAGAACACCGTCATGCCCGCAATCGTTGATAAACCGGTCCACCAGGATGGTAGGCTTGCGGATGTTGCGATAGAATCCGGCCTCTTTGTGCGTACCGATAAGAATAATGCCATCAACATTGCGTCCCAGAAAACCTTCGAAGAACTCTTCCTCCTCCGCCTCATCGTTATATGTAGAAACAACGAGTGTGGAGAAGCCCTCTTTCTTGGCTGCTTCCACGGTTCCGCCAATGACTGCCGTATAGAACGGATTCTGGATTTCCGGGACGACCACTGCAATCATATGGGTCTTCTTGTTGACCATGGACGCAGCCATCGTATTCGGAACGAAATTAAGCTCTTCGATCATCTTCAGGATTTTTTTGCGGGTTGCATCACTTACACGATCCCGGCCATTCATTACTCTTGAGACAGTGGCCACCGAGACGCCCGCAAGTCTGGCCACATCTTTGATGGTAAGTTCTTTATCCGCCATAATTTTCCTTTCTGTCATAACGTTTACGCAAGAATTAAACCTTTATATCAACGTTATAATCAGTGAGTTTATATTTATTTGCAAAAACGTTTTCGCAATTTCTAGGTTCATTTTAGTACAGGAATTCATAGATTACAATAGGAAATACTTAAAATTTTAAAATAAAAACGCTTACAAATGTCATTTATAACATGAATGCGTTAGGTATGTGATTAAAAATTTCTTTATAATGGAAATAATCTCTTTTTGGTGTTATTTAATATGACATATTCGGGTTTTGCAGCCTTCGATTTTGAATGGATGGGTTTGAGCGGATTTTGTGGAATTTAAATTTCAAGCGGGTGAAGTTGGGAACCACATATTTGTAAAAACGTTTACGCAAATATCCCCCCCACATTTCTTAGGGAATGTCCGCCTTTTTTTTCCTGTCTTCGCGCCCGTTAAGCTAGGCCCGCATAAAATAACTTCATGAGATTAAAGGGAATGGCGGGATGATCAGTGGAAGAAATCTGCGGAAACGAGAAGCCGGCAGGCACAAGCCTGAGAGAGTCCGGGTTCTACCGGGATGTGTGGGAATGGGCAGCTTCCGCTCCATCTGGAGCCGGGGAAAGGGTTGTACCTTTTGAATTTGGAGGAGCCGCTGAATACAGGGCCCCCAACACACTTGAACAGGAAGTTCACCCTTACCTGCAACCCTATACCCTTCAACCCGGAGGCGGATATGTGGCATGTATTCCGAGCGGGCGTGTGTGGGGACGATCTGGATCTATCCTGACATCAGACAGCAAACTGATTTTCGACCTGTCCCCCGAATACGATGGACAACTACACAGAATGCTAACGCCGGAAGAACATCCGGCTTTGCAGCGGCGGAAGGCCCGGGAGCTTCAGGAGGTCCCTGGAACGGCTGCTGCATTGACTTTTTGCGGGAGTCATAACTATTTTCACTGGTTATATGATGTGCTGCCGCGGCTGGGGATGCTCAGGACTCTAAATATATCTTTTCAAACCCTCATCATGAATCCGAATCCTTATGGGGCTTTCGTGGAAGAGACCTTAGCTATGTTTGACGTACCGGAATCGTCCGTAATTCACGCCGCCGATGACCGGGAAATTCAGGCCGAGCGGCTGGTAGTTCCTTCCCTGATGATGAATTCCCATTATCCGCCTTGGACCACTGCTACCCTCCAGAGGTTTATGCTGCCCGGAAGCGGCACAACACCCCAATCACCAAGCCGTATTTTCATTTCCCGGGGCCAAGCTTCTGCCCGCCGGTTCATTAACGAGAATGAAGTCATCCGGTATTTGGAGGCGTACGGATTTGTTCCTATTTGTCTGGAGGATTGGACCGTGGCCCAGCAGGTTCAGCTCTTTGCTTGTGCCAAAGCGATAGTATCGCCGCATGGTGCCGGACTGGCCAATCTTGCTTTCTGCATGAAGGGAACCGTTGTTATCGAAATTTTTCATCTCCGGCATGTAGTGCCTACTTACTGGATGATCAGCAACCACAACAAACTTGACTACTACATGATGTACGGACAAGATGAGGGTACGGCACATGACCGTTTTCCGGGACTTGCAGACTTCACGGTGGATTTGGACCGGCTGGAGCAAACACTCGGTATGGCAGGACTGAACAAGCAAGGCGCATGAGCAGCCGTTCAGGTGAAGCAGACCGTCATTACAAATTCCACTCTCATTCAAACAACTGCTTATGCTTATTGAAAAACTGATAAAAGAATTGGACATTGTCCAGCTCAAACCATTCTGCTGTCTGAAGCGGTTTTGCATCGAGATTGTATATTTTTGCCTGTAGTGTGCCTAGAACATAGGGTGAATGAGTAGCAATGATGAATTGGCTGTCCAAATAACGCGCCAGCTCATTGATTTGCTCGGCCATTTTTATCTGATTGGCTGGAGACAGTGATGTTTCCGGCTCGTCCAGTAAGTACAATTGCCCGGGCAGCAGATGCTCCTCGAAAAATTGCATGGATGTTTCGCCATTCGAGTATTTCTCTTGTGAGAACTGAATGTCGTCCAGCTTCTTCTTAAACGCATAGGTTGCTTCATATTCTGCTGCCTGTTCTTTGCTCATTCCTTTGTTCATCTGCTCATATAACAGTCCCTCACGCAGGACGGAGGCTTGTTGGATCTTCTTGACCTCATATAAAATATCCTCTGATTTCAGATACCGGCTTCCTTCTGGGAGCCGCCTGATTGCACGCTCTTGCTCATCCTGCCCGAGCTGATAGCTGCTTCTCTCCATAAACCGCTGAGCATAAATACTATGCCCATAGCTGGTCATTCTTTCGGCTCCCGGAATCTCCAGCTTGCCCGAAATTACATTAAGTAACGTGGATTTGCCGCTGCCGTTATTGCCATAGAGCACCGTGATCCGGTCAAACAACAGCACCTCTCCGGCGATATGCTTAAAAACATGGTCAGGGTAGATGTTGGGATTGCGCTCGATTTCATCAGACAGCTTAAAGCTCCGCAAATAAATCATGGCTGTGCTCCTTCCTCTGTTGCTCCGCCATCGGCTCCCGGAGAACCCGGCTCCAGCCGGAAATCATCACGGGCGGCATCTTTGAACAGTGGCTCGGCAAATCGTGAGCCGGAATCGTTCCCTGTGCCGCGCTGGTAAGCGGTGAAGCCGGTGTAGGGTTTCTTTTTCCAGACCCAGTACGCCTCATCTGCTCCAGCCTCAGCGTAATAAAGATTACCATCCACCGTGTTATTCCGGTTGCTCGTGTATTCGTTGCTGATGAAGACGCTGGAATCTCCAGCTACAATAATATTCTTACTAATCGTATTGCCGCTTAAGTTCGCTTGCAGATACAATTGTCCATTGCCGTCGCCCAAGAGGTCATTCTTGTACAGCGTATTGGATACAACCGTACTATCGCTGGTGCCACCGCGCGCTCCGTCATAACCGCCCATTGCAATGCCGGTCAGGCGATTGCGGTAGATCAGGTTGTCTTGTACCGTGATGCTGCTGGTTAGCCGTCCCTTATGCTCGGAAGCAAGCTCAATCCCAATGTCATTGTCGTATACGCGATTCTCCGCGACAAGAATTGACCTGCCCCCGTCGATGTATATTCCGCCCGCTGCATTGCTGCCGTTCGGCACAGAAGCGCCGTATGACGGATTAGTATTGGATGAAATCCCGTAGACTACATTACCTCGTACCGCTCCGTTCCTAGCCTGATCTACCGCCATGTCCCCGGCCGTGCCTTCAAAGCCGATCAGGTCAATCCCGATGTTGTCATTGTCATGAATGATATTGTTCGTAATCGCAAAAGCATCCACATTGCCATTCACAGCCAGCGCTTCACTGGAACCGAGGACCAAATCATACACTTCATTGCCGTCAATGGTCAGGCCAACCAGGGCTGCGTCTGTTTCAGTACCGTACACCGCTATCCCGTGGGCATCTCTGCCGGAAAGCTCGTCCCCCTCAGGAATGGCGGTATTGGCGATGGAATGAATGCGGTTATTCAGTAACGAGATGTCCTTCCCTGAGCCGTGAATATAGATGCCTGCAGGCACCTCACCTCTGGTTGACGTCTTATAATTGCGAATTTCCAGTTCCCTAATGGTTACATAGCCCGCCTGACCGATCTCGATAAGTCCCTCCAGCCCGTTAACCGGCAGACCTGCCCCGTCAAGGACTGCTGTCTCATTGGGATAACCGGCGAACACGATAGGTCCCGCCGCCGCTGAGCCTCCTCTTGAGATGCGCAGCTTCTGATGATACACGCCTCCGCGAATATAGACGTAACTCCCCGGACCGGCATGATCGGCAGCATACTGAAGCGTCTTCCAGGGCGAATCTATTGTTCCCGGGTTAGTGTTATCTCCAACTATAGATACGTAGTAGGTATTAGCGGCATCCTCCGGATCTGTATTTACAGTTGGCGAAGCTGGTGAGATGGGCGGAATGGAAGAGATTGGGGAGGTTGTATCCGGCAGCGGTGGATTCTGGCTGCCGGAACATCCCCAGATCATAAGCAAACAAAGTAAAATGGCGGATCGCCGGAAGTTTCTGAGCATATTCGCCGTCCTCTCAACTACACTTCTATATAATTGCGGTAATTCATTCCATTGATTATCATAATTGATAACCCTAATCAAGACAAACCAAGAGAGTCGTATTCTATAAAAAGGGCTATATAGCAAAAAAACAGACCCGGATAGGATCTGTGTGCGTATAATTCGAGAGACATCTGCATAGATCGCATGTAGAGGTAGACATAAATGTTGTACGTTTTACAACTTTGATTCGTAAACAGCAGGGTATTCGTAAGGATTGTTGTATGAAATACAAGAATAATCCGTCTAC
>NZ_WHOB01000094.1 GCF_013141775.1 Paenibacillus phytohabitans
TTCCCCCTTGAAACTGAACACATCCATCGCTGCATGCTTGAGAATCAACTCACTTCTTAAGTTCTGATGTTGTACTAGCGTACAGACAAACAAAACGCCGGAACCCTTCCTTTTCGAAGAGCCCCGGCATGCGGATTACCTCTGATTGAATCAGAGATATTATAGTATACAGTTAGCCTTGCTTGACCGGAGAAGAATAGATTGTAGGACTCGGCAAATCTTCCTCTACCTCTTGACCATGCAGGCGTACACTCATTACCAGACCGATACTGGCCATGTTGATCAGGAGTGAGGTCCCCCCGAAGCTGATGAACGGCAGCGTAATCCCGGTCAGCGGCATCAGGCCGATGAAGGCACCGATATTCTCAAAAATCTGATACAGCATCATCGCGACAATGCCGACAATCAGGAACGGCCCGCCCCTGTCCTTGCACTCCAGTGCAATCAGAATCATCCGGTGAATCAGGATAAAGTAGAGCAGCAGCACCAGCGCCGATCCGACAAAGCCAAACTCCTCGGCAATCTGTACAAAAATCGAATCAGAATACGTATACGGCACACGATCCGTCTGTACCGAGCTGCCCTCCATATAGCCTTCGCCGCTCATACCGCCGGAGGCTATGGCGATTTTGGCGTTTTTGGTATGATAGCTTGCCTTGGCCGTCGCTTCTTCCGGTACCAGCCACGGATCAAAGCGCTCTACCCAGTGGGAACGGCCGATATCTGTCAGGAAATCCTTGATTTCATCATGGTAATGAATGTAGCTCATGATTCCGGCAGCCGCGCTTCCGCCAATAATTAACAGCCCGATCAGCGCGTGCGTGAACTTGATATTACCGATCCAGAGGAGGCCAACCAGAATCACGATATAGGAGAGCGCATTCCCAAGGTCATTCTGGCTTAGTACGATCAAAAACGGTAATAGGCTCATTAGACCCAGCGGCACGACATCGCGCCAGAACAGCAGCTTATTCTTATTCTTGCGGACCAGCACCGCAGCCAGAAACAGGATCAGAATCAGCTTAAACAGCTCGGCGGGCTGGAGACTGAAGCTCCCGAATTTAATCCAGCCCTGCGCGCCGTTCTGTTCTGTACCGATAAAGCTGACCAGCACCAGAATCCCAATGCCTGTAACGTAAACATACAGCGCATATTTGACAAGCAGACGATAATCCACGAAGGTGAGCCCAATGAAGGCGATGAAGCCCAGGATATAGAATTTGATCATTTTGATATGCGATCCGTCCAGCTTGTCGCGCCCGTGGGTAACGCTGTATATGGAGAAAATGCTGACTACCATCAGCAGCACAAGAATGACCAGGATGACGCCGTCTATCTTCTTAATCTTCTGAAGCATATTCTGTCTCCTTACTCAGTACTGGTTCCTCTTGTCTCCTGGCCGCAGCCGCATACAGAGGTCCCGTCATTTCTATTGTAAAGGAAGGGGCAGCATAAATACAATTTCACCGTTTGGCGGTTTCTGCCTACTGGCAGCTGCATCCAGGATGGGGACGCTAGCGGGCGATCCCCAGCACATGCCGGGGAATCCCGGCGAGATCCTCGATCGTGATGATCTCGTTCCAGTGGCCGGCCGCCCGCAGCAGCTCAGCTACCTGCCCGGCCTGTCCCTGGCCGAGCTCGAAGCCGACCAGGCGCGGCGGAGCCGGGAGCAGCGGCAGCTGCTCCATCATGCGGCGGTAGGGATCAAGCCCGTCCCCGCCGCCGTCCAGTGCCGTGCGCGGCTCATGGTCGCGCACCTCGCGCTGCAGCCCGGCGATGTCGCCGCCGGGAATATACGGCGGGTTGGAGACGAGAATATCCGTCTCCATCCCCGCGAACGGCTCGAGCAGATCGCCGAGCCGCAGGTCAACGGACGTGCCGAGCCGCTGCGCATTGCGCCCGGCCACGGCCAGCGCGCCGGGCGAGATGTCGCCGGCGCAGACCCGCCACGCCGGCGCTTCCGCCGCCAGCGTGACGGAGATCGCTCCGCTGCCGGCGCCGATGTCGACGGCGGTCAGCGGACGCACGGCGCGCGGGCGCGCCGCCTCACCGCCCGCGGTTCTTTCCCCCGCGGGCCCATCAGCTTCTTGCGCGGCTTCGCCCCGCGCAGGCCCCACCGCCTCACCGCCCGCGGCTCTTTCCCCCGCGGGTCCGCCGGCTTCTTGTGCGGCTTCGCCCCGCGCAGGCCCCGGCGCCTCACCACCCGCGGCTCTCTCCCCTGCGGGCCCGCCGGCTTCTTGCCCGGCTTCGCCCCGCACCGCAACTGCCCCGTCCGGCCACAGCTCCGCGCCGTAGCGCAGAATTGCCTCGACGAGCAGCTCCGTCTCCGGGCGCGGAATCAGCACATCGGGCGTAACCTCGAAGGCTCGGCCGTAGAATTCCTGCTCGCCTATGATGTACTGCACCGGTTCGCCCGCCGCCCGGCGGGTGACCAGCGTTTCCCACTGCGCCTTGAGCGCTGGCGGGAATGGATCAGCCAGCGCCATATAATATGCCGCTCCGGACAAGCCCAGCACATGCTCCAGCAGCAGCTGGCTGCTGCGCTGCGGCTCATTGCATCCGTGCCCGGCCAAAAAAGAAGAAGCCTCCGCAAAGGCTTCCCGGATGCTTTGCAATTCCGACATGACGTAAGAGTCGTGTTTCAAAGCATTATTCTCCTTTTTCCATCAATTCCGCTTGTTCCGCAATAGACAGTGCCGAGATGATTTCGGTGATATCTCCGTTCATGACCTGCTCCAGACGGTGCAGGGTAAGGCCGATCCGGTGATCCGTTACACGGCTCTGCGGGAAGTTGTAGGTACGGATACGCTCACTGCGGTCCCCGGTTCCTACTTTGCTCTTCCGTTCTCCGGAGTACTTGGCTTCTTCTTCCTGACGCTTCAGATCCGAGATACGGGCACGCAGCACCTGCAGCGCCTTCTCCTTATTGGAGTTCTGGGACTTGCCGTCCTGACAGGTAGCTACGATACCGGTAGGTACATGGGTTACACGCACCGCAGACTTGGTCGTATTAACGGACTGTCCGCCCGCGCCGCTGGAACAGAAGGTATCGACACGGATGTCCTTATCATGAATTTCAATTTCGAATTCTTCCGCTTCCGGCATAACCGCAACGGTAGAAGTTGAAGTATGAATACGTCCGCCGGATTCGGTTGTAGGAATACGCTGCACACGATGCGCACCGCTTTCGAACTTCATTTTGCTGTAAGCGCCGCGGCCGTTGATCAGGAAGATAACTTCCTTGAATCCGCCGAGATCGTTCGTGTTAACATCCATCAGCTCTACGCGCCAGCCCTGGGTATCGGCATAACGGGTATACATCCGGTACAGGTCAGAGGCAAACAAGGCTGCTTCGTCCCCGCCGGCTGCGCCGCGGATTTCCACGATTACGTTCTTATCATCATTAGGGTCTTTGGGGAGCAGGAGCAGACGGATCTTTTCCTCCAGAACTACCTGTCGCGAAGACAGGTCGTCAATCTCCATCTTGACCATTTCCTTCATTTCATCATCAAGCTTCTCAGCCTGCATCATCTTGGCGGCTTCGAGCTCTTCCATTACATTTTTATATTCGCTATACGCCTCAAAGGCGGGCTGCAAGTCGGATTGTTCTTTGGAATAGTCCCTCAGTTTCTTACTGTCGTTTGCAACATCCGGGTCACAAAGCAGTTCACTGAGTTTCTCATAGCGGTCCGCCAGGGATTGCAATCGGTCCAACAAGGGAATTCACCTCTCCTGATTCAAATTCTTCGGTTATACATACTTAATATTGTCGATACAACAAAAATAGATATACGACTTTATATTATACCACCACTCCAGCCAATTGGCTACAGTACAAAGCGCCGAAATCAGGAAATCTTTTGAATCCTGAGCTGCGCCACCTTATGATGTAAAAGCTGCAGCCAAGTTATGCATCAGGCGCGTGTCCTGATTACAAAATAACCCGGTACTGAATAAATATCTGATGCCGCTCCCGGCTTCATTCCCATGGATATTAGTAGTTGTATAGCTTGGCGGTCATACGGCGATTATACGGCGGTCATAGGAGGAGGAGCCACTCTGCATGAATAGTTGGAAAAACGTATCTTAATTTCGGTGTTTTGCAGCGTTAAAGGGAATTAATTGGATAAACGTCATTAAATTTCAGGCGTTTCCTCGAAAGTGATCTATTTGCTGAATATTAAGTGCTGTTTTTCCAACTACTGCCTGGCAAGGATCACTCTGTTCATAAGCAAGTGGAGATTATCCAACTGCTTTTCCACCGCAGGCGGCAGGCGGTAGCGACAGACCAGACGGTAGACCAGACCGCAGACGCTCGCCGTCCGCCACTGTCCCAGCCGAACCCTGGTTCATCGTATCCCCCGGCTTCTGAAGCCGCCTTTTCGGGTTTTGCGCAAATAGGAGCTGACCCTCATCCTTATCCAAAATTCAAAAAGAACCATCCAGCAAGTAAACAACTCTACTCTGAATGGCCTCTCTGCCCTACACTATAAATGGTCTATACGTTAAATGGTCTATACGTTGAAGCGGAAATGCATAACGTCGCCGTCCTGCACCAGATATTCCTTGCCTTCCAGACGCAGCTGGCCGCGCTCTTTGGCACCGTTCATCGAGCCTGCTGCTACCAGATCCGTATAAGCTACAACTTCAGCCCGGATGAATCCGCGTTCGAAGTCCGTATGAATAACTCCGGCCGCTCCAGGTGCTTTGGTGCCTTTGCGGATAGTCCACGCACGGACTTCCTGCACGCCCGCTGTGAAATAGGTGTAGAGTCCGAGCAGTCTGTATGCCGCTTTGATCAGGCGGTTAAGCCCGGATTCCTGCAGACCCAGCTCTTCCAGGAACATCGCCTTGTCTTCGCCTTCCAGCTCGGCAATCTCAGCCTCCACCTTGGCACTGATCGGCACTACTTCAGCATTCTCAGCCGCTGCGAATTCACGTACTTGCTTAACATACGGGTTCTCTTCAGCAGTCGCCACTTCATCCTCGCCCACGTTCGCCGCATACAGCACCGGCTTCAGGGTCAGCAGGTGAAGATCGCGCACGATCAGACGCTCGTCATCGGATAATTCCAGGCTGCGCGCAGGCTGATCCAGATAAAGAGCTTCCTTAACGCGCTCCAGTACTTCTACTTCCTGAGCGAATTTCTTGTCGCCGCCCTTGATATTTTTGCGGGAACGCTCAATCTTCTTCTCGACGCTTTCGAGGTCGGCCAGAATCAGCTCCAGGTTGATCGTCTGGATGTCGCTGATCGGATTCACCTTGCCGTCCACATGGGTTACGTTCTCATCAACGAAGCAGCGGACCACATGAACAATGGCATCCACTTCCCGGATATGAGCCAGGAACTTGTTGCCCAGACCTTCGCCCTTGCTCGCACCGCGCACGAGTCCGGCAATATCTACGAATTCAAAAGCGGTCGGAACCGTCTTGTGCGGCTGCACCAGCTCGACCAGCTTATTCAGACGTTCGTCCGGCACTTCCACGACACCCACGTTCGGGTCAATGGTGCAGAAAGGATAGTTGGCGGATTCCGCCCCCGCTTGTGTTATAGCATTAAACAATGTCGATTTCCCTACATTGGGAAGTCCAACGATTCCAGCTTTCAAAGCCATTTATATGACAACTCCTATTTTCGGTTGAATTGATCACCGCATGAATTACCGTACTGATCTAAACCATTATATATTAGAACAAAACCTCCAGCAACAGCGGATGTCAAGGGAACGCCACCCCATAATGCGGAGCTTTAGCCTCGTTGATTAATCAGATGCTTTTGGGGGACCCAAAAACATGTAAATAATGTAATAAAACTTTACAACACCATTCACCGCTATTTCCCGGCCCTGCACCTACAAAGTCTTCGACATCGTAATATCCGTAACCAGGAAGCCCATTTTTTTGTACAGCTCAAAAGCACGGTCATTCTGGCCAAAGACATGCAGTCCGATCCGGGTCACATTCATCTTCCGGGCTTCTTCATCTAATGCAGCCAGCGCCTGCTTGCCGTACCCCTTACTCTGGAAAGGTTCGAAAATATAAAAGTCATAGATGAACGCCTCCCGGACTCCCCGGTTCTCGTTCACATTAAACCAGATGTACCCGGCCTCAGCTTCACTCTCAGCCTCTACTATAGAATAGAGATAAGCCCCCTCTGTGTAGAGTCCTTTGGGCAGGAAACGTGTCATTTCTTCCTGGGACAATTTCATGGCGGTCTCAGCATCCCAGGCTCCGGCCTTTATTTTGTCCTCTGCGTAATCACGGGTGGATTGTCTTAAGAAAAATTGAAAAGTCGATTCGTCCATTTGGACCAGTTTGATCATTGTTTTTTAGCCCTTCCTTTAATTCCATATTCATCGGCTTGCTTCTAGCGCCGGATAAGACGCGGGGTACCGCGCAGGGAAGCAAGATCCGGCGCGCCGATGCCGAACATGACCGTGCGCAGCTCCAGTTCAACCTGTGCCAGCGCCTGGTCCAGCGCCTCCTCGGAGCTGACAGCCGGACCCAGCAGATTCCGCCCGAAGCCGGCCAAGTCGGCCCCAAGCGCCAGCGCCTTGGCGGCATCCACACCATGCTTCAGCCCGCCGCTGCCGATCAGCGCGCCGTGCGCAGAGACCGCGCGTACTTCGGTAATGCATTCCGCCGTGGGAATCCCCCAGTCCGCGAAGGCCTCCGCAGCCGCGCGCCGTACCGGGTCCGTACTGCGGAACTTCTCCACCTGGCTCCAGGATGTGCCGCCCGCACCGGCAACGTCGATAAAGGCAGCACCTGCATTATACAGCAGGGCTGCGGTGTCTCCGTCAATGCCCCAGCCTACTTCTTTGACACCTACCGGTATCTCAAGGTTACGGCATAACGCCTCTATCCGCTTCAGCAGGGAAGCGAACCCTGTGTCTCCCTCCGGCTGGAAAACCTCCTGCAGCCCGTTCAGATGCAGAACCAGCCAGTCTGCCCCGGCAATCTCTACCGCGCGGCGGCACTCTTCTACACCGAAGCCGTAAGAGAGCTGCACCGCCCCGACATTGGCTATAACCGGAATTGTGGGAGCCTTATCGCGCACATGAAAAGAAGCCGCCAGCTCTGCACGCTCTACAGCGGCGCGGACAGAACCCACGCCGAGGGCCCAGCCCCGGCGCTCGGCCGCTTCGGCGAGCCGGGCGTTAATGTGCCCGGTCGCCTCGCTCCCCCCGGTCATGGAGCTGATCAGCAGCGGTGTCCGCAGCTCCCGGCCGAGAAATTCCGTACCGAGCCTGATCTCCTCAAAGTCCAGCTCCGGCAGTGCGTTATGGCGGAACCTGTACTGCTCGAAGCCGGTTGTAATTCCGCTGCCGGTAACGTCTTCATTCAGGCAGAGCCGCACATGCTCAATCTTGCGTTCCCCGGTTCTGGAGTCAGGCAGCAGAGATTTATGTCCCTCAGTGCCTGCTGCCCGCGATGCTGACCCGTACTCTGTGCCCGGCTGCTGTTCCGGACTTCGCGGCACACCGTCCTGCGGCATATGATTCATGCTGTCTTCCTCCGTTCTACCCTGTATTCATATATGTCCGGTAGCGTGAGACGCTACTTATAGGCTTCTTAAGCACAAGTACATTTCATTATAGCACAACACCGCCCGGCAGTTGACACGGGCGGATTTCTTCTGTCTTTTATTGACTCCCGGCAATATACTCCCCCACCAGCCTTCCGGACAAGGATACAACCGGCGTCCCTCCTCCGGGATGCGTAGTTCCGCCGACGTACCAGAGCCCCTTAACATCCCTGGAGCGGTTCCCCGGGCGGGAGAAGGTCTGCCGCGCTGAATTGGAGGATATCCCGTAAATGGCCCCCCGGTGGGCGAGAGTATCGTCAGCGATATCCCGGGGGGTATAACGCTGCAGGACATCCGCTTGGGATAACCCTGTAATTCCATGGCCCTCCAGCACGGACAGCACACGTTCCCCGTAAGCAGCGGTTTCTTCGTTCCAGTCACAGGCGGGGCTCAGATACGGCGCATTGGCCAGTATAAAAAGATTGCTGCCGCCCGGCGGCGCCAGCTCAGGCTCGGAATAACCCGAGTGGCATACATAGACCGCAGGCTGCTGCGGAGGACGTTTATGCTCAAAGATATCCTTGAATTCCTGTTCATAATTCTCAGGGAAAAAAACCGTATGATGCAGCAGGGTATCATATCTGCGCGGCACTCCCGCCAGTGTCACCAGCCCGGACAAGGACGGCTCGTAGGCTTCAATCTTGCGGTCTGTCATGCCCGGACGGTTCTCTTCGGGCAGCAGCATACGGTTGATACTCAGCACATCACCGCCGGCTATAACAGTCTTGGCCGGATAGAATCCTTGAGCCGTATCCACCCCTTCCACAGCGCCGGAAACTACCGAAATCCCCGTAACCTCGGTGCCTGTAACCAGCTGTACGCCCAGCTCCCGGGCAAGTGTAGTTAAGCCTTTGACCAGCTCATAGGTCCCGCCCCTGACACCGTAGACCCCTTCCCTGATCTCCAGATGTCCAAGCATCGCAAATATCGAAGGCGCACGATACGGCGAGGAACCGACATATGTGGCATAACGTCCCAGCATAGCCAGGGTGTTCGGATGACTGAAATAACGGAGCAGCAGGCCATGAAGATTAAGAAAAGGCCTGACGCGCAGCAGGTCCCGTACAAGAGACAGCGATAATTTGTCCCGCCAGGACAGCAGCAGCCTGTTCAGGAACTGCTGCCCGCTGAGCTCGTATAGACGCGAGGCTTCGGCCAGAAAGTCTGGATAGCGCACAGCATCTTCAGGACTATAAGACGCAATTTGCTCCTGCATAGCCCCGATATTGCGGGAGAAATCAACGATTGAGCCGTCAGTAAATACATTGCGGGTTCGCGGCTCCAGTTCATACAGCCGGACATACTTCTCCATGCGGGTCCCGGCAAGCTCATACAACGAACGGAAGACATGCGGCATCGTAATGGTGCTCGGGCCACGGTCGAACATGTATCCTCCCGCTTCGACACGCTGCAGCTTGCCGCCCGGCTGCTGCTGCCGTTCCAGCACGGTTACTTCCCAGCCTTTGACGGCCAGTGTTACCGCACAGGACAGCCCTCCGAATCCGGCACCTATAATCACAGCCTTCGGTTTCATAAATAACGCCTACCTTTCCATTCGTAGCCCCCGCGGGACCGGCTTCCGCGCCAGGATGCCACGGCAATTAAGGATAAGCAGAGTATACCGGCCGGCAAAAGCAAACAGAACCAGACCGGCTGCCTGCCTGCCGCATCACTGGTCCGCTTGATGGCGATACCGGCCAGCCCTGCAACAGCCGGCATAACCGCAGATGAAGGCTGCCCGGTCATGCAATAGTATAAGACTGCCGCAACCGGCAGCATATAGAGCGATAAATACATCGTAAGCACAGCCAGCAGAAGCACGGGGCTGCGGCCGATACCGGCATAGATATTCTTGCGGTAGCCGTTCCACACTTCCCTGGCATTGTGATACATCCGCATTGAAGCATGACCGGTGATATCTGCGAGGGTCACCGGTTCTCCAGCACGCTTCACCGCACGGGCCAGCGCCATATCATCGACCAGTTCACCACGGATCGATTCATGCCCGCCGCAGCGGGCATAAGTATCCCGGTGGATCAGGATGAAGCCCCCATGTGCCGCAACAAAACGCGGGTCTCTTGAACCGCGGACAAGCGGAACCGGCAGGTGGCAGATGATCGTGAAGACCATCAGGGGAACCACCAGCCGCTCCAGCCATGTGCCGGTGACCTGGCGGGGGAATCCTGTGACCATGCCGCCGCCTTGAGCTTCGGCCGCAGAGAATGCCGCCTCCAGAGCCAGCGGCTGCAACCGGACATCCGCATCCAGAAACAGCAGCCAGTCACCCTCTGCAGCCTCCGCCAGCTGGGCACAGGCATGGGATTTGCCCAGCCAGCCTTCCGGCAGCTCCCGTCCCCGCATAACACATGCCCTGTCTCCAAGGATTGCAGCGGCAATCGCTCCTGTGCCGTCTGCCGAGGAATCATCCAGCACTCTTACTTCCACTTCCCTTCCGCTGGTGCTGCAAGCCAGCACAGAGGATAGGCAGTCCGCAATATTATCCGCTTCATTCCGTGCGGGGATCAGCACGGACAGGCGCCGTACTGCTGATGCTGCCGATACCGGATGTACTTCTGAAGCCCCTCGGCTAATTCCCGCGCCCAGCTTGGGAAGCTGCGCTGCATTCCACACCGCAAACAGCAGCTGGAGCAGCAGCACAACCGATATGATCTGTAAGACCGTGATCATCGGCTCCCCCTGCCCGGCCTCAGCATGTCAAGCCATTCATTGGTGGATCTTCCCCTCTTCAGAAGCGGCCTGAATTCCTCCGGCATGTAACCTTTATGATTAAGAATCTGATTGCGGTGTGCCTCCAGTTGTTCGCCAAGCGCAGCCTCCAGGCTGCGGGCAATGTCTGAGCGGTCCATATCGGCCCAAGGCAGCAGCTGCGGGGTTCCGGCGAGCAGTGTCGCTTCCGGTTTGGTATGGCGGAACAGGCCATGATATAGCGTTACCGGCACTACCGCAGTCAGCGGACTGAGACGCAGCACCAGTGCCGCCCCCTCTTTCAGGCTCAGCGGACGATGCTCCAGCGGCAGAATCTCACCTTCCGGATACATCCAGACGCTCTCTCCCGCCTGCAGCAGTCCCGCTGTATAACGCAATGAAGCCCGCAAGTCCCCCGTACCGGCGGAGTTAATGGAATAGGCGCCAAGCTTCCGGAAGAAGGCATATTTGCGCAGCTGCTCCTCTTCCATCATGAAGTAGTGCCTGCTTCCCGCCAATTTCCCTGCCGCGTGATAGGCGAGCAGACCATCCCACCAGGAACTGTGATTCATGAGATAGAGGATACCTCTGCCTTCGGCCGCTGCAGGCTGCAGATCCCCGCATATTCCGATGGAATGGAAATGCCTGCGCAGCAGATAAAATGAATTATAGCGGTAGAACAAGCGGTCAAAGCTTCCCGACTTGACGGCTTCCAGCATAACGCAAGCTCCCTTCCGCCAGAGCAGTGCCTAATCCGGCAATCACTGCACAGGCCGGCAGACCCTCTGTAAGACTGATAAGACCGAACAGAATCAGAATCGCCTGGTACAGACGGGTACCGCGGCGGGCCGCCAGGCAGGTAACCGGCACAGCCGGCAGCAGCATGGACAAGGCAGCGCCGGCAATCAGCCAGCCCCCGAAATTGCTCCAGGGGACTTGGTAGAAGCCGCCAACTCCCTCCCAGTGCCAGAAGTTTCTGGCATGGGCAACGGGATCAAGCACCAGATCCAGAAGCACCGTCCAGAAGCCGACCTGAACGGCCCGCAGCAGCAGCAGGCGCAAGCCGCGCTGCCCGAAATCATAGCTGATAAGTACGGCATTGCAGACGACAGCGATCCAGGCGAAGCCCAGCGTAACCGGCACACCAAACAATAAAGGTCCGAGCACCGAAGAGTAGTGATACTCACCGAACAACCGGCCTGAATGAACGCCGACCCATTCGACAGCCATTCCTCCCATCCAGATCAGGCCTGCAGCACGCCACATGGAAAGTTTACGGCGGCGTTCAACAGATATGACTGACCAGTCAGACATGAAGGGCCAAGCCTGCCCGGAGGATAATAAATGCGCGGCATATGCACCATAAAAGACTAGAAACAAACCATTGGAAAAGCTCAGACTTTCCGGAATCCCAAACCAGATCAGCAGCAGAGCGCCGACTCCATACCAGATCCAAAATAGGGTTCTGATCATGATTACACCACCACGGTTGTGATACCGGTATAGCGCACTACCGTACGCCTGAACAGCTTGAGCTTGGCTTCATCGCTGACATAAGACCGCTTGTGGAATACGTCATAGCCGTCTGCCTCTACGGCATCAAGAATGGCGGCATAGAAGGCGGCAGCGAGTTCAATTGACATGCCGCTCTCCCAGGGATACGTATGAACATTCTCCAGGCCCTTTTCAAACCAGTGCAGCGCCTCCGCCCTAAGCTCCTGAAGCACAGCGATAAACGGCTCATTAACCTCTCCGGCTTCCAGCTCCTGCTGGCTGTAACCCTGTCGCTCCATAACCTCAAGCGGTACATATCTCCGCCCTCTCCGCAGGTCCTCGCCTACATCACGGATAATATTCACCAGCTGCATGCCTATACCCAGCGATATCCCTGCGGCCCGTGCCGCTTCATTCTGATCATCCCGCAGAACGGGCAGCAGCATTTCCCCTACGGTCCCTGCTACAAGATAGCAGTAGCTCTTCAGCTGCTCCATCGTTTCGTACCGGGTGAAGGAGAGATCTCTGATCTGGCCTTCCATCTGCAGGTGAAAAGGCTCACGCTGAAGCTGCGGGAAGCTGCTGAACAGCCAGCGCAGCGCCGGCCAGATGAAATGTCCGTCCGCCTCCTCCAGATCCCTGAAATGCGCCTTCAGTTCATGAATGCTGTACGGCGAGCTGTCAGGCTCATCCACACTGTCATCAATAATCCGGCAAAAGGCATAAATAACATGCACTGCCTCACGCCTGGGACTTGGCAGAAAATTAAAAGCCTTATAAAAGGAAGTAGACCCTTTCTTCATCAGTTCTTCACATTGCTGCAGTATCCTTTCATTCATGACCGCTCATCTCCTTTATCAGTTCTTGAACTGCCAGCCTGGCTCCCTGCATCACAATCGGCACACCGCCGCCGGGATGGACGGATGCTCCTGCGGCATACAGGCCTTGGAGCGGATACGGCTTCGGTTGAGGCCGGAATACACCGGATTGGCTTAACATCGGGGCTATTCCGAAGCTCCCGCCCCCGTACATCCCTTCCTTACGGGCATCGGCCGGCGTTCTTAGCCTGCGCCAGACTATACTGGCGGTAAGCCCCGGGAATCCGCGCTTCTCGGCATCCCTTAGCACCTTGCCGGCCAGTGCTTCGGCGATATCATCCCAATCCTTATCCGGTGCTGCCGGAACAGGGACAAGGAAATACAGTATACTTTCTCCGGGAGGAGCGGCACTGTCGTCCAGCACTACCGGGTTGAACACATAATATGATGAATCAGCAGGGATCTGCCCACGGTCAAACACCTCATGGAGACTGCTATCCAGACTGTCCGGCAAGAAGAACTGGTGAACCTGAGACTGCGGCCAACGCTTGGATACAGCTGCATAGATG
Organism: Paenibacillus phytohabitans; assembly: GCF_013141775.1. Lineage (GTDB taxonomy): Bacteria > Bacillota > Bacilli > Paenibacillales > Paenibacillaceae > Paenibacillus_AQ > Paenibacillus_AQ phytohabitans. The sequence goes on from NZ_WHOB01000094.1 coordinate 13,176, forward strand.
AGCAGGCAGCCTGAGGAAGGTGTGAAGCTGCCGTGCCGGATCGGTTTATCAGTAGCGCCGCTTGTCTTATTTGTAGTTCCGGCCAGATTCTTGTCCCGCTTGAACAACCCGGATGGAAGCAGCTTCTCAATATACGGGAAATCACCGTTGTACAGCACGGCATCATAGGTTATCTGCCGGCCTTGAACGACGACCCCGCGGCAGCTTCCCCCTTCTACCATCAGGGAATCAACTTCTGTACTGGTATGAATCTGTACTCCGCGGCCCTCCAGCTCCCGGGCAATGATCTGCGGCAGGGTGCCATATCCCCCCTTCAGCATCCAGATGCCGAAGGCATGCTCCGCGTAGGGAAGCATCATATAGATTCCCGGTGTGCGGAAGGGGGCTCCGCCGATATACAGGCTCTGTAGGGAGAAGGCATCCCTTAGCTCCTCATGCCTGAAATATTGCCCGACTGCAGAGCGCAGACTTCGGTACGCCCGCAGACGGACCATCAGCGACACATTGGCCGGGCTGAAAAATTCGCGCCCGTTCTTATAGCCTCTCTCCAGAAACGAAGCCCTACCCTTTGGATACAAGTGTGACATATCTTCCATAAACCGCAGGAAGCCCTTGCCTTCTCCGGGATACAGACGGTCAATCTCCTCTGCCTGCTCCGCGGCCCCCGCAAATTTGGTCAGCACGCGCCCGCTCCTGAAGTGAACCCGGTAAAGCGGATCACAGCGCAGCAGCTCCAGACTTCCGCGCGGCAGCCCGCCTTCCTCCAGAATATCCAGAAGCATCTCCGGCAGCAGCACAATGGTAGGCCCGCGGTCTATCCGGTAGCTGCCTTGTTCTTCAAAGGCAACACGCCCGCCCACCTGCTCTGCGCGCTCGTACATTACAACCTCATGCCCCTGCCGGGTAAGCAGCAGCGCTGCGGTCAGCCCGCCGATTCCGCTGCCCACAACGGCTACGCGGCTCATAGCGGAACCCCCGCGCCCGCGCCGGGAGCGCCGGCCGGCACGGTGAAGCTGCCCCGCAGGGCCTGGTCATGCTCCCGCAGCAGCCGCGCACTGATCTTCGCCGACTCGAAGATCGTCGGCAAGCCGCTGCCCGGATGGGTTCCGCCTCCGACCAGCCAGATGCCGCGCACCTCCTCGAAGGTGTTGTGCGGCCGCAAATACATCATCTGCCCCAGATTATGGGCCAGATTAAAGGTTGCGCCGTTATATACATTCAGCTTGTTCTGCCAGTCCAGCGGAGAGAAGAATAAGCTCTCTTCCACCCGCCCGGTTATTCCCGCAAGCTGGGGAATCTGCTCCAGGCGCTCCATCATCTGCGCTTCAACTTCCGCACTCGCCTGCTGCCAGTTGACCTCTGCGCTCAGATTAGGCACCGGCATCAGCACATAGAGTGAAGACTTGCCCGGCGGCGCCAGCGTCTTATCGATAACCGACGGATTATGGACATATATAGAGGGGTCTTCGGATAATACCCCAAGCTTAGTAATTTCTTCGACATTACGCCGGTAATCGGCGGAGAAATGAACCGAATGATGACCAAGGTCCACCTCCCCATCGATACCCAGATACAGCATGGCTGTTGAACAGGAGTATCTTTTCCGGGCAACCTTGCGGGGGGTGTATTTCTTCAGAATGCCGGGCTCGAACAGCTGCGTCATCGCTGAGCCGAAGTCGGCCCCGATCACAACGTAATCCGCTTCCACCCGCTCCCCGTTCTCCAGCAGCAATCCTGCCGCATGCCCGTTCTTGACCACTATGCGCTTCACTCCGCTGGAGGTGTGCACATGCCCGCCATGCTCCTGAATCACCTCAGACATCGCCTGAAGGACACGGTTAATTCCGCCTATCGGATGGTACAAGCCGTAACGGTGCTCCATATAGGACAGGATCGTGAACGTACCGGGACATTCCCAGGGCGACATCCCCAGATATTTAGCCTGAAAGGTAAACGAGAACCGCAGCCGTTCATCATCGAAATACCGGGACAGCCGGTTGTATACATTATCTGCGGCGTTCAGCTTAGGCAACGCGTGCAGTACATCTCTTTTCATATAGTCACCCAGGGATTGAAACGGACGCTGCAGCAGCGGAATGACTCGCTCCAGCTTGTCGGCTTCATCGGCCATAAACCGGCGGTAGCCGCTCCCGTTGCCGGGAAACAATCGCTCAATCTCTCCGGCAGTCTGCTCCTGGTCGGTAGAAGGTGTAAATACGGTATCTCCGAAATGCAGTGAATATAGCGGATCAAGCGGCTTCAAGGACACATAATCATGCACGGAACGTCCTGCCAGGGCGAACAGCTCCTCCAGCAGATGCGGCATCATCAAAAAGGTAGCCCCCCGGTCAAAACGGTAGCTGCCCAGCTTAAGCTCTCCCGATCTTCCGCCAACTGTATCCTGCTTCTCATAGAGATCCACTGCGTAGCCTTCGGCGGCCAGCAGCATAGCTGCAGCCAGCCCGCCTGGTCCAGCGCCTATTATTGCAACTTTCGCGGTACGTTTGGGTCCAGTCAAGCGCCTTCCTCCTTATAGCTGTCTGTCTTGAGGCAGATAACTCTTTTCAAACATTATACAAAAACTATACAAGTATGATACAAATATCATACATACTTTGCAGCGCCATGTAAATATCAGCAATCCGACTTCCAATAATTAGAGTTCGCAGCCTGTAAAAGCAAAAAAGAACCGGCCGGCCCTCAAGGGGTACCGATCGGTTCTAAAAGCTACATTCTATGCTTCATTCGGGCAAACTCCCGGTCAAACCAGGCTTGCCACTGCTCCGGGGGCTCATCCAGTTTATAGGTCGCCCTGGTGGCCCCAGGACCGGCCGTTTCATATCCTTTGCCGCCGACAATAAATTGCAGCTCCGGGTGCATGCTAGCGAGCCGTCCAAGCAAATCTTCACAGTACGGCACAAGCTCTTCATCCGTAACGGACAGACAGACTGCCCCGATCCGGCCTTGCTTCTCCAGCATATCCATAACACCTTCCTCCGGCGTATTGGCCCCCAGGTAAATGACCTCAACCCCGTTCTTACGCAGGAAAAGCGAGAACAGCAGCAGCCCTATCTGATGATGCTCTCCCGCCGGACAAAAGGCGAGCACCTTCGGCAAATGCGCATAAACGGGAAACACATGAAAAAACTGGGACAGCCGGTTAGAGATCATATGCGTCATATAATGCTCCTGGGCTACCGTTGCCGTCCCTTCTTCCCAGGCATCGCCAACCTTGACCAGCACCGGCACAAGCACCTGATATACCATAGCCTCATAGCCGTACAATGAGAACCCGAAATCGATTAATGCATCCGCCCGCTCGCCCTGGATTTCGTGCAGGGCTGTATAGATCTGCTGCTTCATTTTGTCAATGGCATCTCTGGGGTCACCGCCCGCCACGTTCAGACGTTCATCCAGATGTTTCTGCTTACGCATCTTCAGCATCCGCACGGCATGGGAAATACTGATGCCCTGCTTGTCCGTCTGTTCCTTCAACCAGCGAAGGTCCTCGATATTCTCCTGGCTGTACAGCCTGTAGCCCGATTCGGTACGTTCCGGAACAACAGCCTGGTACCTGTTCTCCCATGCCCGCAGAGTGACCGAAGGAATATCGAGCATTTCGACGACCTGTTTGATGGAATACACGATGTATCTCACACTCTTTTCCTATTTACACTGAATACTTCTGAAGATTCAAACCTTATACAAATTATTTACACTCATTATACATTTGCTTCTGCTGTATGTCATTAGAACTTGTATAACCCTGCTTTACAGGAACGATACGGTATAAATCCGGCGATTTTAGCAAAAATAGATCTTTCAGATGATTTTGCAGTCAGCTGCTTCACTTCTCCTCAGCGGGCGTTAATAGGTAGTTACAATGCCGGCGCCAAGACCTACGGACTCTGGCTCCGCAGCACCCAGGAGGATCATCCCATGAATCAAGGCAGCCGCTCCATTACGCCCGAACAGTCGCAGCTAATTATAGCTTCCGGTGCGATTACGTCACCCCGCAAGCGGAAACCGCAGTTTATTCTGCGACGCCGCTCCAAGATACTGATTGCCGTCATCCTTCTTTTGGTATGGTTAGCCGGGGTAATGATCTACCAGACCCATAAACCGCTGCCTCCCGGGATTTCCGTGGAGAGTCCTGCGTATAAGGTGGAGAATGTAGCCTTCTGGCACGACTTGACCTATCAGGACAGCAGCGGGGCCGAAGCAAGGGAAGAACAGATTCTCCCGAGAATTCTGCAGATTATTGGAGAGGCCAGAGAATTCCTCGTAATCGACCTGTTCCTGTTCAATGACTATACCCACACCGACCAGCAGTTCCCTGCAGTCAGCCAGGAGCTTACTGATAAGCTTATCGCCCAGAAAGCAGCCTATCCCGGGATGGAGATCGCCTTCATTACCGATGAGGTGAATACCAATTACAGCTCTGCGCCCAATCATCTGCTGGAAGAGATGAAAGCCGCCGGAATCAAGGTTATTATGACGGATGTGGATACGCTGCGTGACTCGACCCCGGCCTACTCCGCTGTATGGCGGACCTTCATTCAGTGGTTCGGACAATCCGGCAAGGGCTGGATTCCCAATCTTATGGCCAGCGGAGGACCCGATATTACCGCGCGTTCGTATCTGAAGCTGCTCAATGTCAAAGCCAATCACCGCAAAGTGGTGCTCAGTGAGAACACCGCGCTGATCTCTTCGGGGAATGTGCATGACGCCAGCGCCTATCACTCTAACATTGCCTTGGAGGTGCAGGGTCCCATTCTGGCTGACATTCTGCAGAGTGAGCAGGCTGCCGCGAACCTCTCGGGAGCGGGCCCTTTGCTGAGCAAGACACCGGACTTCAAGCATCAAGCCCTCCCCGCCGGAGAGCCGCAGCTCGAGGTCCGTTATTTAACCGAGGGCAAAGTGTACAAGTACGCTCTGGATGATATCAAGGCAGCAGGGCAGGGGGATGTCATCTGGATGGGTATGTTCTATCTGGCGGACGACGGAATTATTGATGCCCTGCTGGCGGCTGACGCACGCGGCGCTGAAGTAAGGCTGCTGCTGGATCCCAATCAGAATGCCTTCGGACGGGACAAAATCGGTATCCCAAACCGCCCGGTTGCGATGGAGCTGAACCGGAAGTCTAAGGGGAATATCGCAATCCGCTGGTACAATACGGGCAAGGAGCAGTATCACAGCAAGCTGTTGTTCATCGCCAAGGCAGCCGGCAACTCCATCGTTCTGGGCGGATCAACGAATTTCACGGCCCGTAATCTGGACGACTATAATCTGGAGAATAACCTATGGGTATCCGTGCCGCAGGGGCAGCCGCTATATGCTGAAATGGAGAGCTACTTCAACCGTTTGTGGAATAACGAGGGAGCCGAGTACAGCCTGCCGCTGAAGGAATATCAGAGTGAAATTACATGGATTAAGTATCTCCTCTACCGGATGCAGACCCGCCTCGGGCTCACTACCTTCTGAATATGCCCAAGCAGAAACCTGTAAATTCTTCTATTGGGACAAATAAATATCACCCTAATGGGGAATCAGCTGGAGCTTATGCGGTGTGCGCGGCCTGTGCAGCTAATGTAGATTTAAGGCCAACTCCTATTGCTCCATTCGGGCGACTTCTGGGGTAGCCCCTGTAAATTCAGGTGCACTAATGCTCCTCATTTGCTCCTTTGGCCGCATCTGCGGGAATTAGAGAGATTTTTCCCTTTGAATTCCCCACACTGCCCACTTCCAGAGGATTCAGAGTGATTCCTGGAATATCATAAGTCCCTAAATAAGAAAAAGACCGCCGGAGAGCAGCAGCTCCATCCGGCGGTCTTTTCAGCTATTCTCCTTACTACAGCAGCGGAGACATCAGGCGGGCTGCCGATTCCAGCAGCCGCTCCAGCAGCCTTTTATCCATGAAGGTCTCATGGACAATCTGCCGCGTGGACAGCAGGTCACGCTCGAAGTCTGCGACAATACGCGAGACACTCTCGGTCTGCAGCAGCAGCGCATTCACCTCGAAGTTCAGGTGGAAGCTGCGCATATCCATGTTGGCCGTGCCGATGGTAGCAATCTCCCCATCCGCAATCAGCAGCTTCGAGTGGATGAAGCCCTTCTCATATTCATAGATCTTCACCCCGGATTCCAGCAGTGCCGGGAAGTAGGAATGCGAAGCCAGGAACGGAATCCACTTATCCGGCTTGGCCGGGAACAGCAGACGGACATCCAGACCCGACATCGCCGCCACACGCAGCGCGGTCAGGATATCCTCATCGGGGATGAAGTAGGGGCTGGCGATCCAGACTGACTTTTCCGCCGAGGCAATCATGGAGAAAAAGATATTCTTGAGTGCACGCCGCTCGTTATCCGGTCCGCTGGCAATAATCTGGACCGCTCCGTCGCCGGTCGTGAAGCGCAGCTGCGGGGAGAGGTAATCCTGCTCTAATATTTTCTCACCGGTGGTGTGCATCCAGTCCTGCAGGAAGATAATCTGCATCGTCCGCACCGCTTCACCTCTCAGCAGCATATGCGTATCCCGCCAGAAGCCGTAAGTCTTACTCCGGCTCAAATATTCATCGCCAACATTAAGTCCGCCCATGAATCCCACATCGCCGTCGATGACAACAATTTTGCGGTGATTCCGGTAATTCACCCGGCTGGAGAAAAAGGAGGTTGAGTTGCCATAGGCAGCCACCTGAACGCCGGCATCACTGAGCTCCTTAAGGAAGGCCTTGGACAGCTGAATACTTCCGACCGCATCATACATAAACCGGACAGCTACGCCCGCCCGGGCTTTCTCGATCAGAATCTGCTGTATGCGTGTCCCAATATGATCCGCCCGGAAAATATAGTATTCCATATGGATATGATGCTGGGCCTGACGCAGCTCGAGCAGCAGGGTCCCGAAGGTTTCTTCACCGTTGGTCAGGATACGCGTCTCTGAATTGAAGGAAATCGGCGTACGTCCCAGTCTCTGCGACAATCCCAGCAGCTTTTGGCGCCCGGGACTGAACACTGACCAATCCTGGTGCATGCGCAGCGCGTCATTCTCAATCCGTTCATAGGCCATCAGGTCGCGCTGGGCCTTCTTATCGTATTTGCGCCGTTTGAACACATTCTGTCCGAACAGAAAATAGAAAACGAGTCCCAGCACCGGAATCAAGGCCAGCAGCAGAATCCAGGACATTGTGGTAGAAGGGTTACGGTTCTCCATGAAGATACCCAGCCCGATAGAGATAACCGTCAATGTGGAGAAAATACTGATGATCGTTCCGGCCGTACTGCCAAAAATACCAAATCCAAAGTAATAAAAAGCCAGCATAGCCCCTATGATGACTAAAGCCTGCAGTCCTCTTCTCATATGCAACCTACCTTCTCGTTCTACCGTTCATCACTAAACTGACACATTTATATATTACATGAAGACACCGTTTCTTCCTACTGGAATCCTATACGAAACTTAAATTGCAACAATACTGTAACCTCTTCGCAGGAAGCTGAACCTGCCGCAGCAACAAATAAGGCGCCCTTCCACTTCGGAAGGACGCCTTGATTATTCAGCTGTTTAGACCATTGCCGCCGCACTGCTCTCCAGCGAAGCCTTCCAGGCACGCAGCATATGCAGATCCTGCGGCAGGAATTCCTCCAGCATGTGGCTGAGTCCAAGATATAGCGGGCTGTCAGTCGCTGCGTTCAGCCGTTCACAGAACTGCGGTGTCCATTTCAGCAGATGCTCTTCGAGGAAGTTCTCCTGGATCTCCAGAAGCTCCATTGCACTGCGGATGGAGAAGCTGTTGTACAGCATCCGTTCATGCAGGACTGCCATGAATTCCAGTTCAATGGCGATATGGTCGTCAGCTTCCCCGCTGCATTTCTTGAACACAATGCCTGCCGAAGCATACACATCGGAAAGTACGTTACAGAATTCTTCTTCACGGCCGAGCTGGGCTGCTTCCCGGGCCACAAAAGTACTGGCAGCACGCTCATTCATCAGCCGCTTATATTCGAGCTTCTCTTTCTCACAGATGGCCGGCAGCATTGCTGGCTCCTGGCTGCACAGGTAACGCTTCAGTTCACGTCCGCCTTCGGTCATTTCTGCAGCAATACTCATCTCACGGTTGCGGCTCCACTGGGCGACCAGTGAGAGCGATGGTTTTCTTCCGTAGAAATCAACCAGAAGCTGATATATTAATCCCCGACTCTCCAGCCAGCGGCTACAAACCTCCGGCACGACAAGTGATGGAACTGTAGGTATAGTCATTTTGCAAATCCTCCCTATTGGTTTGCCGGACGCCGGGGCTTCCTTAAGGTCGCCGCCTGAACTTTCCGGTATCATAGCTGTGTTCTTCGCAAAAGTGAAAGGTTATAAAGTTTGAATCTTCCGCACCTAAATTATATCGAAATTGTTAAGCGCTTTCGGTGAGCATTCTATGACCATTCCCTGAAATTGTCGTACTTTTGTCAAAATTAGGCTGCGTCTTTCATCTTTCGTCACATATTATTTAGGTTGTCCGTTTCTTATGCTGTATGCATTCCCTCCTCTTCCATAATTGCGGATTGGGCCAGCTGAAGCCGTACACATTGACGCAGAGGAATGAAGTCTTTAAAATTTAAAATAAAACTCAACAGGTGAAGGAGTAGTGCCATGGAGCCGCTGACCGATCCTTTTGGACGGATACATGATTACATCCGCATTTCGGTTACAGACCGCTGCAACCTGCGCTGTATTTATTGTATGCCTGCGGAAGGAATGCAATTCCAGCCGCAGGACGAGATTATGAGTTATGAGGAAATTACCGCTGTAGTGGAAGCACTTGCGCCGCTGGGTCTGCGGAAGGTCCGGCTGACCGGCGGAGAACCGCTGGTCCGTAAGGATCTGGAGAAGCTGGTATCCATGATCTCCGCTATACCCGGTATTGAAGATATATCGTTAACTACGAATGGTCTGATGCTTCCGGCCAAAGCCGCAGCCCTGAAGCAGGCGGGCTTGTCACGGGTGAACATCAGCCTGGACTCCCTTCGGCAGGAACGGTTCTCCATGATCACCCGCGGCGGCGATGTCGCCAAAGTGCTGAAGGGGATTGAAGCCGCCGAAGCGGCCGGCCTGTCGCCGATCAAGCTGAATGTCGTGCTGATGAAGGGTATTAATGATGATGAGATCAAGGACTTCATCGCCCTGACGCTGAACAGCCCGCTGAATGTACGTTTCATCGAATATATGCCCATCGGCAGCGCAAGCGATGCCTGGCGGCAGACCTATCTCCCGCTAGAAACGGTAGTGGAAGCCTGCAATGAAGCAGGCTGGACTACCGAGGAAGCCGATATGCCTTCCGGGAATGGCCCCTCCCAGAACCGGCGTGTCACCGGGGCAAAAGGAACCTTCGGACTGATCCATCCGGTAAGCGAGCACTTCTGCGATAACTGCAACCGGCTGCGCCTCACCGCCGACGGCAACATCAAAGCCTGCCTTTACTGGGAGGATGAATATAATGTGCGGCCACTGATAAGTGATCCTGCTGCGGTGCAGGCTCTTTTCCGCCAGGCGCTCGGCAACAAGCCGCATAATCATGAAATGGCGCTGGCCCTCGAGCGTAAAGCGCAGAGCCATACGCCTACCGCCCGCCGCATGTCACAGATCGGCGGCTAACCGCAGGGCGGCATTACCGGTTGAACAAATAAACGGCTGAGATTCCCTGGAGGGGTTCTCAGCCGTTTTGCATGAATATTCAAAGGGAATGCTTTTCCTCAATCCTCAGCCGAGTTTAGTGATATCCGAAATCGATATCTCAAAATCCACGGATAAGGTTCCCCGGATCACATTACGCTCACAGTCTATTTTGGCGGATAGGTCCACACCCTGCATGGTCACGTCATCGCCTTTATAACGTCTGCGGGCCAGATAATAGGTTGCCAGCTCGCGGCGGAACTGAGCATGGCTATCTTTCAGCATCAATATATTGCGTTCACCAAAGACGCTGGAATATTTGCGGTAAGGGATATAATTGGCGAATCTCAGCAGAATATGATCGACATCCCACTTATAACGGTTGGCCGATTCAATAATTTTGAATAGTGCCGTAAAGATCTCATTTTCCCGGGTAGAAATGTACTCTACGTACTCATCCAGCACTTCGATTTGTCCATCCAACAAGCGATAGAGATAAGTATTGGCCGTTCCCCATTCCTGGTATTGGGCGATAATCCGCCTTGCTTCCTCAGTGTCTTCCCTTATCCAGCTTCCATCCATATATAACGGTATAATCTCGAGTGCAGACTTATAAGCCCCGCACTGCTCTAATACATAGGCACGAAGTAGCTGGGCGTATAAAATATATGCATATAATGGTCTTTTGTGTACCTGTCCATTATTGGTCGTACGGCCTGACTCTCTATGTAGCTCATACAGATGAGAAGCAATGCTGAGCATTTCCTCGGCAAGCTCGCCCACCTTCTGCCACTTATGAAGTGAAGCATACGTATCAGCCAGTTGCTTCAACGCATCCAGCTGATTGACCTCATCCAGCCTGCCCACATAACCCTCACACAAGGTGGCTGCTATCAAATTGTTGTGCGGATCGTCTCCCAGATTAATCAGAAATAACCGATATTGACAGAGCGCCAGACGCTCGGAATGCTGGTATTTCTCGCTGGCTCCCACATTTTCATAGATTAGTGAAGCTGCTGGCCAGTTCTTTTGCTCGAATAACTCCTCGGCGACCTCAAAGAGCAGCGGAACATAGAGAAGATTATCCAGCAAATTCTGTACAATCCGCTCAATACAGTCCAGACGTGACAGCGCCGCACATTGCAGCAGGAACGGCCGCAGGCGCCGCCAGGTTGGTGCCGAATCATACAAGCATTCATCCACATACTTACTGTAAAAGTAGTCCTCGGGAAGTCCCATCCCGCGTGTAACACGGATCAGATGATTCATCGCCAAGGCCTGCTGACCCTTCATCACCCGGCTGAGTGTACCGGAATGTATGCCGCTGATGATAGCAAATTGATTAATGGACAGGTTATGCTTGAAGAGATACGCTGCTATTTCGTCCCGGATTTTGACTGTATGCTCCACAGTATTTATCACCCTTTTCACACGCTTATCCATAGAATGTTAGATCTAACTTATCTGTTGTTTCACTTCATCTCTTAAGTTACTGCTAAGCAGGCGGCCTTTTCTTCATCCGGTAGGTATTATCATAAGAATTAAGCAGTTCATCCAGCACTACGGATTGCCGTAGTACCTCAGGATGACATAAACCGCCATATTGGACTTGCAACTGATGAAGCTTGCTTCTGGCTCTCTCAATACGAATTCTGACACTTGCCGGACTATACATAAGAATCCCGCCTCCTTATGCAATATTATAGATTTTTATGTAAAAATACAAAATATTGGACTGATTGCATTATCTGTTAAAGTGAATATATTGACAAGCTCTGGCGAGATAGGAGTTGTACATAAAAAAGACGTCCCTGCATTAGCAGAAGACGCCGAAGATGTACTATATAACTACAGCTGCTCATTCAGCCCCCTGGACCATGTCCCATTGTTTCAATCAATTGTTGTTGTATAGGTTTACCCACTATGTCTGATACAGGCAGAGTAATCAGTACAACAACACTACACGAGGCTAGCAATAATAGGAGTTTTCTTTTCATTTGCATCCCGTACCTCTCTGATTAAGATTTTGTATTGCCTCTGCTCATCTTCTCCAGCAATATGCCTGTTCTGCTCGAATAGATCAACACATTTGAAGATGATGCTCTCGTTGTTAAGCTTAGATGATGATTCCAAACCTTCCAAGATATATCCAATGCCTTCACTTCGCTTATTCCGCAGATAATAGACTCCCAGTTCAACAAGAAATCTGGCGTGTTGGTCAGCCTTAATCTGCTGATTGTACACTCCGAGCTCAGTGAGATGTATCCTATAGGGCATGTAATCAGAGAAACGTTCTAAAATAGAATCTACATTCCAGTTATATAAGTTTGCAGATTTGACGATATAAAATAAAGCTGTGAAGATCTCCCCTTGTTGCGTTGAAATATAGTTAACATAATCAGCTAACACCTCTGACTGTCCATCCAGTAAGCGGTACAAATAAGTATTAGCCTTGCCCCATTCCTGGAATTGCGCTACAGTCCTCTTCGCTTCCTCACTTTCTTCATGTATCCAATTCACGTCCGAATATAAAGGTACAAGTTCAAGAGCCGCTTTGTAATCCCCACATTCATCGTATGCATTCGAACGCATTAGATGGGCATACAATATATAAAAGCAAAAAGGTCTTTCTCCGCTCTTCACCGTCTCTTTATGTTTCGAGCGACAATAAAGATCATATTGAATTGTAGCAATCCGTAGTAATTCAAGAGCAAGCTCATTTACTTTACTCCATAATTGCAGTGAGTAGTAGACATCCATCAAATGCTTCAACGCATCCAGCTGGTCCGCCTCATCCAAACGCGGGATGTAGCTCTCAAACAGAGTAGCAGCGCGCAGGTTCGTGCTCTGATCATCACCAAGTGCGATCTGGAACAGGCGGTATTGGCACATAGCCAACCGTTCGGAGTACTGGTATTTCTCGCTGGCGCTTACATTCTCGTAGAGCAGTGCTGCCCCCGGCCAATACCCCTGCTGAAACAATCCTTCGGCTACTTCGAACAACATGGGAACATAGGTCAGATTATCAAGCAGATTATGTACAAGAAGCTCGATACAGTCCATGCGCCCAAGCTCTGCACACTTTACAATAAAAGGCCGAAGCCGCCGCCAGGTCGGTGCCGAATGATAGAAGCATTCATCTACATATAAACTGTAAAAATAGTCCTCGCGTACCCCCATCCCTGCAGTAATTAACTCCAGATGGCTCATGGCAATCGGCTGATGACCATTAATAATCCGGCTTAATGTCCCGGAATTAATGCCGGATCTTATGGCAAACTGATTGATGGACAGCTCATGCTTTGATAAATAATCCACTAGCTGATCTCGAATCGTGGCTGCAGGCTCCAAGGAAACACCACCCTTCCGAATCCCATAATTTAGAATTTTGTGTTTATATCTGTATAGTAGGCGATTATATTCCAAGGGTCAATAGACTAGATTCAGATAAATTATGAATGTGTGAAGTTTTCGAAACAGTTTGGCAACCCGGTTGCCGAATCCGGTTCTGCATGGCTAAATTGGCGTTAAAAGCTCCGCCACAGCTGTATTCCCATGTAGACGGCGATCGCCCAGATCAATAGTGCTGAAGCGGTATTCAGCCTCTTAATCACCTTACCGGAGGCATCCATCCTGCCGAGCAGGCGGCCCGCAGCGGCAAGACCCAGGAACCAGATCCAGGAGACGGCCACCGTAGCCGCCGCGAAAGCCCAGCGCACCATACCGTCATATTGCAGCGAGCTTGTACCGATGACGCCCACCGTATCCAGCAGCGCATGCGGATTCAAGAGGGAAACGGACAGTGCATACAGCATCTGTCCCTTCGGAGAGAGGCGCCCCGCCTCTTCCTGCGCCGGAGAAGAGCGCCAGATTCTCCAGCCCATGAAGCAGAGAAACAGGATTCCCGCACTGTATATAAGGGGCGTGACCCAGTCCAGCGATAGAATGACCAGAGAAATACCGCCTACTGCTGCGGTTATAAGCAGCGTATCGCATGCCGCTGCCGTCAGAACTACAGGCAGCACACTGCGGAATCTCGCGTGCTGTGCCCCTTGATTGAATACGAATATATTCTGCACGCCCAGCGGCAGAATAAGCCCGAAGGCCAGAATGATTCCATGTACAATGGCTTCCGTCATAACTTCTTCCTCCTTCATATAAGCTGTGATGCTGCCGGATGGACAAGCCTCCACAGCTTCTTGCTTCTTCCCGGTTAACGCATTCTGATCGTACTCTGGTGCAGAGGCTGCCGTAACCATCCAAGTTTTCCGTCTCATACCCAGCCAAGCTTAATAGACGACTATGAACCATGGTACACTCAAGGAAAGAAACCACAAAAGAGGAGCCCGTCCCTTGACACATCAGCATCCGCCAGATCATCCAGACTTAAGCACTGCCGGTTCTTCCGGTCACCCTGAAGCTCCCGCACCTGCCGCTCTTGAAAAGGAGCCGGACGGCTCACTCCCTGTCCTTCAAGGCACATGGAAGCCGGACCCGGCTTCCCCGCTGCCGCTTCATAGTCAGATATCCTCCTACTTCTTCGCCAAGATCAGCAGCGGGGCCTGGCCTCCCGGCATGCGGCTGGCTCCGCAGCGTGAGCTCTGCCGCATGCTCGGTGTTAACCGCAGCACGGTGGTCACGGCGCTGGGCCAGCTTACAGCACTGGGCCTGATTGAGGGCAGACGCGGCGGAGGCACCGTAGTAGTAGCGGATGCACGTCCCGGCATCCGGCCCGCCGGTGATTCCAATGCGGTCACAGCTCCGGCAGAACCGGAGCGCCGGGGCAACTGGAATGATTATGTGGAGGAGGGGATTCACTATCCCAACCTGCCTACCGTACAGGATATCAACCGGCTCGAATATGAGCCGGGTCTGATCCGCCTCGGCACCGGCGAGCCTGCGCCGGAGCTGCTGCCCGGGGCGGCGATGAACCAGGTGCTGGCCGGGCTCGCGCAGCGCATTCTTCCACCGCTCTCTTATGAGGAACCGCTCGGCAATCCGGCGCTGCGGGCTGCGGTCAGCCGGATGCTGGCCCGAAGCGGCATTGCAGCCGACCCCGCCTCCATTCTTATCACCTCCGGGGCACTTCAGGGACTCCAGCTTATTGCTCTGGGCCTTCTGCCGCGCGGCTCATCGATCCTGCTGGAGAAGCCGTCTTATCTGTATTCGATTCATGCCTTTCAGTCTGCCGGGGTGAAATTCAGCGGGCTGCCCATGGACGGACGCGGGCTGATCCCGGAGCATCTTACGGCTGAGGCTGTCCGCAGCAAGGCGGCGATGCTCTACAGTATCCCTTCCTTTCATAACCCCACCGGGATTCTGATGGATGCCGGGCGGCGCCGGGAGCTTATGCAGGTCACAAGCAGCCTCGGGCTGCCTATTCTCGAGGATGGCGCCTATCAGGAGCTGTGGATGGATGCACCGCCTCCGCTGCCGCTGAAGGCGCTGGACCGCGAGGGAAGAGTGCTGCATCTGGGCACCCTGTCCAAAGCAGCCAGCCCCGGCCTGCGCATCGGCTGGATTGTCGGCCCGGAGCCGGTAGTCCGGCGGCTGGCCGATATCAAAATGCAGAGTGATTACGGCGCAAGCTCCCTGTCACAGCTGGCTGCTGCCAGCTGGCTTGAGGACGGCTATCATGAGGAGCATCTGCAGGTGCTGCGCGGCAGACTACGGGAGCGCCGTGATCTTGTGCTGGAGCTGCTGCAGCTTCATTGTGCCGGACTGGCAACCTGGAATGTACCGGCAGGCGGATTCTACATCTGGCTGTCCCTCCTGCACCCCGTGCCTCCGCGCAAGCTGTTCACTGCAGCCCTGCGCGCCGGATTGCTGCTGAATACAGGCGATCTGTACGACCGCAGTGACCGCAGGCATCTCAGACTGTCCTACGCTTATGCTTCTCCGGCAGAACTGAAGCGCGGAATCACCCTGCTGGCAGATCTAATCAGGGAAGCTCCATGAATAACGCGAATTGCCGGATCACAAATAGCGCATAACAAATGACAATAATAATTATTTGTCATTTGTTATGCGCTATGTTATGCTTCTTGCACAGGAAGGGGAAGTTACCCGTGAATAAATTAAGCTCTTTTTTGAGCAAAACAGAAATCCTTAATGCCGCTGAACAAACCCTGCGCAAATACGGGCCGGACAAGGCTTCAGTCACTGATGTAGCGAAGCTGCTGGGCGTAAGTCATGGAACCCTTTACCGGCATTTCCCCAGCAAAGCTGCGTTGCGGGAGGCGGTAACGGAACGGTGGCTGGAGGAGATGATTGTAGCTCCGCTAACTGAAATTGCCGCGATACCCACAACCAATGCCTTGGGGCAGCTTAGAGATTATATCGCTAAGCTCGTAGAGCTTAAGCAGCATCATGCTTCACAGGACAGCGAGATGTTCAAAATGTATGCAGCCGTTACTGAAGAATCGGCAGCACTTGTTGAAGTCCACATCCGGAAGCTTCTCGATCACATTGACCTTCTCATTGCCCAGGGCATGGAACAAGGTCTTATATCACGGAGTATCCCGGCGGCGGTACAGGCACGTTCAGTCCTCTATGGCACCGCACGCTTTCACCATCCGGCGCACGCCTATGAGTGGCGCAGCCCGGGCATCATGCAGGAATTCGCCCAGCTCTGGACACTGCTGGAAAGAGGATTATCCGAACATTAAATTCAAGGAGGAACTACTAATGACACAACCATTGCAAGGCAAGGTGGCTATTGTTACCGGATCATCGAGAGGAATCGGGCGGAGTGTCGCTGAGCGGCTGGCGGAGCAGGGCGCTTCCGTTATCATCAACTATTCGAGCAGTCCCGCCCAGGCAGATGACGTAGTGACGGCCATTCGGGCGGGCGGCGGAACAGCCGCTGCCCTGCAGGCAGACATCAGCAAGCCTGCCCAGATTGAACAGCTGTTCAAGGAGACCAAGGCGCTCTATGGAAAGATCGATATCGTGGTCAATAATGCGGGGATTATGATGAACTCCCTGATCGGAGAAGCTACTGAGGAGCAATTCGACAAGCAGTTCGCCATCAACGTCAAGGGCACCTACTTCTCCTGCCAGCAGGCCTTCTATCACCTCGAACAGGGCGGGCGGATTATTAATTTCTCCACTTCCGTCAACGGCCAGATGTTCCCGGCCTACAGTATTTATGCCGGCACCAAAGGTGCGGTTGAGCAATTCACCCGCCAGCTTGCCAAGGAGTTCGGCAGCAAAGGCATCACCATCAATGCGGTGGCACCAGGACCAGTAGCCACAGA
The DNA here is from genome assembly GCF_013141775.1 of Paenibacillus phytohabitans. GTDB lineage: Bacteria > Bacillota > Bacilli > Paenibacillales > Paenibacillaceae > Paenibacillus_AQ > Paenibacillus_AQ phytohabitans. Next base: position 30,099 of record NZ_WHOB01000094.1, read on the forward strand.
ATTGTTCCTGGAGGGCAAATCAGAGGCCGTACTGGAAGGGCTGAAGAAGGGCAATGCCTTCGGACGTCTGGGCCAGCCGGAGGATATTGCCGGCGTGGTCAGCTTCCTGGCCGGAGAAGGCTCCGGGTGGATTACCGGCCAGACCCTCCGCGTCAATGGCGGATTCATCTGACTTGCAGAGGTATACGTACGACTGAAGCCGTCCCCTCACCGGGACGGCTTGTTATCTGTATGCTGCCTTCGTGAAGTTCAACGATTTTCTTCACCAGCGGCAGTCCCAGCCCGCTTCCGCCGCCCCCGCTGACGCTTCTGGATTTGTCCACTTTATAGAAGCGTTCGAAGATCCGCGGCAGCTCCTCTTCGGCAATGCCGATTCCGCTGTCCTTCACCTCCACTTCAATCTGCTCCTCTGAGATGCGCAAGGAGACGGTAATCCGTCCGCCCCGCGGGGTGAACTTGATGCTGTTATGCAGCAGGTTGGTCCACACCTGGCTGAGCAGGTCTTTTACCGCAACCACGGTGGTTTCTGCAAGATCTGCCTCTACCTCAATATCCTTGCCCAGCCACTGCGGCTCTGAAGCCAGGATCATCTCCTGCAGCTGCTTATCCAGCCTGTAGGGCTTCCGCTCGAACGGGAAGCTCTCTGCCTCCAGTGCCGACAGCTTCAGCAGATTGTCGCTCAGGCCGGACAGGCGGCGGCTCTCCGCTTCAATGATATCCAGGTAATGCTTCCTGCTCTCGGTACTGAGGCTGTCATCCTGCAGAGCTGCGGCGAACCCGCGGATGGAGGTCAGCGGCGACTGGATCTCATGCGATACGTTAGAGATGAAGTCCTGGCGCATCGTCTCCATCCGGCTCAGCTCAGTGGCCATTTCGTTAATCCCCTCTACAATACCGCCAAACTGCCGGTACTGGCCGCTGTTCTCCAGTTCGATTTTGAAATCACCTTTGGAAATCTGCCGCATCGCCGTCAGGATCGGCACATAGAATCTCTGGTCCTGCCCGCGGGTAGCGAAAGCGATGGCGCCAGCCACGCAGAAGAAGATAATCACCTGCATGCCCATAATAAACAGATGATAGCCGTATTCGGAGAAGGACCAGCCGAAATGCCGGACCAGCAGCCTTGAGCCGAAATAGCTTCCGTTCCAGGAGATAAAGAGCATCGTCAATATGCCGGCTATAGGCGCAATCACATTGATTTTCTTCCATACTTTTCTGATTCTGTCCAGCATGCTTATCCCTCCAGCCGGTAGCCAAGGCCCCGGATCGTGCGGATGGCGAACCCGAATTTATCCCGGGGAAACCGCTCGCGCAGACGGCCCACATGCACATCCAGCGTCCGCTCATTCCCTTCAAAATCATAACCCCAGATCTCTTCAATCAGCCGGTCGCGTGTCAGTGTCTGACCCGGATAACTGGCCAGCTTGAACAGCAATTCAAATTCCTTAAGCGGCAGCGTAATATCGCCATGCTCGGATACAACCTCATATGTTCTGCGGTTCATCCGCAGGCTCCCTACGGTAACGCTCTGGGCGGCAGAAATTTGGTACCGCTTCAGCAGCGCCTTCACTCTGGCGATCAGTACGGGCGGCTCGAACGGCTTGACCAGATAGTCGTCTGTACCGAGCTCGAAGCCTTTGACAATCTGTGAGGTTTCACCTTTGGCTGTCAGCATCAGGATCGGGAAGTCATACTGCTTGCGCAGCTCCCGGCACAGCTCCCAGCCGTCCATATTCGGCATCATGACATCAATAATCGCCAGATCGGCCGGGGTCTCTTCGAGCAGCCGCAGCGCCTCCAGCCCATCGGAGGCACTCAGCACTTCTTCCATGCCTTCAGCTCTCAGAAAGACTCCCACCAATTCGCGGATGTGCGGATCGTCGTCCACTACCAGTATTTTGGCCATTTCCTGTAGAACCCTCCTCTATCACACTGCCCTGAAGCTCCGGCGTATTCATCTGCAGCTGCTGCTCGGCAAATTCACGGTACAGCTCATGATCCCGCAGCAGCTCTTCATGTGTTCCCTTGCCGGTTATCCGGCCCTTCTCCATAAATATAATCTGGTCCGCATTGACGACTGTAGCCAGTCTGTGGGCAATGACAATCGTGGTCCTGCCCTGCATCAGATTGCCCAGTGCCTTCTGTACAACGGCTTCCGACTGACTGTCCAGACTGGACGTTGCCTCATCGAGCATGAGAATCTTCGGATCGCGCAGCAGCGCTCTGGCAATGGCGATCCGCTGCCGCTGTCCGCCGGACAGCTTCACTCCGCGTTCGCCGACGTCCGTATTGTACCCATCCGGAAGCTCTGCAATGAAGCCGTCAGCGTATGCCATGGCCGCAGCACGCTGCAGCTCCTCCTTACTGATCTCGCGGTCCAGTCCATATCCCAGATTCTCGGCAATCGTTCCGGCCAGCACCGGACTTTCCTGCGAGACATACCCGATCCGCTTACGCCAGGATTTCAGGGAGAACATCGATACCGGCTTGCTCCCCATCCGGATAACACCGCTCTGCGGCTCATAGAATCGTTCCAGCAGCGAGAACAGCGTCGTTTTACCGCCGCCGCTTGGACCGACAATCGCTGTCACCTGGCCCGGCAGCATCGTGAAGCTTATCTTGTTCAGCACTTTCTCGCCCGTTTTGTATCCGAAGCTGAGGTCTTCCACTTCGATTGGGCCTTCCTCGCTGCCAGCCTCTTCTACACCTTCATACACTTCTTCCTCTGCCGCAAGCGTCTCGATAATCCGCTCCGAGGCACCTTTGGCCTTCTGAAGCTGCGTGAAGAATTGAGTCAGCTGGGTCAGCGGCATAATAATCTGGATCAGATACAGAATGAAGGCCACCAGCTCACCGGCGGTCAGAACCCCCGAGGACACCTGCATTCCGCCATAGCCGATAATCACCACAAGCAGCATCATGAAGACGAAGGAGACCAGCGGGCTGATCATCGCGCTGATTTTGCCCTCACGGATGCCGAAGGACAGCAGATTCATAATTCCGCTGCGTCCGGCTTCATATTCCTTCTGCTCGGCTCCTGAGGATTTAACCAGCCGGATTTCAGACAATACACCGCTAAGTGTGGCGGTGAAGGAGGCTGTCTCATCTTGTGTGCCTTTTGATATTTTGTACATCTGCCGGCCCAGCGGTACCAGAATCAGCGCGGACAGCGGGAGGACGGTGAACAGTACCAGCGTCATTTTCCAGTTCAGGAAGAGCAGGACAGAGATTGAACCGACAATGGAGATCACGCCGGTAAAGAGGCTGGCCAGATGCTCCGAGATCAGTGTCTTGAGAATTCCCGTATCATTGGTCATCCGGCTGACGCTTTCACCTGTCCGGTTCTCATTGTAATAGGACACAGGCAGCACAAGGAATTTGCGCCACAGCCGGTCCCTAAGTCCGGCGACAATCTTCTGCCCGACCGCATTCAGCAGATATATCGAGACGCCGCCGGCAAGGGTCTGTGCGATGAAAGCTCCGGCAATTCCGGCAATCTGCAGCTTGCTGATCGAAGCCAGCGAGAAGCCGTCGACCAGGTTCTTCGTGAACATTGGAATAACAAGACCCACTAGAGTCGAAATCATACTGAGGCCCAGAGCCAGTGCCAGCAGCATGTAGGAGGGTTTAGTTTCGTGCAGCAGCTTCAGGAACGGCTTCATCGCGGCTCCCTGCTTCTGCGGTGCTTGAGTGTTCTTCATGGTTAATCCCCTTTTCCGGCGGATAGATGTCAGGAACAGCTGATGTCCCGCTTCCGCCTTCCAACCTAGAATAACTGTGCTTTGTAAACTGAAATTAAACTGTTAAATTTCCATTGATTTGTAATTCCCTATATAAGTTGGTTTGTATCCCTTTTCAACAAATGTTACAGTGATAGAAGCGGCAACTTCTGCCGTTCTAAGGATTCAAGGCATCTGGCGGGAAAGGAGTGCAAAGTTTGCGGGAGAACCTCGATAAGCAGCTGTCTTTCACCTCTCTTAAATGGTTCAACTTCTTCGTATATGGAACGGTCGTCCTGTTCACCAGCTTCTTTCCGCTATATCTTCAGATCATGGGAATGAATAAGCTGGAGATCGGGAGCCTGATGTCGGTAGGTGCGCTCGTCTCTATTATTGCCAATCCCTTCTGGGGTATCTGGAGTGACCGTTATCAGAATATCCGGCGGATTGTCCTGGTCATGCTGACCGGCACGCTGGTCTTGTCCCAGCTAGTCTTTCAGGCGAATACATACGAGATGATATATATATCTATTCTGTTCTTCTACTTCTTCCAGGGGCCGCTGTTCGCCCAGAGCAATACCATGATCCTCAGCTATATCGACGGTACCAGCCAGCGGTTCAGCTCATACCGGCTCTGGGGATCGTTAGGCTGGGCGTTTACTGCCATACTGGCCGGACCCGTGATTGAATGGGCCGGTGTTTCCGTGCTGTCTTATCTCTTTGCAGCACTGCTGTGCGCGGCGATGATTGCGCTGATCGCTATGCCGAAGCTTGATCATTCGATCGGAATCGCCCCCTTGCCATTCAGGGGACTGCGTCAGATCTTCTATAACCCGTTTTTCCTCTGCTTCATCCTCTTCGGCATTCTGGTCTCTATCCCGAATACGATGAATAATACCTTTGTGTCACTGTACATCACAGAGCTGGGGGGAAGCAAGACCATGATTGGGCTGGCGGTGTTCCTCTCTTCCATTCTGGAGATGGGAGTGCTGCTCTTGTGCAACTACATTCTTAAACGTAAAATCTCTGTACTGCTGGCCTCTCTCACGTTCGTCAGCGCCCTGTTCTTCCTGCGCTGGTGGATGATGGCCGATGCGACCACTCCACTACAGGTTGCCCTCATTCAGGTGCTGCACTGCATTACCTTCGGCGGATTCTTCTATGTCGGCACCCAGCTTACTATGCTGCTTGTTCCAAGGGCTTACCGGTCCTCGGGACAAGCACTCTACACGCTTACGTGGAGCGGAATATCCGGCATCCTCGGCGGCGTGCTCGGCGGCTGGATGTATCAGAACCTCGGAGTACAGACGATGTATCAGTCCGGTGCGCTCCTCGCCCTGTTCGGCACCATCGGCTTCGGCCTGATGTGGCTCTTCTTCATCCGCGGCGGCTACCGGCCTCCGGCTGATCCCGAAGACGGGGCGGCAGAGGAGTAGCGATGGACCAGAGGTGGGCGGGACCGTTCGATTCACAGCACACAGCAAACAGGCTTGGCTTCCCGGACGGGAGGCCAAGCCTGTATTCATTCATGGAGAGTCTAGCCTTGCTTGGGCTGGAAAGAGCTCTTCAGGGAAACCACCAGATTGAATACCAGATGCTCCGGTGATGAATATTTACTGTCTACATTAAAGTAACCATGGCGGAAGAATTGGAACTTGTCCTGTGGCACGCTGTCCTTCAGGCCCGGTTCGACGAAGCCCTGGATGATCTCGATCGATTTCGGGTTAAGCTGATCCAGGAATGTAGGCTCCGGCTTGCTCTCAGCAGCTTCCAGACCTTCGATTTCGGCTTCGGTCTCAGCCTCTTCGGCGGAGATCAGCGGCTCATAGAGGCGGAATTCCGCCGGTACCGCCTGGCTCGCATCGACCCAGTGCAGCGTTCCCTTGACCTTGCGTCCGGTGAATCCGCTGCCGCTCTTCGTTTCAGGATCATAGGTGCAGTGCAGCTCAATAACTTCTCCGTTCTCATCCTTGATGAACTCGTTGCACTTGATGAAGTAAGCATTCTTGAGCCGCACCTCGTTGCCGGGGAACAGGCGGAAATACTTATTCGGCGGAACCTCCATGAAGTCATCGCGTTCAATATAAATTTCACGGGAGAACGGAATCTGGCGGTTACCCATTTCCGGGTTCTCCACATTGTTCTCAATCTCGAAATACTCGGTTTCGCCCTCAGGATAATTCGTAATAACTACCTTCAGCGGCCGCAGCACAGCCATGGTCCGGGGTACCGTCAGCTTGAGGTCTTCACGGATGAAATGCTCCAGCATCTGCAGGTCTACGAGGCCCTGGCTCTTGGAAATGCCTGTCTCATGCACGAAGCTGCGGATCGCTTCGGGGGTATACCCGCGGCGGCGCAGTCCAGATATCGTCGGCATGCGGGGATCATCCCAGCCGTCGACATGGCCTTCATCCACCAGCAGCTTCAGCTTGCGCTTACTGGTAACGGTCTGGGCCAGATTAAGGCGCCCGAATTCATATTGATGCGGCGCAGCCGGCATCTCGCATTCTGCTACAACCCAGTCATAGAACGGGCGCTGATCCTCGAACTCCAGCGAACAGAGGGAGTGGGTAACATGCTCGATCGCATCTTCGAGCGGATGCGCGAAGGTATACATCGGGTAGATGCACCATTCATCGCCTGTATTGTGGTGATGAGAGTGAGAAATTCGGTAAATGACCGGATCGCGCAAATTGATATTCGGAGAGGACATATCGATTTTGGCGCGCAGCACCTTCTCGCCGTCCTTGAATTCGCCTGCCCGCATGCGGTGGAACAAGTCCAGGTTCTCATCGATACCGCGTTCACGGTAAGGACTGTTCTGTCCCGGCTCCGTCAGCGTTCCCCGGAATTCACGGATCTGCTCTGCCGTGAGATCATCGACATAAGCTTTGCCCTTCTTGATCAGCAGTTCGGCCCGCTCATACATCTCCCCGAAATAATCCGAGGCGAAACGCAGCTCTTCCCATTCGTATCCGAGCCACTTCACATCTTCCTGAATGGAGTTCACATACTCCGTGTCTTCCTTGACCGGATTGGTGTCATCGAATCTCAGATGGGTCTTGCCGCCGAATTCATCAGCCAGTGTAAAGTTAATCCAGATCGCCTTGGCATGTCCGATATGTAAATAACCGTTCGGCTCCGGCGGAAAGCGGGTGACCACTTCCTTAACCTTGCCCGAGCGGAGATCTTCGGTAATGACGTTCTTAATGAAATTGGAGGGTGTACCCTGGTTCTCCACAATGATCAACCTTTCGTTCTGTATTATTACTACTTCCTTGTATAAACATGTTTCCTATTAATATACCCGTTAGGCAGGGAATGTTCAATAAAAGTTAAACAGAAACGGCATTCCTGTCCCTGATGTACAACGTATCTGTCCCGGTGAAGCTAAGGCGCCAATAAGATCCCGCAGCGATAAAACTGCATCTTTGACTTCTCTCCCGGCGATAGAGTAGCATGGATCATATAGGATTACCGAGAAGAGGAGGGTACCCATGAAACCGATCAAACTGCCCAAAGAGCAGCGGGAATTGATCACCGAGAACATCCGCGCATACTTCGAAGCCGAACGCGGGGAAACGATTGGCCATCTGGCAGCAGATAATCTGCTGGAGTTCTTCCTGAACGAGCTTGGGCCGGCTGTCTACAACGGGGCACTGAGTGACTGCCGGACACTGGCTTCACAGCGCATGCAGGCGCTGGAGGAAGATATCTACGCTCTGGAGTGGAAAAAGCGTTAGGGCAGAAGCTTATACCTTACGCCGCAGAGGGGGAAGCCGCATGTTTAATTATGTCATTGATGAAGAGCTGAAGCTGAAGCTGCTTATGCCTGAGCATGCCCGCCATATGTACGCCCTAGTCGAGCGCTCGCGCCATCGGCTCAGGCAGTGGCTGCCTTGGGTGGACGGCGTAGCCGAGCAGGCCCACCTGACTACTTTCATCAAGAATGCCGTGAAGCAGGGCAGTGACAATGGCGGCTTCACGGCCGGACTGTGGGTCCGGGAGGAATTGGCCGGGATCATCGGGTATCACGAGATTGACTGGCATAACCGGTCTGTCGGTATCGGCTACTGGCTGGGTGAAGGCTATGAAGGCAACGGCTACATGACCAGCGCCTGCCGGGTATTCGTGGATTATGCCCTGCTGGAGCTGGAGCTCAACCGTGTAGAGATCCGCTGCGCCACGGGTAACACGGCAAGCAGGGCTATTCCCGAGCGGCTCGGATTCATCTTCGAAGGCGTGATCCGCGAGGCGGAGAAGCTGCCCGCAGGTTATGTGAACCACGCAGTCTACGGTCTGCTGCGCAGCGAATGGAAGCTGCTGGGCTGACAGCAAGGCAGCAGCAGGCATTAGGCAGCATGTTATTATGCACATTTATACACAGCATAAGCCAGAACCCCCGGAGGCATAACATAAGCCCCGGGGGTTCTGGCGTACCGTCTTCCATGTTATTGCTCCGGTCTAATTCTCCGCTGCCGCAAGCCAGCCCCGGAATTTGTCCCGGATGCCGGCTGTGAGGCTGTCCAGCCCGGCTAGCTCGGCTAGTCCGGTCTTATCCTTGCGCCCGTGCTCCATTGAGTACAGCACCTGCTTCACAGGGAAACTTCCCGCTCCGCTCTCCCGCTTAATAATCCGGTCACCGGATGCAACCCTGCCTTCACGCAGCACGCGGAAATAGAACCCGCTGTAACCGGTGGACAGCACCCGCGCAGGCATATCCGCCGGTCCATGCTTCTGCGAGAGCTTGAAGCAGGGGAAGCGCGGCTGGCTTACCTGGAGCAGTGCCGTACCAATCTCAAAGACATCCCCGATGCACACCTCGGTCTCCAGAAGTCCGCTCACTGTGATATTCTCACCGAATGCGGAGTAGTCCAGCTTCCGTCCAAGCAGCTCTTCCCAGTAGGCATAATGCTCAACCGGATAGACGCAGACGGCCTTGTCGGGGCCCCCGTGGTTTACCAGATCCGCTTGCCCGTCCCCGTCGAAGCCTTCAGCATGAAGCTCCAGCGGGCCGGTGACCGGCAGCTTGTAGATTCCCGTTTCCAGCGGTTTGCCGCGGTAATCCACGGTCTTCGGCTTGCCTACATTAAGTGAGACGACTTCCATCTTCATTCCTCCTAGTCCAGCATGCAGCTCATGAATACCTCATCTACATATCGTCCGCCCAGATAGAACTCCTCCCGCAGCCGTCCCTCCTCCTCGAATCCGCATTTGCGGTAGAACGAGAGTGCCGGTGTATTGCAGGAGAGCACACGCAGGCGCAGCTTACGGATTCCATTCTCTGCGGCATGGCGCTTGATCTCTGCAATCAGCCGGCTGCCTACACCCAGGCGCTGAAAGCGCGGATGTACGGCAATATTAACCTCGCATACATGGCGGTTGCTCTCCATTCCGCTGGGACAGCCGAAGCCGACATACCCGCATAGCTCCCCGTCCTGCAAGGCTACAAGCTGGGACCCGGGCGGTGCATGCAGCAGATAATCCTCCCGGGAGCGCCACATCAGCGGACCGGGTGTTGTCTCCTCTGTCCAGATCATATTATCGAGAATGATCAGCTCACGGGCATCCCTGATTTCAGAGGGACGGATGGTGAAAGCCGAATCCCTGTTTAGTTGTTGCATAGCTTCTACACCCCTTGCCTTGCTAAGCAGATAATAAAAGGATTAGTTACAGCGCAGCCGTTTATACAGTATTACCCCGGAGCTTCACGCTCCCGCGGTTAACGTAGGCATGGACCGCGAAGAATCCCACGGACAGAACCGCCATCCCGCAGGCCAGCCAGCCTGTCGGCGCAAGGCCGCCTCTGTCGAATTGAATCCCCATCAGATACGGGCCGATAACCCGGCCGACCGCGCCGATACCGCCGCTAAGCCCGAGATAGAAGGGCGCACTGCGCTGGGCATGCTCCGAGATGAAGGATGGCATGGCCGGAGAGATCAGCATCTCCCCCAGTGTAGCCAGCACCATCGCCAGCAGCATGCCCGGGTAGCTCGGCATGAACAGTATAACCGCATACCCGCCCAGATAGAATACGGCGCTTGCGGTCATCTGCGCAGTAGAAGTCCCTGCGAACCAGCGTTTGATCAGACTGACCAGCGGCTGCGCGGCAAAGATAAGTACGCCGTTCAGCGTCCAGAGGAAGCCGTATAACTGCTTCGACCAGCCTTCTGAAATAATAAACGGCGATACTCCGGTATTCCAGATCGAATTGCCGATCAGCAGAAACATCGAACCAATAGCCATGTACAGATAAATCCGCGTATGCCTCAGCAGCTTCCAGCCCGACGCTTCCCCCTGCGGGTGTTTCTTCTGTATTGTCTCATGGGACGGCGACGGTGCTGTCCCCACCCTGCGCAGATAGACAAAGAAGAATCCGGCAAACACCGCCGAAGTCACACCGTTCAGCACAAAGCTCAGCATATAATTGCCCAGGAATCCGCTCAGTGCGGTACCCAGTGCTACCCCGATATTGTTCGAGACATAGACAATATTGAACAGCTCTCCGCGCTGCTCCGCGAACCGGAAGCCGATAAAGGCCTGAATAGCCGGGAGAGACAGGGAGTTGAACAAACCCATCAGGCCCATAACTATAATGAATATACTCCAGCTGCCGCTCGCCCATGGAAGAGCAAACAGGGTCAGCGCGTTCATCGCCAGTGCTCCGACAATCAGGCGGTTTACCCCTACCTTGTGATACAAAGATCCGCCCAGCAATTGCCCGGCAATCCCCCCGAGGGATTGGACCAGCAGAACAATTCCCGCATCTTTCATACTGCGTCCCAGCTCATCAAATACATACATCGTAACCAGCGGCCACATCAGCGCGCTGCCGGTTGCATTAATGAGACTGGAAATCAAGAACACTTTGACTTCCTTCGGATAGGCCTGCAAAAATCTCATAACTTGTCTTTCATCCCCTGTAACATAGGTGTCATTAATCCATCCAGTATCATCTGAAAATAGGATGAAGGGCAAGTTCTCGCGTTAACGCTTTATCGCATAGAACCATTGAATTTTCTGCTGCGAAATTCCGAATCACTTCCCGCCTGCCGTGCTATTTATATTCTATAACCGCAGCTTCTGCACGTAAAGAAAATAGGTGGATATGACCTGATTCGTTCCCCGCAGGCCGGGGTAATAGTGCATATGAAACACTCCCTATTTATTCGCCGTGAATCCGATTTCGTTCCCCCGAGTCGGATATGCACGGCGAATTTTGTTTTGCTCTGAAGTTATTCCAGGCAGAGCCGGGCTAACAAAAAACACTCCCTGTTTCTCTGCGATTCCCAAAAACAGGGTGCCGAGAAGCCAGGAAGTGCTGGGGCCAAACTATTGAACATGCCGGTCATTACCAGCGGATTTTGAATTAAGCGTGTTTCTTCACACCTGCAGCGGAGATTCCTTCAACAGCCGTTACAGCTGCCGGCTCCTTACGCAGGTAAGCCATCCAGTAAGCCGCTGCGACGAAGATCGCGCCGCCCGTAAGATTGCCCAGCCATACCGGGGCAAAGTTGGCGAAGTACTGCGCCCACGTGAAATGTCCTTCGAAGATGGCAGCAGGGATAAGGAACATGTTAGCTACAACGTGCTGGAAGCCGATGGCTACAAACGCCATTGTCGGGAACCAGATACCGAGGATTTTGCCGCTGAAATTATCTGCTCCATAGGAGAGCCACACTGCCAGCGCCACGAGCCAGTTACAGCCGATCCCGGAGATAAAGGCCTGCAGGAAGGTCGCATCAATCTTGTGCTCAGCCATACTCACCAGCTTCTCCAGATACACCCCGTCCGATGTAAGGCCAACGACATGACCGAAGAAATAAGCAACGAACAAGGCACCTGCCAGGTTGCTGAGCGTAATCAGCACCAGGTTCTTAATCACTTCCCAGAACGAAATCTTCTTCGCAATAAAAGCAAGCGGCACCGCCATCATGTTGCCTGTCAGCAGCTCGCCTCCGGCAAGCAGCACCAGTATCAGCCCTACCGGGAATACCGCAGCTCCGATGAAGTTAGCGATGGACCCCCACTCGGCAGGCGCACCGGCAATGACACGAATATCCAGCAAAAATCCGAGCGCGATAAACGCTCCTCCCAGGAAACCAAGAATAAGTACAGTGCTGAGCGGATTGTGCGCTTTCTTGACTCCGTTCTCTACCGTTACTTCGGCGATCCCCTGCGGTTTGTTATAAGCCATGATTCCTATCCCCTTCTAATTACTTAAAATTTGTTCCTTTATGCCATTGTAACGTGATCACAATCACATTAACGTGATAAAAATCACTCTCAGAAAACCTAAGTGAAAGTTTTCACTGACATGTCAAATTTACCATAAAAGGTTAGGCGGCGGAATATTTTTCTCATTCGGACCCGGAATTAATACTTAAAACCATAAAAAAAGGAGCCCTTAACGGGCCCCGGCGAAATCTGGGGGTTTAGACGTGTACTGGTTCTTTAACGGCAACTGTCTTGGGCAGTGCCTGAAGTCCTGCAGTGTTCAGGAAGTTCCAAGGCTTGTTGTAATGCGGCTGGAAGAAGAAATCAATGAAGGCCAGCTGGTCCACGGTCATTTTATTCTGAATACATACCGAGACGGTATTGATCGACTGCGTCAGATCCATCTTGGACATAATCTGTGCCCCAAGAATGCGGCGGGTCGCACGTTCGAATACGACTTTTACCTGAACCTGCTCGAATGTCGGCATAAACTCCGGACGGTAGTTGTCAATCAGCATTACACTTTCAGCATCCATACCTTCGGCTTTGGCGGCATCCTCGGTAAGTCCGGTTCCGGCAATATTGTCTTCATAAATCTTAATGCCCGATGTACCCTGCGTACCCATGTAAGGGATCGTATTCGAGACCAGATTGCGGGCTACCAGTGTCCCCATGCGTACAGCGTTCGTGGCGAGCGGGATATAGGCATGTTTACCGGTCGGGTTGTAATGAATCGCACAGCTGTCACCAGCGGCATATACATCCGGCAGGCTGGTCTGCATGTAATCGTTGACCATAATCGCACCGTTCGGAAGCATGTCGACTTGACCCTTGAGCAGCTCTGTATTCGGACGGAAGCCGATGCAGAGAATGACCAGATCGGTTTCATGCTCTCCCTTGCTAGTAATGACCTTAGTGACTTTGCCGTTCTCCCCGGCGAATGCTGCGACTTTCTCACCAAGCGCAAGCTTGATGCCATGCTCTTCAAGTGATTGTTGAATCGGAGCAGTGAATTCTTCATCAAGATATTTACTCAGAATACGTTCTTCCCCGTCGATCAGGGTAACTTCCTTGCCGTTCATCTGAAAAGCTTCAACCAGCTCAACGCCGATATATCCAGCTCCGACTACTGTAATTCTTGTCACCTTCTGCGCTTGTTCAATAATGGTGTTGGAGTGATTATAATTCTTCGAGAGCAGAATCCCCTCCAGCTCTATACCTTCCAGCTTAGGCACAATCGGCCATGAGCCTGTTGTCATAATCAGCTTGTCGTACGTATCTTCAAATTCTTCACCTGTAGCGAGGTTGCGGGCCTTCAATGTTCGGCGGGCGGTATCCACATTCGTCACTTCATGGCGCATCTTCGTTTGCACACCCAGTGCTGCAAGCTGTTCCGGGGAAGAATAGAACAATCCCTGCGGGTCCTTGACGACTCCCCCTACGTAAAGCGCAATGCCGCAAGACAAGAACGATATGTTATCGTTGCGCTCATAAACCGTAATCTGGGCATCCGGGTACAGCTGTGCGGTATTAACAATTGCGGCGGTTCCGGCGTGTGTACATCCAATGACTGCTACTTTCATGATTTCTTCCTCCTCCAATTTACAAGCCTTTTTCTCTGTGGTTGTGATTAATTTCACTTTATATACTGATTATATTGTGATATTTATCACATTACAAGCACTTTTGTGAATTTTCTCACATTGTTCACAATTTCAATTTTTAATTATCTGCACGGGTTTCTTTTCGTCTTGCATTAGTTTTCCCCGCCAGTAGGACATTATGTCTGTCAGCAGCAGGAAGCAGCAGGAAGCGGCGTTAGGGTGTGGAACTGTATAAATTCTAATTTTTGCAGCAAAAAAGCCCCACTACACCGCAAACCTTCTGCGGAACAAGTGAGGCTCTATCTAATGGATGGCTGCCGCCTGTATGCGGCCAAAAAACCTTTTATTCCAAACCGGAGATCACACCATCTTCATCGACCAGCAGCCCTTCTGCGGCCGGTTTGGCGGGTAGGCCCGGCATTGTGACAATGTTCCCTGTGATGACCACAGCAAATCCTGCGCCAAGGGACAATGTAATGTCCCGGACACCCATGGTGAAGCCTTCCGGTGCTCCAAGCAGCCTCGGCTGATCCGAGAAGGAATATGGCGTTTTGGCCATACAGACCTGAAGCTGGTGCAGGCCCAGCCTGTCAATAACAGCCAGACTGCGTTTGGCTGCCGGAGAGAAGGCCACTTCTGCGCCATGATAGATTTCGGTGACGATTTTATTGATTTTGGACGGGATGTCCAGATTGTCTTCATACAGCGGCGCGAACTTTACGGCCTCTTCCCGGTCCAGCAGCTTCTTCAGCTCCTGCGCCAGTTCCTGCCCGCCTGCGCTTCCTTCAGCCCATACCTTGGATACCGCAGCGGGCACACCCAGCCGGCGGCAGGCCTCCAGCACATCGTTAATCTCCGCCGGGGCATCCCCTTCAAAGTGATTGAGGGCAACGAGTACAGGCACACCGAATTTGCCAAGATTCTCAATATGGCGCTCCATATTGGACAATCCGGAGAGCAGCGCCGCCCGGTTGCCGGCATACAGCTCCTCCTTGCGGACACCTCCGTTATATTTCAGTGATTTCACTGTAACCACCAGTACTGCGGCAGAAGGGGTCAGGCCGGCCTGGCGGCATTTAATATCCATGAACTTCTCAGCACCAAGGTCTGCGCCAAAGCCCGCTTCAGTCACTACCACGTCTCCGAGCTTCAGGGCGTAGCGGGTTCCGATTACACTGCTGCAGCCGTGGGCAATATTAGCGAAGGGTCCGCCATGCACAATCACGGGCGTGCCTTCAAGCGTCTGCACCAGATTCGGCTTCACAGCTTCCTTGAGCAGTGCAGTCATCGCCTCAACGGCTCCGATGTCCTTCGCGGTTATTGGCTGTCCCAATTGGTCATATCCAACCAGCATCCGGCTCAGCCGTTTCTTCAGATCCGCGAGGTCATTGCAGAGGCACAGCACAGCCATAATCTCAGACGCCGTCGTGATCTGGAAGCCGCTCTCCCGCACCGTCCCGTTCCCGTCGCCAAGGCCGGTCACAATATTCCGCAGGCTGCGGTCATTCATATCCATCACACGTTTCCATACTATCCGCTGCGGGTCCAGGTTCAAGGCGTTGCCCTGAAAAATATGATTATCGATCATCGCGGAGAGCAGGTTGTGCGCGGAGGTCACCGCGTGGATATCCCCGGTGAAATGCAGATTAATCTCGTCTGCCGGAACAATCTGCGCCTTGCCTCCGCCGGTTGCGCCGCCCTTCATGCCCAGGCAGGGTCCAAGCGAAGGTTCTCGCAATGCCGCCACCGTCTTGATCCCCGCCGCATTCAGCGCCTGGGATAATCCGATAGTCGTCAAGGTTTTGCCTTCACCCGCCGGTGTAGGGTTAACTGCCGTAACCAGGACGAGCTTGCCGTCCGGTTTGTGCTTCAGCTCCGCCCACAGGGACGGCGACAGTTTGCTTTTATATTTACCGTACAACTCCAGATGCTCTTCATTGATCCCTGCTGCCGATGCTACCTCTGTTATTAACCTCATGCCTTTATGAAACCCTCCTGCCGTTATTATCCTGCATCCCATATTTCTTTATGCAATCTCCGTAGATGAGTGAAACATTCCTCTTCAAAGGATACAGTGTCTCTGAAAAGATTCAAGGATAATTTTCATACGAGGGGATACTTCCGTCTCTAGAAGCCAAGCAGAAACGGCTTGCTCATACAAAAAACTCCCGGACAGGGGTGCGCGTGCACCCCAATCCGGGAGCGGACTATTTTGTGACAGCTATCCTTACTTACTTCAGCAGCGATTCAATAAGGTCCTTCATGCTCTCCGGTGATTCCTTCGGCTCCACACGCGCCACCACATTGCCGCTGCGGTCCACCAGAAACTTCGTGAAGTTCCACTGGATATCGCTGCTCTCCCCGTCACCCGGCTGCTGACCCTTCAAATATTGGAACAGCAGGCTTGCCTCCGGCCCATTCACATCTACCTTGGCAAACACCGGGAAAGTAACGCCGTAATTGATCTGGCAGAAGGCTTCCGCTTCCTCACTTGTACCCGGCTCCTGGCCGGCAAACTGGTTGCAGGGAAACCCCAGCACAACAAGCCCTTGATCTCCGTATTGTTCGTACAGCTTCTGCAAATCTCCGTATTGCGGGGTAAGCCCGCACTTGCTGGCCGTATTGGCGATCAGCAGCACCTTACCCTCATAGTCCTTAAACGGCACTTCTGTACCCGAAGGTGTGACTCCGGCAAAACTATAGATCGACATCCTGCTTCGCTTCCTTTCGGCTGTATATTCGTATTTACCCTGGCGGCTTATAGAGTCCATGCCCTTATAGAGCTTATGCCTCACTACGGGCATTCCTCTTTATTTTATCCTATTGGCAGCGTGATACAAAATTTCAGGCTCTGATTGCGGTGCGGGTGGCAGCTGCAGGAATAATCGTTAAGTGAGTAGCCCATTTTGGGCCACATTGTACTCGGTTTTTCGTATACGTTGGGCTCGTTTACCTCCGCTGTGACACATTGTACTCGGTTTTTCGCATACGTTGGGCTTGTTACCATCGCGGTGACACATTGTACCGGTTTATCGCATACGTTGGGCTCGTAAGCCTCCGCTGTGACACATTGTATTCGGTTTTTCGCATACATTGGGCTTGTTTACCTGCGCAGTGACACATTGTATTCGGTTTTTCGCATACATTGGGCTCGTTTACCTTCGCAGTGACACATTGTATTCTGTTTTTCGCATACATTGGGCTGGTTTACCATCGCGGTGACACATTGTACTCGGTTTTTCGCATACATTGGGCTTGTTTGCCTTCGCAGCCAGCCCACTTTGGGCGGATTTAGGTACTTTTATGCTCTTCAGCTTCAATCCCAATTGGCCCTGGAAGGCTACACCCTTCGCGTCAGCCCGCAGGCTTCGGCAATAAGCCGGAGAGATGTCAGCTTATCCTCAAAGCTGTGAATATGTGATGAAATCATCAGCTCCCCGCATCGATATTCTTCCGCCAGCGCCTGCAATTGCTCTCTGACTTCACTCGGCGACCCTACAACCATCCGCTTACGGTTATCCTTAATGGAGAACCTGTCATAAGGTGTATATGTATAATTCATTGCAGTTTCTACGGAAGGGGTTACAGTGGAGAGATGCTCTTTCTCCAGCAGCACCAGCGACAAATCCATGCTGGCGGCCAGCCGGTCCGCTTCCTCTGAGGCAGCAGCACAGACGGCAAATATCGCCACCAGTGCTTGTGGCGATGCAGCAGCAAGGGATGGAGCGAAGCTGTTGGCATACTCCTGCACCGCCTCCGCTCCCCCGTTACCGTTAATAAACCGGGCGAAGGCATACCTGGTACCCAGCCGGGCGGAGAGCGCAGCGCTGTCACCGCTTGAGCCGAGCAGCCAGATTTCCGGCGCTGTACTCACGGCAGGTGTAGCCTGCAGTCCGGCATAGCGGTGCGGAGGTTCGGCAGCCCCAGTCTCATCAGACTCATGCAGATATGCAATGAGTTCCTTAAGCTGCTGCTCATATCGGTCTATATCCTCAGGATTCA
The DNA here is from genome assembly GCF_013141775.1 of Paenibacillus phytohabitans. Classification (GTDB taxonomy): domain Bacteria; phylum Bacillota; class Bacilli; order Paenibacillales; family Paenibacillaceae; genus Paenibacillus_AQ; species Paenibacillus_AQ phytohabitans. Next base: position 47,641 of record NZ_WHOB01000094.1, read on the forward strand.
CGCGGTTATCCTGCAGCGCCCTGGCGGACAGCGCACCGCCGCCTGCCGCTCTGCCCACACCCAGATCGATCCGCCCGGGATACAAGGCCTCCAGGACGCGGAAGTTCTCGGCGACCTTGTAAGCACTGTAATGCGGGAGCAGCACAGCTCCTGAGCCGATGCGGATCTCCGAAGTTACAGCAGCCAGATGAGCCATCAGCACCTCCGGACTGGAGCCGGCCAGTCCGGGCGCCGCGTGATGCTCTGCAACCCAGAAGCGGTGATACCCGAGTCGCTCAGCTTCGCGGGCCAGCAATACTGTCTGGGCCAGTGCCTCCGCAGGCGTGCTCCCTTCAGACACCGGCGATTGATCCAGAATGCTTAATTTCATATAGGAGCAGCTCCAATGGGTTTGAATTTTCAACTTCGGCGGGAACATCTATATTGGTCCAGTCCATTATATCACCGGGTATATCACCGGATATATCCCTGGAATCAGTCAATCTGAGCATCCGTCAGCATTGCCGACCATAGGCAGATACAAGGCAGAAGGAGGGGCAGCAGATGCAGAAACAACGGGCACTGGCCTCTTCAAGGCGGCACCCGTTGTCTGCTGCTTCTTAATGCTGTACCATCTTCACCAGCATATGCGCCAGCCGGTGGCGCTCTTCCTTGTTTCCGGCCTTCCACAGTTCCAGCAGCAGCTTCTCCTCACTGTTGCGGGGCTCTTCGTACGCCGCCAGATAATCGGCGATTTTCTCGGCAGCCACAGCCAGCTGCTCATCGCTGAGCCCGATTTTCTGCGCCAGTTGGATGCGCTTTCCCAAGTAGCTTTTGAAATCCTCGAAATTGTTCAGGATCAATTCCTTCTGCCCCGGCTCAATCCGGTCCAGCGCATCGTTCACCCGGTGCATCGTCACACTTCCGTCCTTGCTCACCACATGATTATGTTCAGACATTCAGAACACCTCCCATTTATTAGTGTGCGGTTTCCCACTAATTAACCAGAGGCCCCGTAGGTGAACCAAACGAAGCCCGCCGAAGGATATATCGTCATCCCGTGGACACACCGCTTTCCTGCGCAGCAGACAGAAACCTGTCAGCACTCTCATGGCCCGGGCTGCTAGTGACGCGGACTGAGAATCGCTTATTCGGGCAGAACGGCCGTATTTGCAGATCAAGCGGACTCACAATCCCTTATATGTCCGCAGATCCTCATTTCAGGCAAAAATACATAAGATAACGGAATCTCAGTCCGCTTCGGCGCCAATATGATGATTAACGGAGAAATAAGCGCTTCTCAGTCCGCTTGCGTCAGGTTCAGCTATTCAACTATATAAACCGCAATACAGCAACAACCCTACAAGCTATCGTTCAGCTGCTGTGTGGGACTGGATGAATACATCAATTCCATAAACTTGATTCGTTGCCGGCAGAATGGAGACTCTTAGGAAGCGCTGTAGTCGTAAATGTTGTACGTTCTGCAACTTTGATGTCTTGATAGCAGGGTGTTCGGGAGGATTGTTGTATAAAATACAAGAATAATCCTGCTAAGCCGCTTGAACACAGTGAAATCCTGCCTTTTATACAACATTTCTGGATTTGCGCCGCTAGGATGAGAGGAATGTTGTATTTTGGGCAGGATTTTATGAATCGAGGAATTCCAACGACAACTACGGCAACCACGGCAAATACTGCAAATACTGTAAATACGTAAATGTAGCAACTACGGCAACAGGAGACGCCCGGAGGTCCAACTATTCACAGGGTGAAGGATAGACTTAGAATAAATCACAAAAAGACCCCGTGAACCACGGGGCCGGCTGTACATCGATTTCACATTAATTCGACACCGGAACGGCATCATAATATTCTTCGAGGGTAATTCCTCTCTCCGATACGGACGCGGCGATCTCCTTGCCTACATACCGGACATGCCAAGGCTCATAAATATATCCGGTGATCGCCTGCTTGCCTTCGAGGAACCGGATAATATATCCGTACTCAGCGGCATGATCCGCAAGCCATTCTGCTTCCTTCGTACCGGCAAAGCAGCTTTCGGCCGCACATTTGCCGTCACTGCCGGACAGGTCAATCGCCAGACCCGTCTGATGCTCGCTGTGTCCGGGCAACGCACTGTAGGTACGGGCTTTCTCTTCGCCGTCCCGGGCTACATAGTTATTGAACAACCTTCTCTGGGTCGCTTCCGAACGGTAGCCGGATACGCCGGCCAGATAAATACCGTCCTTCTTCGCCCCGGCAAACATCTCCTCCAGCGCCGTGGCAGCTTCACGCCGCAGCATCCGCTTCTCGATCTTCTCCGAGAATATAAAAGGCACATCAGGATAGACCAGATCAGCCGGCTTATATTTATCAGGCAGTCTGTACTGCTTATTAACCATAACCGCGATGCTCTCCGGTTCGGCGGCAACCATCTCTGCATCACCATTACTGCCGGAATCCGTAGCTGCCGGCTTATCCGTAGGGGCAGGCTTGTCCGTTGGTTCCGGAGTCCCGGCCGCATTATTCTCCCCGCTCGTTGAATCCGCAGGCGTCGGTGTAGGCTCAGTCCCCGTATTGTTGCCGGAGCCCTGCTCCTGGCCGTCCGGCTCTGCGCTTGGCAGTGCCGAAGTCTCCGGCGCCGTACCCGGCCCGGCCCCGAGATCGGTACCTGTATTTATATTTGTTCCGTCTTCCCGGGAAGCGGACGGGCTAGTATACTTCCCGATTCCCCAGCCGACAGCAATGACAACGATGAACAAGATGACAATCTTGGTGGTTCTGGACATATGCGGTTTCGTTCCTCCTAGAAGTTCTGTATTCTTTCTAAAGCTTAGTTACATTATTAGACAGGCTGAAGGGCCGAAATGTTTCAGTCCGGGCTGATAAATGTGCAGCAGCCCCTAACACAAATATTACCATAGAACAATTAGCCGATACGCTAACTGCCCTATGGTAACAAGTTTCACTTATGAATGTAAAGCGCCTTTATCTGGATGAGCCGCGTCCGCCGCGTGAACCGCCGCCGGAGCCGCCACTGCGTCCGCCGCGCGATGAGGTTCCGCCGCTGCTGCGTCCGCCCGAGCTAAATCCGCCTTTGCCGCCCTTGGAGCCGCCGCCGCTATAACCTCCGCGTGAGCCGCCGCCTTTGGTAGCGGGCGCGCCTGAGCCGCCGCCTTCATTGCTGCGGGCTACATGCGCCCGGAATTTCGGGCTCGACTTCGCGCCGCCCGGGTTGTACCCGGCACCTGAGCCGCCGCCCTTCGAAGCACCATAGCTGAATTCGCCGGCATCCGCGCCTCTGGATACATTGGTGCTGTAGCCGCTGCTCGGGCCGCCGCTTCTGGCGCCGCCGCCCTTATTGCCGCCGCGTCCGCCTGCGGCATTCGCTCCAGCCGCATAACCCGAAGCCGGGCTGCTGTCGCCGCCGCTGGCGAAGGCGCCGTAGCCGCCGCCCGGTCTTGGCTTCGCCGCGCTCTTGCCGGCGGAGTCGCCGCCCCGCGGAGCCGCAGCCGCGCTGTACGCGCTGCGCTTGCCGCCACCGCCGCCCGCCGCGTTCTTACGGCTGCGGCTCCCGCCTTCCGCAGGCGCGCCCCAGCCGCCTGCTTCCTTGCCGCCTGCCGCGTCCTTACGGCTGCGGCTTCCGCCTTCCGCAGGCGCACCCCAGCCGCCTGCTTCCTTGCCGCCGCGTCCGCGTCCGCCCGGACGCCCTGCGCCTGCGGCTTCCGCGCGCGGAGCACCGCCGCTGCGGCCCTGCCCGCGGCCGCCGCGTCCAGCGCGCGCCGCTTCAGGCGCTGCGCTCTGCCGCCCGCCGCGCGGCGAGCCGCCGCCTTGCACAGAGGTGAATTCGCCAACGCCGAATTCATCCTTCTCGTACCGGCGGCGGTCCAGCCGCTGGGAAATGCCGTGCTCGATCAGTTCGAGCCCGGCGCGTTCGCGCGGCGAAGAGAACGTGATCGCAAGGCCTTTGCCTCCGGCGCGGCCCGTGCGGCCGATCCGGTGAATATAGCTGTCCGCATCCAGCGGAAGATCGTAGTTGAAGATGTGGGTAATGCCTTCCACATCAAGCCCGCGGGCTGCCACATCCGTAGCAACCAGCAGCTGCAGCTTGGCATCGCGGAACCGCTTCATGACGGCTTCGCGTTTGCCCTGCGACAAGTCGCCGTGCAATTCGTCGCAGTCATACCCGGCAGCCTGCAGTGCTTCGTTCAGCTTGATGGCCCGGCGTTTGGTCCGGCAGAAGATGATCGCCAGGTACGGGCGGTCCCGCTCGATCAGGGAGATCAGCGCCTCTTCCTTATTGCGGTCAGAGCATTCCACTACCTGCTGGCGGATATTGTCCAGCGGAATTGGAGAGCCGCTCTTGATAATGATATCAAGCGGTTCTTTCATATAATTCGCAGCCAGTCGTTTGATCGGGTCCGGCATTGTTGCAGAGAACAGCATTGTCTGGCGGCGGTAAGGCACAGCCGTAATGATCGTCTCTACATCCTCCAGGAAGCCCATGTGCAGCATCTGGTCCGCTTCATCCAGCACCAGCATCTTCACGCCGCCCAAGTCCAGCGTCTCCCGGCGCAGGTGATCCAGCAGCCGTCCCGGCGTTCCGATAATGAGATGTCTGCCGCCTTCCAGCTTGCGGAGCTGTTTCTCCACATCCTGTCCGCCATAGACTGCCAGAATCTTCACTCCCGTATGGCGCGCCAGCTTGCGCGCTTCTTCGGTAATCTGCAGCGCAAGTTCACGCGTCGGCGCGAGAATAAGCGCCTGCGGATAAGCCGCCTCTACCCGGATCTTGTCCATAATCGGCAGCAGAAAAGCCAGTGTCTTCCCTGTTCCCGTCTTGGCACGGGCGATAACATCGAGACCCTCTACCAGCGGCGGAATCGCCTCTTCCTGCACCGGCGTCGGCTTCACGATTCCCTGCCCCTTGAGCAGATCGTTTAGTACTTCTGAAACTCCTAATTCTTTAAAACCCGGCAATTGCTCCACCTCACTATTTTCCCTAAGTTTTCACTTCATAACTTATATTCATCCATTTATCGGAGTAATGTACGCATTCACAAGGCTTGGCCTGCGGCATAAGCCCGTTATCAGGCGGCAACGGCTGCACCGTCCTGCATAGTGTGCTGTGCCAGGACAGCCAGTCCAGATATCGCTCTCAGGTATCCGTATCAAACAAAAGCGGAAGAACCCCGTTGCCGGAGCCCTTCCGTTCCACTGGCCCGCAAGGCTGCAGTCGAAGTTCGGTTTCTGGGGCAGCAGCGATCCACCGGACATTCAGACGGCACTCCATTTGCGTTCCATTACACTTTAATTTTGGGCAAGTTATCTTTATATATTGTACTTGATTTCGCGCTGCTTGTGTGCATATGCGGAAGAATAATTATTTCCCGGGCTTATCCCGCTAGAATCTTCCTGATTTGAATATCGAGAACAGCAGCCATATAATCATCAGCATAGCAATGACGGAGCCGATCTCCACGATGGGGAAATCCCAGAGCAGCGAAGGCTCGCCGCGCAGAGAGGAAGCAACAATCAGACCGGCCATAATGATGCTGAAGGCCAGCAGTACGATACTGAAGGAGAGCCGGTTGCCGACCCGGCTGAACTTGTGCTCCAGATTCTGGAGCTCAGGTACCCCAATCTCCACCTTGAGCTTCCCCTTGCTGAGCAGTGCGGAGAGCTGCCGGGCCTGGGCAGGAAGCTCCACCAGACTCTCGGCAAGATCGGCTACTCCGCCGAGCAGCTTGCGCTGCAGCCGGCTTCCGCTGAAGCGCTGCTTCACCAGCTGCCTGCCGAACGGCTCGGCCATCTGCACTATGCTGAAGGCCGGGTCGAGGCTGGCGACCATACCCTCCAGCGTCAGCATCGTCTTGCCCAGCATCGCGAGATCCGGCGGAATAACCAGCCGGTGCTTGCGGGCAATGCCGAACAGATCATTCAGCGCCTTGCCGATGCTGACCTGCTTGAACGGGATATCATAATACTGCTCCCGCAGCCGGTCCATATCATCATGCAGCGCCATCCGGTCGGCATCCTCCGGAATCACACCCAGGCGCAGAATGGCACGTACCATCGAATCGGTATTCTTGCGCATCAGTGCAATCACGAGTGCGGACAGCCCGTCCTTCATTTCCTCGCTCAGCCGCCCGACCATCCCGAAATCAATCAGAGCCAGCTTGCCGTCCTCCAGTACCATGACATTGCCCGGATGCGGATCGGCATGAAAGAAGCCATGGATGAAAATCTGGTTCAGCATCATCTCTACAAGCTGCTGGGCAATAGTCTTGAGCTTGACGCCCTTGTTCAGCAGCTCATCCCTGCGGTTCAGCGTAATTCCGTCCACGTATTCCATCGTCAGCACCCGTGTCGAGCTGAAATCCCAATAGATGGCCGGTATATATACATTATCCTGGGCAGTCAGATGCCCGGCTATACGTTCGGCATTGCGCCCTTCCTGGGCATAATCAAGCTCGGCCATCAGGGCACGGGAGAACTCCTCGACCATCCGGGTTAATCCGTATTGCTTGGCCCAGTCCATCTTCCGCTCAGCCAGGACGCTTAGATCCAGCAGAATCTCAAGATCCCGGCTCATGGTCCGCATGACGCCGGGACGCTGAATCTTGACCGCTACACTCTGGCCGCCGTGCAGCACCGCCCGGTGCACCTGACCGATGGAAGCCGCAGCAAGCGGATTGTTCTCGAAGTACTCAAAGACCGTATCCATATGCTGATCGAGTTCCTGCTCGATAATATTGCGGGCCGTCTCAGCCGAGAACGGCGGCACATTGTCCTGCAGCTTAATAAGCTCCTGTATAATTGAATCCGGCAGCAGATCGGAACGTGTACTGGCGAGCTGGCCCAATTTGACAAACGTCGGCCCCAGATCCTCCAGCACCCGGCGGATCCGCTCCCCGAGTGTTACGCTTTCGTGAACCTCCTGCGTAATAATCCGGCGCGGAAGGGACAGGAGATGATAGAGGCCCAGTTCCTCCACCATATAGCCGAAGCCATGACGCATAAGCGCCATGGCTATTGCCCGGTAACGGCCGGCATGTCTTATGCGGACTGCCATTTATTCCGTATGCGTTTCCGGCACGACATCCTCCTGGGTGCGGGGAGCCGTATTGCCCTCCAGCTCGGCCACGCGGCGTTCAAGCACAGCAATGCGCGATTCCAGTCCGGCAATGTCTCCTTGAACAGGCACCTTGAGCTCCTTCAGCACCTTCTGAACCTGCTCATGTACAGCCGCTTTGAAGGTACCGCGTTCTTCTTCACCGCGCTCCACCAGCCGGTCAACCAGTGCCTTGGATTCCGATGGCGCAAGCTCGCCCCGCTTGACGAGTTCATCTACGACCTTTTCAACCTTTTCCTTGCTGACAATGGTGAGGCCCACTCCTAAAGAGATTGCTTTCTTGAACAAATCACTCATGGTACTTCCCTCCCAAAGATTCCAGTTATGGTTAGAGTATACCCCTTAGCGGGCCAATTCACAAAATAACCCCACAAAGTGGGGCCAAAGCTTCAATGATTACTCAGATACTTTGCAGGGACCCCCAAAATATATACTGTCTTTCACAAAAGTCCGGGGTTATCTCGGAATCCGTGCCGCCCAGGTGGCTGCGCGCAGAATCAGCTGGCGGACTGCCGGATGACGGAACGAAGGCTCATGATGGCCGGGCATAAGGTAGACAACCCGTCCCTGACCGTAGCTGTGGCACCAGGCCGCTGGCAGCATTTCCCCGTCCGCTTCATATTCAAGCAGGATCTTCTTATCGGTGAAGGGGTCGAACTCGAAACGGTACGGCTCTTCATCGAGCTGGAAATCCTCAATGCCTTCGGTGATATCATGTTCCCGCACCTTGAAATTCAGCGGTGCATAGGGAGGATGTCCGGTGAATCTGCCGCCGATCAGATGTGCCAGCTCATACCGCTTCGCCAGCGAAACACCGGTATGCAGGACAATCAGGCCGCCGCCGCCGCTTACATAACTCAGCAAACCCGCCGTCTGCTGGGGAGATACGGTTTCGTTCCATAATTCGTTATATGCAATGCAGAGATCATATCCTGCCAAATGTTCGCTTAACAGCAGCTTTTTATTCTCCGAGCACTGTACGGTCAGAAGATCATTCAGAATCTCGCTGACCTGCTTGTCTACGCCTTGCAGCGGGTGAAACCGTGGGTGGGTATAATCGCCAAGTAACAGGCATTTTCTCTTATCCATGGGTCTCCTCCTCCTTATTTCTTTATCTTTGTAGTTGAACGTTGCCTATTATTCTAAGGAAAACAGCTCCCGATGTCCATAAAACGGGCTGCTTTTATAGTAAGAATACGCTAATCCGGGTTGTCCAAAAAGAATTCCCGTCCTGTACCGGACGGGAATTCCTGCTCTGGGTGCCTGTGCAGCCCGGCCTGGTGCTGCCGGTTACCGGGAAGCCGCGATATAGCGGCCCAGCTCTACGAACATGCTGCCCATCCGTTCATGCTCCGGCATAATGATCCGCTTCACGCCCTCTTCCTTGAGGGCTTCAGAGGTAAGCCGGCCGACAGATACAGCCAGCACCTTATCCTCCAAAGCCTGAACGAGTTCTTCCAGCCTGCCCTGCTCCCGCGCATACTGCGCCAGGAAACGGAATTGCGGAGCACTTGTGAAGGCTACCGCGTTCACCCGGCCTTCTGTAATATCCGCCAGCAGCAGGGCCAGCGCTCCCGGCTCCGGCTGCGTGTACCGGTACGGCTGCACCCAGCTGACCTCTGCTCCCGCCTGCTCCAGCCACTGGACCAGATGCGGGGCGGACTCTCCGTGCAGCTGCAGTCTGACCCGTTTGCCCTGCAAATCCCAATCCTGCAAACCGCGGATCAGCCCCTTGGTGCTGCCATCATCGTCGCGCACCACGGGCTCCAGCCCCCGCTTCTTCAAGGCATTGACTGTCTTATAGCCGCGAGCAGCAATAGGTGAAGCGGAGAGAACTTCCAGGAAGCGGTCCGCAAGCTCCAGCTTCGCGGCCATCTCGAACAATGCGTCGAGTCCCATTCCGGTCGTCAGAACCGCCAGGTCCGGCGGCTGGTCTGTCCAGGCCGTCAGCCCGTCACGCAGTGCAGCATCATCCAGAAATGCCGTCCCCTGGGCCGGACGGTGCAGCGCAGTCCCACCCATATTCTGTACCAGCTTGGCCATTTCTTCCGCCTTGCGCGGACCCGCCAGGGCAATGGTAATGCCCTTCAATTGCTCTGCCATGAATGCTTCTCTCCTTCGTCACCCCATATTATTGCTTATCAGTATACTTGCAAAAGGAGGTAAAAGGGAAGACCGCAGCGCACTTTCTGCTTCAGGAATTCCGCTGGTCTCCGGAACTACCTCTACTCTGCCTGACGGTATCCGCTGCACCCGGAGCCTGATTTCCCGGATATAATTTGAATTTGCCGACCAGCCGCTGCAGTTCATCGGCAAGATGGCTCAGATCTGCCGAGGAAGAAGCGATCTCTTCCACCGATGCCAGCTGCTGCTGGGCGGCAGCGGAGATGGTTTCGGTATTGCCTGCCGCTTCCTGGGTGATCCCGCGGATCTCTCCGATGGCCTTCTCCATACTATCCGCTTCTGCCGTCAGCGTATGCACTGCACCATTCATCGCTTCAATCTTCTCCGCCGCCCCTTTAACCGCCCTGCGGATCCGTGAGAAGGAGCGTCCGGTCGTATCGACCGCCATAATGCCTTCGGATACCCGGTTCTTCGCATACTCCATGGTAGCTGTAGCCTGGATCATCTCCGCATTAATGGAAGTAATCTGTTCGGAGATCATTCTTGCCGACTTCTCTGACTCTTCAGCCAGCTTGCGCACCTCTGAGGCGACAACCGCGAAGCCGCGGCCCTGCTCGCCTGCTCTGGCCGCTTCAATGGAAGCATTCAGCGCCAGCAGGTTGGTCTGCCGCGAGATCCCGGTAATTACACCGACAATCCCCTGAATCTGTCCGGTCCGCTCATTAAGCTTATCAATGACCCCGCCCAGCTCCTCTACCGTTTCATGAATCCCGTTGATCTTATCGACTACGCTGATTACAGATTCATTCCCCTCTGAAGCGGAGAGCGAGGTCTTGTCCATCATCGCCGATACCTGCTCCATGAATCCGGAAATATGCTCTACCTCGCTTGTAGTGGCAGCAGTACTTATCATTCCTTTATTGACACTGTTAACCTGGCGCTCTGTTCCGGCCGCTACCTCCTGGATCGCTATCGTAACATGCTCTATCGCTTTGGTAGTCTGCTCGGCCCCCGCTGTCAGTTCCTCGGCGGATGAGGAGACATTGTCGGTCATCTCCTGTACACCGGTAATCATCTGACGCAGATTGCCGACCATCAGGCGGAAATTCTCAGCCAGCAGGCCAATCTCATCCCTGCGGAAGTCCCCGATATCCTGTGACAGGTCGCCCCCGGCGATTAGCTCTGTCGCTCTGCGCAGCCGCATCAGCGGCTTCAGGATCGACGAGACATTGAAGTAGATAAGCACCAGCGCCAGCAATACAGAAACAGAGATTACAATGAATACCGTCTCCCGGATATCACTTGTCGCACGGGTAATCTCATTCTTGCTGATGGTCCCCCCGATTCTCCAGCCGGTCAGCTCATTCACCATGAAGGTCATCTTCTTGGAGGAATCCTTATAGTCATAATCGAAGCTGCCGCTCTCTCTTTCGAACATTCGCTTCACGAAATCAAGTGAGGACTCCTCGCCAATAGCTTCGGTCGGGTGAACCAGGAATTTCTTGCTGCTGTCGATAATCAGAATATAACCTTCTTCGCCTACCTTGATATCTGTCAGATCGGCCAGCGAAGACAGGTTCAGATCCAGACCCACTACCCCGTTCCCGCCTTCCAGCACTGCTGAAATTGCAATAGCCGACTCATTATTTACCGTCTGGAATACCGGTGAGATCACAATTCCGCTGCCATGCTTAAGCGCATTGATATAAGCGTTCTCCTTGCGCGGGTCATAGCCGTCCGGCAGCTGAATATCAGCCGCACGGATACCCTTGCCTTTACTGGTTCCGGCATAAATATCAAGCACATCGGAATGCAGTTTGGCATACTCCTTAAGTCTGGCCTCCAGTGCAGGCGCCCCCGCCCCCGCCGCTTCATTATTAATAGAATCCGCCGTGAGTTGCGCAGCGAAGTAGTTAATATCATCAATTTTGGATTGAATGTTTGCATCGATAATTTCGTTAACCGCCACTACACTTTCCGTGGCATTTTGGGTGAGCTGCTGCCCGACTTTACTGCTGGCCGATTGATAGGTCTGCCAGCCTATAATGATGCTAGGTACAAGCAAAACAAGCAAATATGTAAGAATTAGCTTCGTGCGGATGGTCAGACGCGCCTTTTTATTCATATGATGGGCTCACTCTCTCTTTCTTTATGGGTCTTAAGCACGATAAATCTGCAGCCTCAATATATAATTAAATATCGCCCCTGGAAATCCTCTTTTCTCCGGGAATTCATTATAATTCTCCTATGTTGCTTAATAATTTTCATATATACACAGCAAAAAACCGTTTTTATGAAAACGGTCTTTTGTTATATTTATTCTTTTTTCTAGTGCGAATTCTTATTCCGGCAGGCTGGACATACGCCTCCAAATACAACATGTGTATGGGTGATGGAATAACCTGTATCCTCCGCCACCGTATCGATCCACGCCTGCGGAACCTGACTCATCACTTCATCCACTGCGCCGCAGATTTCACAGATAATATGCTGATGGTCGTCCAGACGGGCATCATATCTGCTGGCCGCCTCTCCGAGCTTCAGTTCACGGATCATTTGTTTATCCGAAAGATACCGCAGCGAATTATAGACAGTCCCATAGGCCAGGTTATGCCCCTGCTCTACAAGACGGTTCATTACTTCCGCAGCAGTAGGATGGTCATGGGAATTACGGACGATATCATACACGGCCTGACGTTGAGAGGTTAAATTCAGCGTTCTCATCTTTATCATCCTCTAACTTGTTTTTAGATCAAGTATAAGTCCTAGTGCCGGAAGCGTCAATCCGGGCGGGACTCTATTTGATCATTCCCGAGTATTTCACATCCACATCCGCCTTAACCTGAAATTTCAGCCGGGGATACAGACTCTCCCACACCGCCATTTCTGTGTCATTATTCCAGTGCCGGGCCCCGTAATGCAGCCCCCAGCCCATAGGGTCCATCCCGCTGTCCCGGATTTTGATCAGCAATGCTGTAACTGCCTTGCTGAGTTCCGCTGCACCTGACTCCCCGATCTCCTTCAGCATGTGGTGAGTTACCATATCCTCTGTACTATTTTCCTCCAGAATTGCCCGGATCTTAATGTTGTACCGGATGTACGGGTTATCCTCCTGCTGCGTCACAATCCGGTAGCTGGAGGAGCTGCTCTCTGTGTAGTACTGGTACATCCCGCCGCCTAAGTGAGCCGGAAAGTTCGTCCGCAGATTGGACCGGGACAGCAGATTGAACAGTCTGGTCTCGTCCGGCGTGAGAACAAGCTTGATTTTTTTCTTATCCAGCAGAGCAATCTTATCGATCAGGAACTGCTCTTCCCCCTGCGCTTCAATAATAGGCAGAATAGGATCAATGCCATTCTCATAAATGCTCCGCATCAGCTGATAGGAATACACACTGGAGATAAATGGCGACTCCGTACCCTGTCCGCTCATCGCCAGAATCAGCGAGTTGGACGGGATTCGCTCGGACGGCGGCTTCACCTGCAATACTTCCAGCGCCCCCGGCCTTCCAACGGCAAAATTCAGGATCAGCTGGATATCTCTGCGCCGCACCGCCCAGTCCGTCACATGCCGGATGTCTTTGGCAGCGATTTGCTCACCCAGGATCAGTGACTTGCAGTGGACATAGTCCAGCTCCTTCTCCACTTTGGACTTCATCCTGCGCAGTGCCTCGGAGATACTCTCCGATTCCTCGGTGAGGATCTGCATCTTCTCGTCGATCTTGGTCACATCCCCTTGAGGAATGGCCAGCTTCAGGCTAACCTTGAATGTCCCTTCCACCTTGCCAGGGTCAATCCCGATCGCGACCACAAATATTCTCCGGTCGATATCTTTGAAATTGCAGCCTGTCACTGTCATGCACACCAGCAACAACAGGAGGAAGACTGCCCCCTTTTTTGTTCTCATGCCCTCCGCCTCCTTACAATCCAGTAGCACCAGAACAGCAGGAGAATCAGCAGCAGCTCCCCGTACCAGCGGATATGCAGCAGGAATACTCCAAGCATATTAAGGTCGTATTGATCCATACGCATAAGGGCGAGGGCTCCGGCAGCAAATAGGACCAGAATGACGATCTCCTGACGCAGTTTTTTCTTAGGCTTCTTAGCTGTGGAGGGCAACAGGCTGAGCAGCAGCTCTTTGCCGACATGCCACTGGATGATAGCACTGACCAGAGATAACGTAATGTAGGCGAAATAGAAGATATACAGCATGCGTTCGATCAGGAAAGCTTCGATGCGGATGCTGTCCGCCGTTGTAAACCACGTGTACACATGCCGTTCGATGCCAACGGTCCCGTGATATCCGATCGGCACAAAAAAGCATATGGCAAGCACCAGAAAACCTTCCAGACTTAGAATCCATATATGCTTGAGCTTCAGTCCATGAAATACCCGGTTGAACACCGCCAGATTGATATAACCGCTGAAGGTAAACGTTGCCGCTGCAATACTGTTCATATCCGGGGCATGCAGGGAATGCGTCATCACCTGCAGCACGGCATCCCAGCTGAAGTCCGGATTAATAATCGCCTTGACTGTTGTATACAGAATTAAAGGCAGGGTAATCCCCAGCGTAACCTCCAGCCCGTAGAGCAATGACAGCGAGTCTATCCGGGAACACAGGCAGACAACGGCCAGGAAGCCGAATAATATTGCATACGGCCCTGTATCCGGGCTGATAAAACGCAGCGTAATGTCCACAAAGGACAGCAGAATCAGCGCCCCGGCCATATACCAGAGAACCGCATACACAAAAATCAGCGGAGCAGCCAGCAGCTTAGGCAAGGCCGACCCGAAGATTTCCGGCAGTCCCTGTCCGGGGAATTTATTGATAACTTTGGTGAACAAGTAGATAAACAGGGTGCCCGTAGCCACCGCAACCAGAATGGAGGACTGCGCCCCGTCAAAGCGGGCATCGATCAGCTCCCGGGGGGCGAAATTAATGATGTTGATCAGGGTATTCATGAGAAAAAGACAATAGAAATAGCGGCTCTTAGCCATCACTCCCCACCGCTTTTCTTCCTCAGGGTCGTTCCCAGCGTATCGAGGAAAAACAACTTGAAATACGGCTGGCCGAAGCTGCGCTGGCTGCATAAATACATGGTGAAGCCCACCAGGCAGATGACAACACCGACGAGACCGAGCACTGCCGCAGCTACGACGAAGAAATATTTCAGCACACGGATAGAGAAGCTCATCATATTCAGCGGAATCAGGAAATTGGATATCGCCACAACGGAGACCAGAATAATCATAATGTTGCCGATCAGTCCTGCCGCAGTAGCGGCTTGGCCCAGAATCAGACCGCCAACCGTAGTGGCCGTCGGACCAATAGCCCGGGGCAGCCGCAAGCTCGCTTCGGTCAGAAATTCCATCATAATCATCATAAGAATGACCTCGACAAAAGAAGGATAAGGCACCGTAGCACGGCTTCCCCCGATCAGCAGGGCAATCTGCACACGCACAATCTCCGGATTATAGGAGGTGAAGGCAATGTACAGGGCAGGCAGCCACAGCGTCATGGCCACACCGAGAATGCGCAGCAGCTTTAAGAAACGTCCAACAAAGGGAAGATGGATTTTATCATCCATAGCTGTGAAGAAGTCATTGAATATAGACGGGAGCACAATCGCATATCCGGTAGTGTCCAGCATTACAGCAACCTTGCCTTCAGCCAAATTGAACACCACCCGGTCCGGGCGCTCAGTAACGATCGTTTTGGGGAAAATGCGCAGCTTGTCGCTGCTGATATATTTCTCCAGCTCACCGGCAGCCTGCAGAACATCCAGCTTAAGAGAGTCCAGCTTCTCTTTTAATTCGGCCAGAACATTGTGGTTCACTCTGCTCTCGTCATAGAGTATAGCCACCTTGGTCTTGGACACGTTGCCGATGATGGTGAACTCCATCTTCAGTGACGAGGACTGATAACGCCGCCGGATCAGGTTCAGATTAACCGCCAGACTCTCGCCCAGCGCATCTGACGGGCCTTGGCTGATACTCTCGGTTATCGTTTCTTTAACACCGCTAACCTCAGCCTTGAGCGCATCGAAGAAGCAGAGCCGGCCGGCCTGGCCTATACAGGCATAACCGCTAAGCAGAAGGTCCAGCGCACGCGTCCCCTCTGTAACTTCCTCACTTCCGGGGTAATCCGCAATGTAGCTATAGTAAGCTGCCGGATCGCCCATCTCGTAGAACGGCGCAACCACATTCCGGCTGATGGTCTGTCCATCCGTAACACTCTTGATATACAGCAGGCTGACCTCTCCAGAGGGAACGGCCATGATCTTGTCCTCCAGGTCACCGAAACCGCTCAGCTGTCCCCTGATCCATTCCAGGGTCACTCCCTGCTTATGCAATTGTCCTGACATGGATCATTCTCCCTCCAGGCCCGAATCACCGGGGACTTCCCCTTATTTTGGCACTGTCGCCCTCTTTTCATGCACCTTCTGCCGGGCTACGGCGTTTCTTTTGCCGGAAGTGTGGTAATAAATGAAATGAATACTGACTAATGGAGGGATCAACTCATGAATTCACAGGATCACCGCTCGCAAGGTCTTCCGCAATTTCCGGAATCCTTATGGAGGGGCAGCACGGAGCTGCCCTCTTTTCCGGAGCTTGCGGAAGATCATGTCACAGACGTAGCCATTGTCGGAGCAGGCATTACGGGTATTACGACAGCTTATTTGCTGTCCAAGGCGGGATATAAGGTCACTCTGCTCGAAGCAGGGGAGATCCTCGGCGGTACCACCGGCTTCACCAGCGCCAAAATCTCCGCCCAGCACGGCATGATCTACAGCGATCTGTTGAAGCACTTTGGGGAAGAACAGGCCCGGCTCTATTTCCAGTCAAACAGTGAAGCGCTGGAGTGGATGATAGCTACGGCGGAAGAACTGGGGCTGTCCTGCGGGTTGACGCGGGAACCTGCGTATCTGTATGCCGATATGGGAGATGAGAAGACGCTCAAGCAGCTGGCCGCTGAATTCGAGGCCTACAGCAAGCTTGGATTGCCCGGAGAATGGCTGGATCAGGTTTCGCTGCCACTCAGAGCCGGCGGTGCGATCAAGCTGCCCGGACAAGCCCGTTTTCATCCGCTGGAGTACCTGAAAGGGCTGCTGCAGGTCGTGCTGGACAAGGGCGGCACGGTATACGAGCATACGATGATTGGTGAAAGGGTCGATACGGACGGGCATCTCACCCTCTATACCGAAGGGGAGAAGTTCAAAATTAAATGCCGCCATGCCGTATCCGCTTCCCATTTCCCATTCTATGATGGAGGCTCTCTCTATTTCTCACGGCTGCACGCGGAGCGGTCCTATTGCCTGGCTATTGAGCCGGAAGCTGATTATGAGGGCGGCATGTACCTGAGTGCCAGTGAACCTACACGCTCGCTGCGCGCAGTGGAATGGGGCGGGCAGAAGCTGGTTATCGTCGGCGGTAATAACCACAAGACCGGACAGGGCATCTGCACCTTCGGCCACTATGAGAATCTGGAGAAGTTTGCGGGAGAACTGCTCGGCATCCGCAGCATCCCCTTCCGCTGGTCGGCGCAGGATCTCATTACCCTGGACCGGGTTCCCTACATCGGCAAGCGGGCAGAGGATGAAGAAATCTATATTGCCACCGGCTTCGGCAAATGGGGCATGACCAGCGGAACGCTGGCTGCGCGCCTGATTGCGGACGGAATTGCAGGCAGCAGCAACCCTTATAAGGAGCTGTACGATCCGGCACGCTTCAAGGCTAATCCGGGCATCAAAAATTTCATTGTACAGAACTTCTCGGTCGCCAAAGAGCTTGTAGCCGGAAAAGTGGAGATTATCCATAAAAAAACAGACGAGCTTGCGCCGGACGAAGGAGCCGTTGTTTTCCATGACGGCAAACGGGTTGGCGGCTACCGCGACCCTGAAGGCAAGCTGCATCTCGTGGACAGAACCTGCACACATATGGGCTGTGAATGCGAATGGAATGACGGGGAACGCTCCTGGGATTGCCCGTGCCACGGCTCCCGCTTCTCTTATGAGGGCGATGTGCTCGAAGGACCGGCAACAGTGCCGCTTAAGAACCTCACAGCCAAGCAGTAAGCCTGCTTCATATACAGCAGTGTACAGAGACATTCCAATTAGAATGGACTGTCTTGTCCCTCTCCGCCTGTCCCGGCGTGATTGTCTCTGTCCGCTCAGGTATAATAGCCTTATGTTCATCCAATATATAGAATTTCCTATCTTAAGGAGCGTGACAACAGGTTATGGATTTAAGAGGAACCAGTATTGTAATTACAGGTGCAGGTAAAGGAATCGGCAAAGCACTCGCGATGGCACTCGCTAAAGAAGGCGCCAACCTGGGGCTTATCTCCCGAACTTCAGCAGATCTGGAGGCACTGAAATCGGCATTGACTGAGGTATATGACATCAAGGTCAGCATTGCTGTAGCTGATATCGCGGTGCGTGAGGAAGCAGAGCGGGCGGTTGTCGCCCTGCAGAATGACCTGGGCCCGTTCGATGCGCTTATCAACAATGCCGGGATTGCCCAGTTTGGCACCTTCCTGGAGATGGACCCTGCTGACTGGGAGCGCCATATGCAGATCAATCTGTTCGGCACCTATTATGTAACCCGCGCGGCACTGCCTGCTATGATTGAACGTTCCAGCGGCAACATCATCAATATCTCTTCTACGGCAGGAGAACGCGGCTTCGCTACAGGCTCAGCCTATTGTGCTTCCAAATTCGCTCTGATGGGTATGACGGAAGCGCTGGCGATGGAGGTCCGCAAGCATAATATCCGTGTCGTGGCACTGACCCCCAGCACCGTCAACACAGGTCTGGCCACCGGTGCCGGCCTGAAGATCGGCGATGAAGACCGGATGATGCAGCCCGAGGATGTGGCCGAGCTGACACTCGCTGCCTTGAAGCTTCCAGACCGAGTCTTCCTGAAGACTGCTGGCATCTGGACGACCAATCCGCAATAACAATGGCAGATTACACCCACACCCTATGAGGAGGACTTGGCATGCTGGTAGTAACCAACACGATTAAGATCAAAGAAGGATATGGCGAAGCACTGGCCTCGCGTTTCGGGGCAGATAATGGGGTGCAGAGCATGCCCGGATTTATCCGCATGGAGGTCTGGCAGGGCGCGCCCAAAGAAGGCGTGGAGGAACTGAAGATCTGTACTGTCTGGGAGAGCGAGGAAGCGCTGAGCGGCTGGACGTCCAGCCCCGCCTTCCGCGATTCGCACCGCGGGGCCGGCCGGAATGAAGCCATTGTCGGCGCCTCACTCGACAAGTATGAGCTGATACTCAGCCGAACTCCCGGTAACTGAATCTAGCCGTTATACGCATATACACAACAGGGATGCCCCGCAGCCTTTAAGGCTTGACGGGGCATCCCTGTTATTGCTTCTGTAGTTCACAAGCCGGTTATTCGCGGCCCGCTGCCGGAGACTCGCTCACGTCCTGATGCTTGCCCGGCCAGAAGGCCCGGCGGCCCAGAAGCACGGTGATGGCCGGAACCAGGAACGGCCGGACCACGAAGGTATCGAGCAGCACGCCAATCGCGGTGATGATGCCGAATTGCACCAGCACCTGAATCGGCAGACTTGCCAATACGGCGAACGTACCTGCCAGAATGAGTCCGGCAGAGGTGATTACCGATCCGGTTTCGTTCACGCCTTCGGCGATGGCCTGCTTCAGCGGCATCACTTTACGCTTTTTCCAGATATTCGAGATCATGAAGATGTTATAATCCTCGCCCAGCGCTACCAGGAAGACGAAGGAATAGAGCGGAATTGCGCCTTGAATTGCATCTGCACCGAGCAGATAATGAATAATTATCCAGCCCAGACCGAGTGCCGAGAAGAAGGAGAGAATTACTGTAGCCACCAGATAAATGGTCGCCACCACAGATCGGAGATAGATCAGCAGGAGCACTGTAATCATACCGATAACCACGGGTATAATCAGGTCGGTATCCCGTTCCCCAAGCTCCTTGGTATCATGCTGGGTGGCGGTCTGTCCGCTAATCCATACCTTATCCTGCGCGTTCTCAATTCCCGACTCCGCCAGTGCCTGCTCTACCGTAGCCTGAAGCGCCGGAATGTGATTCATTGCCTCGATGGAATACGGATTAGCCTTGAATTCAATATCATATGCAGTGATGTTCTTATTGACGGCCCCCTGCTGCGGATCAGACACCACGTCCACATAGGACAGGCCGCGCAGGATGACCTTCAGATCTTCTCCGCCGCTCAGGCCCTCTGTATCCACCATCAGCTTGGCCGGTGCCAGCTCTCCGGGAGAAAACTGCTTGCCGATCAGGTCGAACCCTTCGCGCGATTCCATATCTTTCGGGAAGGAGGACAGGATATCATAGGTGAATTTAATCCCGCTGGAGAACGAGGCCAGAATGCCCAATACCACCACGGTTACTCCTACGATCGCCCATGGCCGGGAAATGACAAGATGCCCGATTCCTTTTTTGGACGAACGCTTCGGCTCCGGTACCGGCTTCCCCTTGGCCTTGGCCCGCTCAATCTCCATTTGCGGAGTGCGCGGAACAAACGGGAAGAACGAGGTTCGCCCGAATATAGCCAATAGTGCCGGAACCAGCGTCAGACTGGCAATCCCCATAATCAGAATGGAGACACTGAACGGAACCGCAAAGCGGTGGTACGCCCCGTATTTGGCCAGCAGCAGCGCGAAGAGCGCAAGCACAACTGTGAATCCGCTCATGGCGATCGCTCCGGAGGAATGGGTGATTGCACTCAGCAGTGCACGCCCCTTATTCTCCTCAACCTTCAGCATCTGGCGGAACCGGGAAATCATAAACAGGCAGTAGTCTGTCCCCGCCCCGAAGAGCAGCACCGTCATAATAGATACGGCCTGCGAATCCACCGTAATCCAGCCTTCCTCTGCCATCTTGCCGAGCAGCGGACTGGTCACGCCATAAGCAAAGCCCACGCCAATGAGCGGTATCAATGCCAGAATCGGCGACCGGTAGATCAGGAGCAGGAAGACCAGCACCAGAATTACCGTTGCAATCAGCAGTGAAACGTCGGCATTCTTGAACAGGCCTGTGGCATCTACCGATATCCCGACAGGGCCGGTAACCCGCAGGCTTAAGTCGCCGCTGGCTGGCTTTACTGAAGAAGGGTCTGTGCCTGTTTCAGTACTTACCAGCTTCTTCATCTCAGTCAGCGATTCCCCGAGCTGGTCACTGTCTGCCTTCTTGTCAAACAGCACCGGTGTGACGAGTGTGCTTCTATCCTCCGACAGTGAAGCCTGCAGCGCCTGCGGCGGCAGCTGTCCAAGCGGCGGAACGAAGTTCTGATGCGCGAGCGGCTGCTGTTCAAGCTTGGAGTATACAGCAGTTATATGTAAGAGATCATCCTCTGATAAGCCGCCTTCACGATGCCATACCAGCAAGGCCGGTACGCCGCTTCCGGCAGGGAATTCTGCCTCCGCAAGGGCTGCTGCGCGGACAGATTGCGAATCCTCCGGCAGGTTGGACGCGTTATTGACAACCTGCGAGTTCACTGAAGGCCAGATCATAGTCAAAGCCCCTACAACTGCAATCCACACCAGAAGGGTAATCCATTTTGTTTTGCCTCCCGCTACCCATTTACCGTAGCCTGACATTCCTTTCATCCTCTCTCCCATCCGCAGGCCTAAAATGAGCCGCGGGTCATTTTTACTATCCTTATCATATATACCCTAAAAATTTTAAGCAAACCTTTTTTCTAAAATAATAGATAGTTAGAGTTACAGTGGCCGACATTGCCTCAAGAACCCCCTGATTCATAGGGTCTATGACGGGTGAACTCCGTTGTCTCTATTTCTATTATTATCTGGAAACTAGTATATGATACCCAAAGGAAAATAGATGGCTCTACTTAAGCCGCGCGGCATGATTCTGCCCGAAATATTGTACGAATTACAACTTCGCCCCCTGGATAATTGGATATACGGGGGGATTGTTGTATGAAATACAACAATTTCCACGCTAAGCCGCTTGAAAGACGGGAAATGTTGCCTTTTGTACAACAATTTTGATTTTAGGCCGATTTACCGAGGGGATTGTTGTATTTTATGCAGGATTTTTAAGCGAATAGTCCATTTACCGCCACCTAATTCGCCTTCGCTGACCGTATACAGCAAAAACCCCGGCGTTCACGCAGACTGCCTGCAGTGAACGCCGGGGCTATGAGCTAAGCTGAGGGATTCAGCCGATTGTTAAAATACATCTTCACAGTACATTGCAGAGGAGATGTTTGGAGTAAATCTCTACAGTTTACCCGCACTCATATACCGTTTAGCCCACGTCCGGCAGATCATCCCCGGAGAACTGGCTGTTGTAGAGGTCGGCGTAGAAGCCGCCTGCTTCGAGCAGCTCCAGATGGGTGCCCTTCTCAATCACGCTGCCCTGATTCATAACCAGAATCAGATCCGCATCACGGATGGTGGACAGGCGGTGAGCGATGACGAAGCTGGTTCTGCCGTTCATCAGCGTATTCATAGCCTTCTGGATCTGCACCTCCGTGCGGGTATCGACGCTGCTGGTGGCTTCATCCAGAATCAGGATTGAAGGATCGGCCAGAATTGCCCGGGCAATAGTAAGCAGCTGCTTTTGTCCTTGGGAGATGTTCGAGGCTTCCTCGTTCAGGATCGTGTTATAGCCCAGCGGCAGCGTGCGGATGAAGTGGTCGGCATGTGCAGCCTTCGCTGCCCGGACCACATCAGCCTCCGTAGCACCTTCCCGGCCGTAAGCGATATTGTCACGGATGGTGCCGTTGAACAGCCAGGTATCCTGGAGCACCATACCGAATTTGCTGCGCAGCTCGCTGCGCTTCATATTGGTGATGTTGACACCATCGATCACAATTTCCCCGCCGCTGATCTCATAGAAGCGCATCAGCAGGTTGATCAGGGTCGTTTTACCGGCTCCGGTCGGACCTACGATTGCAATAGTCTGTCCCGGGCTGACCTCGATATTCATGTCTTCAATGAGGATAGCATCCTCTTTGTAGCCGAACTTCACGTGGCGGAATTCCACGGAGCCCTCTTCTGCATCCGCTGGACGTTTCGCAAGTGAAGTCCCCACTTCTGGAACTTCCTCTTCTTCATCCAGCAGTTCAAATACACGTTCCGCCGAAGCGATGGTGGATTGGATGATGTTGGCGATATTGGCTGTCTGCGTAATCGGCATAGTGAACTGGCGCGAATACTGGATGAAGGCCTGGATGTCCCCGACATCAATCGCTTTTTTGGTTACGAAGATCCCGCCGACCACACAGACCAGCACATAACCAAGGTTCCCGATAAACATCATCAGCGGCATAATAATCCCGGAGATGAACTGGGATCTCCAGCCGGAATTGTACAGGTCATCATTAATTTTGTTGAAGTCCTTCAAAGAGTTCTTCTCGCGTCCGAACGCTTTGATAATACGGTGTCCGGTATACATTTCCTCAACATGGCCGTTCAGCTGTCCCAGCGACTTCTGCTGGCCGATGAAATAGGTCTGTGAGCGTTTGGTGATCAGCATAATGACCACGAAGCTCAGCGGCAGCGTTACTATGGTAATCAACGTCAGCCACGGGCTGATGGTCAGCATCATTACGATGACACCAATAATCGTCACAACGGACGTAATAAGCTGGGTCAAGCTCTGCTGCAGGGTAGTACTGATATTGTCCACATCATTGGTCGCCCGGCTTAATATTTCCCCGTGTGTCCGGGAATCGAAATACTTCAGCGGCAGCCGTTCAAGCTTGCTGTTGATCTGCTCACGCATATCATATACGACCTTCTGCGCCACACCGGCCATTACATACTGCTGTATATAACTGAACAGTGAGCTTAACAGATACAGTCCGGCCAGGAGAATCAGAATATCATTAATATAGCCAAAATCAATCTCCGCTCCAGCTACACCCATCAGCTTGCCATAGGCGCCTTCAAACAATTTGGTGGTAGCTCTACCCATTACTTTAGGGCTGAAAATGCTGAATATGGTACTGGCAATCGCCATTACAAACACAATAATCAGCTGAACCTGGCGCGGGCGCAAATACCGGGTCAGGCGCCGCAGCGTTCCCTTGAAATCCTTGGCTTTCTCGGCCGGCATTCTCATGCCCGGACCGCCGGGACCTCCGCCCGGTCCGAAGCCGCCACCTGAACGCCGGGGCGGTTTCATGTCTCTATTCTGCTCACTCATGCTATTTCCTCCTCTGACAACTGCGAGGATACGATCTCGCGGTACACCTCATTGTTATCCAGCAGCTCACGGTGTGTGCCCATTCCGACAATCTCGCCGTCATCCAGTACGATAATCCGGTCTGCATCCATAACCGTACTGACACGCTGTGCGACAATAAGGACTGTAGATTCTGTAGTCTCCCCCTTCAGGGCAGCACGCAGCTTGGCATCGGTCTTGAAGTCAAGCGCCGAGAAGCTGTCATCGAACAGATACACTTCCGGTTTCCGTACCAGTGCACGGGCAATGGACAAACGCTGTTTCTGGCCGCCGGAGACATTGCCCCCGCCCTGGGAGATTTCCGAATTGAAGCCGTCCTTCATAGCCGTTACGAAATCATAGGCCTGGGCCACTTTGGCAGCATGAATGATTTCTTCATCTGTAGCATCCTCTTTACCGTAACGGATGTTCTCGTTGATGGTACCGGTGAACAGGACGGCTTTTTGCGGGATATAACCAATCTTGCTCCGCAGATCCTCCTGCGTCATCTGGCGTACATCCACTCCATCGACGCGGATCGCACCTTCAATAGCATCATAGAATCTTGGAATCATGCTTAGCAGCGTTGATTTACCTGACCCGGTTCCGCCGATAATAGCTGTAATCTCGCCGGGACGTGCACTGAAGGTAATTCCGGACAGCGCAGGCTGTTCAGCCCCCGGGTAAGAGAAGGATACGTTGTCGAACTCCACAAAACCGTGCATTCCGTCACGGCCGTCCGCATGGGTAGCTGTAGCCGTAGTCTTCAGGTCTGCGGTTGTCGGATCCGTAATTTCAGGCTGCATATCGAGGACTTCATTGATACGCAGTGCAGAGGCAGAGGCTCTTGGAATCAGGACAAACATCATCGAAACCATGATGAGGGAGAACATAATCTGCATTGCATATTGAATGAAGGCCATTAGTGAACCTACCTGAAGATCGCCGTCGCCAATCCGGATTCCACCATAATAGAGGATAGCGATCATGGAGAAGTTCATCACGATCATCATCAGCGGCATCAATCCGGCCATAACCTTATTCACCTTGATTGCAGTATCCGTCAGATCTGCATTGGCCAGGCTAAACCGCTTATTCTCATGATCAATCCGGTTGAACGAGCGGATTACGCGGATACCGGTCAAATGCTCACGCAGCACAAGGTTTAATTTATCCAGCTTGATCTGGATGGCTTTAAACAGCGGAAGCCCCTTCATTCCAATGAAGAAGATCGCTCCGACCAGCAGCGGAATCACCACTACAAAGATCAGCGAGAGCTTGGCATCCTCGGACACCGCCATAATGATCCCGCCGATCATCATCATCGGAGCACCAATCATCATGCGAAGCATCATAGTTAATACGGTCTGGACTTGTGTAATATCGTTGGTAGTACGTGTAATTAATGAAGCCGTACCCAGCTTGTCGAATTCATGCAGCGTGAAGTTCTCGACATGGTTGAACATCCGTGACCGGGTGTTCTTACCGAAGCCGGCTGCAACCTTAGCCGACAGATAGCTGGCAATAATGGAGCAGACTGCACCGCCGGCCGCTACCAGCAGCATGAAGCCGCCGATTCTCCAGATATAAGGCTGATCGCCATCTACAATCCCCTTATCAATAATGTCACTCATCAGGGTCGGGAGATACAAATCCCCCATGGACTGCAGGAATACGAGAATCAGTACTGCGGCTATCGCCAGTCGGAAGGGTCTCAAATGCTTTAGTAATTTAATCAAGTTTCTCATCTCCGTTCATTTGTAACCGGTCTAGATTAGGCGGAGGATTGTCTTTCATGAAGGCATGTACTTTAAGCAGCAGCTCTGCCAGCTGGTCAGACTCTTCCTCACCCAGATACTCCACCATTTTGTTAAGCGTGGTGTCCATGTGCTTCTTGGCCTTGCGGGTAATAATTTTCCCCTGTTCCGTCAACTTGATGCGTACCACTCTCCGGTCGGAGGCGTCGGCTTGCCGTTCCACCATCTGCTTAGCCTCCAGACTGTTGATCAGCTGTGTGACCGTGGGCGGAGTCAGCCCCAGAAAGCGGCTGATTTCAGAAACCTTGAGTCCTACATCAGATGAATGGGACGCCCGTGCAATACATATCAATAAAGTCATCTCACTTGGCTTATGACCCTCCACGGAATGATGCAGGTGGCCTTTGCGCAGCTTCCGGAGTGCGGAGAAAAGCTTGTGTCCGACTGAATTTTCATCTTCTCTATTTATCCCAATGTTCCCACCTCTTTTTTAGTTAGGTATACAAATAATTAAACACTATATTAATTAGGCTACCTAATTATATTTTCCGGGCAAACCTTTGTCAATTCCTGAATACGCTATCAATTATTACAGATTGAAGAACGCAGTATGACGGATCATTGTACTTTTTTTCACATAATCATGCACAAATGCTCCCTCGACACGGTTGGCCGGGGAGTGATCCTCAGATAAGGTAATGATAAAGCTAAATAACGCCAAAACGCGGGCTCTCATGATCAGTAATTTCTTCGCGCTGTCTTACCTCCCGTAGCAGCTCCCTGTAAGCGGTCTGCTGGGTGTCGGAGGAGGCGTCTCTGTTCAATTCGAACAGGGTCACACAATTAATGAAGTCCTTGCCGCTATTCAGCCTGACGGTTAGCCGCAGACATTGAATAATATAGTCAATTCCTTTGGAGTACTGTTTACGGGAGATATAATACATGGCTATCTGGTAATAGAGGCGGTACACACGGTCTACATTAATCGGGTCCTGAAATTGTTCAAAACGCAGCATCTCCCTGGAAAAGCGTGACAGCACAGCGTCTGCTGAGAATCTGAAACGGTTGGCCGACTCCAGAATAATGACCATGCCGGATAGAATTTCACCGGGATGCTCTGCCAAAAAAGCTATATATGCCGGCAGCACCGAAGTATTGCCCATTAGTATCTCAAGGGTAAAGCTATTCGCTACAGCAAACAGCCGGAAGCTATCCACGGCACTGCGCCCTTCATCATCCAGCAGCTCAAACCATCCCAGGTCCGCATAACCGGCGGTGTATTTCTTGGCCTGCTCATATTCCCCACGCTTAGTAAGCGCCGAAGCCTTCATTAGATAGCCATGCCCATAATAGACTACCAGCGGGCGTTCCGCCTGGAAAGCCTCCACCCGTTTCCCCTTGCTTCTGCGCAGCTCCTCGCGGTAGATCCCATGGGCTAATGCCCTTAGCTCATCGGCAAATTTCTCTACATCCTTCCAGCGGTGCAGGGCAAAGCATACCTTCGCCAGCTTAAGAAGCCCGTCGAGCTGCATGTCCTCGGGAAGCAGACCGCGGAACGGCTCAAAGCAGATTACAGCGCGCAGCTTCTGTTCCATATCCACATCAGGCGTAGACTGCAGGGATTTGAAAATACGGTACTGGCTGATGGCCAGCCGTTCTGAGTAGCTATCCGGCTCATTCTCTACAATAAGCCTGTAGAACACGACCGATTCCTGTGTCTTGCCGCTGCAGAACAGCCTCTCCGCAACCGTATAGATGATATCCAGCGGCCTGGGGTATTCCATAATTCTGCCTAACACTTCATCAATACACTGCCGCTTGCCAATTTCGGCACAGCGGACCAAAAAAGGCTCCACACGGCGGCGGGAAATTCTGTCCTCACTAAAGCACTCTTCCACGTATAGCGGATACAGCCAGCCCTCCGGGAATCCGAATGCCCGCGTCATCGCATCCAGTTGTCCCAGAGAAATCGGCTTGGACGGATTGCCATGAAGGATCGCACTGAGACTGCCGCGGTTGAGTCCGGATATTTTGGCAAATGAGGCAAGATTATGGCCCGAGCGGGACAAATTTTTCTCAATTTCCGTTCGTAGCGTTGTCAGTTTCGCCTCCACCCGGCACCTCCTCAAGGATTCACTTGTAACCCTTCTATTTATTGCCATTATAGGTGATGACTATTGAAAGCACAACAAAACGGCCCCACATAGTGAGACCTCAACATCCAGACGCTAACTGGAGTTATTGTATAATTTAGACTACTGCTGCAAGGCTGCTTTATTTCTGATCCGCTGGTTTTTGGTGTTCTTGGTGTACCCTGCTGCCCCGTTCTTGCGGCTGCGCAGACTCTCCATCATCAGATTCTGGGCCAGTACGATATATCCGTCCAGCCGCTGACTGAGCTCCAGAACCGCATGATCACTCAGACTCCGCTCCTGGGCCACCTCCAGCAATTCACTTCTTAAGTTTTCTATAGTAAGAAACAGCTCATCTTCTCTATAATCCCTGTTCTGGTTATCGGGGGAATTCTGGTAAAGGTTCACGGTTACTCACCTTCTCTCTATCAACTTCTCCCTTATCATAATTCATGATGCCAAAAAACATATTTTGAAAAAAAAGAAAAAAATGTCGTTTACAGCTCCCCGAGCACTTTCATCGCAAAGGCAATCCACTCCCGCGCTGCGAAGGACAGATAACGGTCTCGGCGCCAGATCATCCCCAGCTGCCAGGGTATCACAGGCTCGGTCAGGGGGATGACAGCGATCCGTGAACGGTCCATATCCCGGCATATGGTCTCCGGCAGCAGCGCAATACCCATTCCGGCAGCTACCATCCGGCTGATCAGATCCCACTGCGAGCTCTCATAGACCACCTTAGGCTGGAAGCCTGCTTTGACACATTCCGAAATAATCCGGTCATGCAGGGCGAAGTCCTCCCGGAACAGCACGAATTCCTCTTCTGCCAGCTCTTTCAGCGGCACATTCTGCGCCCCGTCCAGACGGTGTCCTGCGGGAACCAGCAATTGCAGCTTCTCCTCCACAAAGGTGAAGCAGTGAAACTTGGCTCTGTTGACAGGCAGGACAATCGCCCCGATATCAAGCAGGCCGGACTCCACATCATCCTCTACCTTTTTGGCGCCGTCTTCATGCAGCCTTATCGTCACCTCCGGGTAACGGCGGTGAAATTCCCCGATGACAGCAGGGAAGAAACTGGCTCCTACCATAGGAGGCAGCCCAATGCGGATATGCCCCTGCTTCAGATTGCGCAGACTGTCCAGCTCCGAGGAGAGGCTCGTGAAGGACTCTACAATATTCTGCGCCTTAACCAGCAGAAGCTCGCCGGCATCGGTCAGACGGATGCTTTTGCCCTCCCGGTAAAATAGATCCGCCCCCAGTTCAATCTCCAGATTGCGGATCATCTTGCTGATTGTGGGCTGGGTAATATACAGCGATTCCGCCGCTCTGGAGAAGCTGTTCAGCCTGGCCGCCTGCACGAAATACTCCAGCTGTCTGATGTCCATACCGGTAACCTCCATGTATAGATAAAAGGAATGTGAGATATTCAATCTATTCATTGTACCTATGAAAGAAAAGGATGTAAACTTTCAGTAAGACGAAAGGAAGTAATCGCTATGAAAAAGATCGCCTTAGGCTTACTGCAGGTAGCCGGACTTACCGTCTTCTCCCTGCTGGTGAATACATTAACCTCACTACTGCATATTCCGCTTCCCGGAAGCATTATCGGGATGATTCTCTTATTTCTGCTGCTGGAGTCCGGTGTGATCCGGCTGAACTGGGTAGAGGTTGGCGCCTCGTGGCTGCTTGCCGAGCTGCTGCTGTTCTTCATCCCTTCCGCTATAGGTGTTATGAAATACTCGAAGCTGCTCGAGGCAGACGGTCTGCAGGTGCTGGCGGTTGTGCTCGTGGGTACGTTTGCTGTAATGGCCGGCTCCGGGGTACTCACGGGTGCTATTTATAGAATAAAGGAGCGTAGAAGCTCATGATAACCGGATTATTATTTCTTGGACTCACCATCGCTGTCTACCTTCTGGCCAAACGCATCTATGCCTCCAGCGGCAAAATGTACACTTCACCGCTGATCATTACACCGCTGCTGATCATCGCCTTCCTGCTGATGACGGGCAGCTCCTATGAATCTTACAATGCGGGAGGCAAATGGCTATCGGACCTGCTTCAGCCGGCGACTATCGCCTTTGCGATCCCACTCCATAAAAACTTCAAGGTACTCAAAAAGCACGCCGCCGAAATTGCGGCAGGCGTGCTGTCAGGAACGGTTATTGCCGTGATCTCATCCATGCTGCTGGCCAAATGGCTGCATCTTAGCGGTGATCTGGCAACCAGTCTGGTGCCTCGCTCGGTGACCACACCGATCGCCATGAGCATCTCGCAAAGCATCGGCGGCGTTCCCAGCATTACAGCGGTCTTCGTCATTCTGACCGGTGTACTGGGAACGATGATGGGACCGTCCGTGCTCCGCCTTTTCCGCATTGACAATGAAATTGCGCGCGGGGTATCGCTGGGAACCGCAGCGCATGGTACAGGCACGTCCAAAGCCTTTGAGCTGAGTTCGCTGACCGGCACCATCTCCAGTATCGCGATGATTCTGACGGCGCTGTTCTCTATCGGGCTTGCGCCGGCACTAATCGCGGTTTTCCTCCACTAGGCCGTCCCGGCTTGGGCCATAGACCGGCAGCAAACGGCGAAAGCCATGCTGCCGGTCTTTTTTCTACATAGTAACCGTACAAGCCTACAGCTTCACCGGCACTCCGCTCTGTGCGGAGTCATAAGCTGCGCAGGTCACCTTCAAGGTCTTATATCCGTCCTCATAATCGCTGAGAATACGGGAACGGTCTCCGGTCCGCACAGCATGCAGGAACGCTTCGCTCTCCACCGCGTAAGGATTACCTGTATTCTTGAATTCCTTGCTGTCCCCGCTGCGGACTTCCAGCAGACGTTCCGGGTTCCAGTCGAGCATTCCGTTATCATTATAGAAGCTGATACCCGCTTTACCCACTTCTCCAGGCAGCACGCAGGTGTTGGAGATGCTGGCAATGATGCCGCTCTCCAGCTTCAGGGACACTGTACCCACATCAGACACAGTCACCCCTTCATGCTTCTCGTGCATAATCCGGTTGCCGAACATCCCATAGACTTCGGTTACCTCACCGGCCAGATAACGCAGCAGGTCAACGATATGCGTAGTCTGCTCCGTGAATTGTCCGCCGGACTGCTCCTGGTTGCGCCACCAGGCCACGCCCGGCATCCCGCCCATCCATTCTCCGACGATCATCCCTACCTTGTCCGAACTTAGCGATTGCTTCAGCCGCTGGATGTTCTCCTGATACCGGAAATGATAGCCGACGGAGGTCAGCAGCTGATGCTCCTTAATATCCTGCAGCAGGCTGGCCGGAATGGCCGTGCTTGAGCCCAGCGGCTTCTCGACAAAGAAGGGGATATCTCTTCGGATCAGCGCCCGTTCAATCGCCCCGTGGGACTGTGGAGGTACACAGATGTAGACGGCATCCAGCTTGTGGGCATCCAGCATCTCGATAATATCCCCATAGCCCTCGGCTCCGTAAGGACGGGCCATTTCCTCACCCTTTGGCTTGCTGCTGCCGCAGACTGCCTTCAGTGATACATCCTCCATCCCTGCCAGCAAATCCGCATGCACCTTGGAGAACCACCCTGTTCCGACTATTCCGATATTTAGCGTCATGTCCTTACCTCCTGTTGTCTGATGAATGCCTTTTCATTCGATTATACCCGCTTATGCCATGACAAAGTAGTCCCGCCACTCCTCGGGGAGCAGCTGCCGGTAAGAATTCTGGAGAAAACGGTCATCCGCCAGCACAATAATGCCGCTGTCGTTCTCGCTGCGGATCAACCGGCCCCCTGCCTGCTGCACCTTGCACATGCCAGGGTAGACATAGGCGTAATCGAACCCGTTCTTCCCCTGTGCCTGAAAGTAGCTCCGCAGCAGATTGCGCTCCAGCCCCACCTGCGGCAGGCCGACCCCAACCACCATTACACCATTCAGCCGGTCGCCCGGCAAATCCACCCCTTCGGAGAAAATGCCGCCCAGCAAGGCAAAGCCGAGCAGGGTATCCGGATTGTCCGGGCGGAACGCCGCGAGGAAGTTCTCCCGCTCCGTCTCGCTCATCCCGCTGCCCTGCAGCAGGGTAGCGACTTCCGGGTATTTCTCAGTGAACACTTCATATACATTCTTCAAATAGAGATAAGAGGGGAAGAAGACCAGGTAATTGCCTTTCCTTGAGACCATCCCTTTCAGTGCATCGCTAAGCGGCTGTAAGGAGGCGTCCCGGTCATGGTAGCGGGTGGATACCGGAAGCACAGATACCTGCCACTGCTCTTTATGAAAAGGCGAGGACAGGCTCAGGCTGTAGTCCTCCTCATCTGCGCCGATCATATCCCTGTAGTAGGAGAGCGGCGAGAGTGTCGCCGAGAACAGGATCTGGCTGCGGAAGCTCTTGGCCATCTGCTGCAGCAAATGCGACGGATCGAGATTGAACAGCTTCAGGTACACATCACCGCTGCGCACTTCCGCGTAGGTAATGTAGCGCTCATCATAGGTCTTGAACGTACGCAGCATTCCCTGCACCGCATAGAACGTATCCAGCAGGCTGCCGGCTTCCCCCTCCTCCGCCGGAGTAATCAGCGAGGAAGAATGCAGCAGCTCCAGCTCGGCTTCGGAAGCGAACAGCTCAAGCAGCTCCGGCAGCTCCCCGGGATACTCCGTCCATTCTCCCGCCCCCTTGTCCCCGCAGCTCTTCCGCAGCGCAATGAAGAAGGCATTTACGGCCTTCGCGGCACTGCTTAGCCGCGGATTCACCGTTTTGTATTGCCGCTGAAGTGCCAGGAACGGCGCCTTGGTAAGCGAGGCGGAGTACATCTCCCGCCCCCGGTCCACCAGATTATGTGCTTCATCCACGAGCAGCACCGTTTTTTTCTTCCGCTCCTCGGACATCCGCTTCAGGCTGATCCGGGGGTCATAGATATAATTATAATCGCAGATGACAATGTCGCTGGCGTAGGCGGCATCCAGGGAGAATTCGAACGGGCAGACCTCATGCTTCCGGGCATAAGCGGCAATCGTCTCGCGCGTCATCAGCGTTTCGTGCTCCAGCATATCGAGCATGGCGGCATTGATCCGGTCATAGTATCCTTCGGCAAAGGGGCAGGAATCCGCGCCGCAGCTTCCATCCTCACGGAAACACGCCTTCTCCTTGGCCGTAAGCGTAATCACATGCAGATGCAGCCCCCGGCTGTTCAGCATCATCACCGCCTCCTGTGCCGCAATCCGTGTAACCGTCTTGGCGGTCAGATAGAAGATGCCGGACACCTTGCCCTCTCCTAGGGCTTTGATTGCCGGGAACAGGGTAGACATCGTTTTGCCGATGCCTGTGGGTGCCTGCGCGAAGAGCTTGGCCCCCTCTGCAATCGAAGTGTAGACTGCAGCAGCGAAATGACGCTGGCCGGGCCGGTAACCCGAGAAAGGAAACGACAAGCTATGGATGCTCTCGCCCCTCTTCGCCTGGTAGCGGACCATCATTTCAGCATACGGCGCATACTTGGCTACCGTCTCTTCAGCAAAGGCTGTCAGCTCTTCGCGGGTCATTTCCCGGTATAGGCTGTACTGCTCCTCACTTCCCCGCTGCACATAGGTTAACTTAACCTGTATCGCCGGAAGATCCAGATCCTGCGTAAGGATATAGGCATACATGAAAGCCTGCGCCCAGTGTACCTCACGCCCTTCCAAAGCAGAATCCGGCGTTCCGGCAATGGATTTGATCTCCTCCACAGTCAGGCTGCCGTCCCCGGCTGTAAGCAGGCCGTCGCAGCGCCCGTCGATGATGAACAGCAGATCCCCATGCGGAATCTCCGTTTTTAAATACACCTCTTTGCGGTCCGCTTCCTTATATTGCTTCTGAATCAGCTGATGGCTGCGCGTACCCTCCACCATAGCCGCACCGCTGCGGAATCCCGGCTCCAGACTGCCGCTGCTGAAGGCATACTCGACCAGTGCCCTCACGGATAAAGCGATTTCTGCATAGCTCATCATGCATCACCTCCATTAATTCCCGGTTTGTTCTTTTGGCTCAGACGTCATTTTCGTCCTTTATCACGGATATAAACCTGCCTGAGGGCGTTACCGGCCCTTGGATTCATTCAGGATTGATTTTACGCTTTCCCCAAAGGGTATACGGCGGTTTCTGATTTTTGACATTCCTTGCCTGGCGCTGCATAATAGGCTTTATTGATAATGGAATTCTTTTGTCCTCATGCTGCTGTTTCCTCCCAGCCGGGAAACATGTTTATTCTTAAGAAAGAAGGCGAAGCTGTGTCATCCGTAACGATCAAACGATGGTTGCTCAAGCCATTTGTGTTCTTCTCGATTATTTTCGTCCTTAAAAGCCTTTTAGCCTGGGGTGTCATTTTTGAAGACCTGCAGTTCTGGAAATCGGTACTGACGGAGATCCCCTTTGTCTGGGCACTTTTCTTCCTGATTGAGCGTTTTGCCTCCAAACGGAAACTCGGATATTACATGACGGTTAATCTTCTGGTTACCGCCATCTTTTTTGCCGCTATTATGTACTTCAAATATTACGGGGTTATTGTCACTTACCATGCGGCAGAGCAGGTGAACCAGGTCACTGCGGTGCGCAACAGCGTATTCTCACTCATGGACCCTTATTATCTGCTGATCTTCACCGACATTATCGTCCTTGGCTTCTACTTCTTCATTAACAAGAACGGACGCAACTACAAGAAGGATAAAATTAACCGCCACAACGGAAGAATGCTGCATGTCGTCCTGTTCGCAGTTTCACTCGGACTCTGCCTGTTCAATATTCTTCCCAACAAAGCAAGCATGAATGAAATTAAGAAGGCCCAGGAAATGGGTATCCTTAATTATGAAGCATATACTATCTTTGCTCAAGATAAACCAGAGCTTGTGAATGCCAGCGAGATTACACAGGATACCATTAATCAGCTCAAAGGCATCGATCCTTCTGCGGTATCCCCTTATGCCGGGGCTGCCAAGGGCAAGAATCTGATTGTTATTCAGCTGGAATCCTTCCAGAACTTCCTGCTCGGTCTGAAGGTGGACGGCCAGGAAATCACACCTAACCTGAACCGCCTGATGGAGGACAGCCTGTATTTCAACAACTTCTATCAGATGGTCGGCCAGGGCAACACTTCAGACGCAGAATTCGTAGTCAATTCGTCCTTCTACATTCCACCGCAAGGCGCAGCTACAATGTCTTATGTGGATAAGGAAATGCCAAGTCTGCCGCGTCTGCTGCAGGCCAGCGGGTACCAGTCAGCCACTTTCCATACCAATGATGTGGAATTCTGGAACCGCGGCGAGCTGTACAGCTCACTGGGCTGGGACCATTATTACGATCACAAATTCTTCGGGGACGAAGATACCTTCTTCTTCGGCGCTTCCGATGAAGTGCTCTACCGCAAAACTTCAGAGAAGCTGAAAGAAATGAGCGATGAAGGACAGCCGTTCTACGCACAGGTAATTTCAATGTCTGCCCACCATCCGTTCACCATCCCTGCAGAAAAGTATAAAATGAAGCTGCCTGAACGTTATGAAGGTACTTTCGTCGGAGATTATATCCGGTCGCAGAATTATGCCGACTATGCCTTCGGACAATTCGTCGATGAGCTGAAGGCGGACGGAATATGGGATAACAGCCTGATTATGGTCTACGGAGACCACATGGGACTGCCCATCTACTCGCTTGATCATGACGACAAGGAATTGATGAAGGAAATCTACGGTTATGATTACGCCTATGCAAATATGCTGAATATTCCGCTGCTCGTGCACGGCGAGGGATTGGCGCCGCAGACACTTGAGCAGGTGGGCGGAGAAGTGGATATTATGCCTACTGCTGCCAGCCTGCTGGGCGTATCGATGGATAACAATATTCATTTCGGCCAGGATTTGCTCAGCCAGTCTTACAATCTGCTGCCTCAGCGGTATTACCTGCCTACCGGCTCGTTTATCGCCAGCTCCGGCCTGCTGATTCCCGGCAACAGCTTTGAGGATAATACACAATATCTGCTTGCAAACGGCGGTCATGCTCCGGCCGGCACCGAGGATGAATATACCCGTGCCTTGCGGCTGCGCCAGTTGTCGGACAGCTATGTTACACAGCTGCCGGACAAAGAACCGGATAAAGAATAGTTCTGAGCCTATCGTAGAACATACAGAAATAAGCCAGCCTCCCGAAACTTTGGGGGCTGGCTTATTTTATATACTTCATGGCTGCTATCACTGTTCAAGGATTATCGTTCCTGCTTCTCAAGCAGCAAATAATAGTGTGCGAAATTCTCCAGCTCTTCTGGCTCAAGTATGGATAAATGCTCCTCCAGCAGCAGCATTGAACGGCGCTGCGCTTCTTCCAGAACCCCTTGTCCCTTAGCCGTAATCGTCACGATTACCGCCCGGCGGTCGTTCTCATCGGGAACGCGCGCAATCAGCTCCAGCAGCTCCAGACGGTCCAGCATTACCGTGACCGCACTGGATTTCACCTCCATTTTATCGGCCAGATGAATAACCCGTGCCTGTTTCTCCTGAGCGATCATATGCAACAGTCCGAATTGCGGAACCGTTAACCCTATTTCCTTATGCAGAGACATCTGCGACATAATTTTGCGCTGCACCTTCCACATGGATATGCCCACACGTTCGATTAACGGATTGATATCTTGCGTCATCCCTTCAGCTCCCAGTCCGTCTGTCTTATTCCAAGCGTACCATTATCTTGGCTATAGATTCAATGTTTTTCGTTTACATAAATCATCATTCTCCGACACAAAAATACTTTATTCTGGCTAATGCCTTGGCAGCAGCGATGCGCTATAATCGTAGCAGTGATAAGAACTCACTTAATATACTTAGAGTCAGGGCTGGTGATCATTTTTATGAAATTGGCAACAAAATTAACTTGGATGATGCTGATTGTACTGCTTCTGGTCGGATCATCCATTGGCTTCTTCGGTTATAATGCTGCTTACAAGCAAATCGATGAAGCCGCAGGAATTGAACTGGTAGGCTGTGCCAATATAACTACCGGCCTTATTGATCCCGCCGATATAGCTGCTCTGGCTGCAGGCGATACGAGCAAGTTAAGCGCCATTGAAGACCGCATAGGCTGGATTAATGAACATAAACCTATTTTTAAAGAAGCGTTCATCCTCTCGCTCGACGGCAAAGTGCTAGCCGCTGACGCCCGGTTCAAAGAACGAGGTTATAAAGCAGGAGACCCCTTCTATTTCTCCGATGAAGATAAAGAAATGATTACCACCATGAAGCATTCCGCATACTCCAAAGTATATACATATCAAGGAACCTCGCTTAAAACCGGCTACGGCCCCATTTATCAGGACCATGACCCTACCAAACCAATCATTGCTTTGATGGCTATTAACTTTGACGGCCCGCTGATTCAGACACGGACAATGGAAATTATTACTCAGCCCTTCATTATCGGGAGCTCGATTCTGATTGTGGCCATAATTGCCGCATATCTGATGATTCGCCGCATGGTGAACCCGCTCACCAAACTGTCCGCTTCCGTAAACACCGTAGCCAAAGGTGATCTTAGCCGGGAACCTCTACTCTTCAAGAGCAGAGATGAGATCGGGAAGCTGTCGAGCGATTTCAATGACATGACCCTGAATCTGCGCAATCTGATTACACAGGTTAATGATACCTCGATGCTGGTCGCCTCCTCCTCCCAGGAGCTCTCCGCCAGCGCACAGGAGACCAACCGCGCCGGGGAACACAGCGTCAATGTTACCCTCGAATTGGCAGACGGTGCACATACGCAATTGCAGAATCTCGAAGGCAGCTACAAAGCCGTACAGGAAATGTCGCATTTCATTACCGAAATTGCCGACAATGCGGATAGCGCAATGAACAATGCCGCCGTTAACGCCCAAAAAGCCCGGACAGGCCGGGAGTCTATGGATTTGACCACTTCCCAGATGGGGATTGTGAGCGGAAGCATCTCCGATCTTTCCGGCATTATTCAAACGCTTGGCAGCCATTCCAAGGAGATCGAGAATATTGTCGGTACGATTGCCAGTATTGCCGAAGAAACGAATCTGTTATCCCTGAATGCAGCCATTGAAGCGGCGCGTGCCGGGGAAGAGGGCCGGGGATTCGCAGTTGTGGCAGGCTCAGTCCGCAAGCTTGCTGAACGTTCGGCGAGGTCTGCCGGCCAGATCGGTGAACTGGTCAGTCTGATTGTGAATCAGATGGACAAAGCCGGAGATACCATGAAACGTTCCACGGAAGAGATGCATCAAGGCAAAGAGATGATCATCGCTGCCGGACATTCCTTCTCAGAGATCGAGACCTCCGTCTCCGATATGTCTTCGCAGAGCCAGCAGATCTCGGCAACCGTCCGTGAGCTGGCGCTGATCTCCGATGGACTTGTAACTGCAATTCAGAAGATTGTAGCCGTCTCTAATCAGACAGCTGAAGGTGCAGAGACCTTATCGGCCTCTTCGCAGGAACAGCTTGCCGCCATGGAGGAAGTAGAATCTTCCGCAGCATTCCTCTCCTCCCTCGCCGAGAAGCTGCAGGTATTGGTCGAGAACTTTAAAATAGCCTCATAAAGCGGGGCCTGGCTTCGCGAATTACGCAGGTACTATCCGGTGACCCACGGCATATAAATTCTCCTCTTTCAAAAAAAAGGCTGTCCCGAACGTGGAATGATCCACGGCCGGGACAGCCTTTTATTTCGAATGAATCTGCATGCATTATGCCGTATTCTCTATGAACCATTGGCCCAGTTCATTGACCGGCATCGGCCGGCCGTAGTAGAAGCCCTGCATCACTCTGCAGCCCAGGGATTGCAGCAGTTCAATCTGCTCTGTAGTCTCCACGCCTTCGGCAACAACCTCCATATTGAGATTGCTGGCTATGGCAATGATATTACTGATAATAGCTTTCTTGGAGTGCATCTTGCTCTTACGGATGAATACCTGATCAATCTTCAGTGTATTGACCGGGATCTCATCCAGATTCCCCAGCGAAGAGAAGCCTGTCCCGAAATCATCCAGCGAGACTCTTACTCCGAGATTCCGCAGCTTGGAGAGCTGGGCAACCGTTTCTTCCATGTTGTTCATCGCAATGGACTCTGTAATCTCAAGCTCAAGGAAATGCGGCTCCAGGCCAGCACGCGACAGCGCTTCTTCCACCACATCGTACAGACTGCCGTTCTCAAACATCCGGGCCGACATGTTGATCGAAACCGCTACATTCGCCACCTTCGCCTTATGCCAGAGCATGTTCTGTCCGCATACATCATGCAGCATCCAGTAGGTAATCGGCACAATCAGACCTGTCTCCTCGGCAATCGGAATGAATTCAGCCGGAGAGATAATTCCGTGCTCCGGATGTCTCCAGCGCAGCAGCGCTTCAAGACCTACGGTAACATTCATGAATGAATCCCACTTGGGCTGGTAGACAACCATGAACTCCGAGCGGGCCAGCGCCTTGCGCAGATCCTTCTCCAGCGACATCCGCCGTACCTGATGACGGTTCATTTCCAGATCGAACACACTGAACTTGTTCTTGCCCGAGTCCTTGGAGGTATACAGCGCTGTATCTGCAGCCTTCATTAGCGCCGAACGGTCCGTTCCATGGGCGGGAGTCATGCTGATCCCTACGCTGGCCGTTACATACAGTTCATTGCCTTCAATGCTATAAGACTTCTTAAGCTCCTGCAGAATATGCTGCGCTTCTTCCTCCGCTGCTCCAATCGTACAATCAGGCAGGGCAATCAGGAATTCATCGCCGCCCAGCCGGAAGACCTTGCCCTTCCCGCCTACACAACGGGTCAGCCGTTCGGATACTTCCCGCAGCAGCAGGTCGCCGATATCATGTCCGAGCGTATCATTAATGGATTTGAAGCGGTCCAGGTCGACGAAGAACACGGCTCCCGAGATCCCTCCGAAGAAATCATCCTTGAAATAACGCTCCAGTCCATGCCGGTTCGGCAGTTCAGTAAGCGGATCATGGTACGCCATACGCTCCAGCACATGCCTGTCCAGAAAAACAGCTCCGCCGGAGAGTGCCAGCATAAACAGGGTAACCAGCGAAATGCCTGTCAGCAGAATAACATCTGCCTCCATGAGTACAGGTTTCGTGCCCAGCCAGTTGTCATACTGCAGATGGCTTGTTGTCAGACTGGTATAATGCATTCCGGTAACCGCAAGGGCAATGAACAGCGCTGAATACAGCTTCCAGCGGCTAAAGCCTCTATAATCCTTGAATTTGCGAAACATAAATACTCCGATGTAGGAGGCCAGCAGAGCAATCAGAACGGACAAGGCCTGGTCCTTAATTTCGTAATGAACCTTTGCCTCCATCTCCATGGAGGACATTCCGATATAATGCATGATTGAGATGCCGCCGCCCAGTATTACACCCCCAATAAGAAACCGCCACATTCTCTGGCGGGAAGCCGTCGCTATCTGGAGTGCCGCATAACAGGACAACATACTGACGAGCAGGGACAGAACGGCTGTACCCGGATGGTAGCTGACCTTGAAGGGGAGATGGCTGGCCATAATGCCTACAAAATGCATGGCCCAGATTCCGCTTCCCAGCACGCAGGCACCAGAGAGCAGCCAAAGACGCCTGACCCGGCCAGTGGAATGGGAAACCTGCGAAATCAGATTAAGCGCAGAGTATGCCGCAGTTGCAGCAAGCGCAAAAGATAGTAAAACAATCCAAATATTATAGTGGATTCCCATTTGATCCATAGTTGACCTCTTCACCGGTTTTATTATCATCGTCATTTGCAGTGTTAATCTCAAGTTAAAAATCAATATACGAATAGTAGATAAATGGAAGAGTGCATAGAGATTATAGGCGATCCCTGAAATATAACTTTAGCTGTATTTTACCTTGTATTTGGCAGACTGTCTAAGTAAATACTGGAACTTAGACCCTTTTTTTAATGTCGGCAAAAAATGTCCATATTTGGCGTCAGCCCCCCGCGCGGAGGGTTGGAAGCCGGCTGCTGCCTGAATCCTCCGGCAGGAAGGCCCGGTGCCATATCCAGGTATTTGCAGCTGCCAGAATTACCAGATAGATGTATATTCCCGCGGGAATTAAGGTGAACACATAATGTATCCCGGCCAGTCCCGCCAGAACAAACAGCTGCACAAAAGCACTGCCGGTGAATTCCTTCCGCCGCGCTGCTTCATACTTCTCCGAGAACGGCAGCGCCCTGGGGAACAGAAGAAAGCAAAGCACCGAATACAGCAGCAACGCAAGCAGTACGGCGGCCATATCAGCAATAATCCTGGACCCGAACAAGCCGAGGAACACGGCTGCCTCCAGAGTAAACAAAGGCACAAGCAGCTTAAGCACCACTGCCTTCAGCATCCCGCGGTATACCATAGCCGTTCCCGGCAAGGGGATTACTTTATAGATCCATGCGCCTTTGTAGCTGGTGGAGTAGCGGAGCATTTGCACCGCCGTCATCATCAGGAGGGCACTGTAATAGATAAACAGAAACGATCTGGAGCCTCTGATGGCTGCCATATCCCCGCTCCACACCTGATTGAAGATAAAGATAAAGGGCAGCACGAGGGACAAGCCTACAGTTGGATATACCCTAAGCTTGAATTCGCGCTCGTGCTTCATCATCGACCAGGTGAAACGGAAGAACATCGCCTCTACCTTGTTGCGGCATGTTATCTCTGACAGCCTGCGGGCTATCCGCCCGGTGCCCTGCCCTGAAGCGCCTTGTTCAGCCAGCTTCTGGAGACTGCGTTCAAACAGCGGCATCAGCCGGATATAAGCTGCAAACAACACGACTGGAGCTGCGAGAGCGAGTACGGCCAGGATAGTTAGATGCCTGCCTTCCGCTCCCCCAACCAGCAGCTCAAACGGAGCCCCGAACCAGACGGGAGGCAGCGCGAAATGCCACCAGGCAGGAGTGAAATTCAGGCCGAACTCTGTGATATTAAACAGGCGCGATACGAGCTGAGCACCGACAGTTACGCCAACGGACAGAATAATCTGCACATAATTGATGATGTCCTTAAGCTTTTCACCGTCAAAAAACCTTAAAATCAGCAGATAGACCAGCGCAGTAAACACCAGAATGAAGCCGTCCATCAGGATGATCTCCGCAGCATACAGAAAGAAGAATAAGGCTCCATGCCGGAACAGTGAGAATAGGAGGGAAGGACCGGTGAATGTCAGTGTTAACGTGAGCAGATAGATCAGAATATGTATGCTTTTGGCCATGTTTAGCGTCCGGCGGTCCACCGGCTTGGAGAAGAGAATGTTTTTGTCCCGCAAATCCAGCATGACTGTCGAGAAATCCGATATCAGCGTCGTTGTGATCATGAACATCACTATGCTGAACATCAGGCTCATGGTCAGAATATAATTGTCTGCAGGTGCAACCAGCGCGATCAGCATCAGCCCGAGCAGCAGATACAGCCACTGTACCCGGAACGGAGAGCCTTCCATATTCAGCTTGGGTTCCTGCGTTCCCGAGAATATCGTTGGTGTCCGCCGGCCGTCCATCGTGAGCTTAACCTGAAGAATGCGGCGCAGTACGGCATAATCGGCTCCGAGCGCCTTAAATATCCATTGCATCCGGTCCAGCAGCTTCAATACAAAGAAATCACGCATGCGGCGCACCCTCTCCAATCACAGCAACGAACTCACTGGCGATATCCCTGTACTTGTCAAATCCGGTCAGCTGATTGAAAATCTCCTCAAGCGAGCCCTCCCGGCTCTGCTCCCGCAGCTGTGCGAAGGTTCCGTCCGCAACGATATCGCCCCCGTCCAGCAGAATAATCCGGCTGCTGATCTTCTCCACCACGTCCATAATATGCGAGGAATAAAAGATTGTTTTGCCCCTGGCCGCAAGTGTTGCAAAAATCTCCTTCACCACCATTACACTGTTGGCATCCAGACCGCTGAGCGGCTCGTCCAGAAACAGAATATCCGGGTCATGCAGCATGCTGGCAATCAGCAGCACCTTCTGCTTCATCCCTTTGGAGTAGGAGGCAATCCGCATATCGTAGGCCTTATTCAGGTTCAGCAGTCCCATCAGCTTCTCCGCCTTGAGCTCAGCATCCGCCTTCTTCATGCCATACAGCTCTCCGATAAACGTAAGATATTCCCGGGCTGACAGGCTGTCATACAGCTCTGCCACCTCCGGCACATAGCCGATTCTTCTTTTGTAGGCCGTGTCCCCGTCTGAGATATCTCTGCCAAAAATACGCACCGACCCGCTATAGCCCTCCACGAGCCCCAGCATGATTTTGACCGTGGTACTTTTGCCGGCGCCATTGGGTCCGATGTATCCGATAATCTGTCCCCGGTATACCTCCAGGTCAATTCCCCGCAGCACCATTCTGTCACTGTAATTCATCCATAGTCCTTCAATTGAAATGACCGGTTCTTCTGTATTACCCACTACCCTCTCTCCCTTCGGCATGCACATCCATCATCTTCAAATTATGTTTTAGCTGTTGTCCCTATTTTAGCAAATTTTAACACCTGTTACCTATGAGTTATCGCAACAAGTGCAGTGTAGGGGTAAACGTCAAAAAGAGCGGCCCGCTGGCCGCCCTTAGAGAAAATGTTATCCTATCATTTACCGGGCAAGCAGGTTATAGATCACCTGTGCCGCCTCGGCCCGTGTGGAGAATTCCAAAGGATGAATTCTGCCGTTGTCACCTTCTACTACACCGCGCTGCACCAGAGCCTGCAGAGCTTCTTGTGCGTAGCCGGCAACCTGCGGCGCATCGCTGTAGGTGGAGAGCGCCAGATCTGTCGTGGATTCCGGCAGCTGACCCAGAACATTCAGCGCACGGTACAGCAGGGTGAACAGCTCCTGCCGTGTAATCTGGTTATCCGGCTTGAACTGGTTATCCCCGGAGCCCGTAGCAATTCCCAGACTCTTGGCAGCAGCCAGATAGCCGGAATAATAGGCTGTCCCTGCATCTGTAAAGTTGGCTGCTCCGCTGCTGTCCGGTGCTATTCCGTAGGCTTTGAGCAGCAGGACAATGAATTGCCCTCTGGTTACTAAGGCGTTCGGACTGTAGCTGCTATTATCCGTGCCGGAAGTAATCCCTCTGGCTGCCAGGAAGCTAACAGCATTGTTGTACCAGGCTGTATCAGCAATGTCAGCAAATGCGACTTTATTGTAGGCAATAATATATTGCGAGAAATGGGTGGTTACAAATTCAACTGCTCCGGCAGCTGCCTTGTACTTGCCCTGAACAACATCCAGGCCGCCTTCCTTGTTGATGTTATATACGATAATAGAATGTGCCTGTTCACCCGTCAGCGGGGTATAAGGAAGACTAATGTGCACCTTCCCGCCGCCGAAGACAGACACCTCCCTATCTCCTGCCCGTACAGTCAGATCATACACCGGTCTGTCTCCGAGTACTGACTTGCCTTCCTCAGTTAAAGACACCTTGGCAATTCTAATGAGGATGGCTCCGCTATCCTCAGCAGCACTGATGCTGGCTACAGCAGTAGAATCGAACGTAATCTGCCCGACGTTCAGAATATTAATCTTAAGACCGGCATTCGTGCCAGAGGCTGCTTCATTAAATGCACTTCGTGGAATGCTGAGTTCCGCTGTCTTGGTATTGGCATCTGCGGCAACGCTGATTTCCAGGACAGCCTTCTTGCCTGCGGCTTCGGCAGCCTTGGCACTGTTCACAAGGCCTGCAACGGCTTCGGCAGAAATAGAAGCTGTTGTTACGCCTGTAGCTGTATCCGTTGTAGCAGTGGCTGCCGCCACTACAGTTACGGTATCCCCGGATGTCGTAGCGGATGGGGATGGGGCCGGACTGGCACTGGCTACCGGCACAACCGGAGCTGCGCTACCATTGCCCCCTCCTCCACTATTCGAACCGTTTGCCGGTGCATATGCCGGTACGACAACACTGGTATCCGGGCTTGCCTTGTAGCCGAGCTTAGCCGCAGCTCTGACATTATAGGTCCCTGCAGACAGACCCGTGATTTCTTTGTCCGGAGCCGGTGTATAGGCAGAGGCCGTGGACAGCTTATACTCCAGCGCTGTGGTGGTGCCTGTAATGGCTCCGTTCTTATTCTCGGATGAGGTTGGGGCAACGCCTTTAAGGCCGGCTGGGGCTGCCTGTTCCTGAATATTGCCCGGAA
This sequence comes from Paenibacillus phytohabitans, assembly GCF_013141775.1. GTDB lineage: Bacteria > Bacillota > Bacilli > Paenibacillales > Paenibacillaceae > Paenibacillus_AQ > Paenibacillus_AQ phytohabitans. The sequence continues at coordinate 92,097 of NZ_WHOB01000094.1, forward strand.
CCAACACTTTTGCTACCGGACTGGCTGTGTAGCCTTCTTTTGCCGGATATCTCAGATCGTACACTCCCGGGATTAAGCCCGTGGTTTCTCCCTCTCCCGCATAGACATAGGCTGTAACCGTGGACAGCTTGATCTGTAATTGACCGTTAGTGCCTGTAATCTTCCCGTCCTTGTTCTCCCAGGTTGTCGGCTTCACTCCCGTAAGTCCGGCAGGTGCCGCCTGTCTCTCCGTGAAGGCAGGAATCGTAATATTCGCCTCAGGGCTTGCCGGAATCTCTTCCTGGGCAATATATCTTACCTGATAGCTGCCAGGTGTAAGATGGACAGGAGGTACATCCTTGGCATACGTATATTCCGTTACCGTTGTCAGCTTGTACTCCAGCATTTGCAGCTCCTCAGTACTCAGCGCCCCTCTTGCACCGCTGATCTGCCCATCCGTATTCGCTGCGGAGGTCGGCGGGAGTCCCTTCAACCCTGCCGGGGCTGCCTGCTCTCCGGGCAGCGGCACAACAACCTCTACTGCTTCTCCCGCAGCATAAGGTATAACAGTGGTTCCTGCCGGTTTAATGATAGGTCCCTGCGAACCCGTAGTCGCTTTATACCGTACCAGGTAAGTCCCCGGAACCAGGCCCGAAATGGTCTCACCTGCGGCCGGCTGATATTCATAGACCGAATCCTGTACAGTCTTGTACTTGTATTCCAGCTGGTCATTGGCCCCTCTGATGGTGCCGTCTGCACTGCCATACAACCCTGCAGGCACAGCCTCTAATCTGGAATACAGCGTGTTTAAAGCCTGGATTGCATTAGTATATCTGGCACCGTCAGAATATCCGCTGCTTACATACCCCGGCTGAATATTCGTCCAGGAGTACATCAGCTCCACATGCCCAAGAATAGGGGCGCTTTCTCCGGCAGCATCCTTGTTATCTTTGTTGTAAGTAAAGAGATACGGCACCTGAAGTCTGTCGCCGGTGACCGTTTCGTTCAGATCATTCACATAGCTGATCACAGAGGGCTTAGCTGCCTGATTATTCTCTGTCTTGATATTGGTAAGGTAGGTATTAACCAGATCAACATACAGATTGGCATACGGATGATTGCTCGTTCTGATCTGTAGCTCATTGTTATTATGAGGGTTGGCCCGCCCGCTTGTTCCGGTGTTATTGCCGGACTCCGCTACCGTCAGACCCGCATCAAGCTTCGTATCAAAGAAATAGATCTTGCTTATGTTATGAGCTATCGCCTGTTCATTAATATATTTGATGATGGCCTGGGTATTCGGGCACCATGAGCCCCCGAATAGCAGTGCATAGTTCCCGTCACTGGCCAAAATCTGCTGCAGCTGATGATAGGTTACATGCTCCAGCACAAGGTCCTTATCCTCCGGAGTAAAAATAATATTCCCGTTGTTCTCTCCGGCATAGTTGCGGTTGAACGCTGTTTTAATATACTCGGACTCATTAATCACACTATAGGCGGAGGCTGCTTCAAACACCTGACGCACAGAGGCTTTATAATCATTTACCTTGCCCGAGTCAAGCTGGCCGCCTGTCAGGAATTGCTCCCAGGACTTTCCGTCCTTCAGATAAGAAACAACAGGCGCGCTGTTGCCCTGCGCATCCTTATGATCCTTGTTGTACAAGAACAGGAAAGGGGAATCAATCTTGTTGGCAGTAACCGTCTCGCCGGCCGCATTCACATAACTGACATTGTGCTGCGGATCAGTCTTGTCGTACAGCGAAAGATTCTTCAAATACTTGTTGACCAGATCTACATATTTATAGGCATAAGGATTATTGCTGTCTGCAATATCAAGAGTGGCCCCGTCCAGCCTGGTATCAAAATTATAGATCACAGGCACATCAATGCCGGATTCCTTGGCAACCTCATTGATAAATCCGATATCCGCCTGTGTGTTCCCGCTCCAGGTGCCGCCAACCAGCACGGCATAGGTACCCTCACTCTCAAACAGATTGGCGATATCTTCATATGTAGCAGTCTTATATACATGATTCCGGTCATTCAGCTTTGGATAATTCTCATAAAAATAATTATAAGTGCTGACTGCTCCAGCGCCGCCAGCTGGCAGAACCGGCTCTGCCGCCGCCTTGCCGGGGATACCCGGCAAGGCAAGGAGTGCGGCCGCCAGCAGCGGTGCGAGAATTTTATTAAGTTTTTGCTGTGTTTTCATTAGTTGCACCTCAACTTTATCTTTTTTCTGTACTTTGCATACCAGCCTGCCCGGCAGTTAGTAAGACGCGAAAATCTTAAGGGCAAACTTCCTCTACAGCAGCCGGGGCAGGAGCAGGATTGCTCACAGCAGGCGCCGGGGCAGAGGTATCAGCAGCTTGAGATGCGGAATTGCCGGAGGCTTGCGATGAGGATGTGCTGGCAGCCGGGGCTGAGGCCGGGGCGCTTGCACTCGCTTTGACCACCTCGGTTGTAGAGAACGTCACCTTCTTCGGAGCGGGCTGTTCGGTGGCCTGAGCAGGCGCTGGAACGGCCGGGGCCGGGGCGGCCGTTTTAACTGGTGCGGCAGATGGTTGCACAGTCTCAGACTTCGGCGCGGCTGCCGTCTGCGGAGCGGCAGTTGCCTTCGGCGCGGCTGTGGCTTTGGGAGCCGCAGCCGTTTGGGCTTGGGCAGCTACAGCAGCTGCTGCCGTCTTGGCTGTAGCCTGATGCTGCGTCTCTTTAGCCGCAGGAGCAGCAGTCGCCTTGGCTTCGGCTTGGACAACCTCTGCCGTCCCGGTGGATGCTGCCGCAACCGTCTTGCCGGCCTCAGGTGCGGAATTCACCGAAGCCGGTGCGGCAGAAGCTGCTGCCGTGTCTGCAACAACCGGCGCTGCTGCCGTCTCAGCTGTGTCTGTTGAAGCAGCAGCAGCTTCAGGCTTAACAGTCTCTGCTGCAGGGGCTGCAGCAGTATCCGCTGGCGCCGGGGTTTCCACAGGGGCCGCGGCAGTGCCTGCAGCAGCTGCAGCTTCCACAACTACCGGTGTTGCGGCTGCTTCAGCCTTGTTGTCCTGCTTGGCTGATACTGCCGCATATGTCAGTACTGAGAACACTACGGCTGCAGTAATTACGGATATAGTAAGCTTTTTCATAGAGGTAACCCTTCCTTTCACTTCGCCCTAGGCAGTTTTTGGGGAACTCAATTACTCATCACAAAAAGACTCAACAAGACACACTGTTCGCGTGCTCATTGAATCTCTGGCGGTCCAGTCGATTCTTCTTACGAATTGCTCTCCTTACAGCAGCGGTATCCCATCCCCCCCTATAGAATCAAAAAAGAGACTCAACAAAACGCATGGTTATGCGCTTCTGTTGAATCTCTGGCAGTCCAGTCGATTCCTGAATGACTTGCGGATAAGTTCCATATTATTCATACTGACATCCCTTGTCAATTAAAATTTTATTTATCCTATTTGTTTTATCGGATTAAATAAAATTAACATATTTATACATTGACAATCATAAAATTTGTCTATACATTTGATCTCATTATTCACATCAAAAAACTAGGCTTAGGGGGTCTATAACGGGCATGAACAACATCGACAACAATCTATTATCAGCCATTGAGACAAACTGGTATGGCTTCGTGGTTTCCATTTTTGTGTTTGGTATCCTGTATTTTCTGGCACGCAAACGGGTCGGCTTCGGTACCCGGGTCCTGGTCGGGCTCGGAATCGGGCTGCTGGCCGGAATCTTTTTTCAATATTTCGAATTCGAAACCAATGCCATTACTACCTTCGGCAGTATTTATGTCAGTCTGATCCGCATGCTCGTTGTGCCGCTCGTATTCATTCTGGTATTAAACAGCATCTCCTCGTTAACCAACCTTGAATACCTGCGCAAGATCGGAATCAAGACCTTCGCCTGGTTCCTCGGAACAACCGGAATTGCCTCTGTTATCGGACTATCGGTAGCCCTGCTTTTCAATCCGGGCAAAGGGATCCAACAAGCTGTGCCGGAGGGCTTCACCGCCCGTGAAATCCCTACATTCTCACAGGTTATCCTTGATCTCGTCCCATCCAATCCCGTTAATGAAGCAGCTACCGGCAAGGTTGTGCCGCTGCTTATTTTCGCCATCTTCCTGGCGGTGGCCATTATCAAAATCGGCTCCAAAAAGCCGGAGGCCGTTAAGCCTGTACGCGATCTTATCGAATCCCTGACCCTGGTACTGCACCAAGTAGTCAAATTTGTAATCCGGTTAACGCCTTACGGCGTGTTCGCGCTGATTGCCGGAATTACGGCACGATATGGCTGGGAGACCCTTCAGGAGCTGGGCAGTGTCATTGTAACCTCTTATGTCGCATTGATTCTGCACTTTGTGCTGGTCTTTGGCGGACTCGTGCTGCTCGTGGTCAAAGTAAATCCTATCCGCTTCTTCCGTAAGGTCTACCCGACGCTAACCGTTGCATTCACCACCAGAAGCAGCTATGCTACACTTCCTGTGAATCTTGAGGTTATCACGAAACGTCTGCATGTCTCCCCGCGGATTGCCAGCTTCGTTGCTCCGCTTGGCGCCTCTGTCAACTTCAACGGATGCGGGGGCGTATGGCCTGCTATTGTGGCTGTGTTCACGGCTCAGGTCTATGGAATTCAGCTTACCGGAACCGATTATGTCACACTGGTGCTGGTCAGTATCATCTCCTCCATCGGGGTAGCAGGAGTACCCGGACCGGCTGTAATCTCAACAACCGTCGTATTAACGGCACTCGGCCTGCCGCTGGAGGGGATAGCCATTGTTGCAGGAGTAGAAGCGCTTATCGATATGGGACGTACCGCTGTCAATGCTACCGGGACTGCCGTTACTGCCCTGCTGGTCGCCAACTCTGAAGGTGAATTCGACCGCGAAGCCTTTAACCGGGGTGATAACGAGGATGAAATTCTTCTTAACACAATATAAGTTCTTAAGGAAGTCCACCGATTACGATATATGCGGTATGCTTAATTGTACTTTGTACAACTAAATCGTCTGATTTACAAACGGTTATCGGTTTAGTTGTACTTCGTACAATTAAACTGCCGTGTGCAGCTTGATTCTCACCATTCGCGCAGATTTAGTTGTACAGACTACAGTTATTAGATGCACGCCTGCCTTTTCGCTGTTTTTAATTGCACATTATACAACTATCACTGAGTCTCCACTTGGAACTGAATACATACATCGCTGCCTTGTTGAATGAATTCACTTCCTTAGTGCTGATATTGCACTAGAGCATAAAGACATACAGAAACGGATACCGCCCATGGGACGGTATCCGTTTCTCTTTGTAAGAATATTTCATTCATGAAGGGAGCTTATTATCTCCTGTGACGGCTACACCAGGCTGATTCTTTCCCGTTTCCGGGCAGATTCCAGGCAGCTCTCAATCAGCTTCATATTATGCACCGGGTCCTCTTCGGCGATCCAGGGCTTGCCGCTGAAGACTGCAGTGGCGAAATGATCCGCCTGCTGCACGTAAGGATTGGCTCCGAAGGCTTCCACCTGCCGGGGCTCTCCGCTGCTGCCATACACGAAGAACTGTGCATCGTCGAACCTGGCGTTGAACGGCATCGGGATTTCGATCCGGCCTTCTGTACCAAGCACCTCCAGCAGCTGGCGGTTATACGCCCACATGCCGCAATCGAAGATCAGGCTCCGCCCGCCGGGGAACTCCACCAGACCGGAGGCCATCATGTCTACATTATCATGCTCCGGTGAGAAGAGCGCCTGCACAGTTACGGCCTCCGGCTCTGTACCGAACAGCAGCCGCGCCGCTGTGAGCGGGTAGCAGCCGACATCATAGAGCGAGCCGCCTCCCCAGGCAGACTTGAAGCGGATATTGGAAGTATCCGTTGCATCGTTATAGGTAAACGTGCCGCGGATGGAGCGCAGCTCCCCGATCTCGCCGCCCGCTATGATCTCCTGAAGCTCAGTGATCCGCGGATGATGGCGGTACATATAAGCCTCCGCCAAGTGAACTCCCGCCTTCCGGCAAGCCTCCACCATCCCGGCTGCCTCGCGGCTGTCCAGGGCAATCGGCTTCTCGCACAGGACATGCTTGCCTGCCTCTGCCGCGCGGATCACCCATTCATAGTGCAGATGATTCGGAAGCGGAATATAGACCGCATCGACATCCGGATCGGCCAGCAGTTCTTCATAGCTGCCATAAGCCTTCTCAATACCGAACTCTGCCGCAGCAGCGCTGCTCTTCTCAAGCCCCCGGCTGGCAATCGCCGTTATCACTCCGGTCTCTGACTCCTGGATGGCCGGCATAACCGATCCTGTGGCGATCTGCGCGCAGCCCATAATTCCCCAACGAAGCTTCTGTGTCATAGTTATACACCTTCCTTATATAAGTTCTTCCGCGTATACCCTATAAACACAATATCATAGAATCGGGTATATCTCTAAGCAGGCCATATGGAGACCCATATAACAGCTATACCCAGCACTATGATTCTTGCCGCGCTCATGAGCATGAAATTCTTGACGGACAGAATGAAGGTCGTACCTTTATGCTGCTCCTGCTGGAAGCGCGCGATATTGCGGCGCAGCGGAATCAGTGTCAGCAGGAGCAGAAGCACCAGTACCGGATGAATGCCAAGCAGGACCAGCACGATCAGATCCACAAAAGAAACATAGTAGAGCAGCTTGAACAGCAGCAGCGCATTTTTGCGTCCGATATACACAGGCAGCGTATACCTGCGGTTATCCATATCATCCTCAATGTCGCAGATGTTGTTAGCCAGCATGATACCGGCAATCCCGAGGATGGCCGGTACTGAGAACCAGAACAGATACAGCACCTCAAGGAAATTAATATGCAGACTGATCCAGTTGCCCTGAAGCAGGAGGGTCACCACCGCCTGATCCGAGTGAATGTAGGCCGAGATGAAGATAATGACGAAACCCATGAACAGGCCGGAGAACAATTCCCCCAGCGGCATCCGCGAAATCGGAATCGGCCCGAAGGAATACAGGATGCCGATCAGGAAGGACAATCCGCCGAGCAGAAATACAATCAGTCCCGTCTGGGAGACCAGAGCGATCCCGCCGCCCGCCGCAAGTACAAGAAGAATGACGATCGTCGCCACCACCGTGCTTTCCTTCAGCTTGTAATGGACGACGGGATTATGGGTTTCGTATCCGTAGCCGTGGGTTTTTGCCGCTTTTTTGTAATCATAATAGTTGTTGATCGCCGTTGTTGCCATATCGAAGCTGAGGAGCGATACAAACATCAGCGCGAAGCGCAGGATATAGAAGTCCTCGAACCGGTATAAGGCATAGAGTGTCCCCAGCAGCAGCGGCAGCATACTGGCTACCTTCGTAGGCAGCTCGACAAACTTGAAGAAAATTTTTAGATTCACGGCCAATCATCCTTATCTGTTAGATGCGCACTGTTACTTTGCAGAGGCTGTAACCGTCACCGGTGACCATTCGGCGATTACCGTCTGCCCGTGTGCGGATACGCTGCCCTCCGGTGTCAGATCCTTCTCGGTCATAATGCCCAGTGCAATAGTGAAGCTGTTGAATTTAACCGGCACATTCTGCTCGCGGCGCACCTCTTGACCGTTCACAAAGAATACAGCCTCGTTTTTGCCCCGGTGGTAGGTAATTTTGTAAGTATTGAATTCACGCGCCTTGAAGCCGGTATCTTCTGTGAAGATGCAGAAGTATTTGGTTCCCCCGGTCTCGGGTACTGTTACACCCGGAAACGGCAGAATTCCATACACACTGGCATATTTATCGTTACCGGCGAAGAAATCGAGCGCGGCGCCTGTTGTGAAATCTAGTAAATTCAGCGAAACATAGCCGTCATACAGATCACCCGGCGCTGTCCCCTGCGTACGGGCACGGATCTGCAGCTCGAAGCTGATCTCCCCCTCTTCAGGCACTTCTACCGGCTGGGCCGAATAATACATATGCTTGGCATTATCAAGAATCTGCACATGGTCGTTCTGGCGGCTCAGCTGAGCCCGCACATACAGATATCCATTACGTACAATCACTACAGCTTCCGGTTCACGGTAAGCCCAGAACGAGCCGTCAGGCAGCGTGAAGCCGCCGGTTCTCCAGACCTTACCCTCAGTCAGAATGGTATGAAAATCTCCGATTACGGTTTGTTTGACCTCAGCCGGTTGCACTTCTTCACTAATTGGTTTGTTCTTGTCCATGGGTTCTCCCGCTTTCTGTAATGTAGTAAATTCCGGTTTCAGACCAGTCCCTGAATGAGCAGTGCCACCGCCATGATCATCCCGCAGCGCACAGAGGCCCGCTGTGAGGCGCCCATGAGCGGCAGATAAGCGGCAGATGCATTCTGCGGCTGCAGGTTGCGGTAGACATGTACCGGTGCAATGGCCGTCAGCAGGGCGAGCAGCGCATACACCGGCAGTACATCAAGCAGTACACAAACAATAAGGGATGCATATGAGATATAGAGCAGTACATGAGAGAAAATCAATGCTCTGCGTTCGCCCCATACTACAACAAGCGTACGCTTGCCGGCCTGCTGGTCAGCTCTCCAGTGCAGGAAGTGGTGGTTGAACAGCAGCAGCGTTGTCAGAAGCCCGATCGGCAGAGACAGCAGGACAGGCTTCAGGCTGAATTCCCCGGTCTGAACGAAATAGGCGCCCAGAACAGGCATCAATCCGAACGCAAGGAAGATCGCAAGCTCACTGTAGCCCTTGCCGCGGTAGCCGAAGCGCAGCGGCGGGGCGACATAGAAATAAGCGATCAGCGCACCGCCGGCGACAAACCATAGTATCTCCCAGCCGCTGTACAGGCTAAGCAGTAAGCCGCAGGCGACCGCAACGGCCAGCAGGCCCCAGGTCAAAAGCGCAAACAGCGACTCGCGCATCATTCCTCCGGACAGGAAACCGGAATTCGTAGAGATGGCCTCAGGTGTATTATGCGCCTCCGTGTCGGTTCCGTTGCGGAAGTCCCATAAATCATTCACCATATTGGAGAATAAGTGCGCCGCAGCTGCTCCGACAAAGGTTATAACAAACAAAAACGGATGGAATACTCCCTGCCATACATATGCCCCGACCGTTCCCAGGACAACCGGTATGAGCATAACGGGAATAACTCCAAACCGTGAGGCTTTCTTAAAAATCGTCCATTTTTCCATCATGCCAAGGATTATCTCCTTCAATTATTATTTGATAATAATTATCATTAAATTATTATACATCAAATTTCGACACTTTGGGGAGATTTACGCTGCAAAATATTCCCTAATCGTGGTACACTATTATAGATGGTACTTATTTCCTATTAAGTCTTAAATATTAAAGGGGAGCATCATGAAACTCCGCAAAAAAATATTTATCTTCATTGGCTTGGTTGCCGTGCTCGGGATAGGCGCTACCTACCTGCTTCTTCACATGATTCTGCTTAACCGTTTCGAGAAGCTGGACGAGGCGCAGCTGCAGCGCAACTTGACCAAAGCTGTGGCTTCCTATAATGAAGAACTGCAGGACATGAAGACCGGACTTCTCAATTACTCCGTGTGGGATGAAACCTACAGATTCATGGAATCTGTAAGAAATACCGGCCCGGCCTTATCCGGCGGTACTGCCCCCACCCCCAGCAGCTTTGACCAGACCACCTATGAAATCAACCGCTTCGATATGATCGCCCTGCTGGATTTGAACGGCAGTCCAATATATGGCGGCTCCTACGATCTGGCATTAGGAAGTGTTACCCCCCTGACACAGGAACAGCTCACTCTTTTCAAGCTGATCCACAGCCGTCTGCCTGCTTTCACCGGAACCGAAGAGAGCAGGAGCGGCGTTGTTATTCTGGATAAGGGTCCTATGCTGATCACACTCACGCCCATTGCCGGCAGCAGCAGTGACAAGCCGGTGATTGGCACGGCCGTTGCCGGAAGAATGCTGCATCAGGATGAGATTTCGCATATCTGGAAGGACACCCTCTCCACTATTCACGTGTCCCGCGCCACCTCTGCGCTGCTTGCGGAGAGCGGAGGCCAGCCGACCTGGACCCATCCGGTCTCAGACGGCATGATGTCGATTCATACGGCGGTGAATGATCTGTTCGGTGATCCGGGCCTGATCATCTCCCTGAAGGAGCCCCGGCAGCTCTACAATAGCGGACTGAAGTCCATAGGCACCTTCCGCATGCTCTATTTCATCTCCATGCTGCTGCTGCTTGCCGCAAGCATGCTTTTCGTCAACCGGTTCATCCTGGACCGGATGTCATCGCTGGTAAGAAATATCCGTGCTATCGGCAGCAGCAAGGATCTGTCTATCCGGATTCCCAGCACTGGACGGGATGAATTCGGCGAAGTGGAGGTTGAATTCAACCGGATGATCGATTCACTGGAACAGGTTCAGAACGAGCTGCGGCAGCAATCCCTGCTGGACCCGTTGACCCAGCTGCCTAACCGCTCACTCTTTTTTGCCAAGCTGAATGAAGCCATCGCCGCGGCCAAAGGACTCAACCGGCAGATTGCCCTGGTATTTATTGATCTGGATCATTTCAAGACGGTGAACGACACTCTGGGCCATGATTTCGGGGATGCCATCCTGAAGGAGACGGCCTTCCGGATCTCACAGGTTGTCGGCAAACACGATGTGGTCTCCCGGCTTGGCGGGGATGAATTCACCATTCTGCTCTCCGATGTCCCCGATGCCGGGAGCATTCATACGCAGCTGTCACGGATTCAGGAGGCTCTCTCTATGCCCCACCATATTAAAGGGCATCTTCTATATAATACGGCCAGTATCGGCATCAGCATTTATCCGCAGAACGGTGAAGATGCCGATTATCTGGTCAAACAGGCAGATCTGGCTATGTTCCATGTCAAGGAGACCGGCCGCAATAACATCTTTCTGTATTCAGAGGATCTTGAGGCAGGGATCCGGCGCAAGAAGGTCCTGGCCCAGCAGCTGCTCTCTGCCGCAGTGGCGAACGAGTTCGAGGTGCATTATCAGCCTATCCTTGGTGCAGGCACTTTACAGGTATCGAAGGTGGAGGCGCTGCTGCGCTGGACCAGTCCGAGCTACGGAAGTATCTCACCGGCCGAGTTCATCCCGCTGGCGGAGAGCAGCGGCTCGATTGTCGGCATTGGCGGCTGGGTACTGCGGCAGGTCTGCTCCGATATGCGTGAATTCCGCAGCCGGGGGCTGGAGGTTACCGCTGCGGTTAATATCTCTGCCCTGCAGCTGATGCAGCCCGGCCTCCTTGAACTGCTGCTCGATCTGCTTCATGAATATGAACTGCCTGCTTCGAGTCTGGAGCTGGAGATCACAGAGAGCGTTCTGGTCTCAGGGGACAGCATCTTCCGGTCACTGCAGCAGCTTAGAGCCCACGGCTTCCGGATCTCGCTTGATGATTTCGGCACAGGCTTCTCTTCCTTAAGCTATCTGCGCCGTTTCCCTGTCGATGTCATTAAGATTGACCGTTCCTTCGTTTCCGAGATGTCTCCAGCCCCGCCGGGTGATGTGCTCGTCAAGGCGATTATTGAGCTAAGCCATAACCTCGGGCTGCGGGTCGTCTCCGAAGGCATAGAGCATCAGGAGCAGTTCGACATGCTGCGCGCGCTGGGCAGTGACGAGCTGCAGGGATACTATATCAGCAGACCTCTCCAGGTCACGGCACTTTATTCTTTTTTAGCGCAGAAAAATTACTTTCCGGAGTCAAAATAAGCAGTAATTTTATAGGCAAGCTACCGGGTATATGATATGATAGGCAAGCTGATAACAGCACCCGCTCCGGGTGCTGTTATCCTATGCGAACAATTATGAAAATTGGAGGCTTTAATTGTTATGTCAGCGCAACCGCAAACAACTCAATCCGTCAAAATTGTCACCGCCGACCCCAGCGCCATCGGCTTGTTCGGATTGGCTATCGTCACCTTGGTCGCTTCTTCACAAAAGCTCGAAATTACAACAGGTCTAAGCTACGCTATTCCATGGGCTATCTTCCTCGGAGCCTTCGCCCAGCTGTTCGCATCCATTCAGGATGCCAAGCACAACAACACCTTTGGCATGACCGCTTTTGGTGCCTATGCATTCTTCTGGTTCGGCATGGGCGCAAGCTGGCTGATCAAGCTCGGGGTATTCGGTACGGTGCTGGCAGAAGGCGTTGATCCCAAGCAGCTCGGATTTGTTTTTGTAGGATATCTCGTGTTCACCCTGTTCATGACGCTCGGCGCCGTTGAAGCGAACCGCGTCCTGCTGGTCATCTTCATTCTCATTGACTTCCTGTTCCTCGGCCTCTCTATGGATGCCTTCGGAGTCGCTGCAGAATTCTTCCACAAGCTGGCTGCCGTTGCGGAAATGGCTATCGGAATTGTATCGCTCTACGGCTGTGGCGCATCTGTGCTCAATGCTCATTTCGGACGTACTTTCCTGCCGATCGGCGCACCGCTGGGCATCTTCAAGAAATAATTACAGGTTCAGGCTCAAGCTACTTGAGCTCCAATCTTAAGAGCAACGGATAAATACTTGCTGCCTTCGGGGCAGAAGGTGTTTATCCGTTTTGAATTTACACGGCTGTTTGTTAGGTTTTTCCTTGCGCAAAGACGATAAAAATGACATGCTATAGAAACACCTACGACATATCTCGACATTTTTCTGCGGTGCAAGAACCGCTTTTTATGAATAGCAAATCTACTGCTTTAATCTTTCGGGTATCGGAGGCAATCCATGGCTTTCCTTAATAAAAAGCCTTTAACGATTATTGTCGGCTTCTTAGTCGTCCTGCAGCTCTCGCTGTTCTACTATTATTCCTTGTCCGTGAACCGGGAATACAGGGCTGAGAAGGCTGATCTGTCCTCACAGGCAGTCATGCTGACCTCAAATATTGAGGAGAGAGTGGCAATTGTCAAAGGCGTAAGTTCCTTTATTCAAACGGTCGGCTTCGATGCTGATCCCGCACTCATTAATAACTATCTGGTAACGGCACACAACAACAACTCAAGCCATGTCACGAACATTATGATCGCTCCTGACGGTCTTATCCGCTACCTCTACCCTCTTGAAGGCAACACAGCGATTCTGGGCAAAAGCCTGCTGCTGGATGCCTCCCTGGCCTCCCCCGGCATGATCCAAGAAACGATACGCTCCCGCGGCATTACGGTAGACGGGCCCCGTACATTAGCCCAAGGCGGCTATGGAATGGTAATCCGGCAAGCAATCTACAAAGACAACTCTTTCGAGGGCATCGTCTCGGTTACAGTGAAGATTGATAACATTGTGAACCAGCTTGCTCTCGAGGACAGCAATATATATGTTACAGCCGAGGACCACACGTTCCTCTTTGGCAATGAATCGCATGCCGATGACCTGCAGCTTACCGTTCCTGTTCAGGCCTATAATCAGCATTGGCTGATGGGGATATCCCTGCCCTCCTATAAGAAATGGCAAGTGTTCCGCAGCGTGCTATGGATCGATATTGCCTTCCTGCTTGTAATTGCTTTCATTCTCTACGTTTTCTGGCATCAGAGCCGGTTTAACCGTGAGCTGGAGCGTGTAGTCAGTCTCCGGACCCGTGATCTGAGCATCTCCAAGCGTTTATACGAGAAGCTCGCGCATTACGACAGTCTGACGGACATTCCGAACCGGCGTTATTTCATGGATGAATTCGAGCGGCTGCTGCAATGTTCTGACCCGACTCAGACTTATACCTTATTCTTTTTCGACTTGAACCGGTTTAAGGAAATCAATGATACACTTGGGCACTCTACAGGGGATCAGGTGATTAAGACACTGGCCGGCCGGCTGAAATCCGGTGAGCTGCCCTTCAAGCTGTTCGCGCGTACCGGCGGAGATGAATTCGTCATGATCTTCCCTGACCTGCCGCGTGAGCAAATCCCCGTGATTGCCGAACAGATCAGCTTATTAATCTCGCAGACGCTGCTGATCTCCGGAGCACATCTCAGCTTGTCCACCAGCATCGGCATCTCCCTGTACCCTGAGCATTCGAAGAATAAAGATGATCTGCTCAAATTCGCGGATATGTCCATGTACCAGGCCAAGACACAGGAAGACGCCAACTTCTTCATCTTCGACTGGGAGCTGCGCGAGAAGCTGGAGCAGAAGACGATGATCGCTAAGTATTTGCATTCTGCACTGGAGCGGGAAGAATTCGTGCTGTATTATCAGCCGCAGATCAATGCCGTCACAGGTAAAATGATCGGTATGGAGGCGCTGATCCGCTGGAACCATCCCGAGAAGGGTCTGATCGGGCCCGGCACCTTCATCGCCGCCGTGGAAGAGGCCGGTCTGATGATCCAGCTCACCGACTGGGTGCTGCGCGAGGTATGCCGCCAGCTCTGCGAGTGGCGGAACCTGGGAATGCCGCTGCTGCGGACATCGATTAATATCTCCAACAGCTGGTTCTACAACCGCAATCTGATCGAGAATCTGCTCTCTGTCCTTGACCAGTACGGACTGGATACCGATATGCTGGAATTCGAGATTACAGAGAGCACCGCACTGCTGGAAGAACACTATCCGCTGCTGCAGCAGATGCGCGATCACGGAATCATCGTTTCCATTGACGATTTCGGCACGAAATATTCCTCACTGAATTACCTGAAGCATTTTCCCGTGAACAAAATCAAAATTGACCGGACCTTCATTACCGGCATCGGTGTCAGTTCCATTGACGAGACCATCATTAAATCCATCGTCTTCGTCGCCTCGCAGCTTGGCTATGACCTGATTGCCGAAGGGGTCGAGACGCCGGAGCAGCTCGCCTTCCTGGTGAAGCATGATTGTCCGCATATTCAGGGATTCCTGTTCTTCCCTCCGCTGCCTGCCGACGAAATCCGCAAGCTGGCTTCATAAACGGGGGATCGTTATAATAAAAGGTAAGACTGAAGTTAACCCGAAAGGATTATGAGAACATGAATGGATTAACTACCGGCGAAATTGCCGGAACCGTTATATTTGCGCTGATCCTGGCCATCCTTGCCTACCGCATTATCCGCGGAATGCCGAAGATGGCCGGAGATATTACAGCTTTCCGCAAACGCACACTCGTCTGGACCCAGGTGGCACTGGTACTTACGGTCCTCCAGTTGAACTTCAAAGCAGGAGACTGGCGTTTCGGAATTATTCTTGGACTGATTGTGCTCTTCACCGGAAGCATCTGGCTGTCCGCCCGCCGTTATGATAACGCCCGTCTGGCTGAGTCCGCAGCAGAGCCGCAGGACAGCACCAGAGAATAACACATTAATCTTTCAAGTGGAAACGGATACCGTCCTTTTGAAGGAGGGTATCCGTTTCAGCGAGAAATAGAAGGATAATTTATAGCGTGTAACATATAAATTCTTATATTTGAATTTGAAGCTCCCGCAAGGGGGCTTTTTTTAGGAGGAGTTGCTGTGGGCAGTACAAAAGCATTGGGCATCTACGGCTTCCGCTTCAGTGAGCCGGACCGGCTGCCGCTGCTGAATCTCTTTGCAGCCGGGCATTCGGTTGAGCT
Source organism: Paenibacillus phytohabitans (assembly GCF_013141775.1). GTDB lineage: Bacteria > Bacillota > Bacilli > Paenibacillales > Paenibacillaceae > Paenibacillus_AQ > Paenibacillus_AQ phytohabitans. Next base: position 107,545 of record NZ_WHOB01000094.1, read on the forward strand.
GAGCCCGGATTATCACTGGAACGGCCTGGAGCGCAGTGATGGTCCGCTGCTGCTCTTCCAGTACACCGTTTCGGGAAGCGGGATTTATGAGCTTGACGGGGAGAGCTTCAGTATCGGCCCCGGACAGGCCTTCATGGCTGAGATTCCCGGCAGCCACCGGTATTATCATCCCGGCGGCACGGAGCCGTGGGAGTTCTATTTCCTGCTCTTCCGGCCGGAGCCGCTGCTGCCGCTCTGGAATGATATCAAGTCCAGAATCGGGGCAACCCCGGCCTTGGATTCCGGCAGCCCGCCGGTCCGCATGCTGCGCGATATCGTCCGTGAAGCCCACGCCAGACGGATTACCGATCCTTACTCGGCTTCCTCGCTGCTGCATCAATTCATGATGGAACTCGGCAGGCATACCTCCGGCGGCCCGCGCGACGCGGCCGGATGGCCGCCGGCCATCCGCGAATGCGTCCGGTTCATCGAGGAGAATTACAGCTCCATGATCGGCCAGGAGCAGCTTGCCGGGAAGCTGGGCCTCTCGAAATTCCATCTGCTGCGGACCTTCAGCAAGGCAGTGGGTGTTACCCCCAATGACTATTTGAACCGGGTCCGCATTGAGCATGCCGTGGAGCTGCTGAGAACAACAGACTGCAGCATCGAAGCCATTGCGGGTCAGGTCGGCTATTCCTCTGGCAGTTACTTCATTAAGGTATTCCATAAGCTTACCGGGCAGACACCGGGTGCCTTCCGTTCAGGGAACGCCAGCCTGAACTACAGCCGCCTGTTCTTCAGCTGACCCTTGAATCTTTTACCTTGTCCGCACCCCGTAAAGGATCAGACCGACCAGGAGCAGCAGGACTGGAAAGCCGGTGAGCAGCAGCTCAAGCATCGTCAGAATCCCTTTTTCGTCGTCTACCAGCAAAATATGTTCATCCTGCAACCTTATCCCTGCCTTTATCCAAAATATTGAAAACCCTCACCTGCATGCTGTATTCGCCGGGCAGGCATACTTTACCTCCGTACAACCATACTAATGACATTCTATGGATACTGATGGAGGGTTAACGAATGGGTAAAAAATTAAATCTGCTGATGTTCAGCGGAGAATATGACAAAGCCATGGCGGGGCTGATTCTGGCGAATGCCGCAAGGGATATTGAGGTGGAGGTTACGATGTTCTTCTCATTCTGGGGGCTGTTCCTCATCCGGGACCCGGAGACAATGACGCTGGAGGACAAGAGTATCTACGAGAAGCTGATGGATGTTATCACACCCAAAGGGCCGGAGCAGCTGCCGCTCTCGCGGATGAACTTCAGCGGCCTCGGCAAGCTGATGCTGGAGGAGATGATTGAGGATCAGGGGGCGCCGAAGCTGATTCATTTCCTGAAGGGGGCGCGCAAAAAGAACATCAAGTTCTATGCCTGCAAGCTCTCGGTGGAAATTATGGGCTTCAAGCCGGAGGAGCTGCTGCCTGAAGTGGAGATTATCGACGCTGCAGCATACCTGAAGGACGCACTGGAGAGCGATATTCAGCTCTTCATCTAAGCAGTATTGTGGTCCGGCATGGGCTTTAACCTAATTCCGGGCGCGGGCATATACTGAGGGCAAGCGGAAACGGATTTGCCCGTCTTTATATCAGGACGGTACCGCCATCCCTCCAAGGACGGTCCCCTTCCGTATCCGCGACAACAGATTCATTGTCTGGAGGGATTATCCGTGCTGAGTATCCGCCACGCCGTTGCAGCAGAGGCGCCGTCTTCACTGCAGGAGCATTTCGCAGCTTTTCGCGAGCATATCATAGGAAACCGTCATATGATTACTACCCCGTACGGCCGGCAGCCGCTGCTGTATGCCGACTGGACAGCCAGCGGGCGGCTGTACGAGCCGATCGAGCGCAGAATACAGGAGAGCTTCGGCCCCTATGTCAGCAATCCGCATACTGATTCTAATACTACAGGGCTAACGATGACCCTGGCTTATAATGAAGCCCGGCAGATCATCCGGCAGCATGTGAATGCCGGTCCCGGAGATGCGCTGCTCTTCTGCGGCAACGGCACTACCGGAGCGGTGAACAAGCTGCAGCGGATCATGGGCCTTAAGCTGCCGGAATGGCTGCAGCAGAACTACGTCTGCCCGCCGGAGGAACGCCCGGTTATCTTCGTGAGCCATATGGAGCATCATTCCAATCTGCTGCCCTGGCAGGAGGGCATCGGCGATGTGGTCACCGTTCCATCCGGGCCGGGCGGGCAGGTTGACCTTAAGCAGTTAGAGGAGCTCCTGCTGCGCTACCGGAACCGCCGCTTCAAAATCGGCTCCTTCACCGCCTGCTCCAATGTCACCGGCATCCAGACACCCTACCATCAGCTGGCCGCCGTCATGCACCGGCATGGCGGAATTTGCTTTGTCGATTTTGCCGCGAGCGCCCCTTACGAACGGATCGACATGCATCCTGCATCTCCGCAGGAGAAGCTGGACGCCATCTTCTTCTCTCCGCACAAATTCCTCGGCGGCCCCGGAACCGGCGGATTGTTGTTGTTTGATGCCGCACTTAGCACCGGCAGCGTGCCGGATGAACCCGGCGGAGGCACCGTGGTATGGGTCAACCGCTGGGGCGGGCGCCGCTATATTGCTGACGTGGAGGTACGCGAGGACGGAGGCACCCCCGGTTCCCTGCAGGCTATCCGCACAGCGCTGTGCATCAGACTGAAGGATCAGATGAACGGACCCGGACAATATATGGTGGTCCGGGAGCAGGAGCTATGCCGGAAGCTGCTCGCGGAGCTTGCGCAGATTCCCGGCTGCTCCGTACTGGCAGGCGCGCAGACTGAGCGCCACGGGATTATCTCCTTCACGCTGAAGGAGATCCACTACAACCTCGCCGTCCGCCTGCTGAATGACCGCTTCGGCATTCAAGCGCGCGGAGGCTGCTCCTGCGCCGGCCCGTACGGCCATCAGCTGCTCGGGCTGGACCCTGCGGATTCGCAGGCGTTCATCCAGGCGATCCACGCCGGCGACCAGTCACTGAAGCCGGGCTGGGTCCGCCTGTCCCTGCACCCGGTCATGACGGACCGGGAGGTGGAGCATATGGCCTTCGCCGTCCGTTCCATCGTCAGCCGCATCGGCGAATGGAGCAGCGATTACCGCTATAATTCTGCCACCAACAGCTGGCTTCACACCGGGGATACAGGAGAGCCCGGGGGCGAGATCCGCGAATTATTCTCTCTGTAGCGGTTTACTGCTTGATTCCCGTTCCCGGGCCAGCCGGGCGAATCTGGACTCGATCGCCTTAACCCCCCAGAGCGACACTCCGATAAACAGCAGCACGTAGACAATCTCTCCCGGATGACGAATGAACCGGTCCACATCATTGCCGATGTAAGAGACGGCGAAGACCATAATGGCTTTGCCGGCGCACAGGGCAATCAGATAGGAGCGAAGACGCATGGCGGCAAGCCCGGCAGCCATATTAATGACTACGAATGGCCCTACCGGAAACAGACTGAGCAGAAAAACATAGCTGAACCCGCTCTGGCGGACCCAGGTCATGCTTTTGGCGACCTTGGGCCGCTCCGCCCATTTGCGCAGGTAGCGGTGGCTGCCGATTTTACGGATAATCAGGAAGGTAGTTACACAGCCGGCTACAAGACCGATCCAGGAATAGAGGAATCCGAGCCATAAGCCGTATACCGCCCCGTTAAGCCCCACAATCGCAATGGTCGGCAGCGGCGGCACGAATGATTTCATGAAGGTAAGTCCAACTCCGGGCAGCGGCCCGAGCGAGCGGTACTGCTCCAGCAGAGTCCGCAGCCGCTCCTCGGTCAGCCATGACATTATATCTAAAAAGAACATTTCCTCAGCTCTCCTCATTACATTCTGGAATAGTTGCCGTTATACATAGCATTGAGTTTCAATTATACAATACTTCTGTCCGCCTGACGCCAAAACGTCAACTGACTAGACAAGCATAAGCTGCCGGAGATATGATGAAATCAACTAGTAACTGAGTCGGCGTGAACCTGGATATACTCTTATCTTGTCGAACCAACAGCCAGCCCGAAGTGAGGTCTTCATGAAACCATTTGATTATAGTCTGCTGGCCAAAAGAGCGCTCGCCCTGCTGTGCATCTGCCTGCTTGCCGCATCTGCACTGGTGCCGCTCCTGGGCGCCTCTTCTTCCAAATGCTCCAGCTGGCAGAACGGTTATATAGATTTGTCCGCATGTACCTTTGATGATTCCTCTGTCTTCCCGCTGGACGGTGAATGGGAGTTCTATTGGCAACAGCTGCTGGACCCGCAAGACACACTCTCCGGTACCGCGAAGGCTCCGGCTTATATGGCTGTACCCGGAGCCTGGGGTCCGGGCACTGAGACTACCGGGTTCTCCCGTTACGGATATGCCTCCTACCGCCTGCTGCTCCAGCTTCCGCCGGAGGTTCCTGCCTTTGCCCTTAAGGTGAACAATATCCGTAATGCCAGCCAGGTATTCGTGAATGGCGAGCTGCTGGGAGAAAGCGGACTTCCGGGGGTATCCCTTCAGAGCACGGAGCCGCGCAACAACCCGTATTCCTTTACTTTCAGCGCCAAGGACAGTCAGGCAGAAATCCTTATTCATACCTCCAACTTCACCTATGCGAACGGCGGCATTGCCGAATCCATCCGGATCGGTACGCCTTCATCCATAGGGGCCATAGACCAGCGGAACAGTACCTACGATATTTTGCTGGTGGCCGGGTTTGCTTTTATCAGCTTCTACTTTCTGGGACAGGGATTCCAGCGCAAAGAGGACAACTCTTCACTGCAGCTGGCTATGTATTGCTTCACCATCGCTCTTTATATGCTGACCCACAGCGAGAAGCTGTTGTTCCAATACCTTCCCTCCATTTCCTATGAAGCCTTCAGCAAATTACAGGTCATGTCCGGCGTAATCGGGTTCTACTTCGTATCCAGCTATACTTATTCCCTGTTTCCCGCACTCTATTCCCGGCTCTTCCGGCGGATCACCTTCGTATATTCGCTCGGCTTCTGCATTATTGTACTGATGAGTACGATCCTTATTTACTCACGGATCGCAAGTATACTGCTGGTCTTCAGCTTCATTTCGGTCTGCTATACCTTCTATGTTATGGCCAAGGCAACCTGGCGGCGTGAGATCGGCTCCTATTATTTGCTGATCGGTGTGATTGCGGCGATTATGTTCACCTTCTCCCTGGCGGGCAATCTGTTCCTGGGCACGGGACTTTATGCCATTCCGCCGGTATCCGGCCCGATCTTCATCCTTGCCGAGGGCCTCTTCCTGTCTGCACGCCATGCGTATGCCTATCAGACGATCAAGCAGCTCTCCCTTCAGCTCGAACGCAAGGACCGGGACAAGGATGAGTTCCTGCTCAAGACTTCAATTGAGCTGCGTACACCGCTGAATGCTATCATCAATATCTCACTGTCTATGTATGAGGGTGCCGGCGGGCCGCTAACCCCTTCACAGCGAGAGGATATGCGGCTGATCCTCGGAACCGGAAGACGGCTGGCCTTCCTGGTCAGGGATATCCTTGATTATGAACAGATCAAGCGGCAGCGCATCACCCTGCACTGGGGTGCTGTTGATATTCAGGGCGTTGCAGAAATTGTAATTGAAGTCTTCCAGTTTCTGAATAAGAACGGCGAGATCCGCATCAAGAACCGCATTCCGCCAGGGGCGTTCCTGGTCCAGGCGGATGAGCAGCGGCTGATGCAGATCCTCTACAACCTGATGGACAATGCGCTGAAATTCACCGATCGCGGCAGCGTGATTATTGAGGCCGTTCAGATGAATGATTCCATATCGGTTACGGTCACCGATACCGGCCGGGGCATTCCCCGGGAACAGCTGGAGAGCATCTTCCGTGATTATGAGCAGGTTAACGAAGCCGATTCGCTGGAGACTGGCGGACTGGGTCTGGGCCTGGCCATTACCCGTAAGCTTGTGGAATTGCACGGGGGAAGGATCACCGTGTCCTCCACGCTTGGCCGCGGAAGCAGCTTCACCTTCACACTCCCCGCCGGGCAGGCTGACGCTGCCGTAACGGAGGAGCCGGAAGACCGCCAGCTGCTGCTTACGCCGGTGCAGGCGCCTCCGGAGGCTGTGGATGAGGAATGGAAGTACAGAACCACTCCGGTAACGCACTCCACCGGACAGGCAGGCCCCTATGCTCCCCGCATTCTGATTGTGGATGACGATTATGCCAATCTGAAGGCGCTGACCAACCTGCTGTCACTGGAGAATTATACGATCTCCAGTATGGGCAGCGGCAAGGACGCACTGGCCCTGCTTGCAGAGGACCGTGATTTCGACCTCTGCATCATCGATGTCATGATGCCGGGAATGTCGGGCCTTGAGCTGTGCAGGAGGATCCGCCAGACTTACACACCGCTGGATCTGCCGATCCTGATGGCCACAGCCGGGCAGCAGCTTCACTTCAATGAGGCGGCCTTCCGTGCCGGAGCTAACGACTTCATCCATAAGCCTTATGCCTGGAGCGATCTCAAGGGACGCGTCAATACCCTGGTTCAGCTGAGACGATCGGTATCCGACCGGCTAAGTTCGGAGATCGCTATGCTGCGCGCGCAGATCAAACCGCATTTTCTCTACAATGCCATTAATACGATCATCTGGATGAGCACACGCGACAATGAGAAAACCCGGCATTTGCTGTACGATTTGAGCCATTTTCTGCGCGGCAGCTTCGATTTCAGCAATCAGGAAACGGCGATTCCGTTTGAGAAGGAGCTTGAACTGATTGAGGCTTATCTGTCACTGGAGCAGGCCCGTTTCGGGAAGCGGCTTAATGCCCAATATAATATTGAAGTCAGTGAATTTTCATTGCCGCCGCTGATTGTGCAGCCGATCGTGGAGAATGCCGTCCGCCACGGACTGATGGAGAAGATTGATGGAGGGACCGTAATCCTCTCCACCAGACAGGAGGGTAATGCCATCCTAATCACCGTCACCGATAACGGTAAGGGAATGAGCGATGAGCAGCTCTCCTCCTGGATGAACGAGGGCTACCGTTCTCCACATGGAGAAGGCACCGGAATCGGCCTGCGGAATATCAACCGCCGGCTGCTGACACAGTTCGGCTATCCGCTTGTTATTACACGCGGGAGCAACGGGGGCATCGAGGTACTTATAACAATCCCATGGAAGGATGAGGTCTCCTGAGTATATCTGTAATGGTTATTGATGACGAATGGCCGGCGCTGGAGCAGATGCGTGAGCTGCTGCTTCAGTGTGACGGCATTTCCTCTGTTCTTGTGTATGATAATCCGCGCGAAGCTTTTACGGCTGCCGTAGAACATAAGCCCGACATTCTATTTCTGGACATCCAGATGCCTGAGCTGTCCGGCTTGGCTTTTGCCGAGAAGCTGCTGCCCTTCTCACCGGACACGGATATCGTATTCGTGACAGCGTACCGGAATTATGCCGTTGAAGCCTTTGAGCTGTCGGCGGTGGATTATCTGCTGAAGCCCGTAGACCCCCCGCGCCTGCTCAAGACGTGGAACAAGATACTCTCCAAGCGTATGCTGCCCGGCGCCACCGGGACAAGAAGTGCGGAAACGGCCTTCCGGCTTCTTGGCGGTTATGAGCTGACGGGTCCGCAGGGCGCCGTGAAATGGAGCACTCATAAGGCAGAGGAACTATTCGCCTATCTATGGATTCACAGACAGGGCAGCGTAAGTGTAATTCTGAATGATGTGTTTCCGCAATGGAACTATGAGAAGGGCAAGCAGTATCTGCACACCACTGTCTATCAGATCCGCAAAACCTTAAAGAAAGCTGCGCTGGGGGACAGTATTGAGCTGACCTTCGACAGGGAAAACTACCGGCTGGAATCCAGGGGGATCGAAGGCGATACCGAAAGATTCATGGAGGCAGCCACGCTTGCACTGCAGAACAATCAGCCGGAGGAGATGCGGGATGCTGCCGCCCAGTACACAGGGGATCTGCTGCAATCGCTGGACAGCCTCTGGGTGTATTCCTCCCGCGACAAATACCGCCGGATCTATCTTAAGCTGCTGGAGCAGCTTGCCCTGGAGCTGATACGGTACGGACGTCATTATGAAGCTGAAGATTACGCCGTACGCCTGGCCGAGCTGGAGCCGCTGGATGAGAGTTATGCCCTGCAATTGATCTCCATTTATTATGAAATCGGCAAGCCTCTGAGGGCGCAGCGAAAATTCACCCAATTCAGGGACTCCTACAAAGCCGAGACGGGTGATGACCTGCCGGAATGGTTCATGGAGGTCTACCAGCGCCTGGGTAAATAAATGCTGAAGCATGTTCCATAGATAAAAGCACACTAAAAAGCAGCTCCGGCTTCCTTCCTCCTGCCCGGGCTGCTTTTTAGCGCAAATATGTATATTTTGTGCTCATCTATTCGATATTTTATGTCATAGTTCGACGTTTATCAGCGTTTTATCAGTGACAATTGTTACCATTGTTCTTACACAGGTTGATTCAGGCACAGGATGCATGATTAGAGCTACGGAGGTTGAAGAATGAATACATGGACCGGATTCAAAAAAGTTGTCAAAACTACTCGATTGCTGCCGCTTATGATGTCGATGATTCGTGAGGTTACTGTAGATAATACGGCTCCTGCGATGTCCGTAGAAGTTACCACGGATAAAAGCGCCTATTTACCCGGTGATGAAGTAACCGTGCAAGTCCTTTTGCGGGATTTCGCTCCCAATGATCATGGCTACAGCTATTTCAATTTCATTGTGCAATATGACAGTCAGGTATTCGACAACGCTGAATACACACAGCAGTCTGTCTATACGGATGCAAGCTATACTCCCGGCGATGAAGTGAATAATATCTTTCAGTTCAATTTCCAGAACCCGGTTGACGGGAGCATCTATCTCGGAATGAACACCACTATGCGCGGAATCGATATTCAGGTCGAAGCGGCCAATAAACTAAGCTGCATTCCGGCTGTAGACCAGACGCTGGTAACCTTCAAGCTGCGGGTCAGAGAACAGACGCTTGCATCCTCCTCGACCATCAGCCTTGCTAATGAATTCACCAGAATCCGAACCTCCGAAGCAGGCAACAGCTTTTATCTATACTCGCCCGATGTTACCGAGATCACTCCCGCCCCTGTTGAAATTACCCGCTCTCCGTCCGTATCTGTCTTCTCATCCCCGGAGTCAACCAACCGTCTGGCGTAGCGGAGTCCCCCTCAAATCCAGATTCAGCTTCATATACACTGCAGATTGGCAGCCGTCTCTCCTTCCTGTACTATAGCTGTATACATACTCAGGAAGCAGGTGGATTGTTATGCTGCATTCAGACCTTATAGATTTACGGGCAACAACCCTGGAAGATCTCGACTTTGTCCTGGATGCCGAAAGGGCTGAGCCGAACCGCCGGTTCATCGGCCAGTGGAGCAGGGATCAGCACACAGCAGCTTTGGATGATGGAGATATTATGCACCTGATTGTTCAGGACCGCGCCGGGGAACGGGCCGGCTACGTAATCCTTACGGGAATTCACGACCGTAACCTCACGGTCTGTATCAAGCGGATTGTCATTCAGACCAAGGGCTGCGGCTATGGAACAATGACGCTGAAGCTGCTGAGCGACTGGGTCTTCACCCGTACAGATACTCACCGGCTATGGCTGGACGTCAAAGATTATAACTCCAGAGCACAGCATGTGTATGAAGGGGCCGGCTTTAAACTGGAAGGCACCTTGCGCGAGTGTGTACGGACTGAGGAAGGCTTCGAATCGCTGCAGGTCATGTCTATCCTGCGGCATGAATACAGATACGAATAGTTACAGCAGAACAGCCGGTCAGTCCATGTTCAGGAGGGATCCGGCTGTCTTGATTTTAGAATGCCGGAACTACCGCCACTCCATATTTGTCTTCAATAAACTTCTTGACGTCCGGACTGGTGAGAGCCGCATCCAGCTTCTTAATCTCGTCCCTGTCCTCATCCCCGCTGCGCACCACGATAATATTGGCATAAGGTGAATTGGCATCCTCACGGAACAGCGCCGACTCAGGATCTATCCCCGATTCAAGCACGATATTCGTGTTAATGACTGCACCATCCAGATCAGGAAGGGCCCGCGGCAGCGTAGCGGCGTCGGCTTCTACGAACTCGAAGTTATGCGGATTGTCAGCGATATCCTTCGGCGTGGCCTCATACGTGGTTAATCCATCCTTCAGTTTAATCAATCCCTGCTGCTGCAGCAGGACAAGTGCCCGGTATTCATTGGATGGGTTGTTCGGAATCCCGATCTTGGCCCCGTCCTTGAGCTCTTCCTTGGACTTCAGCTTCCCGGAATAGAAGCCTATCGGCTCCACATGCACCTTGGCCGTCACGGCGAAGTCATAGCCCTTCTCTTCCTTAATCGAATCCAGATAAGGCACATGCTGAAAATAGTTCGCATCAATCTGCTTCTCCTGCAGCGCCGGATTCAGCTGGCCCTCATCGTCAAGGGTAACGATCTCCAGATTGATTCCCTCTTCCTTCAGCGTTGGTTTGATAAACTCCAGAATTTCGGCATGCGGAACGGCTGCCGCCCCCACCTTGAGTGTAATCTCTTTGCCTGCCTTGCCGTCCGAAGAACCCTCTGCCGCTGCTGCACCGTCATTCCCCTTGTCAGAACCGCAGCCTGCGAGCACCCCCGCCAGAACAATCGCCAATGCGACCAGTACACTGCTTGCTTGTTTCTTCACCCTAATCCCGCCTCTCGAACATATATATTTACAATCATTACTGCAGTACTTGAGCTTATCCGCTTTTATAGCGTTTCCTGTCGATCGATCGGGCAATATAATCACCGCTCCATTGCAGGATCTGGACGATCAGAATGATCAGCAGCACAGTACCCAGAAGAATGTCCGTGCGGAAACGCTGGTATCCGAAACGGATAGCCAGGCTGCCCAGCCCTCCGGCACCAATGGCACCGGCAACTGCTGTAAACTCCGTGATGGAGATTACAGCAATCGTAACCCCGCGCACCAATGCAGGCAGCGCTTCGGGAACAATGACTTGTGTAATAATCGTTAGGGGATGGGCACCAACCGATTTGGCTGCTTCAATCTTTCCCGGCTCCACTTCCCGCAGTGCACTCTCGATAATTCTCCCCAGGAACGGAGCCGCCCCGATGGATAAGGATACAATCGCCGCTGTCGGCCCGAGGGAGGTCCCGACAATCAGCCGGGCCAGAGGCAGCAGCAGCACAATAAGAATAATGAACGGAATAGAGCGTACCCCGTTAATTGCTGTGCTGATCACCCTATTCAACCGGGGTACGGGAAGCACTCCCCCTTTCTCCGTGACCACCAGCGTTATACCCAGCAGCGCCCCCAGAATAAGGGCAAATACAGAGGACCAGGCCACCATATACAGCGTCTGCAGCAGGCCGTCCCACAGAAGCTCTACCATATCCTCTTTCATCGTAGAATGGCCGCCTTTTCTGCGCCATTGGCATCCTTGTAATAGTTGAATATATTCACAAACTGCTTAGCCGTCTCGCTCTCCGGGCGGTAGAACAGCTGCTCAACCGGTCCGTTCTCCACGATCCGCCCGCCTTCGATAACAGCGGCATTGACACAGATATGGCGCAATACATCCATTTCATGCGTGATCAGCACGATGGTCAGATTCAGCTTCCGGTTGATGTCCTGCAGCAGCTCAAGGATCGAATATGTCGTCTGCGGATCAAGTGCCGAGGTAGCCTCATCGGAGAGGAGTACATCAGGCTCGACGGCCAGCGCCCGGGCAATGCCCACCCTCTGCTTCTGGCCGCCGCTAAGCTGCGACGGGTATACATTAAGCTTATCGCTTAACCCGACGAGCTCCAGAATGTCATGCACGCGCTCACGGGTCTCCTGCTTGGAGAATCCTGCGACTCTAAGCGGAAAAGCGACATTTCCGTATACTGTCTTGGCCTCCAGCAGATTGAACTGCTGAAAGATCATCCCGATCCGGCGGCGGGCGAGCCGCAGCTCCTTGCCCTTAAGCTCTGTTATGTTCGTGCCCGCTACCTCGACGCTCCCGGAATCCGGCTGCTCCAGACGGTTGAGGCAGCGGATCAGGGTAGACTTGCCGGCACCGCTTGCACCGATGATACCGAAGATCTCACCTTTCTTAATACTCAGATTAATATCCTGCAGAGCGGATACCTTGCCGTCCCGGGTAGCGTAGCTCTTGTTCAACTCTCTAACAACAATCATCCTGCCCCCTCCTCCCCTCATAACTCCGTCTGATAAGCTGCCCTCCTATCCGTCCGCGCTTAGCCATCAAAAAAAGACCAAGCCAACGCCACTCCGGGCGATTCAGGCTTGATCTCCAGTCTACTGGTCAATCAACAATTAATATTCCGATTAAATCCATGGGATTAATATAGACCAACCGTAAAAAACTGTCAATCATAATCTTCGTACCCATATAAAAAGCCGCGATCCTAAGATCGCAGCCCTCTATCCGTATTGCTGATTTACGTATGAGTTTCAATCGGAGCCGCCGGCTTGCTGCCGCCAAAGATCAGCGTCGTCACATGCTTGCGCGCATCTGCTGTAAGCAGCAGCAGCTCTATCGGTTCTCCGGCCGGCTCCCTGCGGATAAATCGGACCTTCGCCCCGTCCAGATCCTCGAAGATGCCGGTAACCGTATATCCCTGCAGCAGGAGGCTGTCAATCGCCTGCCGCTCTTGGTCGAACTCGTCGAATGCCGACATCTCAGATCACTCCTCCGCTGATTTCCGCCTGGGCCGGACGGGGCGCTTCCGCCTCGAAACGCTTGCGGTGCAAATATTTGCCCGCACCAGCTGTGCCGACGAACGCCTTGTCGCGGATAACGAATTCTCCGCGGCTGAGCACAGACACCGGCTCACCCTTAACCTGCATACCTTCAAAAGCATTATAATCCACATTCATATGATGAGTCTCAGCGGAAAGCGTTCTTTCTACAACAGGATCGAAGATGACGATATCTGCGTCACTGCCTACAGCGATTGTGCCTTTTTGCGGGAACAGGCCGAACAGCTTGGCACTGGAGGTGGAGATAATATCCACGAACTTGTTAAGTGAAATGCGGCCCTTCTGCACACCTTCAGAGTAGAGTACGCTGAACCGGTCTTCGATGGTTGGCCCGCCGTTCGGAATCTTCGAGAAATCACCCAGCCCCAGATCCTTCTGTCCCTTGAAGTTAAAAGAGCACTGATCAGAACCTATCGTCTGCAGCGTACCGCTCCACAGCGCATCCCATAATACGTCCTGATTCCACTGCTCGCGCAGCGGAGGAGACCAGACATACTTCGCACCCTCGAAGTCCGGCTTCTCAAGCGCTGACTGGTCCAGCACCAGATACTGCGGGCAGGTCTCACCGTAGACGCGCAGCCCTTTCTTGCGGGCTTCCGCGATCTTCCAGGCGGCTTCGGCGCAGGTCACATGCACTACATAGAGCTGCGAATCCGTCAGCCCGGTTAAATATGCAGCCCGGCCGGTGGCCTCGCCCTCCAGCTCGGGAGGACGGGTCAGCGCGTGATAGATCGGATCGGTGTTGCCGGCAGCCAGCGCCTGATCCACCAGATACTCGATTACATCGCCGTTCTCGGCATGCACCATTACAAGTGCACCTTCGCGCTTCGCGGCCTGCAGCGTCTTGTACAGCACGCCGTCATCAGCCTGGAAGGTGTTCTTGTAGGCCATGAACACCTTCAGCGAGGTAATGCCTTCCTTCTCAATAATCTGCGGCAGCTCGTCAAGCACCTTGTCGTTAAGCTCCGAGACCATGAGGTGGAAGCTGTAGTCAATGACTGCCTTATCCTGCGACTTGTTATGCCAGGTATCTACCGCCTGCTGCAGCGGCTGGCCCTTGGTGGTCAGGCAGAAGTCTATAACCGTTGTGGTTCCGCCATAGGCGGCGGCAATCGTGCCGGTCTCGAAATCATCAGCAGTGACGGTACCGCCAAAAGGCATATCCAGGTGCGTATGCGGGTCAATCCCCCCCGGAAATACGTAACAGCCGGAAGCGTCGACAATCTCGGCTCCCGGCGCTTCAAGGTTCAGGCCAATTCCGGTGATGATCCCATCTTCAATCAGGACATCCCCTGTATAAGTATCCGCTGCTGTGACGATAATGCCGTTCTTGATGATCTTCTTCATCTTAACCCACCTCCACTTCCGAATAAGAACCGTTTAATCCGCTAATGACCTGATTACGCTGATTCCAGGTCATCGGGGCCGCTCCGCTATCCAGTGCAACCATATCAATGGCACCGTCTGCCGGGCAGACGATAGAACATAAATTACAGCCTACACAGTCTTCCTCACGCACCTGCAGAATCGCCTTACCCTCTGCATTCGTTAGCATATCGATACATTGATGCGAAGCGTCCTCACAGGCAATATGGCATTTATTGCAGTTGATGCAGTTATCCTCGTTAATCCGCGCAACCACTTTATAGTTGAGGTCGAGATCGCCCCAGTTGGAATACTTGGGCACCGACTTGCCGATCAGTTCCATGACGGAAGCCAGCCCTTTCTCATCCAGGTAATTATTCAGGCCGTCGATCATCTCCTCCACAATCCGGAAGCCATGATGCATAACCGCCGTACAGACCTGAATGCCGGTGGAGCCCATCAGCATGAACTCTACGACATCCTGCCAGGTGGAGATGCCGCCGATTCCGGAAATCGGAACATCGACTGCGCGGTCACGCGCACATTCCGCCACCATGCTGAGGGCAATCGGCTTCACTGCCGGACCGCAGTAGCCGCCGTGCGCACCCTGGCCGCCGACATTCGGGATCGTGTTCCAGCTGTGAATATCCACCCCGGCCAGGCTGTTGATCGTATTGATCAGGCTGATCGCATCCGCGCCGCCTTTGACGGCATGCCGGGCTACGACCGTAATGTCGGTGATATTCGGCGTCAGCTTCACAATGACCGGTGTTGTCGCCACTTCCTTGACCCAGGTGGTCTGCGCCTGCACCAGATCGGGCTGCTGGCCGGAAGCTGCGCCCATTCCGCGCTCGGCCATCCCGTGCGGACAGCCGAAGTTGAGCTCAAGGCCGTCTACGCCGACCGCTTCGACGCGCTTGACGATTTCATGCCATTTCTCCTGCTTGGGCTCAACCATCAGCGAAGCGATAATCGTATTGTTCGGGAATCTCTTCTTCGTCTCATAGATTTCCTTGAGGTTAACCTCCAGCGGACGGTCGGTAATGAGCTCGATATTGTTGAAGCCCGCTACACGCTGCCCGCCAAAATGAACGGCGGCAAACCGCGAGGAGGTGTTAATGACCGGCTCGCCCAGCGTTTTCCACACCGCGCCGCCCCAGCCTGCTTCGAATGCGCGCTGCACCTGATAACCTGTATTGGTAGGCGGCGCAGAGGCCAGCCAGAACGGATTCGGTGACTTGATTCCTGCAAAATCAATACTGAGATCTGCCATTGATATTCCCTCCCTGTCTTATGAAATCTATACCGCAGAGCCAACCACACTGTCCTGATGGCCCGACATTTGCTTCACAATCGCATAGGCGGCATCCTTGCCCTGCTGGGCGGCAGAGACAACCATCGCTTCACCTGCACCGGAACCGAAGACGATATCACCGGCAGCATAGATCTGCGGATCAGAGGTACGCCCGGTTGCCCCGTCAATCTTCACTACACCCCGGTGATGCTCCAGGCCCAGCGCTTCAATGAGATCAATCCGCCGCTTCTGCCCGATCGCCACAACTACTGCGTCCACAGGCAGGATGAATTCGGAGCCCTCCACCGGCATCGGAGCAAGGCGGCCGTCCGGACCGGTCTCACCCGTCAGCTTCATCTGCACACATTCCAGCCCGGCTACATTGCCAAGCTCGTCCCCGACAATCCGCTTCGGCAGGGTCAGCCAGCTGAACTCAACGCCTTCCTGCTTGGCGAATTCATATTCGAAGTCATAGGCCGTCATCTCCGTACGGGTCCGGCGGTAGACCATCTTCACGTTCGCTGCGCCAAGCCGCACAGAGCAGGTAGCCGCATCGATCGCCGTGTTGCCTGCGCCAATGACAGCAACGCGCCGGCCCATCAGCTCCAGGGTAGGAATCCCGGTCTTCGTGGTTTCCACCAGCTCTATTGCATCATAGACACCGGATAGCTTCTCGCCCTCGATGCCCAGCGGAGGGACATAGCCCATGCCTGCAGCCAGCACAATAGCGTCATACCCGGCCTTCAGCTCTTCAACAGAGATATCCACTCCGACCTTCATACCGGTGCGGATCTCTACGCCAAGCTTCTCTACCTGCTCTACTTCCCATAGGGAGATGGACTGCGGCAGCCGGAACGAGACAATCCCGTGGGTATCCAGCCCCCCTGCCAGCTGCTTCGCTTCATAAATCACGACCTGGAAGCCCGCGCGTGCCAGCTCTCTGGCTGCGGACAGCCCTGCCGGACCGCCGCCGATCACGGCGGCTTTTTTACCGTTGGGGACACCTGCCTTGAATAATTGAACTCCGCTGCTGATCGCCCAGTCAGTAGCGTAACGCTGCAGCAGGCCAATCTGAATCGGCGCCGAAGCGTCATTCAGGACACAGGCGCCTTCGCACAGCTCTTCGGTAGGGCATACGCGGGCGCAGCTGGCGCCTACCGGGTTGGAATCCATAATCGTCTGCGCCGAACCCTTGAGGTTATCGGTGGCGATTCTTTTGATGAAGGAAGGGATATTAATGCTGGTCGGACAGGCCTTGATACAAGGGGCATCATAACAATACAGACAGCGGTTGGATTCCTCGATTGCACCTTTGCGGGTAAGTCCCGGCTCAGCCTCGGCAAAATTGCGCATGAACATATCAGGTGTGAACGTTAACGGTGAAGCCTGCTCCATCGGTTATCCCTCCTTCTGTATGATAGCTTCCGCATTCGAATCAGGTTTGTGTTATATAATATAACATTATTACGATGATTGCCTTAATATTTTACTTACTTATCAGGATTATTGTAGTAAAATGAACTCTAAGCCAACATCAGCACCGATTCACATTCAATATTGAGTCATATTTCCTGACATTCTATATTCAAACTATAGTCAATTCGATTTTTCGTTACATTAGACACATTGTCTAATTTCAAAAGTCTATTTTTTACCTGTGAGAATGTGCTGAGAATGGAGAAGCCGCGCAGGCGGGCTGCAAGGCATACGTTCAACGAGGGGGAAGCTTATGGATTGGGAACTTGTATTTACGATCCGCGATGCGCTGAAGAGACCGCTGTTTGCGGAAGCCGAGCTGATTGGAGGAAGAAACGGCCTAAACCGGGCGGTCCGCTGGGTGCATGTGCTGGAGAGCGCAAGCTTCGACAGCCTGATTCACGGAGAAGAGATGATTCTGACCACCGGGATGAGTGCAAGCACTGATTTGGCCGCTTCTTTATCTTTTATGCAGAATTTGATCGATAAGAACGCCGCCTGTTTGTGCATTGAGCTTGGAGCGTATTTCAGCTCGATTCCGCAGGAAATGATTGATCTGGCCAACCATCACGACTTCCCGCTGATACAGTTTACCCGCACTGTACGTTTTGTCGATATCACACTCGATCTGCATTCCCTCATCATCAACCGCCATCACCGCATGCTGCAGGAGCTGGAGAGCATCTCCCGCGAATTCCACCGTCTGACGCTGACCTCCCAGGGGACCCTTAAGGTATTGCAGTTACTATGCAAAAGCACCCGCACACAGATTGTCTATATGCAGCTTCAGGGTAAACCCCTGTTCTTCCCGGCCCTGCCGCCCGAGGAGCAGCAGCCGCTGCTGAGTTTCTTCGAGGCCTTCAGTGAAGAAATGGAGGGCGTTCAACCGGATGCCGCACCGCATATCCGTGAGTATGGCCATAAGACCATTGCCCTGAAGCCAGTCGGAGCCTTGGACCAGACCTGGGCCTATATCCTGATGGTCTGCAATCACAAGCCGCAGGAATTCGACTGCCTGCTGCTGGATTCCGCCTCCCTGTCAATCGCCCAGGAGCTGCTGCGCACGCGGTATATGGAGGAACGCAAGCTTTTCTCCGAGAATCTGTGGGTGGATGAGCTCGTTAGCGGCCGCGGCCAGGAGGATAACCGGATCAAGGGGCTGGTCGGACCCGACTTCAACGTGGTTAACGAGCTGCCGTACCGCGTATGCCTGATCGAGATTGAGAACCCGCGTGACGTCAAATGGAACAGCTCGGAGAATGACTGGGAATCGATCACCTTCCATCTCTCGCTCATTCTGCGCTCGATCTTCGAGAAGTACTCCCTGCGTCCGCTGATTACGCTGAAGAATAACCGGCTGACCGTCATTGCGCTGGATATCCAGTCCAAGCTGCCCGGCAAGCTGCGTCTGCAGCAGGCGCTCGATTCCCTGCAGCATATCCGCTCGGATGAGAAGCTGAAGGACCTGCAGCTCGTTACCGGAGTCAGCAAGTCCCATAGAGGTCTGAAACATGCCCATGCCGGATACCAGGAAGCCGTACAAGCGCTGTCTCTCTATTCTTGTTACCAGAAGTCCATTCTGTTCTATGAAGAGCTTGGCGTCTTCCAGCTGCTGCTAAGCCTGAACGACGGCAAGACGCTGGAGAATTTCATCCGCAGCTATCTCGGCCCGCTGATCGACCACGATGAGGCCAAGGGCAGCGAGCTGATGCTCACACTGCGCGTCTACCTCGACCATGACGGCTCGAAGCAGATTGCCGCGCGGAATCTGTTCATTGTACGGCAATCTCTCTACTACCGGCTGGACAAAATCACCGAGCTGCTCGGCGAGGACTTCATGCTTCCGGAGAACCGGATCTCCATTCAGGTGGCCCTGCGGGCTTACCAGTTCCTGTACCCGGAGAAGTTCAGTCTGCCCAGCTCCCGTTCAGCACAGCTTTGAAGGTGTCGATAATGAACTGAATATCCTCATCGGTGGAGGATAAAGGAGGAGCGAACGTGAGGACATTATTGAAGCCCGCCACCGTATCCCCGTTCTTGCCGATGATCAGCCCCTTGGATTTGCATTCCGCGATAATACCCTTGACGATACTGAGGTCAGCAGGCTGTTTGGTGGCTTTATCCGCTACCAGCTCGATGCCAAGCACCAGCCCGAAGCTGCGGATATCGCCTACCAGCTTATGATCCAGAAGACTAGCGAATTCATCGGCCAGCCTTGAGCCCAGAATGGCGGCGCGCTCCACCAGATTCTCCTGCTCCAGAATCTCCAGATTACGCAGTGCAAGTGCACAGGCAGCCGGATTGCCGCCGAAGGTATTCACATGACGGAAGTGGCCGTAGTCATCGCTGTTATCCTTGAAGGCTTCATAGATCTCCTTGCGCACCGCTGTGGCCGACAATGGCAGGTAGGCACTCGTCAGCCCCTTAGCCATCGTGACAATATCCGGCTTGATTCCAAAGTTGTGGTGGCCGAACTTACGGCCGGACCGTCCGAAGCCGCAGATCACCTCATCGATGATCAGCAGCACGCCGTGGGTGTTGCAAATCTCCTGCACCCGGTCCAGGTAGACCTGATGCGGCACAATGACGCCGCCGCCGGTAATGACCGGCTCCATAATCACCGCCGCGACCGACTCCACACCCTCCCAGATGATCATGTCCTCAATAGCCTGCGCACACTGGAGGTTAAACGCTTCTTCCGTCATGCCTTCAGGACGGCGGTAGCTGTCAGGCGGAGCCACATGCAGGAATCCGCCGCCCAGCGGTTCATATTTGTATTTGCGCTGCGCCTGGCCGGTCGCCGACAGGGAGCCCATCGAGCTTCCGTGATATCCGCGGTAGCGGGCAATGAATTTATGGCGGTAAGGCTGGCCGGTCTGCTGCTGGTACTGGCGGGCGATTTTGAAGGCGGCTTCATTGGCTTCCGAGCCGCTGTTGGAGAAGAAGATGACATAATCGTCCTCCAGCCATTCGTTCAGCTTCTCCGCCAGGGCAATCGCCGGCATATGGCTCTGTGTCAGCGGGAAATACGGCAGGGTCAGCAGCTGATTGTACGCCGCTTCCGCCAGCTCCTTGCGCCCGTACCCGACATTCACACACCATAGCCCGGACATCCCGTCCAGAAATTTGTTGCCATCGATATCGGTAACCCATGAACCGCTTGCGGATGCGGCAATCATCGGCGGGTTCTTCTCACTGTATGGTGTAATATTATGCCATAGATACTGCTGATCCTTCTTGAGCAACTGCTCACTTTCTTTGCCCAGGCTCTGCACGGCACTCTCTCCTCTCGGAAATCCCATTTGATATTTGAATGAATCAACTAATAGCGCGCGGTGACCATTTTCTTGCGGGTGTAGAATTCAACGCCGTCCCGACCATTGGCATGCAGATCGCCATAGAAGGATTTCTTGTAGCCCGAGAACGGGAAGAACGCCATCGGGGCCGGTACGCCGAGATTAACCCCCAGCATCCCGGCATCGATCTCTTCGCGGAACTCGCGAATCGCCTTGGCGCTGTCCGTATAGATACAGGCCCCATTGGCAAAAGGCGACTCATTCGTGACGGCTATCGCCTCCGCCAGGTCCTTAACACGCACTACAGACAGCAGGGGCGCGAAGATTTCATCACGCCAGATCGTCATGCCCGTCTGCACATGGTCAAAGATCGTCGGCCCGATGAAATAGCCGCTGCCAGAAACAGCAGCGTCCTTCCTGCCGTCCCGCACTAATTCCGCCTGCTCGGCAAGCCCTGTCTCGATGTAGGCAATCGTCCGGTCCTTGTTCGACTGCCGGATGACCGGCCCCAGGAACACGCCGTCTTCCTTGCCGTCCCCGATCTTCAGTCCGTCGGCCGCCTCCTTCAGACGGTTCACCAGTTCGTCCGCGATTGTCTCATGCACCGCGACCACCGAGCAGGCCATACAGCGCTCACCAGCCGAGCCGAAGGCTGCGGAAATGATATTCTTCACCGCATTGTCCAGATCCGCATCGGGCAGCACAATCGAATGATTCTTGGCTCCGGCCAGCGCCTGTACCCGCTTGCCGTGCGCCGTACCCTGCTTATATACATATTCCGCCACCGGCTGTGAGCCGACGAAGGAAATCGCCTTCACCTCTTCATGTTCCAGCAGACCATTCACCACCTCATGTGCTCCATGCACGACATTCAGCACACCCGGAGGGAAGCCCGCCTCTGCGAACAGCTCCGCCAGCCGGTTCACCAGCAGCGGTGTACGCTCGGAGGGCTTCAGCACAAAGGTATTGCCGCAGGCAATCGCCAGCGGAAACATCCAGCAGGGCACCATCATCGGGAAGTTGAAGGGGGCGATGCCGCCGATTACCCCCAGCGGGTAGCGGTACATCCCGGACTCCACGCCCGTGGCGATATCCGGCAGCTGGCTGCCCATCATCAGTGTGGGAATGCCTGCGGCAAATTCCACGCATTCGATGCCGCGCTGCACCTCGCCCAGTGCTTCCTCCAGGCTTTTGCCGTTCTCCAGCGTGATCAGCTCCGCCAGCTCATTCCAGTGCTGTACCAGCAGCTGCTGGTACTGGAAGAAATAGCGGGCACGGCGAGGTACGGCTACTCTTTTCCACGATGCATAGGCCTCTGAAGCTGCCTGTACGGCAACGTTCAGCTCAGCACGGCTGGAGATCGGCACATAAGCAATCACTTCGCCCGTTGCCGGATTGAATACCTCCTCTTCCTGCCCGGATGAGGATTCCACCCAAGCCCCATTCACATAGTTCTTCACTTTACCGGCCTGCCCCACGAGCAGAGACATAGTCTGCACCTCTTTCCATATTCTGGGCTGTTTATTATAATAGATGACCGCCGTGCCCGGGAGGCCATCTATTATAGCTATATAAGCTGAACTTAAGAATGATGCCCTGCTGATTCTTAAACTCACTATATATAGGAAGGAAGTTGGTTATTTTGCCGCCATCTCGACAATTTCGTTCGTATAGGCTGCATTCACATCAGATGCCGTCTTGATGACACCGAACTTGAGCGCAATATCAGCTGTCTGCTGGAATGCCGCCGCATCCGTATAACCCATCTTGGAAGCATCGAAGCCCTCCGGCTGAATCAGCTTGGCAACTTCAGTCATCATCGTCAGCTGATGCTCGCGGGACGTGCTGCCTTCTTCCGCAAGCTTCATTACACTGTCAACAGCCGCTTCAGGATCGGCAATCGCATCTGCCCAGCCCTTGAGGGAAGCACGGACGAATTTGGCTGCCGTTTCCTTATTGGCATCCAGCCACTCCTTGTTGGCGAACAGGTTGTCTTCGAGCATCGCCACACCCTCGTCATTCATGTCGATTACATTCAAATCCTCTGCCTTGATCCCTGATTCCAGCACCACCTGATATTCGTTGTAGGTCATAGCTGAAGCTGCATCAATCTCACCACCGAGGAACTGGTCCATGGTGAAGCCCTGCTTGGTGAAGTTCAGATCCTTGTTAGAATCCAGTTTGTATTTATCAAAGAGGGCCAGAATTTCGAACTCGTTACCGCCCATCCAGTTGCCGACCTTCTTACCCTTCAGGTCAGCCGGTGTAGCGATACCCGCATCCTTCTTGGATACCAGCACCAGACCGCTCTTCTGGAAGATCTGGGCGATCTGCACCAGCGGCATTTCCTGCTCCTGGCTGGTCAGCAGACTCGCTACCCAGTCTACGCCGATATCCGCCGAACCGCCGGCCACCTGCTGCTCCGGCACGATATCCGGACCGCCGGGCAGAATCTCAACATTCAGCCCTTCTTCGGCATAATAGCCTTTGTCCTGGGCTAAGAAGTAGCCGGCGAACTGCGCCTGCGGAACCCACTTGAGCTGCAGCTTCACGGTAACCGGATCAGCCGCCGGTTCTGTGGTTGCCGCCGCTTCCGGTGAAGCCGCAGCCGTATTGCCCGCTGTCGCCTCTGCCGCAGGAGCATTATTGTTGTTGCCGCCGCAGCCTGCCAGCAGTGAAATCATCATAATAACCGCCGCCATCATTAACCCGCCACGAAATTTGCTTTTTTTACCGTTCATCTCAGCAACTCCCCCTACCAAATTGAGTTTTGTAATCCGGCCAAACACAGCATGGTTGCCATCGTGATGCTCTATGCATACGGTCATGCGTTGACAGCTTCTCTATATCCCGTCAGCGCAGAAGCCGGATGTAACAGGTACAGGGTGTTACGGTTGTTGCAAGTGTTACGCACGCTGGGAGGGATGCCACTTGATGAACACCTTCTCCAGCCGTTCAACGACCAGGTAAAAGATGACTCCGGCAATGGCTGCCAGCACAATGCAGGACCAGCCCAGCGGCATTTTGGCCACCTTGATGGAGTTGGAGAGCAGATAGCCGAGTCCCCGCGAGGAGAAGAAGAACTCCCCGACGATCGCTCCGATCATACTCGCCGTAGCGTTGATCTTCAGCGCGGTGAATACATAGGGCAGGCTGTTCTGAATCCGCAGATAGCGGAATACTGCCGGTTTGCCCGCTGCATAGGAATGCATCAGATCAAGGGCCAGCGGATCAACAGCCGCCATGCCCTTGTAGGCATTGATGGCCATGGCCGCCATCGTGGTCGCGGTAACAATAGCGGCCCGTGAGCCGATGCCGTCACCGAACCACAGGTTCATGATCGGGGCAAGCGCCACGATCGGCACGGCATTCAGCGCAGCAACCATGGTCAGGCTGCCCCCGCCCCAGCGGGGCCAGGCCGTTGCGGCCAGTGCAATGAGGAAGCCGCAGGCTGAACCGATCAGCATGCCAAGGACGGCTTCAGTGAGGGTATATCCGGTGTAAGAGAGCAGCAGGCTGAAGTTGTCCCGCATAGCTTCCGCTATGGCCGAGGGCAGCGGCAGCTGATATTTCTTCAAATCGAAGATTCGGTGAAACACTTGATATTCCCACAACACCAGGAATATCACCCCGGCCAGGAGGGGAAGGATGATTCCGGGATTCAGCCGCCGCAAGGGACGGCGGGGATTCTTTTGCTTCCCTGGTTCTGATGAAATTCCGTTGTTAGATGCCGGGATTGAAGCAGGACCCGCCTCCGCTCCGGCAGAAGTAATGAATGGGATATCGCCTACAGAATTGCTTGCCATCAGCGGTTCCCTCCTTTGGGACGGAATTCCGGCTGCCAAGGCGCCACCAGACGTTCGGCCAGGCTCATCAGCCAGTAGCTTGCCATGCCGAGCAGGGCGCCGACCAGTACGGTGGACCAGAACATATACGTATGGGAAGGGCCATAGTAGAGATTGCGGAGCATAATTACACCGATGCCATGCTGCGCACCCATCAGCTCAACGAGAATAGCGCCCGTTACAGCCAGCGGTGCAGCAATCTTCAGGCCGCTGAACAGACCCGGCAGCGCTGCGGGGAAACGCAGCTTCCAATAGACTGCCCAAGGCTTAGCGGCATAGGAATGCATCAGCTCCAGTGCAGATAGATCCACACTGCGCAGTCCGCGCAGCATATTAAGTGCCACCGGGAAAAAGGTGATATATCCGGATATAATAATCCGCGACACCTGCTCATCGCGTACAATACCATAGATAATCGGCGCCAGGCCAAGGATTGGAATCATCTGCGAAGCAATGGCATAGGGGAAGGCAAGCTGTTCTATTGTCTTCGACAGGCTCATCAGCACTGCCAGAATGACCCCGGCCAGCGCTCCGATCAGAAATCCGACACCGGCGTTGCCGAAGGTGGCTCCGCCCTCTTTCAGGAGCGTCCCGCTATACTTCCAGAGGGTTGCCGCCACTTCATGGACATAAGGCAGCTTGGACTGGGCCAGCGGCGTCTTCGCTACGTTCAGCAGCCACCATGAGACAGCCTCCCAGACCACCAGCAAACCAAAGATCCAGACGAACAGCGGCAGCACGCGCTCCCGCATAAACGCACTGTTCTGCTTCATGCCTACACCCCTTCAAAGCTGTCGCGGATGCGGGCGATCAGTTCAAAAAACTCAGGACTGTTTCTCATCTCCGCCGTCCGCGGGCGCGGCAGCGGAATATCAACAATCGCAGACAGTCTTCCCGGATGCGGGGATAGTACGAATACTCTGTCTGACAGGAAGATGGATTCAGGAATGCTGTGAGTGACGAATACAATCGTGCTCTGGACCTTGCTCCAGACGGAGAGAAGCTCTTCGTTCAGGCGTTCGCGGGTAAATTCGTCCAGCGCTGAGAAGGGTTCATCCATGAGCAGAATTTCCGGCTCCATCGAGAGCGCTCTGGCGATAGCTACGCGCTGCTGCATCCCTCCGCTCAGCTGCCAGGGATATTTATCAGCAAACCCCTGCAATCCCACGAGATCCAGCAGTTCCAGCGCTTTATCCTCGCGGACCGATTTCTTAACGCCCATCAGCTCCAGCGGCAGCGTAATATTATGTTTGACCTTCCGCCAGTCATACAGCACCGGACTCTGAAAAACAATCCCATACTTTTGTGCCAGCCGAGCTTCCTTAGCCGTCTTTCCGGCCACCATAATATTACCGGCTGTTGGTGTTATAAGATCTGCCATCAGTCTCAGCAGTGTGGTTTTACCGCATCCGGAAGGTCCCAGCAGGGACACGAACTCTCCTTTGGCAATATCAAGGCTTACCTGATGCAGCGCAAGCACGTCAGCCGTTTCCGTCTTATAACGCATCTCGACGCTCTCCAGCTGTATTTCAGGAATTTTCGTCGCTACTAGTGACATTTCCAGCTCCCCCTTCATCCCTGAACTATTATATGTTAAATAACATAACACATATGTTGTGAAAAAACGCCTTTTTCTTGTTACATGTTCGATTAACTAACATCTTACACTTTGCTCTGCAGACCCACATTAGACAAATCGTAAAATGGACGCTGAGAAATTCCGTCATTTTGTCCAGGAGCCCGTTTACATTGTTAATAATCTGGAATTGTGCCGATAAAGTTAGTATGTATTCTCACCCTCTGTTGCCGGATTCCTCCCAACTGTTATCTATGCAGATGTGTGATATCATTTAACTATATCTACTCTTCTATAGGAGACCTTTAGCCAATGTTCAAAGCCTATTCCTACACATGGAGGCGCTACCCATGGAATCCATGATTTCCAACTATATAGTCATCGTCTCTATCTCAGGTGTGCTGAGCGCATTGCTGGCGCTGTTTGCCTATTATAGGAAGACAGATTTTTCCGGTCTAAAAGCTTTCATTGTTAGCTCAGCTGCTTCGGCGATATATACCTTCGGGTTCGCGCTGGAACTCTCCGGCAGCACCATGCAGGAAATTGCGTTGTGGGTTAAGGTGGAGTACCTCGGTTTGCCCTATATCGCCCCCTCCAGCATGCTAATGATTATGCACTTCGTAGGTCTGGAGCGGCTGATTTCCAAAAAACTGCTGACCGTCCTGTATTCGGTCCCCGTGATCTCTACCGTGCTCGTATGGACCAACGAGTCCCATCACCTGTTCTATCAATCCATGCATTTCCGGGAAGGTGCCCCTACACCGCTGATCGATATCGTCATGGGACCCTGGTATATTGTGCAAGGCAGTCTGACCTTCGGCTGCATGCTGGCCGGCATGTGCCTTATTCTCTGGCGCTGGAACCGGATGAAGCGGGTGTACCTGCGGCAGATGGTGATTATTTTCATCGGGCAGTTCCTGCCTGCGCTGGGCGCATTCCTCTACCTGATGGATGCGACTCCGTATGGAATGGACCCCGTGCCCGTAATCATGAGTGTAACGTCCACCCTGTATATATGGGCTATTCTCTCCCGGGGCATGCTTACAGCCGCACCCATTGCCCGCGAGAATCTGTTCGAGAGCATGCGGGACGGCGTGCTGGTCATGGACCTCTCGGACAAGCTTGTCGATTACAACCGGGCCGCAGCCGAGATGCTGCAGGATCTCGATGCCTCCGCAATCGGCAGGCCGCTGGCCCAGCTGTTCCTTCCCGCCGGCAAGGAAGCTGTCGATTATGTGATGAATTCCAATCCCGGGGACAGCGAGGAGCAGGAGCTCGTCTGGAATATGGGGGAGGATGTCCGTTATTACCAGATCCGCTCCTCCCCTGTGCAGAAGCATGACGGGCATCTGGCCGGACGGATGATTATGCTGATCGATGTCACTGAACGGACACTGCTCCAGGAGAAGCTCCTGCAGCTGGCCACCATCGACAGCCTTACCGGTATATATAACCGGACGCATTTCATGGAACTGAGCCGGGGCTTGCTGGAGGAAGCGGCCGAACGCTCCGCCCCCTTTTCGATCATCCTGCTGGATATCGATTTCTTCAAAAGCATCAATGACCGGTACGGACACCAATATGGCGATATGGCATTGCAGCATGTAGTGGGTGTATGCAGCCGGCATGTGCGGGAAGAGGATATCTTCGGACGTTATGGAGGCGAGGAATTCGTCTTATGTCTGCCGGATACTCCCTTGAAGCAGGCGGCGGTCATCTCGGAGAAGATCCGCGGGGATATCGAGCGCAGCGCATTCTACACGCTGTCCGGGTCCATTAATGTAACGGCAAGCTTCGGCGTAGTGGAAGCCTTCCGCAGTAATATATCGCTGGAGGAGCTGCTCTCCGAAGCCGATCATGCACTTTACACCTCCAAGCGGAACGGCCGCAATGCCGTTCATCTGTCTAGCGGCTCTGCGATCACGCATTTCAAGCCGGTATAATTTCATAACAATACAACTACCCCCATGCCCGGACAGAATCCTGAGCATGGGGGTAGTGTTGTTTTTGGGAAAATTCTTATCGGGTACCAAAGGGGATGTAATGCCGTGGATAAGTTAACAGAAATATTAGAGGCCCAGCATGTGGGTTTGAAATCCTCCATCATGAACGACAGATTCGTACTATCCGTTTAGGGACTAGTCTCGGCTTCGGCTGCGGAGTATCACCTTGCGCCCTCCAGGAAATATTCCACGCTCCGCAATAAACCCGGCGGCAGCTCTTCCAGCTGAAGATACGTCTTCAGCTCCAGCAGCACCCGCTCGCGGTTATCCCCGAAGACATCCACAATCCGGGCAAGACGTTCCCAAGGTACCAGGTCTGCACGGAACTCCTGTTCCGTCATTGGTACTCCATGTGATTCTACAAGCACATTCGCCTTATAGCCGTAGATAAGCTCCAGCAGCTTGAGGAAACCGGTACTGCTGTAACGGCGCGGCCCGCCATATACGGACGGTCCCAGGGCATCTCCCAGGAAAAGAACTTTATCTTCTATAACATGCAGGACGCAGGAATCGGCTGAATGATCACCGCCCACATGGCTTAGCTCACAAGTGACTCCGCCCAGATCTACAGTAATGCTTCCGCTAAATATAATATCAGGTGTACCCACGGTGATTACCCGCGGGGAGCCATATTCCAGACGGATATGCGTTACACTCTCCTCACTGATTGTCCCCTCCTGCACAAGGCCTTCCAGCTCTTCATCACTTCCGCTCAGCCCTGCGAGCCGGTTAAGTACCCGCGCCGTTTCTTCATGCGCAATCACAGGGATGCTCCAGGCTGTCATCCCGAAGGTGTGGTCCCAATGCCAGTGCGTCAAGGCCAGCAGATCCGGCTGACGCCAGCCCCTTCTTGCCAGCTCTTCCCGGAACAGCTCCGCATGGGCGGGGGAATTCCCCGCATCCATCAGCAGTGTCCGGCGTGAGCCGGAGACGGCCGCCAGGATCGGGCGGTCCGTGTCATGCTCCGCATGCATGATAAGAATATGCGGACTTAGCTCCTGAAACTTATGTTCCATACACAACTTCCTTTCCATTGCTATACCTTAAAGGGTAGGGTAAGCAGAATAAAAGGCATTCTGCCGGAGTATATCCTCTTCCTCTTTTGGTGATAACAGCACCATTGGCAGTTTTTCATTCACGGTATTCTGTTCCAAATCCTCTCTTCATGTTGCCTGAGTTTCAGCTTTTAATCAAATGCCCTTGTTTGCCTTGACGGGTTTTCAGTTTAATAAGAGATAGCCAGTGTCGAAACTGGCATAGAGCAGACTGATACAAGGAGGGCGTTCTATGATTAAGATCGGGCTTACCGGCTTCGGAGACCATGAGGAGCTGTATGGCAAAATCAAACCTGCCGACCGGCTTCCTGCGTATAGCGCTTATTTTTCCATTGTGGAGATCGACAGTTCTTTCTATGCCGTGCAGCCGGTCAAGAATTATGTGAAGTGGGTTAACCAGACGCCGGAGCAGTTCAAGTTCATTGTGAAGGCTTACCAGGGGATGACCGGACATCTCCGTGATAAAAAAAATTATTACGATACGCCGGAGGAGATGTACCGCGCCTTCCATACCTCCATTGCCCCTGTGCGTTCGGCAGGCAAGCTGGCCATGACGTTGTTCCAGTTCCCGCCCTGGTTCGACTGCACCAAGGATAATGTGGAATTCCTGCGTGAGGCTAAGGAAAGAATGCTGGATGTGCCCTCCGCCATCGAGTTCCGCAACGATTCCTGGTACAGTCCTGAGCTGCGCAGCAGAACCCTGCAGTTCCTGGAGCAGGAGGGCTGGATTCATACTATAGCCGATGAGCCGCAGGCTGGTTCAGGTTCGATCCCGATTGTGCCGGTCGCAACTACGCCAGACATCACCTATGTACGGCTGCACGGCCGCAATACCGGAGGCTGGAATCAGAGCAGTCATCCCGATTGGCGCAAGCTGCGCTATCTGTACCGTTACAGCACCGAAGAACTGGTGGAATGGAAGAACCGTCTGCTTACACTTACGCAGAGCAGCCGTGATATCTACGTTGTCTTTAATAATAATTCCGCCGGTGATGCTACCCCCAATGCGCAGGAGCTGCAGTCCCTGCTTGGGATTGACGGCGGTTTGGCCCCGCGCCAGCTGGACTTATTCACCTGAGGTTCGGAGGTCTACATAAATCTCTTCTACTCCTTGCTGAAGCAACAGACCCAAGAATTGTTCCATTCGTTTCACAACCCTTAAGGAGGCTAACCAGGAATGAAGAGAAACCATACCATGATGCAATTTTTTGAATGGCATGTTGCCGCAGACGGAGAACACTGGAAACGCCTTGCCCAAATGGCTCCTGACCTGAAGGCGGCGGGAATTGATTCCGTATGGGTTCCTCCCGTAACCAAGGCGGTCTCTCCGGAAGATACCGGTTATGGAGTCTATGATCTATATGATCTGGGCGAATTTGATCAAAAGGGTGCCGTGCGCACGAAATACGGAACCAAGCAGGAACTGGTCGACGCGATTGCCGAATGTCTGAAGAACGGCATCGCGGTCTACGTGGATCTGGTCATGAACCATAAGGCCGGGGCGGATGAGACCGAGGTGTTTGAGGTCATTGAGGTCGATCCTAACGACCGCAATAAGGATATCTCCCAGCCGTTTGAGATTGAAGGCTGGACCAAGTTTGATTTTCCGGGGCGCGGGGATGAGTACTCCAGCTTCAAATGGAACCACACCCACTTCAACGGCACCGATTTCGATGCCAAGGCAAGCCGGAACGGCGTATTCCGGATTGATGGGACGAACAAAGGCTGGAATCAGAATGTAGATGACGAATTCGGCAATTACGACTATCTGATGTTCGCCAATATTGATTACAGTAATGAAGACGTGAAGAACGAAATGCTGAACTGGGGCAAATGGCTGGTCGACACCCTGCAGTGCAGCGGCTACCGCCTGGATGCCATTAAGCATATCAACCATGAATTCATTAAAGAATTTGCGGCTGAAATGAAAAAGAAACGCGGCGAAGACTTCTACATTGTCGGCGAATTCTGGAACTCCAATCTGGAAGCCTGCCGCGAATTCCTGAACACCGTTGACTATCAGATCGATCTGTTCGATGTATCGCTGCATTATAAGCTCTACTCGGCTGCGCTTGCGGGCAGGGACTTCGATCTGACGCATATCTTCGACGATACGCTGGTCCAGACGCATCCGGCCAATGCCGTCACCTTCGTCGACAACCATGACTCCCAGCCGCATGAGGCGCTGGAATCCTGGGTCGGCGACTGGTTCAAGCAGAGCGCCTATGCCCTGATTCTGCTGCGGAGAGACGGATACCCCGTTGTCTTCTACGGCGATTATTACGGTATCGGCGGCCCGGCACCGGTGGAGGGCAAGAAGGACGCCATCGATCCTCTGCTCTGCGCCCGTTACAACAAGGCCTACGGCGAACAGGATGATTACTTCGACCATCCCAACACCATCGGCTGGGTGCGGCGCGGCGTTCCGGAGATCGAAGGCTCCGGCTGCGCCGTAGTGATCTCGAACGGGGACAACGGAGAGAAGCGGATGTTCGCCGGCGAAGCGCGCGGCGGGGAAGTATGGGAGGATCTGACCGGCAACCGCCAGGAGACTGTCACGATCGGAGAAGACGGCTGGGCAGTATTCCCGGTGAATGGCGGAAGCGTCTCGGTCTGGGCTCTGCCCGATCCGGAGCCGGAGGACGATTGCGTGAAAGAGTGAGCATTGGACTCCGGGCGGCGGTGGACGGGCGAGGATAGTCGGCGGGCGGCAACGGGCAGCCGAGGATAGGCGGGCGATGGCAGACCAGGATAGGCGGGCGGCGGGGACAGGTGGTGGACGGGCGACGGACGGACGAGGATAGTCGGTGGGCAGGCGACGGCAGACGAGGACAGTCGTGGGCGGGCGACGGCAGACGAGGATAGTCGGTGGGCGACGGACGAGGACTGGCGGGGCGGGCGGGGGCTGACGAGGACTGGCGGTGAAATCAGGGGCACTTTTGCTCCTCATTTCCCACTTTTGCCCGCATCCGGTGAAATCAGGGGCACTTTTGCTCCTCATTTCCTCCTTTTGCCCGCGTCCGGTGAAATCAGGGGCACTTTTGCTCCTCATTTCTCACTTTTGCCCGCATCCGGTGAAATCAGGGGCACTTTTGCTCCTCATTTCCTCCTTTGGTCAACGTCCGGGTGTGATTAGAGGGATTTATCCCTTTAATTTCATCATACTGCCCACTTTCAGCGGAATTAGAGGGATTTATCCCTTTAATTTCACCATACAGCCCACTTTCAGCGGAATTAGAGGGATTTATCCCTTTGATTTCATCATACAGCCCACTTTCAGCGGAATTAGAGGGATTTATCCCTTTGATTTCACCGTGCTGCCGACTCCCGGGGGATTCGGTGAAGTTTCCTGATACAAGAACAAATTTGTCCTTCAAGCGGATTGGCTCCAAGCTCTAAAGAAACGTAACCAGGACATCATGCACGTTCTATACACTACAGACGGACATCATAATTTTCTAAATAACAATAAAAGAGGCGACTCCCTGCCATACGGCAGCGAAATCGCCTCTTTGCTCCGTGCAACCAGCCATTCGCCAGCCTCAGCCAACCGTTCGCCAACCTCAGCCCAGCCATTCGCCACCTCAGCCAGTCGTTTCGCCACCTCAGCCAGCCATTCGCCACCTCAGCCAGTCGTTTCGCCACCTCAGCCAGCCATTCGCCAGCCTCAGCCAACCGTTCGCCACCTCAGCCAGCCATTCGCCAGCCTCAGCCAACCGTTCGCCAGCTTAACCAGCCATTCGCCAGCCTCAGCCAGCCATTCGCCACCTTAGCCAGCCATTCGCCACCTCATCCAGCCTCCACCGGCTAACGAATGACGGTTGACTTCTCCCCGTCTGCCCAGACGCCGGAATCACTGTTTAAAATACGGTCGATCGGATACACCTTCCACACAGCCGTCACTACGGCAGAGCACAGCACTGCCTTGGTCAGGTCGCCCGGAATGAACGGCCACATACCTGCAGTTAACGCCTTGGCCAGCGAGTCCATACCGGTTGAATGGGCCAGCCACCATACGCCGCCAGGATAGACAAGCAGCGCACCAAATATAAAGTTAGCCGCAAGCAGCTTCACGAAAGTATATTTATCCTGCTTAATACGCTGGGCGAAGAAGCCGATCAGCCAGGCTACGAACGGCCAGGAGAATATATAGCCTGCGGTCGGGCCAACCAGCACCGCGAGTCCGCCGCTTCCGCCCATCACCGGGAAGCCCGCAGCAGCAAGTCCGATCACGATCAGTACGGCGAGCGTGCCGTAGCGTGCCCCCAGAATAGAACCGGCCAGCATGACAGCCAGGGTCTGCATTGTAATAGGTACAGTAGAAAAAGGCAGAGAGATCTTTAAATAACTCAGAGCGATCATAACTGCGGCGAATAGTGCACTGAATATCAGGCCGCGGGTCGTCCATTTTTTCATTGCCGGGAGTACCCCCTTTTTTTAGGATCACTATATCATCCCCCTCCGGATACATCAATCCTCAAATCTTTGTTATAATGGGGAGCGATTGTTGACTAGAGCTGTAAGGAAAGCGGGCATGAGGATGATCAGGGCGCATAATTTGACCTTGTCTTTACGGGATGGCCAGCACAGGCGCCCGGTTCTGCAAGGGATTAGTATCCATATTGGACGGGGAGAATGGGTTGCGCTCACAGGAGCCAACGGCTGCGGCAAAACATCGCTGATCCGCACCTTCAACGGGCTGATTCCCCCGTCAGGAGGCAGTCTGTCCGTCGCCGGGCTGGATCTGCGCTCGCCTCAGAACCGCGCGGACGTGAAGCAGCAGGTCCAGCTTGTATTTCAGAATCCCGAGGCACAGACGGTGGGCTCTACGCCCTTCGAGGACATCGCTTTCGGGCTGGAAAACCGCGGGCTGGACCGGAATCTGATGGTTACGCGAATCCATGATATTCTGCAGCAGGTAGGACTGGCCCACAAAGCAGAAGCAGATGTCGCCAGTCTATCCGGCGGAGAACGCCAGCGCCTGGCTGTCGGCTGCTGCCTTGCCCTGGAAGCAGGCATGATCATCTTCGATGAGGCCACTTCTATGCTGGACCCGGCGGGAAGGCAGGATATTCTAGAGCTGGCCCGGCAGTTATGGAGGAGCGGCACAACCGTGCTCTGGGTCACGCAGCGGATGGAGGAACTGGCCGAGAGCCAGCGCATTGCCGTTATGGGCGATGGCCGGCTGCTCTATGACGGTGATCCGCGCACCCTGTTCTACGCCTCCGGCCTGCCGGATGCGCTCGGATGGGTTCCATCGCCCGTGGTCCGCATCGGGAGACTGCTGCAGAGACAGAACTGGCCGCTTCATCTGCTCCCGCTGACCGAGCCGCAGCTGGAGGCGATGCTATGAGGATTCGGGCAGAGCATCTCTCCTTCCATTACGACGGCAAGTACGCCGTGCAGGATATCTCCCTGAATATCCCTGCAGGCACATTGACCGTGCTCTGCGGAGTTAACGGAAGCGGCAAGTCCACTCTGCTGCGCCTGCTCGCCGGGCTGGAGCATCCGGCATCCGGCAATATCATTCATGAGGATACGATGCCTGCGGACCGCAAGGTCGGGGAGGCTGTCGCTATGGTATTTCAGCAGCCGGAGACCCAGTTGTTCGCAGACAGCGTCCATAAGGATATCGAATACGGCCTGACGCAGCGCGGTGTACCTAAGGTGCAGCGGGACGGTATCATCCGCAGCGCCCTCGCGCGGACCGGGCTGCCTTATGATGAGTTCGCCGGACGTTCCCCTTTTCTGCTTAGCGGAGGCGAGAAGCGGCGGGTCTGTATTGCCGGAGCCATAGCCTCCCGGCCCGGGCTTCTCATTCTCGATGAGCCGACCGCAGGACTGGACCCGCTGGCGGCACAGTCGCTGCTGGAAATGGTGCAGGAGCTGCGGCAGAGCGGCCTGACTCTGATCATCGGCACCCATGATCTGGACAGCTTTCTGCCGGTTGCCGACGGGGTGATCGTGATGAAGCAGGGCGCGGCCCATTATGATGGCCCTGCTGCGGCACTGACAGCGGACCCCGGACTGCTGCGAGCTGCCGGACTTACGCCTCCGGCTTATGCCTCGCTAGGCCGCAGGCTTGTAGAACGCGGCTGGCTTGAAGCATTACCGGACAATCTGGAGGAGCTGCTCGCCGGACTGGATAAGCAGCCTCTGCCCGTTCCGCAGGAAGTCAGCACTCCTGCGGCGGCCCACAAGGAGCCCAGCGAAGGGAGAAGAAGCGAGACGGAATCTCCACCGGCAAGCGGAGACGCACCAGGTCTATCTGCCGCCACAATAGGCCCGGCAAGCGGAGACGCACCAGGTCTATCTGCCGCCACAACAGGCCCCGCAAGCGGAGACGCACCAGGTCTATCTGCCGCCACAATAGGCCCGGCAAGCGAGGCCTTGGCTTCAATGAATCCTCAGGCACTTTACGGGGAGCCCGCAACATCTGACCACTTATCAATCAAACAAGCCCCTGGCCGGTTACGCTGGCAGGGACTGGATCCCCGGGTCAAATGGCTGGGGATGATTATCGGATCACTGACCGTGCTGGGGATGGACACCTTCCTCCCGCTGCTGCTGGCTGCAAGCCTGCTGGCCGGACTCACGGTTTCGGCCGGAATTTCCTGGCGGAGGGTCTTCCGTTTCTTCCGCCCGTTCCTCCTCATGTTCCTGTTCCTCTGGCTGCTGTCCGGGCTCAGCTGGAACTCGCCCGGCTTCAGTATCGGCCCGCTCAGCTTCAGTTCTGCGGGACTTCAGCGCGGAGGAATCAGCGTGCTGCGGTTTCTGCTGCTGATCGTCCTCGGATTCCTGTTCACGGAGACCACTACCGGCGCTCCGCTGCGTGAAGGGCTGGAATGGGGAATTGCTCCGCTGAGACATCTTGGAATCCGGACCCGCAACTGGTCGCTGGCTGTGTCCGTGACGCTGCAGTTCGTGCCCTGGATTCTCGGCAAGCTGACACAGCTGCAGCTGGCACTGAGCTCGCGCGGCAGACGGGCCCGCGGACTGGCACGCTGGTCCCCGCGGCAGATTGCCCTGATCATCGTGCCCCTGATCATCCTTGTCCTGGGCATGGGCGACGAGCTGGCTACAGCCGTTGAATCGCGCGGGTATGATCCCGCCAAGCAGCGGACTCCTGTCTATCAGCTGGCCTGGAACAAGCGCGATACATGGGTTGCGCTATGTATCCTGACGGCAGCAGGCCTGTTGTGGTGGCTTTCCCGGATCAGCTAAGTGTATAGCTGAGCATGTATTCCGTATTCGGACTGCCGGCTTCTATTCCCGGATCGTTAATGGTCCAGGTGCCTGCAATATCCAGCTCGCGGCAGGCCAGCTCGAAATTGCAGGCGGCAATGCCGATATCAATCCGCTGCATCTGGAATCCGAGCTTATTGCCGCTATAATTAGGCGTATGCTCCAAGTAGAAATGCAGCTGCTGCCGGTCTGGAGACAAGACAAGTCTCCAGGGCTGCTTGTTGGAGGCTGACGGGCCGATCCGGACCATCTCGATGGGGACGGCCAGCTTCCCGGCGGCTTCCGGTGTCAGCCGTTTGCTGAAATCACCGTCACAGAAGAGCTCCTTCCAAGGCTTTTTATTGTCGGCTCTGACCACATACCGCATCGTGGTATCCAGCAGCCGCTGCTTCTCCCGCGCGTAGCCGAGCGGCGTAATGCAGGGAATAATCTCCCCTTCGGCAAGCTCCAGCTCACGGGTAAAGGATTTGCGGTTGAAGGTTCCGCCAATCCAGCAGGTTCCAAGACCCAGCCCGGTCGCAAAAAGAATCAGCTTCTGGAAGGTATATCCGAACTCCAGCAGTGCCAGCTTCCCGTTACGCACGGAGCCTACCAGATAAGCCTGCGGATTCACAATGATCCCGTAAGCGCCCAGCTTCATGCCCTTGCCTTCCCCCGCCCCGCCTTTGGCCCAGATCCATTCAATCCCTGATATCCCGCCAAAAGGACCGCGCAAATTCTCTTCCTTATCCAGATACTCCATAATGGAGGCATGGGCTGCTGTATCAATTGGTGTGGTCTCATAAGTCCGCACAGACTTGCGTTTCTCCATAATTTCCATTACTGCATTCCCCATAACAGCCGCCTCCTCAAATTATCCCGCAACCCTGCCCTGCCTTGTCTTGCCCTGACCTGAACTGCCCATTCCTTACTGGCTGGCTCAGCCTCCTTGTTACAGCTTCAAGCCCAAAAAAGAAGACTCCGCTAAGAACAGGAGCCCTCCCAAAATGATCTATACTCTATCGTTGCCTGTTCTGCGGTCCGGTTGCTGGTAAAATTAGTATCCCCCATTTCAGGAGAATCGTCCAGCTCTTATTCCTTATCTTCCGGACCCGGATGGCGGGAA
The DNA here is from genome assembly GCF_013141775.1 of Paenibacillus phytohabitans. Taxonomy (GTDB): domain Bacteria; phylum Bacillota; class Bacilli; order Paenibacillales; family Paenibacillaceae; genus Paenibacillus_AQ; species Paenibacillus_AQ phytohabitans. The sequence continues at coordinate 144,605 of NZ_WHOB01000094.1, forward strand.
ACCAGTCTCACCAGATCGAGGGTTAACAGGTAGAGGGTAAGCGATGCAGGATACGCCAGATACCGCGGCTCCCACTGCGGCCCGAATTTCTCCTTATACCGCCGCAGGCCGGAGAATCCGTACCAGTGGCCGCCGCGTTCAAAGACCAGGCGGGCCACCTTCTCCTCGCGCAGCGCTCCGGTATTCCGGCCGGCACCAGGCTGCGGGGCATGACCCAGATTAAAGCTGCGGAACCCCCGCGACTTCGCCCACTCCAGCAGACACAGGAACAAGTAATCCATAGTCCCGTTCGGGGTATCCTTGCGGTGGCGCATGAGATCAATGGACACGGTCTTGTGTCCGTCATAGCCCGGGGCAACGGAGGCAAAAGCTATGAGTTGCCCGTCAGCTCCGCGCAGCAGCGCCAGCGGAGCGAGCTGCAGATACGGCTTGCTGAACCAGCCCAGCGAAAACCCTTTTTCCAGGCGCCCGTCCAGCCATTCCTCCGACAGCGCCCGGAGCTCCTGCAGCAGGTCTGCAGAATGCGCGGGCTCGGCAATCTCAAAGACATAGCCCTCACGTTCAAACCGGCTTGCCACACCGGGCAGATCGGCATTGCGGGGGCCGCTGGCCTTGAAGTTCTCAAGCGGCACCAACGCTTCCTCGCCCAGCTTGAAGAACCGGTAGCCTTGGCTCTGATACACCGGGAGGTAGGCTGGTGTAGCCTGGTAGAACACTACGGCGAGTCCATACAAATCCGCCGCCTGGCGGAACTCGCTGATTGCGTCATTGACCAGGCCCACCGGACCCAGAGGATCACCCAGTACCACCAGCTTGTCCCTTACTCTGGCAAAAGCGAATAACACTCTGCCCTCCCGGGCCCAGTAGAAGCTTTTGTCGCCCAGAAACAGCATATGGCTTAAGGCATTGCCCCAGCCTTCCGCCAGAAACTGCTCCAGCCGCGCCATATCCTTATCCGCGAAGAGCTCATCGGCCTTGCGCTGCGGCCGGAGAGCAACAAGCATAGTCAGCAGCAGCCAGGAGAAGATCAGTCCGCCTATAGCTGTAACCGCCACATTGCTGTGCTGCCGCAGCCATTCCGGCCGGATTCCGGCCGGGAGATGCTTCAGGAAACCGTGATGCGAATAACTCCCCAGCCCATAATAACTGAGTGCTACAACAGAAGTCAGAGCCAGCCACCATACGGTGCTCCTGGTACTGAGCGGCACACTAATCCGGTAGAACCGGGTCCGCGAGATCCAGAGGATCAGGCCTACCAGCAGCAGGAACAGCGCCTCTTCGTAATCGAATCCTTTCGTAAAAGCAAATACTGCACCGCCGAAGAGCAGCAGACTGGTCCAGACGTACGCCCTGTAGACACGCAGGGAAATTCCCCGCGACAGCAGGATTAGCATGAAGCCGATCAGCACGGACAGATGATGGGAAATCCGCATCACTGGCAGGGACAAGAGATTCTCCGTGATCCGCAGCCGGTAGAGCAGCTCAGGTGTAGCTGCGGACAGCAGCAGAATCAGACCGCTGGCCAGCACCAGCTTGCCGAGTGCCCAGACCCCCAGGTCGCTGAGGAAGGTGTATTGGCCGGGCCAGCCCCATATTCTCTGCCATACGGTAACGGGAGTTTCGACTCTGTCTCCGCTGCGTTCAGTCCCCTTCTTACCCGGCAGCCCGATCTCCAGCGCCGCCAGCACCAGTCCGATCAGCCAGGGCACAATGTAATAGAATAGTCTGTAGATGACGAGCACAGCCATGGCCTGATCGCTCCGGATTCCCAGCTGGGTAAGTCCAAGCAGGGCAATCAGGTCGAAGGCACCGATGCCTCCGGGAGCCATACTTAGAATGCCGGCAATGGCGGCAACGACATAAATACTGAAGACCGTAACAAACGGAGCACCGCCGAGCAGCTGACCGGCAATTATCCAGAAGGTCAGTCCGGCAAAGGCCCACTCCAGGAAGGAAGCTCCGACAGAAGCCGCTACCGTCAGCCAGGATGTCCTGCCCTGCCCCCGGTTAATCCACTTGGCGAATAGTGAGGAACGCTGGAGAATCACAAAAAACGGCAAATAAAGCGCCATTCCCCACACCGCGAATACCAGCCAGCGATGTTCATGTAGAAGGGCATCCGCCGGAAGGATTCCGGTAAGGGTGCACCATGAGAGCAGCGACAGCCCGGTTATCATCAGCGGTGACAGAAATACGATAGCCGGTGCCAGCACGGACGAGGGCACACCGCTCTTTTTGTAGAGCAGCGTCCGGAGGCCCGCGCCAGCCAGACCGGCAAAGCCGATCAGGTTATTGAACGTATTCGCGATCCAGGCATAGCGGAAGGTGCTTAAGTAGCTGGTCTGCAAGCGGAAATGCCCGCGGATTAAATAATCATAAGTGCTCATGACCGCAACGGAGAGCAGGGAAATGCCCAGCATCTGCAGAATGGCCGGTGCGGGGACTGCTTTTAATTCATGAATGATCATCCCCAAATGAATCTGCTTCAGCTCATTCTGCCCTTCCCAATAGACAAGACCGATGATCAGCAGCGGAACAAGCGCCCTTACCGCCTTAATCCGGTAGATGGATAGAAGCAGCCTCACGAATCTGAAGTGTTCCAATCTTTGTTTCATTGAATGCATGACTTTGAATGCATGACTTCACCTGCCCTTACTGCTGAACTCACCCTTGGCTAAACAATATTCAGCATTTTCCATAAAACCTATTATAGCAATATCAGCAGCAGATGACCCGTATAACGGTTGTATGTTCATCAGAGTTAGACAGCCGGCAAAGTGTAAATCACTGCAGCGGAGGAAAACCGAAGGTTGATTGATCCTGGGATACAAAAAATAGGCACCCGGACTGCGATCAGTCCGGATGCCTATTTCTTGCTGCACAAGGGTTGTCATACCGCAATAGAGAACCAGTCACCACGGCAATGGCGGTCCTCTTCTCAGGCATGCTGGTTAGCCGGGGTTATACCCGAATGTCAAATCTGCCTTCGCTATCTGTAGTTGCGGTCGCGATTTCCTGCGCAGATGCCGCTGCCAGCTTGCTGCTGTCAGCAGGCTTCTCCGGCGGTGCAGCTGCGCTTCCAGCTGAAGAGGCGCTGCTGGCACTCTGTGACTTTTGGGCAATTTGCGCTTCGATCTGCTTGATCTGCTGCTCAAGCTGTTTGGTCTTGGTTTCCTTAGTCTTCTCGTCGTCCTTGCTGGAGCTTACCTTCTCAAGATCAGCTTCCAGCTTCGCCTTCTGCTTCTCAAGCGCAGCTGTATCCGTTGCACTGGAGGACGTATACGTGGTAGATGTTGAAGCGGATACGGATGAAATATTCATACTTGTCCCTCCTTTCACCTATCCAATATATCTCTTTCACCCAAGTACAACGTTAAAATGCGCTGAAAGTTTGCTGAATGTCTGTTACCCTACGACTTGCCCGGCTTCCGGTTAACCAGTGTTACGCTCAGCAGGATGATAACCAGTCCGGCAAGGGTATTGGCATAGACCGGCTCATGCAGGAAGATGGCTCCCCACATCAGGCCGAATACAGGGACGAGAAATGTGACGCTGACGGTCTTGACCGGGCCGATGCTGGCGATCAGGCGGAAGTACAGCAGGTAAGCCACCGAGGTACAGATCAGCGACAAACCAAGTACGGAGTATACCGCAGCGGCCGAGGGCAGATGATCCGGGGCAAAAATAACCGCCAGCGGCAGCAGCACCACGCTTGCACCCAGCTGTTGTCCGGCAGCAAGCGCCAGCGGAGTGAGGCCGAAGCCTACACGTGAAGCATATAATCCACCAAATGCATAGCACAATGCGGCACAGAGCGAGTACCCTACTGACAAGAGAACTGTACTTGTGAGCGGTACCGGACTCCAGCCGACCAGAACAGCTACGCCAATTAGACCAATGACCAGGCCGGCCGACTTGGCCAGGCCCGGCTTCTCCTGCCGGGTTCCCCAGGCGGCTAGAGCCGCAAACATCGGGGTCGTGGCATTAAGGATTGCCGCCAGCGAAGCACTCAGATGCAGCTCAGCCATGCAGATCAGGGTGAACGGAAGTGCGGCATTAATGGCACCGAGCAGCAGGAACTGCTTCCAGTGCTTCAGGATGCCCAGTTTGCGCCGGGTCACAAACGCATAGAGCAGCAGGGCTGCTCCGGCAAGCGTAACACGCAGCTCGGTCGTGAAGACCGGCCCCAATTCAGGAGAGGCGATCCGCATGAACAGGAAGGAGGCTCCCCAGGCAAAGGCAAGCAGCAGCAGGGTCGTGAGATCCTTGCGGCTCATGGCTTGTCCGCCCTTTTGCAGAGCAGCAGGTAAGATAAAATGGACAGGATGCCTGCTCCCGCGATGACCAGCGCCATCGGCACAGCAGAGTCACTGCCGCCAAGTCCGACTAACGGAGCCGCACAGCTGCCCAGCAGCAAGGGAAGCAGACCCAGGAGTGCAGAGGCGCTGCCTGCGGTTTCTCCCTGATCCTGCATGGCAAGCGAGAAGCTGGTTGTACTCACCAGACCCACACTGGAGACCACGGCGAACAGGCAGACCAGAATCGGCAGCAGTCCGCCTCCGGCAAGGAGGGTAACCAGCAGCAGGACACCGCCGAAAGTACAGAGCAGAAGTCCGCTAATCAGCAGCTTGCGCTCCCCTACTCTTGCGGACAACCGGCCGGCAATCTGCCCGGAGATAATAATGCCGAGCCCGTTAACAGCGAAGATAAGGCTGTACATTTGCGGGGATACCCCGTAAATAATCTGCAATACGAAGGAAGAACCAGAAATATAAGCGAACATGGCTGCTGTAACGAAACCCTGGGAGAGGGCATAGCCCATAAACTTGGCATTGCCAAGCAGGATACGGAAGGTGAGCAGCGTTCCTTTGAGCCCGCTTTTGATCCGGCGTTCTTTGGGCAATGTCTCCGGCAGACGCAGCAGAATGATGGCCGCAAAGAGCAGTCCGAACACAAACAAAACTACAAACACACCCTGCCAGGTCGTTACTCTCAGCAGCTGTCCCCCGATGACAGGAGCGAAGATCGGCCCCAGCCCGTTGACAATCATCAGCAGCGAGAAGAACTTGGTTAATTCCGAGCCGCTGTACATATCACGGACCGCCGCCCGGGAGATGACCACACCTACTGATCCGGCCAGGCCCTGGATGAAACGCAGAAACACCAGCAGGCCGATAGAAGGACTGAACGCACAGAGCAGTGAAGAAACCGCATAAATCACCATACCGATAAAGAGCGGAACACGGCGTCCATGCACATCGCTGAGCGGTCCGGCCACCAGCTGGCCCGAGGCCAGCCCCAGCAGGAAGAAGGTCAGGCTGAGCTGCACCATAGCCGGACTGGTGGCGAAATGAGTGCTAAGCGCAGGCAGAGCCGGCAGATACATATCAATCGACAGAGGGCCGATCGTGGCGATGGCCCCCAGAATGACCGCCAGCTGCAGCCGCTGTTTCTTGGACGGCCCGCCCTCCGCAAGGCCTGAAATATGGTTTTGCTTAATCATGAATAGTGACGCAACCTTTCTCTTGGCACCCCTTTAAAAGACAGCAAATCCGTTTTTGCTCAGGTCCGTTTTTTATTCTTCATACTACCCGATCACAGCCTGAAAGTTCAATGCTTTTGTGCATTAACGGGGAATAGAACGGGGGAACAAATGTATCTCGGACCTATATCTCTATATCGCAAATAACCGCCTGCAGGAGTCGGCCGGCCGATCATATCACTGATCAGCAGCCCCCGCAGGCGGTTGTCTGTATAGTTATATCATTCTCCGGAAGCTGTGAGTCCGGCCAGCCAATCCCTGGCCGCTTCAGCTTCGGCGGTGCTCAGGCGGTGTCCCTGATTGCCCCAGTGAGAGGTGACTTCGGCTCCCGCGCCGCTCAGCAGGGATTCCAGCTCACGGGTCTCCTCGGAGCGGATGATCGGATCATTGGTTCCTGCCCCGATAAAGACCGGAACCCCCTGCAGCGACGGAATAGCAAGGCCGCGCAGCGGCACCATCGGATGCAGCAGCACTGCCGCGCGGAAGATGCCTCCGTAATGGAAGAGCAGGCTGCCGGCGATGTTCGCACCGTTGGAGTAGCCTACTGCAACCAGATTGCCGTTATCAAATCCGTACTTCGCTGCAGCCTCGTCCAGGAACTGCTTCACCTCATGGGTGCGGAAGATCAGATCCTCCTCGTCGAATATTCCTTCAGCCAGCCGCCGGAAAAAGCGCGGCATGCCATTCTCGAGTACATTCCCGCGGATGCCCAGCACCGAAGCGCCGGGAGCCAGCAGCCCGGCCAGCGGCAGCAGGTCATGCTCGTTGCCGCCTGTGCCGTGGAATAATACCAGCGTCGGCTGAGTAACATCCGTACCTTGATGGAATACATGCGTCATATTCATTTCTGATTCACCCCGATTTCGCGGATTTCAAATGGGCTCAAGTTATCTTCTATCGCCGCACGCTGCGGTTCAAACCATGCCGGAAGCATCAGCTTCTGTCCCAGCGCGTCCGGTGCTTCATCACGGGCAAAGCCGGGAGGATCGGTCGCAATCTCGAACAGGATTCCGCCTTCTTCACGGAAGTAGATGGCATTGAAGTACTGGCGGTCCTGCACCGGAGTCGGCTGGTAGCCGTGGCTCTGTACGCGGCGGCCCCATTCCAGCTGCTCGGCATCATCTTTGGCGCGCCAGGCGATGTGGTGGACGGTACCTGTGCCGCCAGCCCCCTGCGGAACCGGAGTAGCCTTCAGATCGATGATATTCCCGATATCACCGGCAGCTCTGTACCGGATGTAGCCGTCACCTTCAGCAATCCGCTCCATTCCCAGCGTACGGGAGAGAGTGTCTGCTGTTTTGTCCGGGGCAACGCTGTAGAGAACAGCACCTCCGAAGCCTTTGATCGCATGTTCTACAGGTACTCCGGCGAAGGACCAGGTGCTCAAGGAACCCTCTTCACGTTCCACCAGCTCAATCCGCAAACCGTCGAAGTCCGCGAAGGAGAGATAAGACTCGCCGATCCGGCTTACCTTGGTAACCGGAATCTGATAAGCGGCCAGCCGCTGCTCCCAGAACCCGATGGAGCCTGCCGGCACAGCATAAGTGGTTACGCCAACCTGACCGCCGCCGATTCTGCCCTTGCGTCCGGTAGACCAGGGGAAGAAGGTAATAATGGTGCCCGGTGCACCCTGCTCATTGCCGAAGTAGAGATGATAGACGTCGGGTGCGTCGAAGTTGATGGTTTTTTTGACAAGGCGCAGTCCGAGAATTCCGGCATAGAAATCAGCGTTACGCTGAGCATCTCCTACAAAAGCGGTGATATGATGAATTCCTGAAGTTTGCATAGTCATGATTATTACCTCCTGAAATTGGGTGTGTTGTACAATCTGTTCTTTTGTAAAATGAGGATGCTATCTTGACGTCCGCCCTGGGCAGCCACCCGCTGTCTGTGGAGCAGGCCGCCTGGCGTACCGGCTATTATTTAAAGAAAAGTGCATCAAGTGAAATCGAACCCGGACCCGCCAGAGCCACCCCGACCGCAACCACCAGTACCGTTAATGGAAACTCGATCCCGTTAGCCGTAGACCAGAACCCGTTAGGAGCATGGACTTTGACTATTGCGCCAAGCATGGTTGCGGCAATCAGCACAGCAGCTACCGGAGTCAACAGACCGAGTGTGAACAGCAGTCCTCCGACCAGCTCCATCAGTCCTGCCAGCACCGCCATACGTACGCCGGGCTTAATGCCGATCGACTCCATCCAGCCGCCTGTGCCTTTGGGGCCGTAGCCGCCGAACCAGCCGAACAGCTTCTGTGCACCATGCCCGATAAACGCTACACCAATTACCAATCTCATCAACAATAAACCTACACTAACCATTTTAAACACTCTCCATTCTCTCGATTTTAATTATCTTAACGTTAAGATATTAGGTAAAAATTTTTGGTCCTGCTGATCTATATATAATTTGCCCGCCATTCGGGGACTTGGCATTTTCATAGAATACCAATTCATTATTAGACTGTTAAATTTATGGACTGCCTGATCTTCAATGCTCATCTTGCTGCTAGCTAAGCTAACAGGCAGCTATCGAGTTCCAGCCGGCTGTTCAGAAACCCGCTGTGCTATTCCCGGTCTTCTATACACCCTTGCCCAGCTTCTTCAGCAGTTGAGTGGCCTGAGCCTTCTCTTCACTGTCCAGCCCGCCCATCAGGCTGTGTATGGAACTGACATGACGGGGGAAAATATCATCGAACAGCTCGCGCCCCGCTTCCGTAATCTCGGCATAAGTCACACGTCGGTCGTCCTCGCATGGAACGCGCTTCAGTAGTCCGCGCTTCTCCAGCTTATCGATGTTGTAGGTGATGCTGCCGCTGGTGACCAGAATCTTCTCGCCAATCTGCTGCAGTGGAATCCGCGTTCTATGATACAGGACTTCCAGCACCATGAACTCCGCCGATGCCAGCCCATGGCTCTTCATATCCTTCACCGCCTGATCCATCAGGCTCTTGTAAGCCTTGGACAGAACAACGAATAATTTCAGTGATGCCGCCTGTTCCTGATCGATTGTACTGTCAGCTGCTGTACCTGCTGTGTCATTATTGCCGCTCATTATGTGCACCTCCTGTCGTGTTCGCGTTTATCTTTAAGTTAATTATCTTTAAGTTAAGATAAATATACAGCATCCTGTAGAATCTGTCAACAGTATAGGGTGTACAAAAATTCAGCCCCCATTCCGGATAGAAACGCCCCCTTTACTCATTTACTTGCTTCTGGAGAAAAATATCCAGCTTCTTTCTAAAGGCTGTAGAATTACTCTGTGACAACGGAATAATATCCCCGTTCTTAATATAGATATTGTATCCCTTTACATAACTAACATAGTTCAGATTAATTACAAAACTCTTATGCGGAACCACAAAATCATATAGACTCATTTTCTTCGAAATATTAGATATCTTTTCTTTATGGATTATGTATTCTCTATCCCTTAGTGTCTGTAGATGTATGTCACGGTTCATATACTCAAAGTATAATATTTCCTTGAGGTGAAACGACTTCACACCTTCCTTGAACAAAAATTTAACCTGTTGTGTGTCTTTTTTTCTCGGCGAAATGTACTTAACGGTATCTCGGAGTAAAGCAGAAAGAACATCACGATTAACCGGTTTAACCAGATAGCCAAAGGCATGAACTGAGAACGCATAATCTTTGTAGATAGAGTAATTGGTTATAAATACTATCTTCACTTCTGTATCAAGCTCCCGGATTTCCTGTGCCAGCTCATATCCGTTCATGCCCGGCATATCTAAATCTAGAATCACCAGATCAAAAATTTCTCTGTCCTTTAGCATGGCCATTCCGAAATTGTATTCCTTGATGCTGTATTCTATTTCATTGTTTAAAGCTTCTTGAATACAACAGCTAATTTGATTAAGGACGTTTTGTTCATCCTCACATATTCCTATCTTAAGCATCTATGTCATCTCCATACATTTTTCTCTGAGGCCTTCACAATACAATTTTGATCTGTAGGTGGTCTCCAGATAACTCAGCACTGATCGTTCCGCGTATTTTATCAATTAGGATTTTGACGATCGACAACCCCAGCCCTGTACTCCCTACACTTCGCGATACATCTGAAGTATAGAAGCGGTCGAACAGCCGTGCCGGATCAACTTCTTTGGGAGTTGATATCATATTCGTCATTATCAATTCTGTCTTACTATTCTTCAGCAGGGTGATCCTGATCTCGCCTGTGGCATACTTTGCTGCATTATCAAGCAAGTTCTGCAGGATGCGCCGCAACATATCCTCATCCGTCCAGACAAATACGCTATCCTCCGGGAGCGTTATCTGCGGATGCAGCCCCCGCTCTTCAAACATGGCGGCGTTCTCCACAACGCTATCCATAATCACATTCGAGTAATTCACATTCTTGAACTTCGGCTGAATTTCTTCTGAATCCAGTACAGCCAGTTCATAAAATGATTTGATTAATGTCTGCAGATGATGGCCCTTGCGCAAAACAATTCCTATTTGCTCACGCTGCTCTGGTGTTATAGCCCCTTTTTGCAACAGCTGGAGGTAGCCGATCATCGAGGTCAGCGGTGTGCGCAGGTCATGGGAGATATTAGCTATGGATTCTTTCAGATGATTGCCGCTTCGTGCCATGTTAATACGGAGCTCACGCTGCTTCGTCAGGTTCTTGTTTATCTCTGCAGTGAGCACATTCAAATTCTTATCTATCAATGAAATATTCAACTTCTTTTCAATAGTCCCGGATGACAGTTCAACCATCTGTTTAGTGACATTGCGTATTTGCCTTTTCAGAGAAAAGAGGCGAAACATAAGCACCGCAAGCATTACCGTGAGCAGAACAACAATATACATCATGGATTATGACGCCTCTTTCCCCGTCCCTATTTGAGTTCACAAGTATTGAACCTCTGAAATGAAAGTGCGATGAACAACAGCAGGTACACTATCCCGGAAAGTGCAATCTCTGTCGCCTGGACCAGGGAGAGAGAATAGGCTAAAGATGCTCTAATTTGATTCATCGGCAGAAACCGCAGCCACGGTACAACGTCATACCAGCCCATCGGCCCGGCATAGGCGATACACATAGCGCTGATAAACAGAACAATCATCGATACAGATACCGTTTTAGCAGAATCCTTGAATATGAAGGCAAAAAATATACAGACTGAAAATACTGCGCTGTTCAGCAATAACGAAAACAGGATTACCCGCAGGATATACAAAGCATCATGATTCCATGAATCTCCCCAGCCCAGCTGAAAAGACATTCTTATGCTACCCACCACCGGACCCAGCAGCATTAAGAGGTTAAACACGGCTAAATAGATAAGACATTTGCTGAAGAAGATTTTTATTCTGGAATGGCCTGCTACAACCTCCAGGTGAATTGTGCGGTTAGTGAAATCATGACCGATCAGCAGAACCACGAAGGCAGAGAACAATACAAGCCAGACGGTGGAGTCATAAACCATGGCATAGAAGATCCCTATAGCGTCTTTATGTGTGGTCAAATCGGCAATATAGCTTTTGCTGGCAAATAGTCCGTAAATGATACTCAGCAGCGCACAGCCGACAAAAAATTTATTGTACTTTATGCGGTACCATTCCATCTGCATAAGATTATTCATGGCATCCCCCTCTTTAATAAAGTTCCGAATGGTTAAAAATCCTGCCGGCCGCTACGCAGAAGCAGCCTAAAAAAATTATTCCGACCAGCAGGGCCGCTCCTGTTGATGAAGAATCCCCGATTAACAGTCTCAGCTGCCCCAGGGGAATAAACCGCGCAATTTCTTTCGCGTTCGGGCCGTTCAACAGGAATATGGTCAAAAAATAAAACAGCGCTGGAATGGATAAGGTTTTACCAACATCTTTACATATGAATGCCGCCAGTAGGGAGATTCCGCACATAGCCGCATTCAATACAGCTGTTGTAAGAAATAATTTTATTATCTCCTTCAGATCTGACCCGAAAGATTGATGCCCCCACCCGTAAATACCGGCATTAAGAGCGATACTAAGGATCGGCTGAAGGAGTAAAATCATGTTCGACCCCGCTACAAATAGGATTGTTTTGCTAAGAAATACATGGTTCCGTGAATGACCAGCGCAAATTATGTGATACAGCGTGTGGTCTGCAAAATCCTTTCCAATGTAGAGCGCCCCAAATACACAGGTCAGCAGCATTAATATAGGTGCATTATACAAGGACGCAAATACACTCTCATATCCGGTAAGTTCTCCTTGATCCAGCATAAGAAAGCCGCCCAGCACTATAGACAGAGCCAAAAGGATAAAAAAACTCCGGTCATGCACCAGCTTGTAAATTTCCGCTTTAATGAGACAAAGCATGCTTTTCTCCTCCAATACGGTGGAGGAAGTAACTTTCCAGCGTATCTCCAGCCATTGTCATTCCTGTAATCAGGACGCCTTCCTTCATTAATGTGGACGAGATGCCTTCCATGTCATCCAAGTGATCATACAGCTTAATGGTTCCGTCAGGCATAACCTGATAATCTTTGATGTGCAGCCGGTTTTCTAAAGCAAGCAGTGCATTCTCTACATGATTGGTCTGCAGCGCAATATGGCGTTTGCACTTCTCATTCAGCTGGCTTTGTGTTAATTCTTCAATCAGGACACCTTGATTAATAAGGATATACTGCGACACCGTCTGATAAAGCTCGTTAAGGATATGGCTCGATATCAATATCGTGGTCCCGCGTTCCGCATTTAAGCGTTTCAGCAAGATCCGCATTTCGGCGATCCCCATGGGGTCAAGCCCATTAATCGGCTCATCTAAAATGAGCAGTTCAGGGTCATGCAGCAAGGCAATCGCAATACCCAGCCGCTGGCGCATTCCCAGAGAAAAATTACGGACCGCTTTTCTGCCAGTAAGATAATCATCCAGACCGACCAGCTCCAGCGTCTCCCTGATAACATGCCGATCGGGTATTCCCCGCTGAATCCGCTGGACTTCCAGATTCTGCACAGCAGTCATATTGGGATATAGAGCAGGCGTTTCAACCATACAGCCGATCCGTTTACGCTGCTCTTGCAGCGCCTGCTTCCCTGTCTTGCCGAACAGGTACAACTCGCCGCTTGTCGGAAAGGATAACCCTACAATGAGGCGGATCAGCGTTGTTTTCCCAGCCCCATTTTGACCAATGAAGCCATACATCCTTCCTCTTTCAATGTTCAGATTAATATTATCCAAGGCCAATGTATGATTATATTTCTTGGTGAGATTGTTGGTCGTAAGGATGATGTCACTCATGTCTGTCACGCTCCCGTTCTACGGTTAAGCTGAAGTATATATTTACCGTTACTGACTATAGTAAGAGGTAATCTTAAAGAAATTCTTAATTTCCTCCGGGATCTCTTTAAAGAATTCGTAAAGTTATGGTTCATGCGAGCTTTTGCTCCCAACAGGAAGAGCCGCTTGCGTCATGAGCAAACGGTCCCTTCATAATAAGGCATATAATAATTCACCGGTTCTGGTCTGTTTTATACAAGCGGTAGCCTATTCCCCAAACGGTTTCTATGTATAACTTATCCGGACTGGCTGCCTTCAGCTTATTGCGTATATTGCTAATATGAACATTTAGTGTATTGTCTTCACTCATATATTCTTCATTCCAGATGCTTTTGAATAAATTGGCTTTAGAGTATATTTTCTCCGGATGTTTCATAAGCAGTTCAAGAATTCCATATTCTTTGGCTGTAAGCGCAAGCTCGCGACCCTTAACCTCTACATTATGCTTCATCTCATCGAGCTGAATATCCTGATAGGTTAAACATCTGTTTCCCGCAGTATCCTGGTTCATTTTATTCCGCCGTAAATTACTTTCTATCCGCGCAAGGGTTTCATCGAGATCAAAAGGTTTGGTGATATAATCATCTGCCCCGATCCGTAAAAGCTCGATTTTGGTTTGTGTTGTATCCTTGGCTGAGATCACAATCACCGGTACTTCAGAATGTTCCCGTAATTCACACAGAAGCTGATCTCCGCTCTTATACGGCAGCATCAGGTCTAGCAGAATCAGATCATAAGATCCTCTTTGAATAAGTTGCAAGGCCTCTAATCCGTTATACGCAGAAGTAGTCAAATAACCGTGTTCCGATATGAAACAGCGAAGCAGACCGTTAATTTCTTTCTCATCCTCGACTATCAGTATATGCTCCAATTTTCCACATCCTTATATACTGCTATACTGCATCCACTGATAATTGCTAATCCGGTTATCTACCGGACTCACGGAACTTTCACGAATATTTTTTTCCTTTTATCCTTTATTTTAACACTTATTCTCGAAAAAACGATGATCATCATTAGAATCAGATACATTTTGATTTCAGCGAGCCCGTCAAGCCAGTAATGTTGACTGGAATACCCAATCAGAAAATTATGATACACTTGAATAATTGGCGTCAGAACAATATAGATAAGAATGGATATCGATATTGCATAATACATAAGATAAATCCCCTTAATTTCTATTGATCTGTTATTCAGCAGTCCTTTAATACCTGAAAAGGACTTCTTTCTTAGATTGGGAAATTTCAATAAAGTTGTCAGCAGAAAATATCCATCAAGCGGCAGAAAAGGGATCAAGTTAGTTACTATTAACCCCAGGTTTGAATAGCAGATAACCAGAAATAAGTTGTGTAGCGTGCCTTGCGAGAAATATTGGCCTATTGCAGCTGTAGCGAAGATCATAAAGTTGCACAGTATTCCGGCAACCCAGATGAAGGCTCTCTTTTTGCGTTCCAGCGTATAGATTCCATTCGTTAGAATGTATGCCATAGGATTGAGATACAGATACAATGTAATTTTCATTTGCTTTGGAATGAGCCCATATTTTTTGGCTGCTACAGCATGGGAAATCTCGTGGAGCAAAACACTTATCGTGGTTACTGCTAAAGAGATGATCAGACTTACGGTCGAGGAATCCACGATTTTATAGATATTCACAAATAACAATTCTTTAAAAACCCCTGGTATTAAGGGAAGCGAAGCTATACATAGTAAGAATCCGGTCAGCAGTAATGAATGACTCGATTTCGCCAGGATGCTGAACATATTTTGAAAGCGGCTTAAGCTTACTGAAGCAATCTGTATGCCGTGCTTTTCCAGTTCGTTTTTATTGTCATATTCGATATCCGTATTGGTGATTAGACCTGCATGTTCAAACAAAGAATTGAGTTTATACACATCGAGCTTTAAGTTGTGATCGGACTGGAGAAAATCGTCTATCTCTGACAAGGTATGTTCCCCGTCAAAATAACCGGCTGCCTGCATGATAGCATCTTTATTAGTTTCCTGAGCTTCGATGTACCGATCATATGTAAGGCTTCCTATACAGTATATATTTTCCGTATTTTTGTTATCAAATAACAAATAAGCTTCCAAATCGGAAGCTATTCTGGGTTTTATCACAATATACACCTCGCTTACTTATCTTCTTCACATAGTGCCAAAAGTACTTGCTCAGTCAATCCCTTCAAAAAACTACATTCTTCTTCAGGAGATTTGAATATATCTCCGGTACCAAAATGATTGATTCCCATACATCCGTTGCACATCGTGTTGTTAAAACAATCTTTACACTGCTCATTCTTCAGCTTATCGAATCGGCGGAACGGATTTGCCGGAGACTCCAGCTCACTCCAGAATTCTTCATCTACAGAATTCACATTCCCGAGCCTATGCTCCCAAACATCCGTAAGCATGAAGCAAGGATAGATATCCCCACTTGAAGAAACCGAATAAATGGATGTACCAGCATTACATATATGCCTGTCCATTCTTTTTGTTCTCAGATTGTCTATTATTCTATTAACAAGCATGTAGCCGTCTTCTTTATTTCTTATCACTTCCGGGATGGCTTTAAGGAAAGAATCCCTATTCTTCAGCTTGTATGCCGCTCCTTCCTCTGCGCTGACCGGGCTTACATGTACATCCGTAATTCCAAACCTTGTACCAAGATAGTTCACAACTTCTCTGACCTCAATGTCCTGCTCAACGTGAAGCTGTGTAAAGGTTACTTCTGCACTTTGGGGCTGTCCGGTCCGGGCGCGCAGCTTTTGAATGTTATCTTCCAGAATATCCGCCACACCGGCACCTGTATTCGCCAGCCGGGTCTGATTTGTAACGCTGCGGGGACCGTCTATACTTACGGTAAGCTTTATATCATATCTGTTTACTAAATCAATAAACTTTTCACTGGAGCACATCCCATTAGTAGTCAGGCAAAGAACTGGTTTATAATCGATTTCTTTATTTTGCAGCTTCTGTTCAATATATGCTCCAACATATGCTATAGCATTAAGATTCAGAGTCGGTTCACCACCGAATAGTTGAATCACACCAATATTATTGTACCTGTTAAAAAATATGCTAAGTGCCTGTTCCAGCACCTCCCTTTGCATAACTCCCTTATCCGATTGATACGTTCCACCATTGGCATAACAGTACACACAATTTAAATTACACTCATTAGTAATATTCAACACTAATTTGTAAAGGCCCTTCGGACCTGCTTGAAGCTCTGTCAGACTGCTGGTGGTATCGTTTACAATTTGGTGAAGATCGTAGTAATCCTCTTCCCCTATGTTGTACTTTTCTATAATTTCACTTTTGTTCATCTCTTCATGAATATCACAAATGATATTTTTAGTCAGATCATCTATTTTGAAAAATTTATATGAATTCGGAAAGTACAATACATTGGTATTGGCCCCCTCAATAATATGCGCCTTCATATTCTCCTCCATTTCTCATTTTCAGAACGCCTGCTCCTGTGAGTAAGCGTTCTGAAATGAATTGCAGAATCTCAAGTATTAATGGCAGTAAGCGCCAAACCAGCCGTTAGGACATCCAAAACCAAAGCTAGGAGTCATTGCTTCCTCCATAACTTCACAAGCATCCAGCTGCACTTCTTTCAAAACGATTTTGTTGACTTCTTTTACTGCTGTTTTGTTTTGCATTCTCGTTTTCTCCCTTCTGTTCATTGTTTTATATAATAGGATAAATATCCTGTTATATCTTTGTTTACAAATTAATCCGAACCATTGGATAGAAAAGTTTACTTTTCGTTTGACAGGATTCCTCAAAATAAACAACAATATCTCTCATTAATACTTTATTATGTAATATTTATACTTTTTCTCTTGCTAAAGATCAATCCTTTGGGCATAGAACACATTTTTTTCAACATAAGATCAATATTTTCCAGTCCGATAGCCAAAGAAATATTGATCGGAATAGCATTTGTATCTGCCGATATACTCGTCCGGAGATCCCGTTAGAACACCTCCTGCGAATTTGACCTGTTCTCAGAAACGGCGTAGACTTTCAAAGGTAAAGATGAATTGAAGGAGCAGAATCCCGGCAAGCGGTTTTATCGAAGATCTTTAGATACAAACATATAAAGGGAGGCTGATTATGGAAGCGAAGGTTGAGTTGAATTCGCAGACCGCCGCGGACCTTGTTGCAGCGCAAGAAGCACGCGCGCCGCGCGTGCTGATCGTGACCGCTGTCGCAGCCGAGCGGGATGCCGTCCTGCGCGGCCTGCAGGGCAGCCGCAGGTTCCATGTCATCGCAGCGGGCGCCGGCACCGCTGCGGCTGCGGCGGGCACCGCCGCCGCTCTGGCAGCCGGCTCCTACGGCTGCGTCATCAGCGCCGGGATCGGCGGCGGCTTCCCCGGCCGTGCACCCGTAGGCTCGCTGGTCGTCGCCAGCGAGATGCTTGACGCGGCCCTCGGCGCAGAGACGCCGGAGGGCTTCCGCAGCGCTGCCGAGCTCGGCTTCGGCAGCGTGTCCGTGCCTGCGCCGGGCGGCACGGTCCAGGCCCTTGCGGCCGCGCTAGCAGCGGCCGGGCTTGCGGTAAGCACGGGCACCGTGCTTACCGTATCGACCGCGACCGGCACCGCCGGGACGGCCGCGGAGCTTGCCGCGCGCCATCCGCAGGCGGCGGCGGAAGCGATGGAAGGCCACGGGGTCGCCGTGGCCGCACAGGCTCTGGGGATCGCAGCGCTGGAGCTGCGCGCGATCTCGAACCCGGTCGGCCCGCGCGACCGGGCCGCGTGGAAGATCAAAGAAGCCCTGGACGCCCTCACAGCGGCAGCGGCTATTCTACTGGAGGTGCTGTAATGACAACCAAACTTCATATTGCCTTTTCCCCTTGCCCCAATGATACCTTCGTATTTCATGCCTGGGCGCACGGGCTGGTACCGGATGCACCCAAGCTGGAGGTAACCTTTGCCGATATCGATATCACCAACGGACTCGCGGCAGACGGCGCCGGTCCGGAAGTGCTTAAGATCTCCTACGCCGCGCTTCCCTGGGTGCTGGATAAGTACAAGCTTCTGCCTTGCGGCGGTGCGCTTGGACGGGGCTGCGGCCCACTCGTACTGACTCGCAAAGGTGCAGGTGCCATCAAACATCCGCGTCAGCTATCCGGCCGCAGAATAGCCGTGCCAAGCGAGCGCTCCACCGCCTACCTGCTCTTCCGGCTATGGGCTGCGCAGCAGGTGCCGGACGGCCCGGCCGAGATCGTCGTCATGCCCTTCGATGAAATCATGCCTGCTGTACAGAATGGCACGATTGATGCCGGGCTGGTCATTCATGAAGCCCGCTTCACCTACCCGTCCTATAATCTTAACCTGCTGACTGACCTCGGCAGCTGGTGGGAAAGCGACACCGGCCTGCCTATTCCGCTCGGCGCGATCATCGCCCGCCGGGATCTGGACCACGAGTCCATTACCGGCTGGATCCGCAGCTCTTTGCAGTATGCCTGGGATCATCCCCTGGACTGCCAGGAATATGTCCTGAGCCACGCCCAGGAGCTCTCCCCGGAAGTAGCCAAATCTCATATTGATCTTTACGTCAACGAGTTCACGATGAACCTGGGCGAGGACGGCTACGCGGCAATCTCTGCCCTGCTGACCCGCGCCGCTGCTGAGGGTCTTGTGCCTGCCATTGATCCGGAACTGCTGCGCTAGCTTGGACTAATTAGATTAAGGAACAAACAAAACTCATATGGAGGCTGATTCCTATGATTCCTGCAGGCAACAGCAAGCCTAATATTGACCGCTTCTTGGGATATCAGGACAAATACGACCGTTACCGGCCTGAAGCGCCGCCGCTGGTTATTGAGCTGTTGAGTAATTACCTGGGCCGCCGTCCGTCCGCGGTGGCTGATATAGGCTGCGGCACCGGTCTGTCCACCTTCCTGTGGAAAGACGCCGCCGACTCCGTAACCGGAGTGGAGCCTAACCCGGATATGCTGGGCAAAGCGCAGGAGAAGCTGGACCGCCTGCACAGCGGGACTGAATCCGTATCTTTTATCCAAGGCTACTCCAATCAGCTTCCCTTCGCCTCAGAGAGCGTCGATATCATCACCTGCTCGCAGTCATTCCACTGGATGGACCCGGCCAGCACACTTCAGGAAATCTCCCGCTGCCTGAGTCCCGGCGGAGTGTTCGCTGCCTATGACTGCGATTGGCCTCTGGTACTGAACCCTGCTATTGAAGCCCGTTACAATGGGCTGATCGCCACTTCGGATGACCTGCTCGCCGGGCTTCAGCCCGATGCCGAACAGGCCCGTAAATGGGACAAGGAAGGACATCTCGGCCGGATCAAAGCCAGCGGATGTTTCACTTACGCGCGAGAAATCGTTTTTCACAACACAGAAGCCTGCGATGCAGAGCGCTATATCGGCCTTGCCCTCAGCCAAGGCGGAATGCAATCGGTTCTGAAGCTTAGCCCGGCCTCACTTGAGCAAGATATTGCCGAGTTCTCGGCAGAGGTTAAGAACTACTTCCGAGGCCGGACATTGCAGGTGCTGATTAGCTACCGGATGCGGATCGGCGTGAAATAGAAACTTTTCCTGCTATATTCTAGTCAGAATCAAGCTTGTAAACTATACTTAATAACAGCGAGACGAAGAACGTCCCGGTTTTCCCCAATTGGGGGAGCCGGGGCGTTTTCTATTTTCACGGGAGGTTGGAGCGTAATGATATTTGAAGAAGCACATCTGCAGTTTATCAACGGACATCTGGGCAGCAGGCCTGAGGGAGAACGGCGGGCACGATTGGATCGGGGGCACCGGCATGCCGAGGTTCTGTTCCTGAGGAACATCTGGTGGCCTCTGCGGGGCCACTTTGGCGGACTTCATCCGGAGTATGAAGTCATGGACTGGCGGGGAAGATCTTATTTTGCAGATTTCGCCTGGTTACCGGGATACGTGAAGCTGCTCATCGAGATCAAAGGCTATGCCTCACATGTACGCGATATGGACCGGACTAAATACTGCGGCGAACTTAACCGGGAAACGTTCCTGTACGCCATGGGCTATCATGTGATTTCATTCGCGTACGATGATGTTGAGCAGCGCCCTGAGCTTTGTATGACCCTACTGCGGCTCGTACTGGGCAGATATCAGCCTGCCGAGGCACCTGTGTCACGTGTACAGCTAATGGAGCAGGAGGTAATCCGGCTGATTATCCAGCTGGCCCGGCCCATCCGCCCGCAGGATGTGAAGGAACATTTCTCTGTCGATTACAGAACCGCAGTCCGGACGTTACACAATCTGGCTGACAAAGGCTGGCTCCTTCCCGTCCCCACCAGTAATCAGGAACGGACCGCACGGTATGAGCTGAAACGCAGTGTGCTTGAATATTTTAATTAGTCTCATAAGGAGCAATCTACTTACGGTTCCGCAGCAGACCAAATTTAATGTAACGGCTGCGGGCAGCGGACCAGCATTAATGCGATCCGTTGCGAGGCCGTAGACTGACGTAGATGAACATTGCAACATCAAGTGGATCACCACTATACTTGTCCGCTCGACGTTTGCCCAGTAACATGTATCCGAAAAGTACGCTGAGCTTTAACCAGAACCGCCAGCAACGTTCAGGTGGATCGTTGAACCCGCTGCTGGCTGTAGGCTATAGTGCCGCGAATCAACTGCTGTAACAGTAAGTGGAAAATGGTATCTTAATTTATCGATTTCGTAGGATCGTGGGCAAGCAAGTGGAAAAACAGCAACTAATTGGGGTGATTTCAGCTACTTGGGGTGAAATGTAATCATTTAAGTGCTGTTTATCCAACTGCTGCATTCGCAGGGTTCATTCGTTCACCAGTAAGTGTAGAAAATCCAACTAATACTGCCTATTTACTTAGTAGCCAGTGAGGGAGCGATGCAATTTCTCCAACAAGTCATGTCCCTCACCTGTGCTCTGACCCTAACCTTCAGCTTCGCCCTTCTAGGCAACCCCTCTGACCCTCGACTTTCAGCTTCATCCTTCTCCCCTTCCTCTAGCCTCAGCCCTCCAGCTAACTCTTTCACTTCAATCCCTCTAGCCTTATCCCTCCAGCTTCCCTCTTCTCTTCCTCAAGCCCTAGCCCCCAGCTTCACCCCTCTAGCCTTAGCCTTCCAGCTTCCCCCTTCTAGCCCAATCCCTCTAACCTTATCCCTCCAGCTTCCCCTTCTCTCCCTCCTTCTCACCTCCCCCTCCAGCCCCATCCTTCTAGCCCCTCCCTCCAGCAAAAAAACACCCGCATGCGAAACCTCCGCATGCGGGCACTCAATGACCGGCAACCTACTTCTTATTCATCTTAAACTTCAGGAACAGCTCGTTATAATGGGCAAGCATCCGCTTGCCGAGGTTATCGTAGACCTCCAGCCGGTCTGTGATCTCGGCGGGCGGGTAGAAGCGTTCGTCGCCGGAGATGTCCTCTGGCAGCAGCTCCAGGGCAGGAACGTTCGGCGTGGAGTAGCCGACATATTCCGTATTCTGCGCCGCCACATCCGGGCGGAGCATGAAGTTGATGAACTTATGTGCCCCTTCGATATTGGCTGCTCCGCGCGGAATGACCATGTTGTCGAACCAGATGTTCGAGCCTTCCTCCGGCACCACGTAATCCAGCTTGTCGTTCTCATCCATAATCTCCGAAGCATCACCGGACCAGACGATTCCGACAGCCGCCTCTTCGTTCGCCAGCAGCATCTTGATCTCGTCGCCGACGATCGCCTTCACATTCGGCGACAGCCGGTTCAGCTTGGTCAGCGCTTCCTGCAGATGCTCTTCATTCCTGTCATTGACGGAATAGTGCAGACTGTTCAGCGCCATGCCCATCACCTCGCGTGCTCCATCGACCAGGAAGATATTATTGTCCAGCCGCTTATCCCACAACGAATCCCAACTACTGAAATCGATGCCCTCCGTCATCTCGGGGTTGTAGATAATACCTACCGTCCCCCAGAAATAAGGCACCGAATACAGGTTGCCGGGATCAAAGGACAGATCCATGAATTTGGAACCGATATTGGCCAGATTCGGAAGCTTACTGTGATCCAGCGGCAGCAGCAGCTTCTCTTCCCGCATCTTAGCAATGGCATAGTCGGAAGGGACCACGACATCGAAGACCGTACCGCCCTGCTCAACCTTGGTCAGCATCGCCTCATTGGAGTCAAAGGTCTGGTAGATCACTGTAATGCCCGTTTCCTCCTGGAACTGCTCCAGCAGCTCGGGATCGATGTAATCGCCCCAGTTGTAGATCGTCAGCGTATTGCCGCCGGAATAGCCTTCGGCCGAGTTCAGCCTGGAGGCCAGGAACATCAGCCCGAATGCTACGATCAGAATCGCCAGAAACGTATTTACGAGCTGTTTCATCTAGGCACCCCCGCTTCAGCAACCGGTTCTGCAATATGCATAGCCGGGCGGCTCTTCCGCTGGTTAAGGTAGTAGTAGCCTATTACCAGCAGGATGGTGAAGAGGAAGATTAGTGTCGACAGTGCGTTAATCGACAATGAGACCCCTTGGCGCGCCCTCGAATAGATCTCAACCGACAAGGTGGAATATCCGTTGCCTGTTACGAAGAAGGTTACCGCGAAATCATCCAGGGAATAGGTCAGGGCCATGAAGAATCCGCTGAAGATCCCCGGCTTAATGATCGGCAGAATCACCTTCGTCAGCACATCGCGGCGGGTAGCCCCAAGATCCCGGGCGGCATCGGTCAGTGTCGGACTCATCTCCTGCAGATGCGGCAGGATCATGATAACGGCAATCGGAATGCTGAATGCCACATGCGAGAGCAGAACGGAGGTGAAGCCCAGCTTGATCCCGACAATGGTGAACAGGATCAGGAAGGAGGCTCCGATAATGACATCCGGGCTGACAATCAGCACATTATTCAGCGAGAGCAGCGTATTCTTGGCCCGGCGGCTGCGGACATGCTGAATCGCCAGTGCCCCGATGATTGCAATCAGCGTTGCAATCGCCGAGGACAGCAACGCAATGACCAGTGTGTTAATCATAATAATCATCAGCCGGGTATCGGCCACGACTTCGCGGTAATAATCCAGCGTGAAACCCTCGAATTCATGCATGGTGCCGCCGCTGTTGAACGAGTAATACATCAGATAGAAAATCGGCGCATACAGAACCAGAAAGACCAGCACCAGATAGATATTCGCGATCCCGTTTTTATTTTTGATTTTGTTTCTATTCTTGCTCTTCACGCGCGCCCTCCTTTCCGCGAGCTGCCCGTAAGTATCATGAACAGCGCCATAATGGCGATCAGGAATACCGCTACCGTGGAGCCCATGCCCCAATCCTGTGTGACCAGGAAATGCTGCTCAATAGCGGTGCCGAGTGTAATCACCCGGTTGCCGGCAATCAGACGCGTGATCATAAACAGCGACAGCGCGGGAATGAATACCGCCATGCAGCCGGAGCGGACCCCGGAGATCGTGAGCGGGAACACTACCCTCCGGAACGTCGTCCAGCCGGAGGCGCCCAAATCACGCGCAGCATCCACCAGCGACAGATTCATCTCATCCAATGCACTGAAGATCGGCAGGATCATGAATGGAATGAAAATATAGACGGACACAAACACAAAGCTGAAGCCGGTGAATAGGATCTGCTGCTCCCCGAGCCCCACCAGATCAAAGAAATTGTTGACCGGGCCGAAGGTGCCGAAGATGCCGATGAAGGCATACGTCTTCAGCAGCAGATTGATCCATGTCGGCAGAATAATCAGCAGCAGCCACAGCTGCTTATGCTTCGTACGCGTCAGCAGATAGGCTGCCGGGTACGCCACCAAGAGCGAGAACAGTGTGATCAGAAAAGCATACCAGAAGGAATTCAGCATCATTCTCATATATACCGGTGTGAAGAAATTGACGTAGTTATCCAGCGTCAGCTTCCCGTCCAGATCGAACAGGGAATAATAGACAACCAGCAGCACCGGTGCAATAACAAACAACGCAATCCACAGGTAATACGGGATGAGGTAGTACGACTTGCCCTTACTCTTCATCGCTCTCCACCTCGCCGTAAGCCTCCAGACGTTTGTCGAACTCTTCCTCCGTTTCGCCGAAACGCATAACATGGATCGCTTCCGGATCAAAATACAGCCCGATTTCGCTGCCTACCTCCGCCTTGCGGGTGGAATGGACCAGCCATTCGTGGCCGGAACCGTCATAGCAGCTGATCTCATAATGCACACCGCGGAACAGCTGGGAATCCACGCGCACCTTCAGTTTGCCCGCTTCTACGGTGGCAATCTCCAGATCCTCAGGGCGGATCACAATTTCCACGGCTTCATTCGGCTTCAGGCCGGCATCGACACACTCGAACCGGTGGCCGTTAAATTCAACCACATAGTCCTCAATCATTACGCCCGGCACGATATTCGACTCGCCGATGAAATCCGCCACGAAGCGGTTGATCGGTTCATCATAGATATCATTAGGCGTACCACTCTGCTCAATCTTTCCGCCGTTCATGACGAAGATCCAGTCGGACATCGCCAGCGCCTCTTCCTGGTCATGGGTAACGAAAATGAAGGTGATGCCCAGCCGCTGCTGCATTTCCCGCAGAATATACTGCATCTCCGTGCGCAGCTTAAGGTCCAGTGCCGATAACGGCTCGTCCAGCAGCAGAACCTGCGGCTCGTTGACAATCGCGCGTGCAATTGCGACCCGTTGTCTTTGTCCTCCGGACATTTCATTAATGGCCCGCTGGTCATAGCCGACCAGGTTGACGAAGCGCAGCGCTTCCTGCACCTTTTGATTAATGACATCCTTCTTAAGCTTCTTAATCCGCAGTCCGAAAGCCACATTCTCGAATACGTTCAGGTGCGGAAACAGCGCATAGTCCTGGAATACCGTATTCACCTGCCGCTCGTTGGCTGGAATGTGGTTGATGATTTTACCGTTCAGATAAATAGAACCTTCAGTCGGCTCGGCGAAGCCGGCGATGAGTCGCAGAATGGTCGTTTTCCCGCAGCCCGAGGGGCCCAGCAGAGTATAGAATTTACCGCGTTCAATTTCGAAGCTCACGCCTTTGAGTACAGCCTCTTCGTCGTCATATTGCTTAATAACCTGATCAAATGAAATAATAGTGCCTTCCGGGGTAGCTATAGCTAACAACCTCCCTTACCTTATGTAGTACAACCTATTTTACCCGCTTCTTGCGGGAGACAATCCAGAAACAGCATGCTCAGCGCGGATAAGCGACAATTCCTCCCCTTGTTCGACAGACTTCAATATATATAGCATATAGGAATAATCCTATATATGCGATAGCTTACATTATTAAATGCATTGCAGAAACTTAACAAGTTCGTAAAAAATGGACCCGGCGGGGCCTGTTTTGAGGTGCTATAATGAAAACGGCTGAAAAACATAAAATTTTTCTTACATTTGCGAAAGAAGATGACTACCATGAACGAGGGGTTACAAGACCGCCTTGAGAAGTTCGGATTATCCCTTTATATGATACGTGTTACCCTTGCTGCATCACTATCCTGGCTCGCGGTACACAGCCTGTATGGCGACCGTTATCTGTACTTTGCGCCGCTGGCAGCGATTCTTATCACCCAGAGCAGTGTCAAAGCCTCCCTCGAAAAAGGGGTGTACCGGCTGCTCGGTATTGTGCTAGGCGGAATCGCCAGCCTGGTTGTGGGCCGCTTCTTCGATGTTGGTGCGCTCTCGATCCTGCTGATGCTGCTGCTCGGCATAGGCGTAGCCACCGCCTGCCGGATTAATATCCAGGCCGTTTCACAGGTTGGCGTCACTTCCGTCCTGGCGCTCACATTCTATCATGACCAATATATCGTCTGGAGAGTCGCCGAGACCTTAATCGGTGTACTGATTGCCTTAATCATAAATATGATTATCGTTCCGCCCAAGGGGTTCGTCAAGGTCAAAGACTTGGCACTGAGGGGCAGCCTGACACTGTCCGATGCCTTAACCGGTCTAACTTCCGGGGGACGGGATGCTACGCAGGCGCTGACCGCACTTAAGCTTTCCGGTGAACTGCTGGGCAAGAGCAAGCAGCTGCAGAAAGAGCTGCACTTCACGCTCTCCCATTACCAGTGCCGCAAAGAGCTCGGTACGCTGTCACAGGCAACCTCCCATCTCAGCAGGGTGCATTCCTACGTCAAAGGAATTTCCGAAGAGCTCTCGCTGCTCCCTGCCCACTATGCCGCAGCCGACTGGATGACAGAGGTAGTAACGGCAACTGCAGACTGCATTGCCTTATATGGCACCCGGACACTGTCGGATGCGGAATGCGGACGTTCGCTCCCCGAGAGCCTGCGCCGCGCCCGTGATGTACAGCTGGCCTGGTTCTCTGAGCTGCAGGGCCAATGCCCGCTCGCCGCATTCCGTGATCTTGGCGCAGTGTTCTCGCATCTGAACCGGATTCTTGAAGAGATTGAACGTGCCGATTATGCGGCAATCTCAGTCGCAGCACAACCAGCCAAGGCTGTACCGGCGCGCGCTATACGCTTCATACAAAAAGGACTCTCCCATAAGCTATAAGCTGGGGAGCGTCCTTTTTTTTGGGGTGGGGGCTAGTACAAGTGATTCATTCAACAATTCAACAATTCATCAATTATGTGAAGTTCAGATCGAAGTGAGCATTCCGTGATAGTTGTATTCCGTACAATTAAAAACAGCAAAAAGGATGGCTTTCCTCTGATAACTGTATTCTGTACAACTAAATTTGCCCGAATGAGTGAAACCCAATCTATATAGAGCAGTTTAATTGTATGAAATACAACTAAACAGATGATCGGTTGTAAATCAGAGGATTTAGTTGTACAAAGTGCAATTAAGTATACCGCATGTACCGTAATCGGGGCACTGCGTAATTATCATCTTGCCTTCTTCCGGAATATCAAAAAAAACAATGAGCAGCCTGGAATCTACACCGCTTGTCAGGAATATCAAATCGCGCCGCAAGCCATACTTCTGCTTGCGGGGCGTTCGCGCGCTCCAACAGGACGTTATTCAATTCACGGGCAGATATCTCCAGCCCCCGTGCGCCGTAATGTTCTCGGCTCCGGCGGCGGCATAGCCTTCGCATATGAAGCCGGTCACTTCCCGGCCATCTTCGAGCACCACCCGCCCCAGGCCCAGCGGAGCGGGTATGAGCGACGCGAATGCGCCCAGCGATGCCGCCGGCATCCGCCACAGCTCCAGCCCGACAGAGCCTCCGCCTGCCGATTGTCTGAGCAAGCCTGGCTTCGGCGGCACCGTCTGGAGCTTGACCAGCTCATAGCACGGGGCCGTCCGCGCCTCCTGCCAGAACCGGGCACCATGCTCCAGCATCTGCTTCTCCAGCGGGAAGCCGCGCATATGAAGACCGCAGACAGCCAGTGTCATCATACCGGGAGATGCCGTCTCATCAACAGCACCTTCCGGCGGACCGCTCTCTCCAAGAAGCTGTGCGCCCGCACCGGCCAGCAGATGCTCGCTGTCCGCCAGAGCGAACATCGTGATGCCGAACGGCAGACCCTCCGCCGCATCCCCGGCAGGAACCGCCACGGCTGACAGATCAAGCAGGTTGCAGTGGTTGGTATAGCGCCCCATATCGGAGTTGGCCCCTACCGGATTACCGGCAACCTGCTCCCGGGTCCAGGTTCCGCCGCAGGTCGGGAGCACCAGCACGGCATCCTTCAGCAGCAGCTCCGCTTCCCGCTTATAGCGCTGCAGCCGGTGCATGGCCCGGAACAGGCTTGCGGCCGTATGGCGCCCGGCCGCCCCGGAAGACAAGATGGACTCCGTCACCGGCAGCACAGCTTCACGGTGATTCTCCACGAACTCACCCAGGCCGGCCCAGCGCTCGGCTACCCAGGGACCCTCGTACAAGATAGCTGCCGCTTCGGAGAACAGCGTACAGTCCACCCGTTCAACCGGCAGCCCCAATGCCTGCACGGCTGCTTCGGCCCGTCCCCAGGCCTCCCGGTATTCTTCGGCATGGGGGCCATAGAACTCCGGCGGAGCCTCCGGAAGCAGCAGCTTCGCCGGAAGAGCGGCGGGCCTCAGCTTCACGGAACGCGACCAGGGGTCAGCTTCATCGAAGCCGCGCGCTGCGCGGTCCACCGCGAGGGCATCCTCCAGATTGTGCGCAAACACGGTGACGCAGTCCAGGCTGGCACAAGCGGGCACTACCCCGCGCACCGGCCAGGCGCCGAGGCTGGGCTTATAGCCGACCAGCCCGTTCAGCGAGGCAGGCACGCGGCCCGAGCCGGCGGTATCGGTGCCCAGGCTGAACACGGCCTGGCCACGGGCAACAGCCACGGCGGATCCGGCGCTGGAGCCTCCGCTGATATATTCCGGGCGCAGGGCGTTATGCGTCTCGCCGTAAGGACTGCGTACACCGACGAGACCGGTGGCGAACTGGTCCAGATTGCTTTTGCCCAGAGGGATAGCTCCCGCAGCAACCAATCTTGCGACAACCGAAGCGTCATGATCCGGCTGATAAGCATATTCAGGACAAGCCGCCGTTGTGGGCAGTCCCTTAACATCGATGTTATCCTTAACGGCGAACGGAATGCCCCACAGCGGATGGCTCTGCGGGTCCAGCTCCCTGAGCCTCTCAAGAAAGGGACGGATATGCGCCTCGGCAGGCGGTTCAATCCAGATGTTCATTTCCTTGTCGCGTGCAGCGCGGCGGATGATCTCCCGGACCACCTCCTCCGGTTCCAGCACACCGCTTAAATATTGCCCGCGCAGCCAGCCTGCGGTCAGCCTGGCGGGAAATTCAGTTATTGCCGTCATGATGCTTCATCTCCTTCTCTGCGAATCCGTACGTATCCTGCGGCCGCTGCTCATCTCGTGCAGCTTAAGCGCAAGCTGCAGCTCCAGCATATCGTCACCGTCATTCTGGCTGAGTCCCAGCAGCTCGCAGGCCCGTTCTATCCGGTAAGTCACCGTATTATAATGGGTGAACAGCTCGGCTGAGGTCCGTTTGATGTTGCGGTTGCACTTGAAATACAGCTGGAGTGTCTGCACTAGAGACACGCCATGCTTGCTGTCATACTCCAGCAGCGGAACGATGTACTGGTCCCTGTACGCGCTGATCTCCGCAAGCTCCGGCAAATGGTACAGCAGCCTGAAGACACCCAGCTTCCGGTAATCCACATAAGCCCCGCTGTAACCGCTGACCTCGCGGATACGGGCGATTTTGCGGGCGGACTCATAGCTGAAGCGCACCTGGTCGGGACCTTCCGCAAGATCTCCGATGCAGAAGGCGCAGCTCTCCTTGGCAAACACCCGGTTCATCTCAGCCAGCAGCCGTCCCAGCGTTTCCTCCAATGGAATATCCGGCTGCTCAGGAACCGTCAGAACCAATTCTCCTTCAAGGATCGTAAGCTTCACATGCTGAAGATCTCCCCGGGCCCGCACCCGCTTCACCGCTTGCTGCAGCTGCTTAAGCTCCGGCTTCTCCTCCAGCCAGCCGACGGATACGGCGCGCAGCGGACGCTCAGGAAGCGGGCAGCCGCAGGCCTCGGCCCGCAGCTTCAAATCCTCGGCTGCGGCAATCCGGCCGCTGATCCAGTCCTGCAGAAACTGGTCGACATACTTCAGTTCAACCTCCCGGCGGGCACCGGCGTTGATCATCTCCAGCCCGACCAGTACCCCCACCCGGTCAATGGTTAACTGATCTACAACCGCCAGCTCGCGGTTCCACTCCAGCAGCACCAGCAGGCATTGATCCACTCCCTTGTCATGGACGGACGATACATAGGCGCGGATACGCCGCTCTCCGACCGTCAAGAAGGTAATCCCGAGACTGCCCTCCTGGCGCAGCTGCATCCATAACGGAAGCTGCTCTGCCAGCTCCAGCGCCTCTGCCTGGGGGGAACAGAGGACCTGATCGGTATCATCCAGCAGCACGACCGGATTATGCAGCATACCATCCAGCGTCCGCAGGAAATCCTCGATGCCGTCGCCATGCAGAAGCTGCTTGGACAGCTTCTGGAAACGGCTCTGCAGCTGGGAGAGCTCCCTGGCCTCCTGCACGAGCACCCGTTCCATAATGTCACGTACAACGTCGGAGAAGGAGATAGCCGCCGGCAGCTCGAAGATCGGGAAATTAAGCTGATCCGCCAGCTCCAGCGCCCGTGCCGGAATTTCGTCGATATAACGCTTGGTCTTGATTCCAAGCGCGGATACGCCCTTCTGATTCAGCTGGGGAATAATCTCGGTGATGAGCTCCGGCTGACCGTGAAAGGGGAAACCGCTGGTAATCAGGAATTCTCCCGGACGGACCCAGTCAATCACATCAGGAACCTCCATCACATTGACACGGTTAATGTAACGCCCGAGGCCTCCGGCTCCCGCCAGGACCACCGCTTCCTTCAGATCGGGAATCAGCAGGATATCGCTGCAGTTCAATCCGGTGATTACATTGCTGCCCATAGCTCCGCCGCCTTTACTTTAGCTTGGAAGAATACACATCCTCGATCAGAGTGGTGCCAAAAAAATGGTTCGCAGGTACATTCGCCTCGGCCGGCACAAAAATACTGATCTGCTCAGACGGCGAATCCCCCGCATTCGCAACGGAGTGGACTACACCCGCAGGTACATGGAAGGTGTCCCCGGCCCGGTAGCTATACCATTCACCCTCGCACAGCAGCTTGACCTCCCCCACAGTGATATGAATAATCTCCACCACATCATGATGGTGCGGTAAGACCTGGCCGCCGACACCCAGCTTCTCCCACAGAATCGAGCTCATCCGGATGCCCAGACGGTCCGCCTGCGCTGCCGAGACGATCTCCCGGTGGTACAGCTCAATATGATTCGGCATTAACTCCCATGTCATGTCCGCCGCTGTCAGCACTTCCGTTTCCTGTGTATGCATAATCCATTCCTCCATGATGTATAAGTTATAGGTATAGGTTGATAAAAAGCCCGCTATCTGCGGCGGAATACAGCCGCTACCGGCCCTCCGCCTTTTGGCCCCTGGTGCTCGCCTCCGCCGGATACGTAGATCATCGGATCGCCGCCGACATAGGCCAGTACACCCCCGACCACGGCCCGCGCATGCCGGGTATGATTGATATCCGAATCATCCAGCATGATATGGCGCCGTCCGCGGATGACTCCGTCCGGATCAGCTTCAGCTTTGGCCAGCACCTGCACCAGCTCCTCACCGGGATACCGGTCCAGCAGGACCTGCAGCGCTGCGCCGTCAATAGCATCCTTCATGACTGCATGGTCGATGTGATACGGGCCCTCCGCAGACAGCGAATTGCCGAACACAATCACTTCGCAGTAGGCAAGCTCACTTCCGGCTGAAGTAGACGCCACAGCGCTGAATTTATCCCAGTTCACGCATATATCTTCTTCACTTAAGGTCGAGCGCTCCACTTCACCCAGGGCAACGGCAGTCCCCAGTGCGGATGCACCTCTGGAATATCCCATGGATTTATAGGTATCCTCTGTAACGAGCGATACCTGACGGCTGTGCGCGTCATACATCTGCTCTGCAGTGAGCAGCGGGCATTTAATCTGCACAAAATGCACATCCGCTTTCGAGGTAATTCCGGCATCCAGGACCGCCCGGGCCACGGCATCCGCCACAGCGTCCACCTGGCTGAGCCGGCCCAGCTCCTCCGGCCGGAAGGTCCGTGTTCTGGCCGTACCGACCGCAAGTGACTTCACACCATCACCATTTACGCCCGTCTCTGCCTGGCCGCTGCGGCTAATGACCGTGAAATGCGGGCTGAGCACACCTTCCGTCCCTCCGGACATCACATAGGATATTTCTGCAGGCCGCTGTTCTAGGGACACCCCGGCGAAGAACGCCTTCAGCGCCATAACGGCATAGCCCCGCGTGAAATCATTAACACAGCCGTTCCCCTCGGTCTTTCCCAGTACAGCTGCAACCTCTTCGGGCCGCAGCAGCCCCTCTTCTATCGCTGCCTGCAGGCCGGACATGTCATTCGGCGCACCTGCAGGGATTTTGATCACCGAGCATTTCATCACAGATCATCGCTCCTTGTCCAGAAAATAACCTTCTTCTCCAGCAGCCCGATACACCAGAACAGCAGCAGGCCGCACAGCGCCGAAGCAATAATGGCCGAGAACATCACCGGAGTATCCATATGGTAAGAGGAGACGAGCACCACATAACCCAGCCCCTTATTGGCCCCGACAAATTCGCCGACAATCGCTCCAACAATGGCAAGCGAGGTCGAGATTTTCAGTGCGGAGAAGATATAAGGCAGACTGGTCGGCAGCCGCAGCTTCCAGAATATTTCACTTTTGGTTCCTTTATAGGTGGAGAACAGCTCCCAGGCCTCGTATTCAATCGCCTTAAGACCTTTGACACTGTTCACCAGAATCGGGAAAAAGCAGATCAGCATCGAAGCGATGACCTTCGAGGTATATCCGGTCCCCAGCCACACGACAAGCAGCGGCGCCAGCGCAACCAGCGGTGTAGTCTTAAGGGCAATAGCGAGCGGGAACATCCCCTTCTCAATCGGCTTGGAATGAACAAAAATAACTGCAGTAATCAGGCCCAGTATGTTAGCGAGCATGAACCCGGTCAGGGATTCGCCCAGGGTAACCAGCGTATGGGACCACAGCGAACCATCGATGGCCGAGACCACCTGGGTTGGAGAAGGCAGCAGATACATCGGAACCGACAGGAGCCGTACGGCCAGCTCCCACAATATCAGGAAGCCGAGTGCAAAGGTGACCGGGTACAGGCTGTCCTTGAGTTTGGCTGTCATAGATGCTTCACCCGCTTTCTCAATTCCTTGACGGTCCGGTGGAATTCCGGCAGCTCTTCCATTCCCGCTTGACGCGGTGAAGGCAGCGGTACCGGAATAATATCGGTCACCCCGGCCGGCCGGGGTGACATCATCACCACCCGGTCCGACAGAAGCACGGATTCCTGAATGGAATGGGTAACCATTACAATGCTGCTTAGACTTGTCTCCGGACTCTCCCACAGACGCAGCAGCTCAAAGTTCAGCTTCTCGCGGGTCAGTTCATCCAGCGCACCGAACGGCTCATCCATCAGCAGCACGGTCGGATCGGCGGCCAAGGCTCTGGCAATCGCCGCCCGCTGCTGCATTCCGCCGCTGAGCTGATGCGGGAAGTGGTTCTGGAAATCCTGCAGGCCGACCAGCCGCAGGGCGCTTTCCGCCTTTTCACGCGCTTCCTTTTTGCTGAATTTCTTCTTCGGGCCTAGCTCAAGAGGGAGCATGACATTCTGCAGGGCACTGAGCCATGGCATCAGGACAGGCTTTTGAAAGACCATGCCCAGCGACAGGTCCGGGGAGGAATACGCAACCTCCCCGCCTCCTTCCGGGCTTAGCAGCCGCAGCATCAGCCGCAGTGTCGTTGATTTCCCGCAGCCGCTCGGTCCGAGAATGGAGATGAATTCATTGCGGTATACGTCAAGACTGACATTATCAAGCACAGGCACATTGCCGAAGGAAAGAGAGCAATTGCGCAAGGAGAGCATCGTGTCCCGGGTACCGGGATTCTTCACAGGGGCGGAATCCATCTGTTCTTTCATCGCTGTTGTCATACCGGTTCCCTCCTTATTTCAAGTACTCATTGGTGAACAATGAGCCGATGTCCTGCTGCTTTTTCACAAAGTCCAGATCGATAAGATTCTGCTGCAGCGTCTCCCACGCCGCCTCGTCCATCGAGCCGAGCGGAAGCTTCTCCGGCTCAAGCAGCGGAATGCTGGCCTTCATCATGCTAATTTCATGCGCAAGATCCAGCTTTTCTCCATATTTCAGGCCGAATTCTGCCGCTTCCTCAGGATGCTCCATCGCGTAATCCCAGCCCTTCATGGAGGCCTGTACGAAACTCCGGACCATTTCCGGATCCTTCTCAATCACAGACTCCGTGGTAAACAGGGTGTCGGCATAGAAATTGATGCCATAGTCGTTCGGGTCGATAATATTGACTTCCTTGCCCTGCTCCTGCACAGCCAGCACCTCATTAATTACATATCCGGGCCATGCCTTGACCTGGCCGGTCAACAAGGGGCTGAGATCATATTTGATCGGCATCTCTTCGATTTGCGAGGTTTCAATGCCCGCGCTTTTCTCCATAGCACGGAAGGTCAGCTCTTCATTGCCGCCGAGCTTGATGCCCACCTTTTGGCCGACAAGATCTTCCATTGTGGTGATACCGGATTCTTTAAGCGTGAACATTACGAACGGGGTTTTGCGGTATATCGCAGATAACGCCTTAACCGGTACGCCTTTTTCTCTGGCAATAATGATCTGGTCAGCACCGGTTACCCCGAACTCCTCACTGCCCGAAGCGACCATCTGTACCGCCGGAAAATCCGAGCCTCCCGGCCGAATCTCCACATCCAGCCCCGCTTCCTTATAGAAGCCCTTTTCAACGGCGGTATAGAACCCGGCAAACTGCGCCTGATGAATCCACTTCAACCTCAGAACAACCTTCTTAAGCTCACCGGAGCCTTCCGCCCCCTGTCCCTCAGCCTTGCCGGTATCCGAATTGTTGCCGCAGGCTGTAATGAGCAGCATTAGTGAAGTGAGCAGGATAAGCGCTTTGGTTCTGGACTTGTTCCACATGGTGATTCCCCCGTTATGATGTTATTTGGAATACTGGTCATTCGTAATTCGTATCTAGAATTGCTCCAGCGCCTTCAGCACCGCTTGCGAATCACTCACACTGCCGAAGACACCACCCTGCATTTTGACCATATTGAGCGCTGCCAGGTGATTGGCATAATCCGTAGCACCCGTGCAATCCTCCAGGATCAGACATTCATAACCGCGGTCATTGGCTTCGCGCATCGTCGTGTGTACACAGACATCCGTCGTGATTCCGGTCAGAATCAGATGGGTAATCCCTTTATTCTTCAATATTAAATCCAGGTCCGTAGCATAAAAGCTGCCTTTACCCGGCTTGTCGATAATGTGCTCTCCTTGTATAGGTGCCAGTTCGTCAATGATCTGCCAGCCGCGCTCGCCCCGTACGAGAATCCGTCCCGCCGGTCCTTCCGAGCCGATCTCAGCGCCGATCTGTCTGCTCCGCCACCGTTTATTCGCCGGCAGATCGGACAGATCCGGCTTATGGCCCTCCCGTGTATGGATAACGGTGAATCCGTTAATTTCCCGGATGCGTGCCAGCAGCCGCCCAATCGGCTGAATCGCACTGGCTGTTAATGAGAGGTCGTAGCCCATTCGCTCCACGTAACCGCCTTTGCCGCAAAAATCCGTCTGCATGTCGATAATCATCAGTGCCGTCTTCGCCGGATCAAGGACGCCGTCATAGGGCCAGGTGTAAGGTGCTGCTGTAATCTGCATGGTTCATGCTCCCCTTCCAGAATTCAATGCATATATTTAATGTTATGTTTATTAACATTAATTTTATCTTTCCTGCTGTTTGTTAGATTATATTACAACAAATTTGCAATGTCTTCGTTTTTATTACGAAATAATGCGCTAATTGTTTGTGATATTCTACATATATAACATAAACATTACACAAAA
Source organism: Paenibacillus phytohabitans (assembly GCF_013141775.1). GTDB lineage: Bacteria > Bacillota > Bacilli > Paenibacillales > Paenibacillaceae > Paenibacillus_AQ > Paenibacillus_AQ phytohabitans. The sequence goes on from NZ_WHOB01000094.1 coordinate 179,931, forward strand.
CCCCGGAATTACCCCATTCATATATTAAAAAAAGCCGCCCAACGCAGGCAGCCTAAGCAGCAGTCCGTTCTCCAGCTCAAAGATCCGGCTGTTCTTGCAGAGCAGACTCCTCCCATAAGCTGTAAGCGCTGGGAAACCAGTTTTTCAAGCAATATAGAGCTGCACATTTCAAGATTATTAATAAATTGGCAGAATACAGTTGAAAAATAGCTCCTTAAGTACTAGAATTAAGCTTGTTTGCAGAAGTTCCTGCAGCGCAGGAACCAGTTATGACCTTTTTTGTCGATTACAGTCGATTGAAATCGCCTCATGCTGAGTGTATATCATTGATCTATTTCTAAAGGCAAACTTCCTGAAAGGGTAGGACGCAAAGCAATGGGCCTAAGAATGCTGAGAATCCGCGTTTATGGTCGCCAGGCTGCCAATAGAGACCACGTAAGCCATCAGTCACCGGGAGATCCCCCAGGCTTTATGATGCTCTTTTCTGTACGAATGCCATTGATTATACGAAAAAGCGAGGTTAAGATAATGCCGCAGCAATTCATCGAACCAACCCGATATGATTTCGTGGAATCCTTGATGCTTGAACGGACCGGATTCCTGGATTCTTTCTCTGTGGAGGGCCGGACTTCCGGCGGGATGAATGGGGATAAGGATGGAATTATCCTTGTGCAGAATAATCAGATCTTCATTACTCCCCCGCTCTCTGGCGGCAAGCCCGCCCGGATCTCCGCTGTTCATCCTGTAGTGCTGAAGATCAACTGGAAGACCGTTACAGAGCCTACTGAGGTGACCTCAGCGGATCATATTACCTGGGAAATTTGCGAGAAGCCACAGTATCAGATTACGGTTTCACCTGACAAGCTCAAAGTGCATTTCACCTTGTACCGTGCAGAGAAGTACGCCTGGAATCTGGTCAATTGCCCGGCTTCCTTCGAAGCCGCAGTCCGGGCCGAGCCTAACCGGGCGATGCTGCTGTCCACGCTCACCATAGAACAGATTCTCTCTTCGCTGGATAACCGCTCCATTCTGCGGAACCTGAATATCCCGGCCCTATACGCCGAACTGAACAACCCTACATATCTCCCTGTCTGTATCGCAGAAGGGAGAGCCCCGCTGCCCGGCAAGAAATCAAGGCTGCAGCTATCCCTACCGGAGCATACGCTCACAGGCAATGGAATGCTCCAGGGGGGACGAACTGCGGAAGCTGCAGATTCCTTAGATTTTCTGCGGTTTCCGGGAGCACCCTTCGCCAGAGAGGGAGAGGTCTTCGCCCGCAAGCTGCCGCCCGAAGAGGGAATTCCCGGATTTGACGTAGAAGGAGGCATCTTGCCTCCACCTCCACCGCAGGATATTTATTTCGCAGCCGGAGATAATGCACGGCTGCTTCCAAACGGGGAGATCGCGGCTCTGCGTACGGGCAGACCCCGCATCTGCGGAGACTCCGGCAGCGTCACAACCTGCGATTTCCCGGCCCTATGCCTCATCACCAAGGAAATGGCGGCAACGGCCCGTGAGATTATGTTTGCAGGTGACATCGTTGTACCCTCAGATATTGAAGGCCCTATGTGTATTGAGGCGTTAGGGAACGTGTATGTCTACGGCAACGTCTGCCAATCTACAATTACGGCTACAGGCAGTATCTATATAAGCGGTCAAGTAACCGGCTGCAGCCTGCACACCGGACTTGCCGGGGTACACCAGCACCGCCTGCACCGCTTCTCCAGTCTGCTGCTGACTGAAGTTGGCGGACTGCGGGAAGCCGCCCGGCTGCTGGCCAAGAATGTAGAATCCCGCCAGCAATCCGTGAAATACGGTCTGGTGGTTATGCTGCTGCTGGAGGATAAGTACAGCCATATAGAGTGCCTGATCAGCGATCTTAAATCCGCACTGCTGTGCATGGAAGGGACCCCCCAGCCCGGTACGGATCAGCTCAAGCAGATGCTGGAGGTTTTTACCCATCCGGGGCAGTTCACCGAGTTTATCACTGACAGTGTTCTGAACAGCTTCTTCCGGCTGCTGCGTAATCTGTGTGAAGACATTGAACTGCTCCAGGAGGAGCATGTCTTCATTAATATCGCCCGTTCCCATAACAGTATCCTGGAGTCCGGCGGAGAACTGATCCTGCGGGACGCGGACGCAGAAACGGTCTAAGCCTGCTATAATGTGACCCCTGACAAACACAAACGGCTGTCCCTCTTCTGAGGGAGCAGCCGTTTGTTTATTCCTTACCCAGACCGGGTACCGGGGTCTGCAGGACATTCCCGGCATTCCGGCCCAGCCTGACATTCACCAGAATAATGCTGCTCACAATCAGCAGCATACCGATGACCAGATTCAACGTAATCTGTTCATGCAATAAGACTACACTGGAGCCGATGGAAATCAGCGGAATCAGAAAGGTGAACGAGCCTACCTTGCCGGCCTCTCCTTCATTGATCAGCTTGAAGTATACCAACCAGCCCAGCGCAATCACGAAGACCGCGATGAACAGTGTATTTATTATAAAAGTACTACTCCAGGTAATATCCGCCCAACTCTCCGAAGCTGAGCCTGCCGCCAGCAGGATTACCCCGCCGATCATGATCTGCATCGCGGTCATCCACAGCATATCTACTCTGGCTGCATTGCGTTTGGTGTAGACCGTAGCCAGCGCCCAGCTGAGTGCACTGGCCAAGGCCAGCAGGACGCCTACAGGCGAAATGCTTCCGGTTAATCCCCCAAGGCTTAATGAGGCTACTCCGAGGAAGCCGATTACGAGGCCGGCGATCTTAAGCCCGTACATCCGCTCGCCCAGCCAGATCCAGGCAAAGATTCCGAGCAGCACCGGCTGCAGGAATACAATGGCCGAGAAGAGGCCGGACGGTACATACTGCAGGCCAATCGTCTGGAAGCCATAGTAGAAGACGATACTGAGGAAGGCTGACACCAGATAGACGGGCCAGAGCTGGCGCAAATGCAGCTGCTTCCGCTTCGGCAGCGCCGCGATGATTAGTATAATACCGGCAATGACCGTTCGGATTCCGGCGAACAGCAAGGGCGGGGCATACGTTAAGGCAATTTTGGAGAGCGGCCAGTTGATGCCCCAGACAATAACCAGGAACACTAATAAGCCAATGGTTTGCTTCCGCTTCTGCATGAGTTCACCTCTTGTTCTGATTTCTTCCCAAATGATACAATAGATTCAGTCATAATTGAAATGAATTATAATCATGAGGGGCATACCAGATTAGATATGAATAACACTCAAATTCGCCTATTTGTCTTAATCGCTGAGAGCCGCAGCTTCACCAAGGCAGGTCTTGAGCTGAATATGACCCAGCCCGCAGTCAGCCGGGCCATCTCCGCACTCGAAGCCGAGCTGGACGTGAAGCTGCTGCTGCGCGACCGGCGCAGCGGATTGATGCTGACGGATATCGGCAAGCGGATTCTGGTTATCTGCCGCGGAATCCTCAGCGGCCTCGATAAGATAGATCAGGAGATTGCCGCCGAGAAAGGCCTGGAGAAGGGCCTCATCCGCATCGGCGCCTTTCCGGTTGCCGCTGCTTATTTTGTCCCGAAGATTATCAGTGCCATCACTGCCAAATACCCCGGAATTGAGATCAGATTATATGAAGGCTCGGTCGCCGAGGTGAAGGACTGGCTGGCATCACGGTTCATTGACGCAGGCCTGATGATTCCGCCGGTCGAAGATTTCGCCTCCCTGCCGCTGTTCCGGGAGAAGCTCTACGCCGTATTGCCCGGGGATCACGAGCTTCGGCACAAGCAGATCATCTGCGTAAAGGATCTGGAAGCTCAGCCTATGCTGCTCTGCAGGTCGGGCTACGAGCCTCCGGTAGTGGACTTATTCCACCGGGCCGGAAGCAGGCTGAATGTGAAATACGAGGTCAATAGCTACATTACGGCATTGAATATGATCAAGGAGGGGCTCGCCGTCGGTGTGATGTCCCAGCTCTCCCTCTTGTCGCTACCGCCGAATGTCGTGGTCCGGGAGCTGGCGCCTGATGCTTACCGCGATATTCATATCGCTGTCCATTCACTGGAGGAGACCTCCATTGCCGTACAATTATTTATTGATACAGCGCTGCAGCTGTTCTCCGGTAATGATGCCCCTCCGCCGTCTCCGGCTGTAGCCAGCCTAACTAACGATACCGATAAGGAGTGATTATCATGCATTATAAGCGTCTCGGAAATAGCGGCCTTCAGGTATCTGCACTGGGTCTTGGAACCAACTCGTTCGGCAAACGGGCCGATCAGGACACCTCGATCCGTATCATTCATGCCGCCATGGATCAGGGCATCAACTTCATCGATACCGCCAACATCTATGCCGGCTCCGAGTCGGAGAGGATTATCGGCCTCGCGCTTGAGGGCAGACGCCATGCTGCCGTTCTGGCTACCAAAGCCGGCCTTCCGAAGCATGGCGGGCCTGATGGAAGCGGCTCTTCCCGCCGCCATCTGATGCAGGAGCTGGAAGGCAGCCTGCGGCGGCTGAAGACGGATCATGTAGATTTGTATCAGATTCACACCTTCGACCCCTACACCCCGCTGGAGGAGACGCTGCGCACCCTCGATGATATGATCTCTGCGGGCAAAGTACGTTATATCGGGGCCTCCAATTATGCTGCCTGGGAGCTGATGAAGGCGCTGGGCATCAGCGAAGCGCGCAGCTGGGCCAAATACGTCTCGATCCAGTGCAGCTATTCGCTTGCCGACCGCACACCTGAAGCAGAGCTGCTTCCGCTGTGTCTGGACCAGGGACTGGGCATCATCCCGTACTTCCCGCTGGCCGGCGGCATTCTCACCGGCAAATATACCGGCAGTGCCCCTGCCGGTTCCAGAGCGGAAACCGACCCGAATTTCCGCCGCTTCCTTACTCCGGAACGCATCTCGCTCGGGGAGCGGGTTAGCAGTATAGCGGAAGAGCTGGATACTTCACCGGCGGCGCTGTCTCTGGCCTGGCTGATGAGCAGGCCAGCCGTCTCCACGGTGATTGTCGGTGCCACCCGGGTAGAGCAGGTGGAGCATAACCTGCAGAGTCTCTCCGTCCGGCCGGATGCGGCAACGCTTGAGCAGCTGGATCAGGCCAGCGCCGCCTTCCGCAGCGGGGAGCCGTTCGCCGTCTACCGGCTGCCGTAACAGCTGCCGGCTGGACATACCAAAGCGGGCCCACGGTATACCGTGGGCCCGCTTTTTTGTGCGTTTCATAGACAAACCCCGCTTAAGTCACCACCAGACAAGTTACCGGCCCGCGGTGGGACTTGCAGAATACGGCATACTTCAGATCCTCACACTTGTCTTGTTACCGGCAGAATGAAGACTATGAAGTAAGCATTGCAGACATAAGTGTTGTACGTTCTACAACTTTGATTCATAGATAGCCGGTTGTGGCGGAGGATTGTTGTATGAAATACAAGAATTGTTCCGCTAAGCCGCCTGAAGCAGGAGAATTCATGCCTTTTATACAACAATTTTAGTTTTGGACCGGTTTAACGGGCAAAATGTTGTATTCCGTGCAGGATTTCAGAATATTACCGGATCTCTGTTGTGAATAATGGATGAATCAGGAAATTTCCAGCAAAAGCGGCCATCCGATAGTCTTGTGAGACATAGCGCCGCAGGATAAACGGTCGCATTCTGCATTACACCGCTGCAATAAACCGCTCCATGTCTTCCTGTACGGTGGTAATGCCGCCGATGCCAAAGCTGTCTACCAGCACCTTAGCTACATTAGGTGACAGGAATGCCGGAAGTGTAGGGCCGAGGTGAATGTTCTTCACGCCCAGATGCAGCAGCGCCAGCAGCACAATTACCGCCTTTTGTTCATACCAGGCAATATTGTAGGAGATCGGAAGATCGTTGATGTCGTCCAGGCCGAAGACTTCCTTCAGCTTCAGCGCTATGACCACAAGGGAGTAGGAATCATTGCACTGGCCGGCATCCAGCACGCGGGGAATTCCGCCGATATCGCCAAGCGCCAGCTTATTATATTTGTATTTGGCACAGCCAGCGGTGAGAATCACTGTATCCTCAGGCAGCTCGGCCGCGAAGTCTGTATAATAGCTGCGGCTCTTCATCCGTCCGTCGCAGCCCGCCATCACGAAGAATTGTTTGATTGCTCCGCTCTGGACGGCCCCGACTACCTGATCTGCCAGATTCATGACCGCCGCATGGGCAAAGCCGCCGATAATCTCACCTGTCTCGATTTCTACCGGAGCGCTGCACTCTTTGGCCTGCTCAATCAGAGCGGAGAAGTCCTTCACCCCGTCTGCTCCCGCAGCAATATGCTGAACCCCTGGATAACCTGTGTTGCCTGTGGTGTACAGCCGGTTCTTATAGCTTTCTTTTGGAGGTACGATACAGTTCGTAGTCATCAGGACCGGGCCGCCAAAGCTATCAAATTCTTCAGTCTGCTTCCACCAGGCGTTACCGTAGTTGCCCACGAAGTGGCTGTATTTCTTGAAGGCCGGGTAATAGTGGGCCGGCAGCATCTCACTATGCGTGTACACGTCGACTCCGGTACCCTCCGTCTGCTTCAGCAGCTCCTCCATATCCTTGAGGTCATGTCCGCTGATCAGAATGCCGGGGTTCGTGCCCACACCAATATTCACTTTGGTAATCTCCGGACTGCCGTAAGCCGCCGTGTTCGCACGGTCAAGCAGTGCCATCACATCCACACCGAATTTGCCGCATTCCAGGACCAGGGCAGTCAGCTCGCCCCCGCTCAGGGTATCATCCAGCACGGCCGTCAGGCCCTTTTCCATAAAAGCATGTGCACCTGCTTCATAGAATCCCAGCACCGCCGCATGCTCCATGTATGCAGCCATTCCCTTGAGACCATAGGTGAGCAGCTCACGCAGAGAGCGGATATCCTCATGCTCTGTAGCAAGCACACCCACGGTTGCCGCCTTGTCCATCAGTTCCCCGTCTGTACTGGCGCTCCATAGCGCTGCGTCATGTTCTGACAGATAAGCGATCACTCCGGCATCCGCGATTCTGCTGCGCCAGCTATCCCGTAGGGCAAGCCCCTCCCGGATCTTCGCGGTGAAGTATTCCGGAACAAAGTTAGCATTGGTAATCGTAGCGAACAGGCTCTCTATAATAAATTTCTCTGTCACCGGATCGGTAATGCCCAGCTCACGGCCGCTGCGTGCGAACACCGCAATACCTTTGAGCGTATACACCAGAAGATCCTGCAGATTGGCTACATCACTGGTCTTGCCGCATACTCCCTGAATCGTACAACCCGTCCCCTTGGCCGCCTCCTGACACTGAAAACAAAACATGTCGCTCATTACACATTCACTCCTTATTATGAATTGGATAGCTGGACAGGACAGCTGCGTCCCGCCTTTACAGTTACCAGTAATTGTAGTAGACTTTCGTCTATCAATCGGTAACGGATGTTACCGATTATTATGAATTCGGAGGAAATGTATGAAACCGGAGCCTGCCGCGCTGCAAGCCTGCCTGTTATTCCGCGGGAAATCCGCAGAAGAGATCGAACTGCTGCTGCATACACTGGCCTATACCGTCAGCACTTACCGCAGGAATGCCATCATCCTCGCCGAAGGCGATCCGGCTGACCGGCTGGGAATTCTGCTCTCCGGCCGGGTCGAGGTGCAGAAGACGCATTCCACCGGCAGCAGCGTTACCATCGCCCACCTCAAAGAAGGACAGACCATCGGGGAGGCCGTGTTATTCCGCAGGGATAATGTAGCCCCCGCCACGGTAACTGCAACGGGACCCTGCAAGGTGATGTTCATCGGCAAGCAGGAGCTGCTGCGAATATTCGCTGCGGACACAGATATCCTCACCCGCTTCATTGAGAATCTGTCCGAACGGCTGGTGCTTGTTAACCGGAAAATCGAGAACCTCTCCGCCGGGCCGCTGCGGCGCCGGATCATAGACTTCCTGCTGGAGCAGGGCACGCAGCAGGCCTCCGATACGCTGAAGCTCCCCTTCAGCCGCAAAGAATGGGCCGGGCATTTGAACACCGCCCGTCCTTCACTGTCCCGGGAGCTTGGATTCCTGCGCGATCAGGGCTGGATTGACTTCAAGGGCAGTGAAATCACGCTGCTGGACCGCAGCCGGATGAATGATTACCTCCTGAGCCTGCCCTCTTCAGCAGGCAACCTGTGAAGACCGCCCCCGGTGCAGAGCAAACCGGGCTAGACTAGACGAACCAAGCTGTTATGTCCCTATAGATTCACCCGAGGAGGATGCAAGCATGTTGCAGTTAACCGCCCCCCATATCGACCAGCTGCTGGCAGAGCATAGACAATGGTTCAGCAGCGGAATCACGAGAAACCCCGGCTTCCGGCTGGAGCAGCTGCAGAAGCTGAAGGATGCTATCAAGCGCAGCGAGCCCCGGATTATCGCCGCCTTGAATAAGGATCTGCGTAAGAGTGAATTCGAGGCGTACGCCACCGAGATCGGCTTCACGCTGGACAGCATCGGCTATATGATGAAGCATCTCCGGCGCTGGATGAAGCCGGTTAAAGTAAGATCACCCCTGCACATGTTCCCGGCGAAGAGCAGCATTATAGCAGAGCCTTATGGGACTGCACTCATCATCGGACCTTTCAATTATCCGTTCCAGCTGCTGATTGAGCCGCTGATCGGGGCCATTGCCGCCGGCAATTGCGCGGTATTGAAGCCTTCCGAGAGTACCCCGGCTACTTCGGCAGTCATTGAAGACATGATCCGGGAGACCTTTGACCCCGCATATATCCGGGTGGTGCAGGGTGAGAAAGAAACGACAAATCTGCTTATTCACGCGAAATTCGATTATATATTCTTCACCGGCAGCGTGCCTGTAGGCAGAATTGTCATGGAGGCGGCAGCGAAGAATCTGGTGCCTGTAACCCTTGAGCTGGGCGGTAAAAGTCCGGTCATTGTCGACAAGACCGCCAATCTGGAGGCCGCGGCCAAACGGATCGTGTGGGGCAAGCTGATCAATGTGGGGCAGACCTGTATCGCCCCGGATTACCTGCTGGTCCATAGCGATGTTGCAGCTGAGCTGATCGGGCGGATCAAACACAACATCACCGCATTCTACGGAACGGATATCCGGCATAACACAGACTACGGACGGATTGTGAATGAACGCCAGCTGCGGCGGATCGAAAAGATGCTTGAGCAGGACCGCGATAAGCTGATCCTGGGCGGCAGCGTTGTGCCGGAGGATCTCTACATCGAGCCGTCCCTGATCTACCCGGCTTCCTGGAGCGATGCCTCGATGGAGGATGAAATCTTCGGACCTGTGCTGCCGATTATGGAATACAGCCAGATTAGCGAAGCTATCCGGAGTATCAACGATCACCCCAAGCCGCTCGCCCTCTATCTGTTCACTGAGGATAAGCAGGTCGAGGAACAGGTGATGGGCAGCGTTTCCTTCGGGGGAGGTTGTGTGAATGATACAATCTCCCATGTAGCCAGCACTCATCTGCCGTTCGGCGGTGTGGGGAATTCCGGGATAGGCGGCTATCACGGCAAGCATAGCTTTGAGCTTTTCTCCCACCGCAAGAGCATTGTTAAGCGAAGCACGAGACTGGATTTCGGGATTGTCTATCCGCCATACGGCAACAAGGTCAAGCTGGCGCGGAAGCTGCTGAAGTAGAGGATTAAGGAGACCGGATAGCCCCCTACCCCACTTTTGCGAAAAAAGAAAAAACAAAAAGGAAGCCCCCCTTGCTAAAAGGAGGTTTCCTTTTTGTTGTTATATTACATACCCAGACTATCAACGGAGTACATTCCGTATACTTATTGCTTCAGCCCGCACGCCGTCCGGCAACCCAGCCCGCAACCTCTTTTTCCGGGATAGGCCTGCTGATATAATAGCCCTGAATCTTGTCACAGCTCGTCCGCTCCAGAAAAGCCAGCTGCTCCGGGGTCTCCACCCCTTCTGCGGTAACATTCAGGCCCATATCGTGGCCGATGGTCACAATGGAGCTGGCCAGCGACATGTTGTTCGGGGTATCGATACTGTCAATGAAGGACTTATCAATCTTCAGTGTGGTAATCGGCAGCTGCTTCAGATAGCTCAGTGAAGAATAGCCCGTACCGAAGTCGTCCAGCGCGATGCCGATCCCCTTTTCCTTGAGCGCTTCCAGCTTGGAGCTGATGGCCTCGAAGGATTCCATGAAGATCGACTCTGTAATCTCCAGCTCCAGATATTCCGGGGCAAGTCCGGTATCCCGCAGCACCGTAAGCACCATGTTCGTGAAATCATCCAGCATCAGCTGAATGACCGAGATGTTAACCGAGATATGGTAGCCCGCATACCCCTGGCTCTGCAGATCCTTGATGAACTGACAGGCGGTGCGCAGCACCCATTCCCCGATAGGCACAATCAGCCGGCAATCCTCGGCAATCTTAATGAAGGACAACGGCGATACGAAGCCCAGCACGGGATTGTTCCAGCGGATCAAGGCCTCGAAGCCCCAAATCTCGTTCGAACCGATATCCACCAGCGGCTGATAATGCAGCGAGAGCTCATTATTGGAGATGGCGTTTCTTAGATGCATCTCAATAATCATCCGCTCATCAAAATGCTGCTGCATCTCACGCCCGTAGATCACATAAATGCCTTTGCCCGCTTCCTTCGCTTTATACATGGCAATGTCGGCATTCTTCAGCAGTTCCTCCGCGTTCACGCCATTCTCCGGATATTGGGCAATCCCGATACTGGCCGAGATATGTACAACACTGGCACTCAGCTGGAACGGCTCCTTGAAGCCCTGAACCAACGAGTCCGCATAGCGGATCACTTCACTATACCCGTCTACATCCTTGAAAAGAATCACAAACTCATCACCGCCGAAGCGGAAATGCTTACTGCGCCCGTCGGACAGCTCCAGCAGCCGTTCGCCGACCTTCACCAGCAGCTCATCGCCGAAGGTATGGCCCATCGAATCATTGATATACTTGAAATTATCAATGTCCAGGAAGAACAGCGCTGCATGGCCGCCAGAGTGCTCCTGAATAAATTTCTTCAGCTCTTCGGACAGCGACAGCCGGTTCGGCAGGCCGCTCAGTACATCATTATAGGCCAGCAGGCGGTACTTCTCTTCACTGGTCTGCAGCAGCGCCTGATTCTCCACCACCTTGTTATACTGCTCCAGCAGCTCATCCTGCAGTGCTGTCAGTTCCTCATAAGTAGACTCCAGCTCCTGATAGCTCATCTGCAGCTTGCTCTCATACCCTTTGCGGTCGGTGACATCGACCATCGACCCGGCAAACCGGATATATCCGCCGTCTGCATTACGCAGCACCTTGCCCCGGGCCTGGAACCACTTGTATTCCCCCGACTTGCTGCGCATCCGGTATTCAGCGTAGTAATACGAAGAACGACCCTCCAGATGCTGGGTCCGCAGCCGGTCCTCCTGCTCGGCATCCTCAGGATGCAGGAGGTCTCTCCAGCCGCCGCGGGTCTCATTGACCTCATCCCGTTCATACCCCAGCAGCTCGTACCAGCTGTCCGAGAAGTAATAGATCATCGTGGACATGTCCACATCCCAGATTACTGCGTCTGCGCCATAGGTGGCCAGGCTGAAGCGTTCATTGCTTTTTTCCAGATTGCTTCTGATCCGTTTCACCAGCTGCACATAGAATAATAATACAAAGATAAAGGTCAGCAGCACGGCAAAAGCGGCAATAATGCTCAGTACCAGCACTTTGTAGGTCTGATAGAAGGAGAACGGCTTGTTAATGATTTCGCTCCCCTCCGGCAGCTTGTCCAGCGGTACGCTGAAATGCTGAAGCTCGTTGTAGTCAAATACATTGCGGACATTGCTGTCAGTCACAACGGGAATATTATCCGCACTCTCCCCCTGCAGGATGCGCAGCGCCAGCTCCGCTGAGGTCTGGCCCTGAATTCTGCCGCTGATCAGACTGCCGCCAAAGGCGCCGTGGTTTAGTCCAAAATCATAAATATGGTACACCGGCACACTGCTGCTCTTGCCCAGTTCACTTGAGAACCTGTCAAACTCAACAATCCTTCCGGTAGAGTCACTATAGTATGTAGTCATCAGCACGATACTGTCCGGAGACAGGGCGGATGCCGTTGCTTTAATTTGTTCAATAGAAAAGCGGTTCATAGGAAAGATCTCCAGCCCCAGGTTCAGCGCGTCAATCTGATCCATGACCATTTTGCCGGTCGACAATCCACTCTCCGAATTATCAAAAACAACATAAACCTTCTTCACGGAAGGGTTGATCTCCAGCGCCATTTGGATCGTTCGCGTAGGATCAATCTTCTCGATAACACCTGTGATGTTGTGAGTGTCCGGGATGCCGGCCACGCCCAGCTCATTGACGCCGCTGAAGATGATCGGGGCATTATCCAGAATCTCCCCTCGGTATTTCATGGCAAAGCTCAGGGCTGCATCATCTGTGGTGAGAACCGCATCAATACGGATATTCTGATACTTGAATTTGATCGTTTCGTAGAAGTGTTCGAGGTTCTCCTGATTGGGATACCGTTTCCAATCCATGTACTCGGTATAGATTACAGGCAGAGCAGCTGCGCTCTTGAGGCGTTCTTCAATGCCGGCACTCTGTTCATCACTCCAGGCAAAACCTTTCTGATAGGAATGCAGCACCAGCACATTCTGAGCGGGAAGTTCTTCGGCGTAGGCGTGTGTGCCTTCTGTCGTACACAGTAAGATAAACAGCGGCAAGAGCAAGCTTTTTAACAACCTGAGATGAATTTTATCTACACCCATTCGCACACTCCCGTTCATCTATCTCAAAGTCAGATTTCGATTATAAAACGAGGAATTTCGACATTATACTAAATACTAATTCGTTAAACCCACTTCCCATCCCTCTTTTGAGCGAAAAAAGCACCCCATTCTGCACCGGCCGGTATCAGCGTAAAAGATAAGGATAATTTATTGCATAAAGCAAATGAATTCTTATCTTTTAAATTTGCCGCTTTCTTATAATTATAGGGGGAAACGATATTTTAATAAACAACAAATAGAGCGGAGCGGCGGCCTTTGTGGACAGAGAACAGCGCTCACGTTAGAATGAATTTGCAGTTGACTGCTTAGACAGGAGGCCAGGCCATGCCGACCATCAAAGACGTTGCGCTGAAGGCTGGCGTATCGGCAACCACCGTATCCCGGGTGCTGAACAACAGGGGTTACTTAAGTGAAGAATTGAAGCAGAAGGTGCATCAGGCGATGGACGAGCTCAATTACCGCCCGAATGAACTGGCCCGCTCCCTCAGCCGCTCGAAATCAAACATCATCGGACTGATTATTCCGCATGTTTCCCTGCCCTTTTTCGGGGAATTGACCAGTCATATTGAAGAACATGCCTACCGGGAAGGCTACAAGCTGCTGCTGTGCAACTCGTGGCAGGACAAGCAGAAGGAGCAGGAGTATATCAACATGCTGCGCGCAAGCCGGGTGGACGGTATTATTATGGGCAGCCATACGCTTGAAGTAGAGGATTACCGGCAGATGAACCTGCCTCTGGTTACCTTTGACCGGCAGATTTCGCCGGATATTCCTTATGTATGCTCGGATAATTACGCGGGAGGACGGCTGGCCACGACCCTGCTGATTCAAAAAGGCTGCCGCCGCCTGGCCCATATCGGCGGGCATCCCAAGCTGAATATCTTATCGCATCTGCGCTGCGTCGCCTTTGAAGAAACTGCGAAGCAGCACGGCGCCCAGTACGTTTCGCTGCATACGGACAACAACAGCTTCGACTTCGAAGCCTATGAGCTGCTGCTGGCCCAGCTGTTCCGCGAGCACCCTGAGGTGGACGGCATCTTCGCCGGCAGTGACATCATAGCCGCCTGTGCCCTGAAGGCCTGCCAGATCAGAGGGCGGCGCGTCCCCGAAGATGTGCGGATTATCGGCTATGACGGCATCGCCCTCCGCAGCCTGCTGTATCCGGCCATCAGCTCTATCCGCCAGCCGATGGAGGCGATGGGCAAGCTGGCCGTCGATCTAATCCTGCGGCAGGTGCAGGGTGAGCATGTCGAGTCAGCCTACATCCTGCCCGTGGAGCTGGAGGAGGGCGCTACGACTTAGGGATAGGGATAGACATAGGGATAGAAACAGGGATAGACATTTCCTCCTTGGGTGCGTAACTGGTGAAACCAAGGGCACTTTTGCCCCTCATTTCCTCCTTGGGCTCGCAACTGACGGAATCAAGGGCACTTTTGCCCCTCATTTCCCCCTTTGGCTCGCAAATGGAGAAATCAAGGGCACTTTTGCCCCTCATTTCCTCCTTTGGGCCACAACTGACGGAATCAAGGGCACTTTTGCCCCTCATTTCCTCCTTTGGGCCCACT
>NZ_WHOB01000095.1 GCF_013141775.1 Paenibacillus phytohabitans
TTCTAGGTGCGAAAGTTGAGTTATTATATATAACAAGGCAACAAATAAAAAAGAACAAATGTTCTTGTTTTATTGGCTTTAGCACAGTAAAATACATTTGAAGGGAGGTGTACTATGGCGACTTATATAGTAAATACCAATACAAAGGAAGTTCACAAAACCGCTAAAGTAGAGTCACGCTGCAGAATTAATGAAATCAAACCCCAACATAGAATCGATACAGACAATGCCCCGTTTTACTTTGCTCAAGGATATAATGGCTGTAAATGGTGCTATCCAGAAAAGAATACTGGGTAAGCTATATAAATTAAATGAACCCGTATCTTCAAACCTTATGGTTTAAGATTACGGGTTCATTTTATGAATGACTATATCTTTCTTCTATTAATCCGTGTAGAACTCCTTTCCCAAAAAGGGCCTTAACCCCTTGGTGGGAAAGGGATTTTAGAAACTGAGGCGTGGACGTGCAGAGCCACAATTCGGCGGGGGTTACTGCTGGAATTACAAGTACAATTCCAAAGCTCCCCTGGCCCACACAGGAATCTCATCTCGGCAAAAGCTAATGTGTGAACGTTTAATTTCCGCCACAACTTCAGGTTCACTGGTGTTGTCGATAATGGTGACTTCATCTGAAATCTCCATGGCAGGCATCAGGTTACTTAAAGATTGGCCATATCTCCACCGGATATCTTCTTCCGCAATCCAGTGCCCTCCCTGCTCCACTCTTGAAGCTACCCGATCAATATGCATTTGCACATCCTGCAAACCAATATAATACATGACGACTTTATAACCTTGTTCCTTAGCTGCCTTCATATGACGTAAAACAAAACTCCCCGACAGAGTAGTTTCTATAGCAAAATTTTCCTTCCGCCTGATTGATTTCCTTATTTGCTTTACAGCTTCTCGTCCGGCAGACAGGTCGACACTTCTGGGATCCTCCGGCTTAATCCTTTTGGCGATCTGGTCAGGATCAATAATGGTTCCAACATAATCCCTCATTTGAAAACTGATTGTGCTTTTCCCGGCTCCATTAGTGCCAGCAAAAACCGTCATTACAGACTCCCAATCAGTCATGACTAACAAGCTCAGTGCGATTTCCGGCTACATCGTAAGTAATCTCGAATTTTTGCCCAGTGGCATCTTCACGTATCCGTTTGCCATCTTTTATATAATAAATGGAGGCTCCAGCCTTTTTGGCCTCTGCTACTGCATGCTGATTGGCCTTTTTCAATAACCGTTGCAATTCTTCTCTTTGGGGCAGCATTAGGATAACACCTCGCTCGGATTCCGAATTTATTTTATAATATTATAACACAATCCTTACGGTTAAATAATTCGTCCGTATACGCTATTCAAGGTCTTCTTCTTCCAGGTATCCTAAATAATCGCTATACAACTCCATCATCCCATCTCCGAACCCCCAGCCAATGCTCTGACTGCTTCGCGTCAGTTCGTTGCATAGATCTACAAACTCTTCTTCTAATTGATTGTCCACAATATACTTTAAAGCCTGTTCAAATATACTTGAAATAGTACGATAGAATTTTTCATCATCTATGTCTCCATATGAAAGCGTAAAGTCTACTCCACATTCCACTGTAAAAATCATTAGCTCTGCAATTTGCCCCTTATTTGTTGAGACATTACTAAAGTCTTTTATTGCTTGCTTCATAATCTGGTATCGCAGAATCTCTCCCTTGTGGACGAATTCCTTCTCA
Source organism: Paenibacillus phytohabitans (assembly GCF_013141775.1). Taxonomy (GTDB): domain Bacteria; phylum Bacillota; class Bacilli; order Paenibacillales; family Paenibacillaceae; genus Paenibacillus_AQ; species Paenibacillus_AQ phytohabitans. The sequence continues at coordinate 1,722 of NZ_WHOB01000095.1, forward strand.
ATAATTTTCTTGTACTTGTCTAAGACTTCCTCACTATCAGGAAATAGTATTGAAAAATAGTGCTCCTGAATGATCGGATATATCTTGGTCATATTCAAGATTTCAGCCTCAAGCTCTTCCCTCGTTAGATTCTTTAAATGCTTTTTAATGGTTGAGTTACTTAATTTCAGCATTACTATGATCTCCTTAATCCGGTTATAGTCCCCAATATTATTACTCAGCAACTTACAAGGTATAATATAAATAAAACGCGAGGACCAATCAATGGACAATATCGAGGACAAATACCAAAAGCCTAAGCAGCTCTAGAGGATTTTCATTAAGGGTGGTCCCCCGCTATACTCACTTTCAGATCAAGTCAGGGGAACAGGTTGCCGGAATTCAGGACATCTATCAGCAGCTTGTAGACAATGAGGAGCGTAACACGCTTATTTTTGACGATTTGTTAACCTGCTTGGATGAAGGACGCTCTCCACTGCTTCTGGTTGAACGGACCGCTCATGCTGAATATTTTGCAGAGAGATTACACGCGTTTGCCAAAAACGTAATTGTGCTTAGGGGCGGAATGGGGAAAAAGCAAAGAGAAGCTCTACGCGCCCAAATTGCTTCTATTCCAGACGATCAGGAGCGTGTAGTTATCGCTACGGGTAAGCTAATCGGTGAAGGCTTCGATGACGCCAGACTGGACACCTTGTTCCTAGTCCATCCCATCTCCTGGACAGGCACCTTACAGCAATATGCTGGCCGCCTGCACCGGAGTCATGCGAATAAAGAAGAAGTGAAAATATATGATTATATTGACCTTCAGGTTCCAATGTTAATGGCGATGTTCAAGAAACGAGTGAAGGGATATCGGAGGATGGGGTATCGGGGGGCGGAGTTGTAGGAAAGTGCTTCAAAATAGAGTGGGCATGCTTAACTAGTTGTTTATATCCCAACAAAGAACGTCAGTTTAAGCTCCTGTCAATAGGAAAATTAATAACCGAATCACAAGACATCTACAAAAGATCAAACGGGAGCATTCGCTCATAGGATGCTCCTGCGTTTTTTCTTTCTCAAAGCATTGATCCCCTGCTCCGTTAACCTAGTAGCCTTCTATTATCAGCATAAAACAATCATTATAAATGAAAAAAGACACCCCTAAAGGTGTCTTTCACTGATACTCCATATGGAGCCGAGGGGAGCCCGCCCCCCTGTCCGAAGATAACGGCACATAAGCTTCTACGAGTGTAGTTACAGTTTTGATCTCACCCTAGAAGCCCCCCGTAACCGGGTCCCCTTCGGGTCAGCCTGATTGTCTTCTTCAGCTCACCGCAGGCGAAGATGAGACAGCATATCCCACTACTTGTTAGCCCCTATCCCTGTCACATGGGCGATGCATGGGCGATGCAGGGTAGAAGCACGCGCACAGTTTCTTAGGCTGCGAAAGCGTAGTTGTTTTGTTGTTTGCCGTTTAATAGGCTTTAGCGTTGATGAAACTTCTATCACTAAACAGGCAACGTATTAAAGCTTGATAGACTTGATTTCATCTTCTCTAAGCCCTGTCGCCTTCGCTACAGCTGCATAATCCATCCCCATTGCCAGCAAGTTGCGAGCCACTTGAAGCTTACCCTCGATAATCCCAGCAGACTTTGCCCCTTCAACCATGGACGCTTCATCATGCAAATACTTCTGTCTAGCCTCATACAACCGTCTGGCCTCGGAATCCTGACTCAAATATTGCAGGGTATCCATTGCCTTCTCCAATCCTGGCTCATTCATCTTCAGCACCTCCCATTGTGATGTATCGGCACCTTTCAGAAACAGTAACCAATTGATCAGTCCGCCTTCAGACGGAATACTACGATCATCCAGCTTCGGCAATTCCAAGAAATGAACCTCTATGTCGTCAATCAAGGATATCCCTGTCCGGTCTTCCCGCAGATGAAATACGTTATGATATTGCTCATTCTTCAAGAACGCATAGTTTAGAATGTTAATCGTTACGCATTTCTCAAGCTCTGGATACTTCTCGCCCTCACTGAGTTGACTTGCATACCGTTTGCTCCAATAAAAAAGCGTTCTTTTCTCTATGTCGTACTTATTAAACAGTTGCATCTCTATATCAATCAGTTTACCTTCAGAGGTCTTGGCGTAAACATCAAAAATGGATTGTTTGTCGAGTGGATCGTCTTTATCCGTATAAGGATTCATCAGAATGATCTCAGTCAGCGGCGGCTCACCAGCTTCGGTGAAAATGCGGTTGAGAAACGCCAGCAGCACATCCTTATTGTTTTCGCTGCCAAATATCCGTTTGAATACGAAATCCACACGCGGGTCAAGCAAATCCATCGGCATCATCTCCATTCATTATTATTATATCATCTTTCAAGGAAACTGAGCTTTGAAGTAAATAACTAAAAATGAAAAAAGACACCCCTAAAGGTGTCTTTCACTGATACTCCATATGGAGCCGAGGGGAGTCGAACCCCTGTCCGAAGATAACGGCACATAAGCTTCTACGAGTGTAGTTACAGTTTTGATGTCACCCGAGTATCGCCCCGTAACCGGCTATACGTTGGGTCAGCCTGATTGTCTTCTTCAGCTCACCGCAGGCGGAGATGAGACAGCGTATCCCACTACTTGTTAGCCCCTATCCCTGTCACATGGGCGATGCAGGGTAGAAGCACGCGCACAGTTTCTTAGGCTGCGAAAGCGTAGTTGTTTTGTTGTTTGCCGTTTAATAGGCTTTAGCGTTGATGAAGCGGACGCGTCCCCACTACTCGCTACTCATGCTCGAACTATCCCCGTCGAATCCAAGAACGGCCCCTCATTAGAAAGGGCGCTTCGGATTAACGGATCAATGACAAGCATAAATGCTGATCCGGTTCACAGCTATCTTGATCAAGATGGCTGTTCAGAAGCAATAAGTTTACTTACACAGTATAGCACATTTATCAACACTTTAACACGTAGGTTAAAGGAATTGAAGGTCGAATCTGGAACAATTGGGCGCCAGGTGGTTACCAGTCTAGCGGGCGATCTTCTGCTTATCGCGCAGCACACGCTGGATATCACGCTGAGCATCACGCTTCGCGGCGGAATCGCGCTTGTCGTATTCCTTCTTACCTTTACCAAGGCCGATCAGCAGCTTGGCATAGCCATTGCGCACATAAATCTTCAGCGGCACAATCGTGAAGCCATCCCGCTTCGAGGAACCAAGCAGCTTGTGAATCTGTTCCTTGTGCATAAGCAACTTGCGTGTACGTGTCGGATCGGTAGGATTGGCACGGTTCCCTTGTTCGAAAGGGCTGATATGCATATTGTGAATATGAATCTCACCATTACGGATGGTAGCAAAAGCGTCCCCGATATTAGCGCGGCCGTTACGCAGCGATTTGATCTCTGTACCCGTCAGAACCAAACCCGCTTCATACGTATCCTCAATAAAATAATCATGGGAAGCTTTTTTGTTCTGGGCAAGCACTTTCCCGTCTGCTTTTTTACCCATGAAAGTCACTCCTTGAATCGAATTCCCGGCCTCTTATGAATGGACACCAGGTCTATATTGTATCAAAAGCCAAGCAGGCAGCGCAAGGAAGGATCACCCTATCCCGCAGCAATCATTTTGACATATGGGTGTCAGGAAGTACTGCGTTTCAGGTGAAATAGAAGTCCCCTTATATTCTAAAAAAGCACTGTCCCCCTAAAGGAACAGTGCCCTCTATTAATTCAGCCTAGGCCTGAGGTTTCTTCTTCCGCTTTCTGCGGCCGCCGCCCTCCGGATTACCGCTCTTGTCGCCAGCGCCTGCCGGTGCCGGATTAGTGGTCTCCACGTTGCCTGGAGTCACAGAAGTGCCGATGAAGACGCCGCCTTTCTTCTTCTTGCGGCGGCTCTTGCCCTCCGGCGCTGCGCCGTTGCCTTCGCTTCCGAAGCCGCTGCCGAGGTCCTCGCGGCTGCGGAACCGTGTGCTCGCGTCCACGCCGCGCAGCTCACCGCCCGCCTGCTCGGCTCCGCCCCCGCTTGGCGCGCCGTAGCCGCCCTTGCCGGAGCCGAAGCCGAAGGCAATGCCGCGTCCCCCGGCACTGCCTCCGCCGTCTCCGCCGCGGCCTCTGCCGCGCTCACGCTCGCGCGGAGCACCCGAACCGCCGGCTTCGCCCCGGCGGTCCGCCTTCGCAGCGCCGCCCGCTGCGGAGGCGGCAAGTGCACGCCGCGCTGCCGCTTCCGGCCCGCGGCCGCGCTTACGGCCGCCGCCTGCTGCGCCGCCATCTTCAGCCGGCGCTACGCCTGCGCGCGGCTCTTCACCAGCGCCAGCCTCAGCGGCGCCGCCCTTAACTGCCCCGCCAAAGACACCGGCGCCAGCGCTGCCGCTCTTGCCTTTACCTTTGGCGCCGAATCCAGCCGCACCGGCAGCTGCACCGCCGTTCTTGCCCTTCCCAGCGCCGCCTTTACCCGCACCGGTAGCTGCGCTGCCTGGCTTGCCTTTACGGCCCTTGCCCGCACCGCCGGCCTTACCTGCGAACGGCTTGCTGGCGCCACCGGCACCAGGGCGTCCGCCCTTGCCGCCGCGTCCGCCGTAGTTCCGGTGGTCGCCAGCCGCGCGTGGCTTCATATCAACCAGTTCGAAGTCGATCGTATGATCGTCCATGTTGACCTTGGCCACACGGATCTTCACCTCGTCACCGATGCGGAACACTTTGGAGGTACGCTCACCGATAAGGGCCATGTGCGCTTCATCGAAGTGGTAATAATCATCGCTCAGTGCACTAAGGCGGATCAGACCTTCCACGGTGTTATCCAGCTCGATGAACATTCCGAAGCTGGTCACGCTGCTGATCATTGCATCGAATTCTTCGCCTACCTTATCCTGCATGAACTCCGCTTTCTTCAGCTGCTCAGTGTCACGTTCAGCCTCTACCGCTACACGCTCGCGTTCGGAGGACTGCTGGGCGATATCCGGCATCCGCGAAGCCAGATACTCATGACGTTTCTCGGTCAGAGCTCCGCCATTCTCAAGCACCTCACGCATGACGCGGTGAATGACAAGGTCGGGATAACGGCGGATCGGTGAGGTGAAGTGGGAATAGAATTCTGCCGCCAGTCCGAAGTGGCCTGTACTCTCGGCATCATATTTCGCCTGCTTCATGGAGCGCAGCATCATCGTGCTGATCACCGTCTGCTCTTTGGTGCCTTGAATCTGCTCCAGCAGATCCTGCAGCGCACGCGGATGAACGGAATTGCCGCGACCCTTGACGTGGTAGCCGAAGTTAGCGGCGAAGGCCATGAAATTCTGCAGCTTCTCGGGGTCCGGATCTTCATGAATCCGGTACAGGAACGGCACCTTCAGCCAGTGGAAGTGCTCCGCTACAGTCTCATTAGCCGCGAGCATGAATTCCTCAATAATCTGCTCCGCCACGGAACGCTCACGCTTCACGATATCGATAGCCTTACCTGCTTCATCCACGATGATTTTGCTTTCTTCAAAGTCGAAGTCAACAGCTCCGCGCCGCATCCGGGCATCGCGCAGCTTCATCGCAATTTCCTTCATCAGGCGGAAATCACCGATCAGCGGAGCGTAGCGCTCCAGCAGCTCAGGATCTTCATCTTCAACAATTTTGCGTACATCGGAGTATGTCATTCTCTCCTTGGTACGGATCACACTCGTGAACACATCATGCTTCACAACCTTCATGTGCTCGTCGAATTCCATTTCACAGGACATCGTCAGCCGGTCTACCTGCGGGTTCAAGCTACAGATCCCATTCGACAGCCGGTGCGGCAGCATGGGAATGACCCGGTCAACCAGATACACGCTGCAGCCGCGGTCATAAGCTTCTTTATCCAGCTCGGAGCCTTCGCGCACATAATAGCCTACATCGGCGATATGAACGCCCAGCTTATAATGCCCGTTCTCCAGACGCTCAACGTTCACCGCATCATCCAGGTCCTTGGCATCCGCGCCGTCAATGGTCACAATGTTCAGTCCGCGCAGATCGCGGCGGCCTTGCTGGATAATCTCCTCGTCGGTAATGGAATCGGGTGCCTGCTCCGCTTCCGTCATCACCTCAGCCGGAAAAGCCTCCGGCAGCTGATGCTTGCGGATAACCGACAGAATATCCACGCCCGGGTCATCCTTATGACCGAGGATCTCGATAATTTCACCTTCAGCCGCAGCACGGCCTTCCGGATAGTTCACAATGCGGACAACAACCTTTTCCCCGTCAACCGCTCCCTTGAAGGACTGCTTCGGAATGAAGATATCCCGGTTAATCCGCTTATCATCAGGCAGCACGAAGCCATACGTCTCCAGGCTCTGGAATACGCCAACCGTCTGCGACACGCCTCTGATCAGAATCCGCTCTACTTCGCCTTCCATACGCCCGCCAGACGGGCTCTTCGAGGTAATGCGGATCAATACGATGTCACCGTTCATTGCACCCTTCAGATCATTGGCATGGATGTATACATCGGGATGATCACGGTCATCAGGTATCAGAAAAGCAAAACCCTTCGCATGGGCTTGCAGCCGTCCGCGCAGCAGATCCATCCGTTCCGGCACGCCATAACGGCTACCCCGGGTCAGAATAATCCGGCCGTCCTTTTCCAGCTCAATCAGCAGGCTCTCAAAAGCTTTGAATGCCTCGCTATCCTCAATTGCGAAATGGCTCACCAGTTCTTCATAAGTCAGTGGTTTATAAGCGGCCTCCCGCATGAAATCAAGTAGAATTTCTTGTGTTATCATCTTCGTCACCTCGGCCCTCCGCAGCATTCATGCCGCTGGCATATATGTATGTCTTGTCCTATCCCACATCTAATAAATCCAAGTAAAATTTACCTTTATATACTTCATACCCTAGTATACACGAAATCAATCCCGGGCATCCCTGTTATGATGTGCAAACACTCAAATCTGCATACAAAAAAGCCCCCGCCTATTCCATTCAGAACAGAGCGAAGGCTTACTGTAGGCAAACTAATCAATAACAATGGCCACAACGATTGACATGATGAAGAATCCTGCAGCCAATCCAACTGTTACACGCTGCAACACAAGCTCCATACCGCGTGCTTTTGTTTTACCGAAGAGATGCTCAGCACCGCCGGAGATGGCACCGGAAAGACCCGCGCTTTTCCCTTTTTGCAGAAGAACGACCGCAATCAGACCTACGGCAAAAATCAGAAGCACCACTTTCAAAAAGATATCCATTCACTTCCACCTCCTACGTCCAAGCATCACTATCTATGCTAAATTAGACCTCACGATTTCATAAACAGTATTTTTATTGTATCATAGCCATAGATTGAATACAACCACACAAACCTCATTCTACTAATCCGGCTATTACATTATTCAGGATTGTCTCCTATAAGAGACAAGTAGAAGCAGCAGCAGACCAGAGATTAGTAATATAGGTACAGAGAAGAAGGCATACCCGATCCCCTCCCAGCCTCCGATTACAGTGAAACTTAGAACCAGCAATATCATACTGCCCAGTAAACCAGTGATTCCCGGATAAAAAACAGCTCTGCTCCGCATGCGCCCGGTCCGCGACAGCACCCAGCTGAGAATAATTAAAAATATCCCCACACCTATACCCGCAACAATAGCGTTCATGCCCACACTCCTTCCAGTTATCTACAATTATAGAATAACCCACTAGAAGCATCCGAGGCAACCTCGCTAGATCGCATTGCACTTTCGGATCTATAATCCAAAAAAGGACCTGCCAAAGTTCGGCAGGCCCTTTAAATATAGGGTCAAAAGATATTATCTTTTGAGGTTGTAGAAGGATTTCAGGCCGTTGTATTGAGCCAATTCGCCCAGTTCATCTTCGATGCGAAGCAACTGGTTGTATTTAGCAACGCGGTCTGTACGGGAAGGAGCACCCGTTTTGATCTGGCCAGCGTTAGTCGCAACAGCGATGTCTGCGATTGTGCTGTCTTCGGATTCACCGGAACGGTGGGAGATAACTGCTGTGTAACCAGCACGTTTAGCCATTTCGATAGCATCGAAAGTTTCTGTCAGGGTACCAATCTGGTTAACCTTAACCAGGATGGAGTTACCGATACCTTTTTCAATACCTGTAGCAAGGCGCTCAGTGTTAGTAACGAACAAGTCGTCACCAACCAATTGGACTTTGTCGCCCAATTTTTCAGTAAGCAATTTCCAGCCATCCCAGTCGTCTTCGGACATACCGTCTTCGATGGTGATGATTGGGTACTTCTCAACCCATGATGCAAGAAGGTCAACATACTCAGCGGAAGTGTAAGATTTACCTTCGCCTGCAAGTGTGTATTTACCGTCTTTGTAGAACTCAGTGGAAGCAACGTCCATACCGAGGAATACGTCAACGCCTGGTTTGTAACCGGCTTTTTCGATCGCTTCGATGATGGTAGTGATGGCTTCTTCATTCGAACCAAGGTTCGGTGCGAATCCGCCTTCGTCACCTACAGCTGTGTTCAATCCTTTGGATTGCAGTACGGATTTCAGGTTGTGGAAGATTTCTGCACCTGTACGAAGAGCTTCTTTGAAGCTTGTAGCGCCTACAGGAAGAACCATGAACTCTTGAACGTCGATGTTGTTGTCGGCATGCTCACCACCGTTGATGATGTTCATCATTGGTACTGGAAGAGTTTTAGCGTTGAATCCGCCCAGGTATACGTACAAAGGAATATCCAGAGCTGCTGCAGCTGCACGAGCTACGGCCATGGATACTGCCAGGATCGCGTTAGCGCCCAGCTTGCCTTTGTTATGAGTTCCGTCCAAAGTGATCATCAATTTGTCGATGCCCACTTGGTCAAGAGCGTCCATACCGATTACTTCAGGAGCGATAATTTCATTTACGTTCTCAACAGCTTTCAGAACGCCTTTGCCCATGTAACGGGATTTGTCGCCGTCACGAAGCTCTACAGCTTCATGAGCACCAGTGGAAGCGCCGGAAGGAACGATAGCGCGGCCTTTAGCACCGGATTCAAGATAAACGTCAACCTCTACAGTCGGGTTACCGCGGGAGTCAAGGACTTCGCGAGCATACACATCAGAAATAATAGTCATGTAAGTTTAATCTCCTTTTAACTTTAGGTTTAGTGTAACAATGAAACTTGAGGTCTTGCTTATTTGCGGCTGGCAATCATGGATTGTCCGGTCATTTCCGCAGGCTGCGGAAGTCCCATCAGATCTAAGATTGTCGGTGCTACATCTGCGAGAATACCGGATTCGCGCAGTACTACATCTTCAGTCGTAACGATGAAAGGAACAGGGTTGGTAGTATGGGCTGTGAACGGACGGCCGTTCTCATCGAATACCATATCCGCATTGCCGTGATCGGCAATGATGATTGCAACGCCGCCTTTGGCAACTACTGCATCCACAACTTTACCTACGCATTCGTCCGTTACTTCAACTGCCTTAATAGTAGGCTCCAGCATGCCGGAGTGTCCAACCATATCAGGGTTAGCAAAGTTCAGGATAATGGCATCTTGTCTGTCTGCTTCGATCTCCGCTACGCAGGCCGCCGCCACTTCGTATGCGCTCATCTCAGGCTGCAGATCATAGGTTGCCACTTTCGGAGAGTTGATCAGGATGCGTGTTTCGCCGGGAAGCTCCTCATCACGTCCGCCGCTGAAGAAGAAGGTAACATGCGGATACTTCTCAGTTTCCGCGATACGCAGCTGCTTCTTGTTCTGCTGAACCAGCACTTCACCGAGTGTGTTGTCCAGGTTCTTCGGGGAGTAAGCCACGAAGCCTTGAACCGTCTCGCTGAAGGTTGTCAGACATACGAAGTGCAGACCTTCAGGGAACTTAGGGCCACGGTCGAAACCGCGGAAGTCAGAGTTCGTGAATACTTGCGACAGCTGAATGGCACGGTCAGGACGGAAGTTAAGGAAAATGACAGAATCGCCGCTCTCCACTGTCGCAACCGGGTTGCCCAGGCTATCTACAATCACACTTGGCTCTACAAATTCATCATACACAGAATTCTGGTAAGATCCAGTGATTGCCTGAAGTGCATCGGTATATTTAGGGCCTTCGCCATACACCATTGCACGATAAGCTTTCTCTACACGTTCCCAGCGTTTGTCACGGTCCATGGCATAATAACGTCCGGATACCGTAGCAATCGTACCTACGCCAACCTCTTCGATCTTGGCTACCAGTTCCTGAATGAACTTCTGTCCACTGTCGGGTGGTACGTCGCGGCCATCCATGAAGGCATGAATATAAACTTCATGCAAATCTTCTTTTTTGGCCAGATCGAGCATCGCGAACAGGTGTTTAATGTGACTGTGCACGCCGCCATCGGATACAAGTGCATAGAGGTGAAGCTTTTTGCCGGTTGTTTTGGCGCTTCTCACCGCAGCAACCAGCGTTTCGTTCTCGAAGAATTCGCCATCACGGATAGACTTATCGATGCGGGTCAGATCCTGGTATACGATCCGGCCTGCGCCGATGTTAAGGTGCCCTACTTCAGAGTTACCCATTTGTCCTTCCGGCAGACCTACAGCTTCGCCGCAAGCGGTAAGTGTAGTGTTCGGATATTGTTTCAGGTAACGGTCGTAGTTCGGTTTGTTGGCTTGGGCAACTGCGTTGCCTTCATCCGTGTTACGCAAACCGAAACCGTCCATGATGATTAGAGCTACAGGTTTTGGTGCTGACATTCTTATTTCGCCCCCTCAACGAGTGAAACGAAGGAAGCAGGCTGCAGGCTGGCACCGCCGACTAGAGCGCCGTCGATGTCGCTTTGACTCATGTACTCCGTTACATTCTCAGGCTTCACGCTGCCGCCGTATTGGATACGGACAGCTTCAGCAGTTGCTTCATCGTACAAGCCTTTTACAAGGGTACGGATGTAAGCAATAACTTCATTAGCATCCTGGGAAGTAGAGGATTTACCTGTACCAATAGCCCAGATAGGCTCATAAGCGATAACTACGCTTGCTGCCTGTTCCGCGCTAAGGCCGGCAAATGCCGCTTCAGTCTGCACTTTGCATACATCTTTAGTCTGGTCCGCTTCGCGCTCTTCGAGCTTTTCGCCTACACAGACAATTGGAGTAATGCCATGGCGGAATGCCGCATGCATTTTTTTGTTGACGATTTCGTCCGTTTCACCGAAGTATGCACGGCGTTCGGAGTGGCCGATAATAACGTATTCCACGCCGAGATCCTTCAGCATTACACCGCTGATCTCGCCTGTGTAAGCACCGTTATCTTCGAAGTGAAGGTTCTGAGCACCAATTTTGATGCTGGTGCCTTGTACCGCTGCAACAAGTGCAGGCAGGTTAGTGAAAGGTGCGCAGATTACAGTCTCTACGCCTTCAACTTCCGCCTGGCCTTTGATTTCAGCGATGAAGCCTTCGGCTTCCGGAACAGTTTTGAACATTTTCCAGTTGCCGGCAATGATAGGTGTTCTACTCATAGTAATGGATTGCCTCCTTCTACCTTCTACGTCTTACTTGTCGTTCAGTGCTTCTACGCCTGGAAGTGCCTTACCTTCCATGAACTCGAGTGATGCGCCGCCGCCAGTGGAGATATGATCCATTTGGTCTGCGAGGTGGAATTTCTCTGCTGCTGCTGCGGAATCACCACCGCCGATAACTGTGTAGCCTTCGGTAGTTGCGCAAGCCTGAGCTACAGCAATTGTACCTTCAGCGAAGATATCAATTTCAAATACGCCCATAGGTCCGTTCCAAACAACCAGCTTGGAGCTTTTGATGATATCGGCATAAATTTCACGGGTTTTAGGACCGATGTCCAGACCTTCCCAGCCAGCAGGAATTTCAGTCACATCTACAATTTTGGTGTTGGCATCTGCGCCGAACTTGTCCGCGATAACTACGTCAACCGGAAGCACAAAGTTTTTGCCCAGTGCTTTGGCTTTTTCGATAAATCCAAGCGCCGCTTCGATTTTGTCGTTGTCTACCAAAGAATTTCCGATTTCGTAACCTTGTGCCTTGGTGAAGGTGTAAGAAAGGCCGCCGCCAATCAATACGTTGTCAGCCAGAGTCAGCAGGTTGTCGATCACGTCAATTTTGTCTTTAACTTTGGAACCGCCGATGATCGCAGTGAAAGGACGTTCAGGATTGGACAGTGCTTTGCCCAGAACGGACAATTCCTTCTCCATTAGAAGGCCGGATACTGCAGGCAGGAAGTGAGCGATGCCTTCTGTCGAAGCATGGGCACGGTGAGCCGCACCGAATGCGTCATTGACGAACAGGTCAGCCAGTTCAGCGAACTGCTTAGCCAGTTCAGGATCGTTCTTTTCTTCACCTTTATAGAAACGGACATTCTCAAGCACAAGCACGTCGCCTTCGTTCAGTTCAGCGATTTGTGCTTTTACCGCTTCGCCAATCGCTTCATCAGCTTTGGCTACCGGTTTGCCGAGCAATTCGGACAGACGTACAGCTGCGGAAGTCAACCGCATGGAATCGACGAATTCACCTTTAGGACGGCCCATATGGCTGGCCAGAATGACCTTTGCACCGTTCTCAATCAGGTATTTAATTGTTGGAAGGGTTTCGCGGATACGGGTATCATCAGTGATCTTACCGTCTTCCACTGGCACGTTGAAATCCACACGCACGAATACGCGTTTGCCTTTTACTTCTACATCACGGACACTTTTTTTGTTCATGATTAACATTTCCTCCACACCCAAAATTGGTTCATTCACGAATCCATTTCATTTAGAAAGAGCGGAAACAGACTTTCATTGTTTCCGCTCTATTGTACTGCCTATATAAAATCGGTATTATTGAGCAAGTTTAGCGAATTTTTCTAGAGTACGAACGAGCTGTGCAGTGTAGGACATTTCATTGTCATACCAAGCAACGGTCTTAACCAGTTGTTTGTCGCCAACAGTCAGAACTTTAGTTTGTGTAGCATCGAACAGGGAACCGAAAGTCATACCCTTGATGTCGGAAGATACGATTTCATCTTCAGTGTAGCCGTAAGTTTCCGGATCGGAAGCTTCTTTCATGGCTGCGTTGATTTCTTCAACAGTTACGCTCTTATCCAGAACAGTAACCAGCTCAGTCAGGGAACCAGTAGCTACAGGCACACGTTGTGCTGCACCGTCAAGTTTGCCTTTAAGTTCTGGAATTACCAGGCCGATTGCTTTTGCAGCACCGGTAGTGTTAGGGATGATGTTCTCAGCAGCAGCGCGGGCACGTCTGAAGTCGCCTTTAGCGTGTGGAGCATCAAGTGTATTCTGGTCACCTGTGTAAGCGTGGATAGTAGTCATCAAGCCTTCGATGATACCGAATTTGTCGTTCAGAACTTTGGCCATAGGAGCCAGACAGTTCGTTGTGCAAGATGCGCCGGAGATTACTGTTTCGCTACCGTCAAGGATGTCATCGTTAACGTTGTAAACAACAGTCTTCATGTCGCCTGTAGCTGGAGCGGAAATAACTACTTTCTTAGCTCCGCCTTTAAGGTGCTTTTCAGCTGCTTCTTTAGTTGTGAAGAAACCTGTGCATTCCAGAACGATATCAACGCCAAGCTCTCCCCAAGGAAGTTCTTCAGGGTTGCGGTTCGCCAGAACCTTAACATCTTTACCGTTAACTTTGAAGAAGCCGTCGTGAACTTCAACATCGCCTTGGAATTTACCTTGAGTTGTATCATATTTAAGCAAATGAGCAAGCATCTTAGCATCAGTCAAGTCATTGATTGCTACCACTTCGATACCTTCTACATTTTGAATACGGCGGAATGCAAGGCGTCCAATACGTCCAAAACCGTTAATACCAACTTTTACACTCATTGAATAGTTCCTCCTAGATTTCGTTTTATTTATTCAAGACAAGCCGTGAGGCTCGTCAAGACAACAAGGTTAAGTATAATGCATAATACCTTTGCGCGCGTCCCATAAAATGGAATCTATAGGACCTCTTGCAACTGTTTGTCGATTTCTTTGCCGATTTCGACAGCAGCCGCCTCGTCTGTTACGAGAATATCCTCTTGGCCGAACCGCAGCATCGCATGAATGGCCTTAGCCTTGCGTTTACCGCCGGCAATACCGATGACGACTTCTGTACGGATAATGTCTTCCAGGCGCAGCCCCATGGTCAGCATGGTATGAACCACCTCGCCATTCTCATTGAAATAATATCCGAACGATTCGGCTACCGCACCCTCGTCCTGAATCTCTGAGATTGTACCGGGGTCCAGCTTGCGGCGGTGAGTCATTTCAATGGCATCGCCAATTCCATGCACAATAATACGCGATCTGCGGATAATCTGCACAATCTCTCCAATATTGGAGTCCAGTGCGAGCGACTGATAGGCATCGCCGCTGAGCAGATCAGGCACATGCAGCAGACGGTAATTGGCACCAATCCGTTTGGCCATGGTCGAAGCAATGGTGTTGGCTTGGATCTCCATGCTCTCTCCCAGTCCTCCACGCGCCGGAACTACCCAGGCGTTCTTATAGGAAAGGGATAGCGGCGGGGTCAACTGATCGGCCATTTCGGCCAGCGTTGAGCCGCCGGTGACGGCAATCGTGTCGTCACTGCGCAGTACACTGAGCAGTGCCTTCGAACCTGCACGCCCCAGTTCACGTTTGGTGAACAGCGAGGTCTCGCAGTCGCCAGGTACAACAACTACTTTACTGAGACCGTACGTAGTACGAATTTTCTCTTCCAGATCATCCAGGCCGAAGAGGCTCTTGGCGATCGGCTCCAGCAGGTCAAGCAGTCTGCGACCGGCTTCGCTAATGCGCATGCCGACGCTCTCGATCTCAATGAGCCCTTGCGATTTCAGAAGATCCGTCTCGGCGCGCAGCACCCGCTCGGTCATATCAAGCGAGGCGGCAAGCGTTCTGCGCCCAATAATATCGGACAGCATGATCTGATGTAGAATCGTATACCGTCTCTTAAGGGTTTCCATGAGATCAGGCAGAAGCTGCTTTTGGATTTCCAATAAATTACGCATGCTTTCACTCCTGCAACTTCGTCTTTCTCTTTTCCCTTGTTCGTGGTCTCAAAATGTCCCGGGTTAACTTTTTAAGTCCCACCCATATTCTACCCAAAACTGACGCCGAGTGCAAGTGTTCCGAGACTATAATTCTCAGACCCGTTTCATCTTATACATCTGCCGGTCTGTGAGAGGTAACCACGCCCTTAAGCACATACCTGAAAACCTCCCTCACCTGACTGTCAGGTGGGAAGCTATCATCTGCCTGGGAGCCGGAAAAACTATTTTTTTGCACGATGGGTTTTACACGTTGCTTTTATGCAATAAGTGTATTATAATAATTTCTGTTGCGCCCGTGGTCCAATGGATATGACGTAGGCCTCCGAAGCCTGAGATCCAAGTTCGATTCTTGGCGGGCGCGCCATTATTTTCACTTTTGTACATAATTTAGCAATGCTTATATTATATTTAACCAAAGAGCCGCTTGATGGCTCTTTTTTTTGAATCTAAGTTTGACTTTCTTTGACTTTTTGTTTGAATTTGTTTATCATGTGGTTAATACGGTAACAGTAAAAAATGAACACATTCGAAGCACCAATTTCAAGGAGGTTTTCCACGTGAGTTATATTCCTATGGTAGTAGAACAGAGCAACCGCGGTGAGCGCGCTTATGACATCTATTCCCGCCTGCTGAAGGACCGCATCATTTTCCTTGGAACGGAGGTTAATGACGTGGTAGCCAATTCCATCATCGCACAAATGCTCTTCCTGGCTGCCGAGGATCCGGATAAGGATATTCACCTGTATGTAAACAGCCCTGGCGGCTCCATTACAGCGGGTATGGCTATATTTGATACAATGCAGTACATTAAACCGGATGTATCCACCATCTGTGTAGGGATGGCCGCTTCCATGGGAGCCTTCCTGCTGAACGCTGGCGCCAAGGGCAAACGCTTTGCCTTGCCGAACAGCGAAATTATGATTCACCAGCCGCTCGGCGGTGCCCAGGGTCAGGCTTCGGATATTGAAATCCGCGCCCGCCGCATCATCAAGCTACGCGAGAAGCTGAACCGTATCCTGTCCGAACGTACGGGCCAGCCGATCGAGAAGATCGAGAAGGATACCGACCGCGACTACTTCATGAGTGCTGCCGATGCAGCTGAATATGGCATTGTCGATAAAGTCATTGAGAAGACCTTGCCGACTGGCGTTTAATTACTATATTTCATCAACACATAAAGAGGCTGCCACGGACCTACAGGTCTGCGGCAGCCTCTTTATTTGGCATATATACTGATAATTCATCTCAAGCTTCCATATCCCAGGGCATCCAGCTTGCCGGCGATTACCCGGTAGCCCCTGCCGTTCGGATGGATATGATCCAGGAACAGCAGCCCCCGCTCATTGCCGGCAAATTCATGATAAATGGAAGCAAACCCTACAGCATAACTGCTGTAGCCGGCAGCATAACGGTTGAACTGCCTCACCCAATCTGTGGCCGCATCCACCTGAGGATACGGATTATAGAGGCCTACTATCCGGATAATGTAAGGACTTCGCGTGCCCGCCTTCAGCTGTGACAGAGTACTCATAATATCACTGAAATTCCGTTTGCAGTCCCGGAGCGCTTTTTGCAGATACCCATTCAGCTCACCTGGCCTCCCCGCCGCGGCTTTGGCGGCCTTAATCAGATCATTGCCGCCGATAGAGACGGTAATGATCTCTGCATCCTTAACCGCAGAACGAAAACCGCCATCTGTCTTGAGACGCTGCTCCAGCCCCGCTGTTGTCAGACCGTTCACTCCTAGATTCGCTGAAGCAACCGGAGTCTGCAGCCGCCCTTCCGCCATCCGGCGGTAGACGGGGACAAATCCGTTCCCGGGCAGCGCCCCGAACCCGGTCGTTAATGAATCTCCAATGGCCGTATACTGATAGACCATAGCCTTCCCTCCCCGCTATAAGCTGCTTGCTTTCTTTAGCTTATGACTGCCCGGGGGATGTGGTAACGGCAGGGCGGCCTTAATAGGCCCGCAAAAAAATCCTGCCCTCATGTCTCCGGAGGAAACGCATGGGCAGGATAGATGAAGCTACCGGAACTGGAACTGTGAAGCCTATACGTTATTTCAGTGCAGCGAACGGACTGCTTCCGTCCGGCAGCAGCTCCTTGAAGCTGAAGATTACCTCCGGGAAGCCTGTAGCGTATGCAGTATACTCATATTGCTGGAAGAAGAGCACGGCTTTGCCCTCTTTCAAATAGAAGTATTTCTCTGTATTCAGGCCTGTGAATCCTCCCAGATAACCTCCGTTTGCTTTGATTTCAGTAGATACCTTGGCATTCAGCTGTTTCTTGTAGTTAGGATTAGCCTTGAACAAATCCCCCAGCAGCAGGCGCTTGCCGTCCTTAAGTGAGAAGGTAAAGGCATTGCGGATAGTCGATCCATGTGCCCCGCCGGTGTACCCGTATTGATTCGTGATCAGACTGAGCACGCCGTCCTGATTATAAGTGACCACATAACCGCCTTCGAATTCATACGGACGGTCGTCCTCGGATTTAAGGGAGATTTGATCTTCGGCGTAAGCCGCGTATTTCTGAATCGTCTGTTTGATTGTATCATTGATTGCCTTCTCAGCCTCGCTACTTGCAAGACCGCTGACCTGTGGATAATCCAGCTTGATTGGTGCATCTTTATGGTCCTTAACATAGCTCTCAGTCTTTATAGTTACCGCATTTTGCGTTCTCTTCATCACATTGAGCCGTCCCGTAGCGGCACTCCAGTCACCCTTGTAGCCTAAGTAATCGCTGAGCAGGTCAAACGAAACATAGAAGCGGTTATCCATATTCTTCACTTCATATTCGCCGATAAAATAATTGTTCACTTTAATCGTAGTATAGTATTCAGTAACCGTCAGTTTAGTTTGTGTAGTCCCTGTACCGATGGTATACGTCTTCTCAGCTTTATCATAAGATAGCGGCATCCCCAGCGCATCGCGCATAAACGTTACCGGAATCCATACCTTTCCGTCCTGGAAAAGCCCCTTCTGCGCTGCAATCTTGCCGTTTACCTTCAGTACTACAGGGGAGGATGCAGCCTTCACCTGAGCAGCTGCTGGAGCAGCCTGGGTAATGCCTGCCGGGAGTACTCCTCCACCGATTAGCATTCCTGCTGCAATCATTCCTGCGCCCCATTTACGGGCGTATTTCTTCGAAGTATCATTCATTTTCATTGTTGTTCTTCCCCTTCCGCTGGTACGATGATAGTTACGTGATGTGTTCCCTCAGCTTCACTCTTCCTATTATAGGGATAAGAAGGTCGGCGGATGTTACAATGCGCTTTACAGTTTCTTAAGGATTGAAGAGTCTTTCTATCAACCTTATTACATTTATTTAAACAATTTGAGAGATTTCAACGAAAATTTCTCCTAAAAAAGGCGCCCGCCCTGCCATAAACAGCAGAGCAAGCGCCCCTTCGCGGTCACTTTATTTCAATTCATAGGTTACGCTAAGCTGAGTGGTTACTTTAACTTCTCCGGGTTCAACGGAACTTCCGGCAGCTGAATCTGCTGAAGTATTAGCCATTTTAGCAGATTCCATATAGATAACCGGGTTATTCCCGTCATCGCTCTGAATGACCGTCACCACCTGACCGAGTCCGCGTTTCGCCGCTTTAGCAATCGCTGCCGCTTTTACATCTGCATTCAGCATTGCTTTTTCGATAACCTGTGCTTCAAAGGCTGATGGATCTTCGATCGCAAAGCTTGCATTGCCGATATTGTTCGCGCCAGCCGTCGATGCTGCATCCAGCAATTGTCCGACCTTAGTCAGATCACGGTAGGAAATCTTCAGCGTATGCTGGGCATTATAGCCTTTAACCTGCTGGCCATCCTTTTCGCTATAGACGTAATTAGGCTGTACATAGAACTGCGTGCTCTGAATATCCTTGTCCGCAATTCCCCAGGTTGTTTTGAATAATGCAGTCAGCTTCGCAATCTTTGCCGCGGTACCCTTCTGCGCCTCTTGTGCAGTATCAGCCGTGGTAGTTACCCCGATGGAGAGATAGACGATATCCGGTTTGATCGCAAGTTCGCCTTTACCGACTACGTTCACAATATTCTTCTGCACCTCATCGGCAGCGTAAGCCTTTTCAGGACCTTTTAGCACCCCGCTCAGCCCCATTCCTCCTATAATCAAGCTTCCTGCCAGCAGCACTGCTCCGATTGATTTGCCGAATTTCATCATGCTTGCCATCCCCTTTCGTTTCTTTAAGTGTTGGTACCCTCTAGACGGACCAGCATGGCAAAAGTTGCATATCCTATGTACGTTATTTAATAATTTATTCCGTCTCTATCCAAAAACGCCGGATGACATTTCCGTCCTCCTCAATATATTCGCTATCCTCTACTCCGCCATTCTTGCGGATCGTCCGTTCCGATGCTGTATTGACGGCGTCGCAGACCACGAGTGCCTTCTCTATACCCAGTTCAGCAGCTTTCAGGAGAGCCTGCTTCAGAAGTTCACTGGCATACCCCTGTCTGCGCTCCGAGGGGACTCACGCCATAGCCGATATGCCCGCCTGTACGGAGTAACGCTTCCGTCAGCCAGTGTCTGATGTTCACGGCACCCACCACCCGCTGATCCGTTGTCACCAGCCAGAAGGTTGAACTGCTCACCCATCCGTCTTTGATATTCTCACCGCCGGCATGCTCACGCAGAGACTGAAGCATACCGGCAAAGTCAGCAGGATCGATCTCGACTACCCAGGGAACGAATGATTCTCCGCTGGCCTTCCACTCTTCATAAAATGCCAGATAGTGCTCTCTGAGAGCTTCTGAAGGCTCCACTAATGCTACCTCACTGCCTTGGATCTGCATTTCTGTGTATCTCCCCTTATCCATAAATAATATGAAAAAAAAGCCCCTAAGGGCTTTCGGTAAGACGTGTACCATTTATTGATTCTCGAGTTCTTCCTTACTTACAAGACTTGTCAAAGCGGTTACAGCTTGTTCCGCATCTGCGCCATCTGCGCTGATATAAATCTCCGTACCGGAACTGATCGCAAGGCTCATAATGCCCATGATACTTTTGGCGTTAACTTTTTTATCGTCTTTTTCCACGAAAATCTCCGACGAAAACTTATTAGCTTCTTGCACAAACAATGCTGCCGGCCGAGCATGGAGCCCCGTCTTCAACCGAACAACTACCGGGTGCTTTGTCATGAAACGCTTACCCCCTATTTGAGATCTGCCCAAAAATTTCACATTAATTTTATAATATTATATCATTATAACCTCTACCGCACTAGAAAAAAAATAATCAACTGCCCCGCACCTTGTCAGCCAGCTCATCAATTTTGCGCAAACGGTGGTTTACGCCTGATTTACTGACGGTGCCGCCCAGCATATCGCCAACTTCCTTCAGGTTGATATCCGGGTGTGCAAGTCTGATTTCCGCAACCTCGCGCAGCTTATCCGGCAAGCTTTCCAGTCCCACCTCACGCTGCAGCAGCTTGATATTCTCAATCTGGCGTACCGCAGCGCTGATCGTTTTGTTAAGATTGGCCGTTTCGCAGTTGACGATCCGGTTAACGGAGTTACGCATATCGCGCATGATCCGTACATCCTCGAATTTGAACAGTGCCTGATGGGCTCCGATCAAACTTAAGAATTCAATAATCTTCTCGCCTTCCTTGATGTATAGGATGAAGCCTTTCTTGCGTTCTATGCAGCGGGCATTCAGGTGAAATTCACCAGCCAGCTCCACGAGCGCCTTGCAGTGCTCCTCATACATCGAAGCAATTTCCAGGTGGTACGAGGAACCCTCCGGATTATTCACCGAGCCGCCAGCCATGAAGGCCCCGCGCAGGTAAGCACGCTTGCAGCAGTTCTTGCCGACGATTTCATCATCAATCCCATCGGTGAAGATGAAGCCTTCCGAGACAATCCGCAGATCCTTCAGGATCTCCTGAACCCGGTTTGGAATTCTTACGATATAGACGTTATTCTTCTTCAAACGCATTTTTTTACGCACGAGCAGCTCGATATGGACCTGGTAATATTTCTTAAGTAAAGAATATACCCGCCTTGCAATCGCGGCGTTCTCCGTCGAAATGTCGAGAACAACCTTTTTGCTCGAAAGCTGCACCGAACCATTCATCCGGATCAGCGCTGACATTTCCGCTTTCTCACAGCAGGGCTGGCTCTCGACCATCGTCAGCTCTTTTTTGGTAAGGGCCGCAAAAGACAAGGGGCTCACCTCTTTCATGTTAACTCTTTCTGTCAATCCAATCCTGAACCAGCTGGAAAATATGGTGGCTAAGCTTATCTGTATCATGCCGCAAATAGGTTTTGAATAATACCAGTTTGTCGGCAATCACCTTATATCCGTTGCCGTCAACGACATCGCGGTCAAGCTGCACCGGACGTGCGCCTTTCTCGGCATATTTGATCTGTACCTGCTCCGGGATCTCTCCGTCGTTCACAATTACATAATCGAACAGATGCAGTCCGATATGATCGTACACCGCCTGAAGATGATCACTGACCGTATAATTATCCGTTTCACCGGGCTGGGTCATTACATTGCATACAAATATTTTGATTGCATCCGAGGCCACGACGGCTTCAGCCAGCTTCGGTACCAGCAGATTCGGCAGAATGCTTGTATACAGACTGCCCGGACCGAGCAGAATGGCATCCGCATTCCGGATCGCATCCAGCGCCTCCGGCAGAGGCTCCACATCGGCAGGCTCCAGGAATACACGTTTGATTATACCGCCGGCCTCCGGTATTTTGGATTCGCCGGTTATCAGGGTACCATCCGACATCTCGGCGTGCAGTACCACCGCTTCGCCTGCAGCGGGCAGCACCCGGCCGCGGACGGCGAAAAGGCGGCTAAGCTCTCTGACTGCCGTAACGAAATCACCGGAGATGTCTGTCAGCGCTGCCAGAATGAGATTGCCCAGGCTGTGTCCGGCGAGGCCCTCTCCGGTACTGAAACGGTAGCGCATGATCTGCGCCATCAGAGGCTCCACATCGGCCATAGCCGTCAGGACGTTACGGATATCCCCCGGAGGCGGCATTTGCAGCTCACTGCGCAGAATCCCGGAGCTTCCCCCGTCATCTGCCACAGTTACGATAGCCGTAATATCCAGCGGCTTCTCCTTCAATCCCCGAAGCATAACAGACAGCCCGGTACCGCCGCCCATGACGACGATCTTCGGACGCTGCCCTTGTTCTTCAGTCACTACTCATCCCTTCTCTCGTCAATGCCGATCACGTTCGGAATCCCGATGGCTGATTGCTACCGATTCCGTCTCGCTTACCCCCAGCATTTTGCCCAGATATTCCGCAATGGCTACGGAACGGTGTTTGCCGCCTGTACAGCCGATGCCGATAATAATCTGGGATTTGCCTTCTTTGCGGTATTGCGGAATAAGAAATTGAAGCATGTCAAGCAGCTTGGTCAGGAACGTCTGCGTTTCAGGCCATTTCATTACATAGTCATACACATCGTTGTCTTGGCCTGTCTTGGGCCGCAGCTGATCCACATAATGCGGATTAGGCAGGAAGCGGACATCGAACACCAGGTCAGCATCAATCGGAATACCATACTTGAACCCAAACGAAGTAATGTTAACGGAGAGAGTGCTTTTCCCGAGATGGGAGAACCGTGACACAATTTTTTCTTTTAGCTGTGCCGGCTTCATACTGCTGGTATCCAGACACAGGGTAGCTGAATTCTTGAGCTCTTCCAGCATTTGGCGCTCCATCCGGATACCGTCAAGCGGCATGCCCTTGGGAGCAAGCGGGTGGTGACGCCGGCTCTCTTTGTAGCGTTGTACAAGCACTGAATCTGTTGCATCCAGGAAAAGAATCTCAAAGCCTATGGTCGACTCGTCCTTGATATAGGCCAGAGACTCCGACAGAGCGGTGAAGAATTCCCGTCCCCTGAGGTCGATCACGAGCGCCACTTTGGCGATTTTGCCTTTGGACTGCTCAATCAGTTCGGCGAACTTCGGGATCAGCACTGGCGGAAGATTATCGACGCAGAAGAAGCCGAGATCCTCCAGGCTCTGCACTGCAATCGTCTTGCCTGCTCCCGACATGCCGGTAATGATGATCAGGGTGGCACGACCGGGCGATATTTGCTCGAATTCGGTCATTAGAGCGTCCCCTCCCTAAGGTTAGTATATGAATAATTCCTGCTCCTTAAGAACGCAGCAAAAGACCTGCCGCACCAATAATACCGGCATCATTGCCAAGCTCCGCAGGCACGATGGTAACACCAGTCTGCAGAGGTGCAGGTGTTAGCTTGGCGAATACACGGCGGACTTCATCAAACAGGATATCGCCGGCTTTGGATACGCCGCCGCCTACGATAAACACTTCCGGATTCAGTACCGCAGCCACCGAAGCCATCGATTTGCCCAGGTAGAATGCTGCGCGGTTCACAATACGCAGAGCGACTTCATCGCCTGCCTTGGCAGCGTCAAAGACTTCCTTGGCCGCAATCTTCTCCACCGTGGACAGAGTGGTGCGGTCCCCGCGGGCCACTGCATCATTCGCCATGCGGATAATACCAGTCGCAGAGGAAACGGTTTCCAAACAGCCCATGTTTCCGCAGCCGCACTGGATAGCTTCCAGATCGGGAACTACTGTAATATGGCCAAGCTCTCCGGCCAGTCCGGCAAAGCCCTGATACACCTTGCCATTGATAATAATTCCGCCGCCTACCCCTGTACCCAGCGTATAGCAGACACAATTCTCAATGCCGCGTCCTGCACCGCTCCAAGCCTCGCCCAGCGCAGCCACATTGGCGTCATTGTCTATTTTGACAGGCTTGTTCAAACGACCTTCCAGAATGGAACGGATCGGCACATCTCTAAATCCTATGTTAGGCGCAAGGATGATGATTCCTTCACGAATATTCGTAAACCCGGCAAGCCCGGCTCCCACACCGGCAAGCTGTTCCCAGGAATACGGAGAGTCCTCCACAATCAGGCGCACATACTTCTCGATATTATCGATAACGGCATCGACGCCGTCTGCGGTCCCCGTTGGACCTTCGTAAGTGTGCAGCAGGCTTCCCTCGGCATTGCAGATTCCAACCTTAATCGTGGTTCCACCTAAATCCACGCCAACGTAGATATTTTCAGACATGTTACAAGCCACCTTTTTCTATGCTAAAATAGTTAATCCTACGTACCCACTATAATAGAAGCCTCCCCTGCGGTCAAGGAAAGGCGATACACCCGGGGCAATGTTCTTCAGGAAGCGGTATGGGATATTTTGACATGCTCCGTCTGCGGACAACCCGCCTAACAAAAAGACCTTCTCGCCCGGCAGGCAAGAAAGTCTGAAAGTAATCTTCTATTGCCCTGGTCCCTGTAAATCTGCCATTATTCCGACAAAATACGCTTTTGCCCCTCTAAGGCACGGATCGGAGCAATATTCTGTGTGAACTCCAGCGTCCCCATATAGCGCCCGGTCTCATCACGTACTGCGAAATAGCGGATATAGATGAATTTATCTTTGATGGCAATCCAGAAATCCTCAGCATCCTTAATGCCTGCCTTGAAATCTGCCAGCAGCTTCTCCACCACATGCACGCTTTGCGGCGGATGACAGTTCTGCACCGTACGGCCGATAACCGCCTTGGTCCGGGCGAAGATCCGTTCCTTGCCATGCGAGAAGTAGCGGACCACATCGTTCTCATCGATAAAGGTCAAATCCACCGGCAGATGATTCATCATCGTCTCGAGCTGATGAAGCGACAACAGGCCGGTCTCAAAGCGGATGAAGCCCTGCGGTGATGCGGCTTCTCCTTCTTCCTGGCTCTGGGCACCTTCCGGTTCAGCGGCACGCTCCGGAATCCATTCCTGCTCCGGCGCGGTCAGGCAGAAGCCGATCTCGTCACTTTCGCGGGCGATTTTGACCCATTCATCTTCAGTCAGCTTATCGAGCGCCATCGGCAGCAGAATATTCTCTTCTTTGAAGATCATCTCGTTGACTTCTTTAATGATCTCCTCCAGTGAAGCTGCAATCTGCTCAGACTCCCCGCTATACGCGCTGAGTGCTTTCTTGGCTTCCTTAATCATATTGCGGATCCCGTCATCCACGCCCCACATTACCTTGGTTGGACCATAAATGCCGTACTTCTCTAAGTAAGGAAACAGCAGATTCTCCTTGCGGCTGTAATGCTTGTCGAGGTCGAGCAGTAGGCTCAGATCCTCCAGCAGCTTGAAGATGATCTCTTCGCTGGCGTTCTTCTTGAACTTGTCTGTGTGCAGCTCCAGCCGGAAGTTAACCAGCCGTTCAATCTCACGGTTCTCCAGCTTGAAGGTATGCACAGGATGCCCCGGCTGCTCTTCAGCCTTCGAGGAGCGGTGAATCTGCTCAATTGAGCCCTTGAAGATGGCCGTATGCACGGAGCATAGGCGCTGCACTTCCTCTACCGGAATACCCTCTTCGGTCATCAGGGAATGCTCCATGGCGGAAATTTCCGCTACGGTCACATCGCCTACCGCTTCGGCAAAACGCGCCTTCACTTCCTCTACACTTTTACCCGCGTGCAGCTCCTTGATGATCTCCTTCAGCATAGCCTGGCGGCGCGTCTGCTCCGGTACATCCACTTCACGGTTATTAATCAGTTCGCTCATTATATTCTCTCCTTCTATTCAATAATCTCGAAGCCGTGCTGCTCAAAGGCCAGCCGAACGGTTTCCAGCTCTATTCTCTTTAATTTCATGCCCTTGGATAATGTCATGAACCTGCCTGCCGTCTGCAGCATTCCAGGCTTCGTTATATCATGGAAACCCAGACTGGCCATAATATCTATGGCTTCCGGGTGCCTGGTTACCAGTTCCAATATAGATTCATTCAGCTTCAATACCTTACTCATGATCTGCACACCTCACAATTGAGAATCCTTCTCAGCAACAGCTTAGCATAGGGCAAGGGGGCAAATTGTGATTGCAGTCACTAAGTATAAAATAACCCCACAACATATTAGCTTTTAAGGAAAAAGCTGCCCATACGCCTGTAACAGCATAGGGACAGCTATGTAGGTTAGCTCATACCCGCGATCCAGAAACAACTCGGAGGCTTTACCGCTGCCCGCACCAATCTCAAGAATTCTGGACTCCGTAGTCAGAGAGGCTTCTCCTATTATCCGCTCAATAAGCGCGGAGGGATAGCTCGGCCGGTACATATCATAGAATGCCGCTGCTTCATTAAACCGTTCACTTTCTTTGAACCAATCCTTAGTCCCCATTTCATACACTCCCTTGTATTGGATAATGTGGTTTACGCTGGTTCATGTGCATAGTTTCACATAACCGAATAAGGGTACGCCAAAAAGCCGGCAGTCCCATTTCTGGAGCTGCCGGCCCGTACGCAAAAACTTTAGAAGCTTACGGCAAGCGCCGTATTATTTATCGAGCGATTCGCTCCAGTCATGCACCATGGTGCCTTCCAGGAACTTCTCGGCATCCATGGCGGCCATACAGCCGGTGCCGGCTGCCGATATCGCTTGACGGTAACGCGTATCCTGCACGTCGCCGCAAGCGAATACGCCGGGAATATTCGTCTCTGTGGTGCCCGGATTAACCACGATATAACCATTGGCATCCGTGTTAATCTGACCGCCCAAGAAAGCGGTATTAGGTGTATGTCCGATAGCAACAAATACACCATCCGCTTCCACCAGCTCGGTAAGACCCGTCTCATTGTTAAGGACGGTGATGCCCTTAACTCCGGTATCGCCGACGGTTACCTCAAGCGGCGTGCGGTTCAGTGCCCATGACACCTTGCTGTTGTCGCGTGCGCGGTCCTGCATGATCTTCGAAGCACGCAGCTCCGGACGGCGGTGAACTAGCGTTACGCTGGAAGCAAAGCGGGTCAGGAAGCTGGCTTCCTCCATCGCGGAATCGCCGCCACCGACCACGACAATCTTTTTGTTACGGAAAAAGAATCCGTCACAGGTCGCACAGGTGCTGACCCCGCGTCCTACATTCTCCTGCTCACCCGGGATACCCAGGTATCTGGCGGAGGCGCCGGTCGAAATAATGACCGTCTCCGCTTCCAGTACACCCATTCCGTCTACAGTCACCTTGAACGGACGCTGCGAGAAGTCAACCGACTCCACCCAGCCATTCTTGAATTCAGCGCCGAAGCGTTCGGCCTGCTTACGCATGTTGTCCATCAGATCAGGACCCAGAATTCCTTCAGGGAAGCCTGGAAAGTTCTCCACTTCTGTCGTCGTTGTCAGCTGTCCTCCCGGCTGCAAGCCTTCAATTACGAGCGGGCTCAGGTTCGCGCGCGCCAGATAAATCGCGGCAGTCAGCCCGGCCGGGCCTGTTCCGATTACAATCGTTTTGTACATTACATTGGCCTCCTTACAAGTAGCGTATAGATTCTTATATTTGAAAAAAGGGTTCAAATATTGGTGGTGGACGGCGACAAGCCGTCCGTTCCCGGCAGCATGCCCTGGGTATCGCATTCACTGTCGATCCGCCGTGCATAACGGCTTACCATGGAGACCGAGACGCCGTAACGCTGTGCCGCCTCGCGGAAGGTGACCGGACGCCCGTGCAGCCTGGCAGTCAGGTACTCCAGTGCCGCACACCAGCCGCCGTCATTGCGGAATAACGGTACATCCGGATACAGGCTGCCGATGAACTGCTTCCAGATAAACTCTGCATCCTTCTTCTGCGCAGCATCATACCTCCGGTCCATCATGGCCACCGTATGATCGATAATCCGCTGCCAGTCTTCCTTCCATTCAGCGGGGCCCTTGGGGCTGGAAGCCGCTTGCACCTGCTCTTCTTCAGGAGCTGCTGCTTCCAGATTCTCTCCAATCAGCCGCTGCAGGCTGAACAACGCCGCCTCCTGCAGCCGGTCCTCCTGGAGCGGCTGATGCTCCAGAACTCCGCGCAGTACCTCGGACATCTCCTCATCCTCAATCCAGCGCAGGGCTTCGGTCACCTGGAGCTTCGTGGAGGAATCGCCGTAGCGCAGCGCCCAGAAGAACGAGGCGCGCAGCAGCGGATTGTTCCGTACTTCTTCGGTGAACTTGCCTGTATTCCCCTTCCACTGCTTAAGCTGCTCCTGGAAAGGCAATTGGTAATTATAGCTGACAGCAGGCATAGGTCTGTCTTCTCCCCGGGCTTGCTGGAGCTGGGACAGGAAGAATGCCGGCACGGCCGACTCAGGGTCCAGCTTCGCAGCCTGTCTCCAGCAGCGCAGGGCTTCAGTGTAGAGGCCGCTGTTGCTGGCCGCTGCTGCGCAGTAATGATACAGGCCGGCGTCTCCCGCGACCTCTTCATCCTTCAGCAGACGCCGGAAGTGGCTGTATGCTGCAGTATGTCTGCCCAGGATGCCCATCGTCGTGGCCATTTTGAATACATGCTCCTGATGAAAAGGCACAGTGGCTTCAAGCATGCCCAGCAGAGAATCCAGCTGCTCCTTGTCACCTGCATACTGCAGGAAGATCGCCATATTGCAGAGCGCATGCAGATTGCCGGGGTCCTGCTTCAGCACCTCGTTCAGGCATTCCTTCGCTTTGGCAAACCGGCCCATATAGAAATAAGCGAGGGCCAGGTTATTATGCGCAGCCAGAAAGTCCGGCGAGGTCGCAATGATCTCTTCCAGCAGCTCTACGGCCTGGGGAAACTTGCCCTCCTCCAGCAGACTGCGGGCCCGGTCATGCTCGACCACACCCTCACGGCTGCGGATCCGCACAAGCGGAGCAGGACGGTTCAGCTCATATTGCAGCAGCTCCATCAGCTCTTCGGATTCGGCCATGAACTCGCCGCTGGCATCCTCTTCCAGATACGTGACCAGCGAACGCTCCGCCTCTTCAAAGCTTTCCATATTGGCGTAATTATTAGCCATATAGAAATGACATTCGGTCATTGCGGGATCAATCTTCTCCAGTACATGGGTCAGAATCTCATTAGATGCTGTGTAATTACCCATCTCAGATAATATACCCGCCATGTTGCAATGATTCACCGGATTATCCGGCTCATATTCAACAGCTTTGCGAAAATTCTTTAATGCCTTATCATATTGAAAGCGGTCAAGCGACCGTACGGCTCTTTCAAAGAAAAAATTGGCATCCAGAGTGACCGGAATCACATTACCGCTGTCCGTATCATTCTCTGAAGTTTTCTCAATCATGGAAGCAAGGCACCTCCCTTTGTAAGCTTCCCTAGCCTAACGAAAAATAGGAGAGCGGCATCAAATATATACCCATACTCCCTGTCTTAAGTGTTCTTTTCGTTTCCATTTATGGACTTGGCTGTCTTCTTCACACAGTATACCACATGTGGTAGTGAGATTCTCAACCTGGGAGGAGAGTTAAGGGGAGGTAAACGCTTGAAAAGTTGCTGCTGCAGCATAACTGTAAAAAAGAAACGCAGGGACTATATCCCCGCGTCTCTAAATAGCTTGTCTATGGAACCGCCTTCGATGATAATACGTGTGGCTTCTGCCAGCATAGGTGCAACAGAGAGCACCGAGAATCTGCTGGAATGCTCATCCGGCAGCGCAATAGAATCCGTGACGACAATTTCGTCGATATTGGGATGATCCATCCGCTCCAGCGCATCTCCGGAGAACAGCCCGTGCGTAGCACAGACGATGCTGTTCCGGGCCCCGCGCTCCTTCAGCCCTTCTACCACATTGACGATCGTGGTCCCCGTATCAATAAGATCCTCAATAATAATCGGCGTTCTTCCCTCAACGTCTCCGATGACATGGGTAATCACCGATTCGTTATGAGCCGGACGTTTCTTGATCATGATGGCAAACGGAGAGTCCAGCCGGCTGGCTAGCTTCTCAGCCATGGAGGCGCGGCCTGCATCGGGTGATACGACTACCAGATCGGAGAGGCCTTTGATCTTCAAATAGCCGCTGATCAGATCAAGCGCAGTCAGATGATCCACGGGAATGTTGAAGAATCCCTGAATAGCCGCTGCATGCAGGTCAATAGTTATCACGCGGGTAGCTCCTGCAGTGGTCAGCACATCGGCAACCATTTTGGCCGAGATCGGCTCACGCGGCGCAGATTTGCGCTCCTGCCGGGCATACCCGTAATAAGGAACAATAATATTCACTGTTCTTGCCGATGCGCGTTTGGCAGCGTCGATCATGACCAGCAATTCTACAAACAGCTCGTTAATCGGATGAGCCAGGGATTGCACCAAAAATACGTCGCAGTTCCGGATGCTCTCTTCATAATGCACATAAATCTCGCCGCTCTTGAAACGTGTCAGCTTAATCAGGCCCAGCGGTGCGCCAAGGCGCTCCGCAATATCAGCGGCCAGCTTCGGATTCGACGAACCGGAAAAAATACGTAATTGATGATGCATAGTACCCTCCTGGGATTATAATTTAAACTTCGAACGCAAGTGGAAACGGCTTTGCCGTCCTTGTATGGACGGTACCGTTTCAGCGAGAAATAGAAGGATAATATATAGCGCGAAGCCTATACATTCTTATATTTGGACGGATGTGCGGCGGCGTCCTTCGAACACAGCCAGTTCACGGAAGCCCGTGCGCCACAGCATTTCCCGCGCCTCCTGTAAGCCGTCTCCCAGCTTCAGAGGGTCATGGGCGTCTGAGCCCACGGTGAGCGGAATACCCAGGGCATACGCCTGCTGAAGCACATGCTCAGCCGGGAACATCTCGGCGCAAGGCTTAGTGAGTCCCGAAGCATTCAGCTCCATCGCGATTCCGCTGCCGGATATAACCTTGAGCGTCTCCAGCTCCAGTGCTCTGGCCTCGGCTCTTCCTTCCGGAGTCTGCGGCCCGTAACCGAACCTTTTGATGACATCCATATGTCCTATAATATCATATAATCCCGATAACGCCGACTTCTGCACTGCATCATAATATCGGCGGTAGACGCTCATCACGTCCTGGCCTTCCCAGCCATGGGTCTGCCGGTGGTCCGTAATATCCCATTCTCCGAGAAAATGCACCGACCCGATCAGATAGTCCCACGGATAGGGTGCTAAAAGCTCGCGGATCTGCTCTTCATATCCCTCGATATAATCCGCTTCAAGCCCCACCCGCAGCTCAATCGTTCCGCGGTAGCGCTCCTTCAGCGTAAGACATTCCTCCACATAACGCGGAAGCTCCGCAAGCGGCATAGCCATCTCGGGATAATAGTGCTCCGGATCTACATGGATAAGCGGCAGATGATCGGACAGTCCAAGCTGCTGCAGCCCGAGCGCGATGCCGCGCTGCACATACTCTTCAAGCTTCCCTACGGCATGGCCGCAGCGCTCATGGTGGGTATGGTAATCAATACGCATGCTGAAACTTCCTCCTAGTCCCGGCGAGGCCGTTCATGGCGGGCACTCAGCTC
The DNA here is from genome assembly GCF_013141775.1 of Paenibacillus phytohabitans. GTDB lineage: Bacteria > Bacillota > Bacilli > Paenibacillales > Paenibacillaceae > Paenibacillus_AQ > Paenibacillus_AQ phytohabitans. The sequence continues at coordinate 32,984 of NZ_WHOB01000095.1, forward strand.
TTTCAGAATCTCATCCAGCGGAAGCTTCCGCTCCTGCAGCAGGACCAGTAAATGATAGATCAGATCGCTGACTTCAAGGCGAAGCTCGGCATTATCTTTATTTTTGGCGGCGATAATAGTTTCGGAGGCTTCTTCGCCGACCTTCTTGAGAATCTTGTCGACGCCCTTATCAAACAGATAAGTAGTGTACGCCCCTTCCGGACGGTTCACTTCCCGCTCGGCAATTACGCGCTCCAGCTCACCCAGTACAGCAAAGCGGTCATGGCCTGCTGCTGCCGAGTTAACTGTACCTCCCGCTGCTTCAGCTGTTGCCGGTGAATCGAGGGGAATCTCGCGGAAGAAGCAGCTATTCTCACCCGTATGGCAGGCCGGTCCTTCCGGCACTACTTTTACCAGTAAGGTGTCGCTGTCACAATCGTAATGGATGGAGGTGATGGCCTGGGTATTGCCGGAGGTTCCGCCCTTATGCCAGAGCTCACTACGCGAACGGCTCCAGAACCAGGTCTGGCCGCTCTCGAGTGACAGCCGTAGTGACTCCGGATTCATATAGGCGAACATTAATACTTCCAGGGTACGGGCATCCTGCACCACTGCCGGCAGCAGGCCGGCTTCATTCCAGCGGATGCCTGACAATGCCTCCTGCTGGATCTGCGCTATGTCTTTCTTGTCCTCGCTCATCGGATCTCTACCCCTCTTTGCTTCAGATCAGCCTTCAAATCATGAATGGCAATCTCTTTATAGTGAAAAATAGTTGCCGCAAGCCCGGCATCTGCCTTGCCTGCGGTAAATACATCATAGAAATGATCAATTCTTCCCGCACCGCCGGAAGCAATTACGGGAATGCTCAGCAGATCGCAGACTGCTGCCGTCAGCTTCAGATCGAAGCCGTCCTTCGTGCCGTCCGCGTCCATGCTCGTAAGCAGGATTTCGCCCGCTCCCAGCCGCTCAGCTTCCTTGGCCCAGGTAAGCGCCCGGATACCGGTAGGCGTACGTCCGCCGTGAGTGTACACTTCCCACTCGCCCCAAGCTTCATTATATTTGGCATCCATCGCCACCACAATGCACTGGGAGCCGAAGTGGCGGGCGCCTTCAAGAATCAGCTGCGGATTATTGACAGCTGCCGTATTAATGCCGATCTTGTCCGCACCGGCGCGCAGGATCCGCTTCATGTCCTCGGGTGTAGAAATCCCGCCGCCCACCGTGAATGGAATAGCAATCTCCCCGGCAGTCTGCCGCACGACCTCAACCATAGTCGCCCGCCCTTCCACTGAAGCGGAGATATCCAGAAATACCAGCTCATCTGCACCTTCGCTATCATATAAAGCCGCCAGCTCCACCGGATCTCCGGCATCGCGCAGATTTACGAAATTAACGCCTTTTACCACCCGCCCGTCCTTCACATCCAGACAGGGGATAATCCGTTTGGCTAACATCCAAGACCCCTCCTTCACAGGCTAACAAAAGTAATTACTAAGCCCGTAACCCCTACGCCTTACCCAGCGCCTGCAGGGCTTCAGCCAGATCAATATTGCCGGTGTAGAGCGCCTTGCCGACAATCGCTCCACCGATCCCGCTGCTGCTATGTACGCTCAGACGCAGCAGATCGTCCAGGCTGGTAACACCGCCGGAGGCAATTACGGTTTTGCCGCTCGCCCCGGCCATGGATAGAATACCCTCCACGTTCGGTCCCTGCATCATCCCGTCACGGGAGATGTCTGTGTAGATGAAGGTCTCTGCACCCTTGGCTGCCAGCTCCTTGGCCAGATCCTCGGCGCGCACCTCGGAGGTATTCAGCCACCCATGCGTAGCCACATAGCCGTTACGGGCGTCAATACCGATCGCTATCTTATCGCCATACTTCGCGAGAACCGCCTCTGTAAAAGCATAATCATTGATCGCCGCCGTTCCAATAATGACCCGGCTGATGCCAAGACCCAGCAGCTTCTCCACATCCGCAAGCGTGCGGAGACCGCCGCCGACCTGAACCGGAACATTGGCATTCCTGGCAATGGCTCCGATGATGGCATCATTAACGGGATGCCCGGCCTTAGCGCCGTCCAGATCGACCAGATGGATAAACTGTCCGCCCTGCTCTTCCCAAGACTTGGCCACCTGAACCGGACTGTCGTTATAAATGGTTTCCTGGCTGTAATCCCCCTGCTGCAACCGGACACATTTGCCGTCACGGATATCAATCGCCGGATATACGATAAAAGAAGACATGTAGCGCTCCCCGCTTTCATTACAATTTGCAAATATAGTTATTCAGGCTTCACGCCTGCTCTCTTCGAAGCCGCAGGAAATTCCCCAGCAGCTTGATGCCAAGCTCACCGCTCTTCTCCGGGTGAAACTGCATGCCGTACACATGGTTCCGCCCGACTACAGCCGTTACCGGATGTCCATAATCCGTGACCGCCAGCAGGTCGCTGTCGCTACCTGCAAGCACATGATAGGAATGGACGAAGTAGACATGCCCTTCTTCAAGGCCGGTCAGAAGCGGACTCGCCGGCTGGAGGAAGCCCAGCTTGTTCCACCCCATATGCGGCACCTTGTAGCCGTCACGGGGTGCGAAGCGTACCACCGAGCCCGGCAGAAGATCCAGCCCCTTATGCTCGCCATGCTCCTCGCTGCTGCTGAACAGCAGCTGCATACCAAGGCATATACCCAGCAGCGGCTGTCCCGCTTCAGCTACAGCCTTAACTACAACATCCATTCCGCTCGCCCGCAGATGCTCCATCGCATCGCCGAATGCACCGACACCCGGCAGGATCACGCTGTCTGCCGCCAGAATCTCACCGGCATCTGCCGTCACCAGACTCGTATACCCCAGGCGTTCCACCGCCTTGCTGACACTGTGCAGGTTGCCCATGCCGTAATCGACGATTGCAACGGTCATGCTACAGCACTCCCTTCGTCGAAGGCACACCCTTCACCCGGGGGTCCACTTGTGTCGCTTCATCCAGCGCCCGTCCCAGTGCCTTGAAGACCGCTTCAATCATGTGATGGGTATTGGAGCCGTAATGTACAATGACATGCAGCGTAATTCTCGCTTCCAGCGCAAATTTCCAGAGGAATTCGTGAACCAGCTCCGTAGAGAAGCTGCCTACCTGCTGCGATGGATACGTAGCCCGGTATTCAAAATGCGGCCGGTTGCTGATATCAATCACTACCTGAGCCAGTGCCTCATCCATCGGGACGAAGACACTCGCGTAACGCTTGATGCCTTTTTTGTCGCCAAGCGCTTCCCGCAGCGCCTGTCCCAGACAGATACCGATATCCTCAACCGTGTGGTGGTCATCGATATCGATGTCGCCCCGCGCCTGTACGCTCAGATCAAACTGTCCATGCTTGGTGAATAGATCCAGCATATGATTCAGAAAAGGCACATCGGTCTCCAGCTCGGAAACTCCGCTGCCGTCCACAGCAAAGGTCAACGCGATGTCCGTTTCGTTGGTTGTACGGCTAAGTCCGGCCTTGCGCAGCGCCACTTCATTATTATTGTTCTCCATTTCCGTCTCCACCTTTCGCTTCGTTCTCCAGCCGGATTTCTATTGCGCGGGCATGGCCTTCCAGACCCTCACGCCGGGCGAGCTCCATAATCGCCGCCCCGTCCCGCAGCAGTGCTTCCTTGCTGTAATAGATCAGGCTGGATTTCTTAATGAAATCATCCACGTCCACAGGCGAGGAGAACCTTGCTGTGCCGTTGGTCGGTATAATATGGTTCGGTCCGGCGAAGTAATCGCCGACCGGCTCCGAGCTGTACGGACCCAGGAAGATTGCCCCGGCGTTCTCAATCGCGCCGGTCAGTGCCATCGGGTCCGCCACTACAATCTCCAGATGCTCCGGCGCCAGCCGGTTCACAATGGAGATGCCCTCCTCGATCGATTCCACGACGATAATCGCGCCGTAGTTCTCCACCGAGGCCCGCGCGATAGCTTCGCGCGGCAACGTCTGCAGCTGCCGTTCTACTTCGGCAGCAACGGCCTCCGCGAGACGCTGCGACGGCGTCACAAGGATCGCCGAGGCCATCTCGTCGTGCTCGGCCTGCGAGAGCAGGTCGGCCGCGACGTAGGCGGCCTCGGCGGTATCGTCGGCGAGCACGACGATCTCGCTCGGTCCGGCGATGCTGTCGATATCGACAGCGCCGTAGACCTCGCGTTTGGCCAGGGCCACGTAAATGTTCCCTGGCCCGCAGATCTTATCGACCGGCACGATGGATTCCGTGCCGAAGGCCAGGGCGGCGATCGCCTGCGCGCCGCCTACGCGGTATATCTCGTTTACGCCCGCTTCAGCGGCGGCAACGAGAATATAGGGATCGATGCCTTCGAAGCCGCCCGTCGAAGGCGGTGTAACCATCACGATCTCCGGCACGCCGGCGATCTGTGCCGGAATAACGTTCATCAGCACCGAGGACGGATACGCTGCCTTGCCCCCGGGAACATAGACGCCCACCCGCTTCAGCGGGCGGATGATCTGTCCGAGGATCGTGCCGTCCGGCTGCAGATCCATCCAGGAATTGCGCTTCTGCCGCGCATGGAACGCACGGATATTGACAGCTGCCGCCCGGATTGCCGTCACGAAGGACTCCTCTACCCGGCCATAGGCGGCCTCTAGCTCCTCCTGCGTTACCCGCAGCTGCGCAGGCGTCAGCACTGCGCCGTCGAAGCGCTCCGTATACCGGAGCAATGCCGCATCACCTTCCTGTTTGATACCGGCCACGATTTCACGTACCGCCTTGTTCTGCTCCGGCGTGCCGTATTCCACTTCACGCTGCAGCTTAAACTCCTTACTGGACTGGACCTTCACCGCTGCTTCCCCCCTGAACTTTCTATTTACTAGCTAGGCTCAGCCGTAACTACGGATAATGTTTGGACTTCCGCTCCTACAGTTCCAAACTTTTCCTTCGTCACTTCTATCCTTTTTTCATCTTTTAAAGTTCAATCTGTATAGCTTATTTAATCTGCAGCTCCGGGCCTGCAATCACGGCCTGCAGGCGGTCACACAGCTGCTGAATTTCCTCATTCTTCATCCGGTAGCTTACCCGGTTGGCCACCAGGCGGCTGGTAATTTCGAAGATACTGGTCATTTCCACCAGCCCGTTATCCTTCAGGGTCTGGCCGGTCTCCACCATATCCACGATCCGGTCAGCCAGTCCAATCAGCGGCGCCAGCTCAATCGAGCCGTTCAGCTTCACAACCTCGACCTGCTGGCCCTGCTCACGGAAGTACCGTGAGGCCACGTTCGGATATTTGGTCGCTACCCGCTGCTGGATGCCCGGCTGCCAGTTCGGGAGTCCGATAATCGACATCCGGCAGCGGGCGATTCCCAGATCAAGCAGCTCGTACACATCACGGTTTTCTTCCAGCAGTACATCTTTGCCGACAATACCGATATCCGCTACACCATACTCTACATATGTAGGCACATCTACCGGCTTGGCAAGAATAAACTCCATTCCGGCTTCCGGCAGTGAAATCACCAGCTTGCGTGATTCTTCCCCGTCCGGAGGAATCGGCAGTCCCGCCTTGCGGAACAGCTCTGCCGCTTTGTTGTAAATCCGGCCTTTCGGCATGGCTACCTTAAGAATCTGTGCCATTCATACCCGCCTCCATTTCAATTTCCGCTACCCTATATAATTGCAGGGATTACTTGGGTTCACATATTCCTTCATTTCACTTATTGTCACCTATTGCTTCATTCCACATTTATGAGATCAGCCATGCTCGCTGATAAAAGACACAAACGTATAAATCTCTCCGTAACGTTCACCCTCTGCCTCTACGGTATCCGTATCCAGGCGCTTCACAACCTTCAGCTCTTCCGGGCCTGCCGCCAGCCGGGTTACCACAGCGTGGCCCTCATTCCGCAGCCGGGCCGCCTCAGCAAGACCTTCCTGACGCCGCAGGGCATCGTACTGGACCAGTACCGGCAGTTCTTCCTCTTCGGTCACTCCGGATACACCATCCAGAATGCGGTTGGTCTTCAGTGAGAAGCCTGTCGACGGAATCGGGCGTCCAAACTGCTGAAGCAGATTGTCGTACCTTCCGCCGCTGCACACCGGGAAGCCCAGCTCCGAAGCATAACCTTCAAACGTCATGCCCGTATAATAGGAGAAATCACCGATCATCGTCAGATCAATCAGCACATGCTGAGAGACGCCGTATGCGACAAGCACCTCCCATACCTTGCATAAATGCTCAATGGAAGCGCGTGCCAGCGGATGGCTGCTGAGCTCCAGCGCCTGTCCGCAGATTTCCTTGCCTCCCCGCAGCCGCAGCAGTCCGTCCAGTTCCTTCTTCTGGGCTTCCGGCAGTTCCAGGCGGCGCAGCGTCTCCCGGAAAGCGACATAATCACGGCCCAGCAGATGACTCTTCAGCTCTTCCTGGGCCTGCGGGAGGCCGGATACCGCTTCCTGGAACAGACCGTCGAGGAAGCCTACATGCCCTATCGCAATTTTAAAAGATTTCACTCCCGCGGCCTCCAGCGAGGCAATTGCCAGTGCAACGACCTCAGCATCCGCCTCTGGTGAATCATCTCCGACAAGCTCCACTCCGGTCTGGAAGAATTCCGCTTCCCGGCCGGCCTCCTCTTCGATAGCACGGAAGACATTGGCATGATAGGAAAGGCGCAGCGGCAGCGGTTCGTCCTTCAATAAGGAGGAGACTACGCGGGCAACGGGCGCTGTCATTTCTGAACGCAGCACGAGTGCCTGACCGCGGTTATTCAGTAATTTATACAACTTCTGGTCTGACGTGGAACTGGCCACACCGACCGTATCGTAATATTCAAGGGTGGGAGTAATCATCTGGCGGTAGCCCCAGCGGCTCATGCAGTGCAGCACATCGTTCTCAATCTTGCGCAGCTTCGTTACCGCACGCGGGAGATAATCCCGTACGCCGGCAGGCTTTTCGAATCCCTTTGGTTTGGACATCTTCACTTTTCACCTCATCAGATATCATAAGAAGCATCTTAAATCGCTTTAATATGGTAAAGTGGTAGTAAACTAAAGCAGTGGTAATATCGTATCACGGACTATCCTTTTGCGTCAACAATCTCCTTCTATACCCGCCAGTTTCGGAAGCTTGGACTATATGTTAAGCAGCGCCTATCCATCCTCTCTTTGCCACCGTGATTACCTGCGAATATAATAAGCTGTAGAACATGAACTTCAGAATGTTTCATACGAAATATATAATATAATTGTACTTTATTTCCTGCATTAAGTATTCCCGGTATCTATTTCAGAGCAGAAAGAAGGACTGACGGCTTGAGTACATCCTATATGATCGGCGTTGATATTGGAACCACCAGCACCAAGGCTGTCCTCTTCGAGGAGAACGGAACAATCGTCACACAGAGCAACCAGGGCTATCCGCTGCATCAGCCTTCCCCTTCTGTAGCAGAACAGGACCCTGGTCAGATTCTGCAGGCTGTCCTGCACACTATCTCTTCAGTCATGCAGGACAGCCACGTCCCTCCTGGACAGGTTCTGCTTGTCTCCTTCAGCTCGGCCATGCACAGCGTGATTGCTGTAGATTCTTCCGGCAAACCGCTTACCGCCTGCATCACCTGGGCCGATAACCGGAGCAGTGCAGCTGCCCGGCGGCTGAAGAATGAACTGAACGGGCATGAGCTGTATATGCGGACAGGAACACCCGTCCATCCGATGTCTCCAATTACCAAGCTGATGTGGCTCGGTGAGGAGCATCCGGAGCTGTTCAGCCAGACCCATAAATTCATCTCCATTAAAGAATATATCTTCTTCAAGCTGTTCGGCAAATATGTAATTGATCACTCCATTGCCTCTTCTACAGGTATGTTCAATCTGGAGAAGCTTGACTGGGACGCTGAGGCGCTCCGTATCGCCGGAATTACTCCAGAACGTCTATCAAGACCGGTGCCCACCACGCAGATCCTGCAGGGGCTGCTTCCGGGGCTTCCGGAAGAGCTTGGACTTCTGGCCGCCACACCGTTTGTCGTAGGCGCCAGTGACGGTGTCCTATCCAATCTGGGGGTCGGTGCCATAGAGCCGGGGGTTATTGCCGCGACTATAGGAACCAGCGGTGCCATCCGCACCGTGGTCGACCGGCCGCTGACCGACCCGAAAGGGCGGACCTTCTGCTATGCACTAACGGACAAGCACTGGGTTATTGGCGGCCCCGTGAATAATGGCGGCATGCTGTTCCGCTGGGTGCGTGATGAGTTCGCCGCCTCTGAGGTAGAGACCGCGAAGCGCCTCGGTATTGATCCTTATGAGGTCCTGACCCGGATCGCCGAGCAGGTACCGCCAGGCAGCAGTGGCCTGCTCTTCCATCCCTATCTGACCGGTGAGCGTGCCCCGCTGTGGAACCCCGATGCGCGCGGCTCCTTCTTCGGACTGAGCATGAATCACCGCAAAGAGCATATGATCCGCTCTGTGCTGGAGGGTGTCATCTTCAATATGTATACCGTCCTGCTCGCTATGGAGGAAATTATCGGCCAGCCGGCCAGAATCCTGGCTACCGGCGGCTTCGCCCGCTCCGCTCTATGGCGGCAGATGATGGCGGACATATTTGATCAGGAGGTGGTAGTCCCTGAGAGCTTCGAGAGCTCCTGTCTTGGCGCCGTTGTCCTCGGGCTGTACGCCATCGGCCGGATCGATTCCTTCGATTCCGTATTCGGCATGATTGGCTCGACCCACCGCCATGAACCCGTCCAGGCACATGCCAAAGTCTATAAGCAGCTGCTGCCCATCTATATCTCCGTATACCGCAGCCTCGAAGGCCAATATCAGGCGATTGCCGATTTCCAGCGCGAACAGGCCGGAGAGTAGTCTGCAATCCTGCCAATATATGAATAAAAGCGCCAACTGGCCCGCATCTGCGGCCAGTCGGCGCTTTTATCATTCTGGATTTGAAGTCCCCTTCATTACTGCATTTCAAGGCACCCAGCTACACTGTTGCTTCAGGCGCCCGCTTAACCTTCTGCGGCGCAGAACCAAACAGTACCCAGGCCGGCTTCACATAACGGAAGACGAGGGCGACGACCAGCCAGGAGCCGGCGAAGGCCACCAGCCAGCCCCCGGCAATGGCAGCCGTGTAGGCAAGCGATCCGCCGTGCAGCGGCAGCTTTCTATAGAAGAAGAGCAGCGCCGGATGCAGCAGATATATCCCGAAGGAGCAGGCACCTGCAGAGATCAGCAATCTTGCCAGCAGGCTGCGCCCCGCTCCGTACAGCAGGAAGGACAGCTGGAACAGCACAAGACAAGAGAGCAGCGCATGAAGATTGGAGAAGCCTTCATACCATAGACTGTTGATGACCGTCTTCTTCGTATAATTGTTGAACCACAGCTCCACATGAACAATTCCTGCAGCGGCCCATAAGAACCACAGCACAATCCAGCTTGCACCCTTACCGGAGCGCCACCCTTCACGGGTAGGAATCAGCCACTTTTTCAAAGAGCTGTAATATACCGCAATCGCTGCACCGAGCAGGAAATAAGAGAAGTACGTAATTGCAAGACTGCCCTTGGACAGCTGCCAGTATCCATGATTAGCCATATATTTGTTCAGCAGCACGAATCCCCACTGTAAGGCAAGTCCGATGAGCGGTGCCCACGCCGCCAGACGGCGGACTTTCTGCAGACACCAGAGCATGAGCGGGAACAGCACATAGAACTGAATAATGATAATAATATAGTACAGATGGGTATACGCCGTACCGGTCCACAGATATTTGCCGAATTTGGCCGCCTGCTCATTAAGAGGCATGCCCCATGTATGCCCGGCAGTCATTTTCAATATAAAGTACAGCACCGAGAAAACAAGATAAGGCACAATAATATAAATCAGCCTTCGGCTATAGAATTTCGCGAGTGTCTTCCCGCCAAGCGGACGGTCAATATAATTGTAGAACAGCACAAACCCGCTTAGGAATACAAACGAAGGTACAGCGAACTGGCTGAACTTGTTTATGAACAGAAACGGATGAAACAAAGAGGTATCCAGCGTTTCCGCCAGTGTCCGCGAAGTGGCGTGTATCGCTATGACCGCAATAATCGCTATCGCCCGGAATACATCAAGCTGCGGTATTCTTTCCTTTTGAGCCATTATCTTTCCTCCTGCCTAGACCCTCATCCCTGATGCCCTGAGTTGGGGTCTGTTGAACTCTCATGATTTACTGATATCTTTACCTTCGGGCACTCTATTGGTGCTCCCGTGCACAGGCTTGTCCTTCACCGGAGGGGCAAGTGAATGCGGTACGCTCCCGAATGCCACCCAGGACAGGCGGATGCGGCGGAACGCAAATTGCACAAGTATCCAGCTTCCTGCCAGCGCCGCAGCCAATCCTCCGTAAATATAGAATACATAGGTTAATGAATCTGTAGGAATTCCCGTTCCGAATCTTCTATACACTGCAAGCAGCAGAGGATGGATCAGATACAACGCAAATGAAACCTCACCCAGCCGGGTCAAAATAGCAACGATCACCTTCGGTGCCCTGCGGTAGATAAGAAAAGTGGCATACAGCAGCACCAGCGCTGACAGCATCGTATGTACATTCCAGAGCAGCTCGTACCAGAGCGAGTCCGTCCATATCCCGAAATGGCGGGCTCTATACCATAATTGTACATGCGTGAAGGCCGCTCCGAGCCACAATGTAACAAGCAGCAGGATAAGCATTTTATACCTGGCAGCCAGTTCACGCCAAGGCTTCATCAGCCACAGCTTGATCGCTTCAAAATTAATGGCGATATAGGCGCCCAGCATATAGTATGCCAGATACGAGATCGACAAGCTTCCTTTTTCCACAATATGCAACTGATACTTGTTCCAGATAATGAATACCCACTGCAGCGAAAGTCCAATCGGAAAAGCCCAGCGCACCCACAGCCGTGAGCTCTGCAGCAGCTTAAGCAGCAACGGAAACAGCAGGTAGAACTGGATGCTGATGAATACGAAATACAAATGCGCATACGCCGAACCCGTAAATAAGGCACCCAGGAAGCCGGAGATGCTCTCTGCCAGAGGCTGTGCCAGCTTCCCATTCACGTACAGGGTCAATCCGTAATAGCCGATGGATACCAGCATATAGGGGAGCAGAATGTACTTCAGCCTGCGGCGGTAAAAGCTTCCGATCAGACTCCGCGTCACGGGCCGCCCGTAATAATTATAGAACAGCACAAAGCTGCTTAGAAAAATAAACGACGGTGTACCGAATTTAAAGAAGATGTTGATCCAGTTCAGCCAATAATAATAGGGTGACTGGAGTGCCAATTCTCCGGCCGCAAAAGATGATGAATGGACATGCAATACGCCCAATATCGCCAGAGCACGGTATATATCCAGCTGGGGCAGACGTTCCTGTTTTGCTGCATTCACTTTAAGATTCCTCTTCTCTGCTATGATGGCTGTTCATAGACGCCAAGCGGAAGTGATACCTATCAGGAAGTCTGCCCCTGCTGATTATTTCATTCTGATATGTGCTGCGCGTCCGTATGCGGAAAGATCCGCTCCTGCACTTACAAGTATATCGCCAATATATACCCGCCGAACACTTAAAGGTTGCTTAAGATTGCTTAATTGCCCAGGCTGCGAAGTTTACACAAGAAACCCTGCAGCTCCTGCGCAGATACACGCAATATGAAACTGCAGGGTAAGAGGTTACCTGGTGACTATTCTTCTACAGCCTTCTCCGCTGATCCCGGCGGACGCAGCTCACGCAGCGGATTGCCCCCGACGAACGAGCCCGCAGCTACATTCTTGTGCACGACAGAACCCGCGGCGACAACCGCCCAATCTCCAATCGTAACGCCAGGCAATATCGTTGTGTTGGCTCCAATCAGGACGTTCTCCCCGATAATGACTTCACCCAGCCTGTACTCTTTGATGAGGTATTCATGGGCAAGAATGGTCGTGTTATAGCCGATGACCGAGTTCTCACCGACCGAAATTTTCTCCGGAAAAAACACATCCACCATCGCCATTAGCCCAAACGCAGTATGCTTGCCCACCTTCATCCCGAGTACCCTGCGGTAGATCCAGTTCTTAAGCGGCAAGACCGGACAGTAGCGGGCAATCTGGATAAAAATGAAATTGCGTACGCCCTTCCACGGGCTCACCGTACGGTAAATATACCAGAGCGAATTATGGCCCTCCACCGGATAGCGGGTTAACTTTCTCACGGCTGCTTCGTCTCCTGCTCCACTATAGTATATAAGTCCTTCATGTCGTGGATGATGTAATCCGGGTTGTACTTCCGCAGCATTTCCTCACCTTTGAGTGACCAGGCAACCGCAGCTACACGCACACCCGCTGCCTTGGCAGACTGAATATCGACCGCACTGTCACCTACCATGAGAGTTCTGGCCGGATCAACACCCAGATTAGCAACCGCGGTTAGGACAGGCTCCGGATGCGGCTTCGCCTGACTGACATCATTGACCGTCACAATCGTCTCCATATACTTCAGCAGATCGAACATTTCCAGCGCTTTGAGAGTAGTTGGACGAATCTTCGTTGTCACAATCCCGAGCTTTATTCCCCGGCTTAACAGCCCTTCCATAGTCTCATTCACATGAGGAAAAGAACGGATTAGCTCATCATGATGCGCATAATTATATGAACGGTAAGAAAGCTCCAGCACGCTTGTGTCCTGCAGACCGGAGAACGCGCTCATCTGCTGCTGGAGCGTAGTTCCCATATGGGGAATAATCTCTTCCCGGGTTAGAGCCGGGAGGTTATTCTCCTTCAGCGCATGCATGAACGAGCTGATGATCAGCTCATTAGTATTCACAATCGTTCCGTCCAAGTCAAATAACACGCATTCTATCATTAGTTCTACTACTCCTTTGTTTCCTTATCTTCAGATGAGTCCTTCACCGGCTGGATAGGCTGAGGAGCCTTCTGCGGTGTATTCACTGCACTCTCGGGAACTACAGCATCTGCCGCTGCCGGTTTAGTGCTGACAATCGGATCAGAATAATGATCCTTCGGCTGACCGCTGACACGCCGTACAATGATCAATACAACTGCAACGAGAATGATCAGTAGTGCCAGCAGCTGTGAGATACGGACATTCCCGTATGCCGGATCGAAATACCCCTGCTCAAATCCCAGCCATTTCATCGGACTCCATAGACCGTTAATGAACGATGCCAAACCGCTGCTGCCGTTAAATCCTAGGCTGTCCGTACGTAAAGCTTCAATAAAGAAGCGGCCGATCGAATACCAGATGAAATAAGACATGAAGATTTCACCGGCACGGACAAATTTCTGGCGGCGCAGCACCATGAGGAGCAGAATGCCCAGCAGGCTCCAGAGCGATTCATACAGGAAGGTCGGATGGTGAAACGCATCCCCTATGTACATTTGATTCACAATAAAGTCCGGCAGATGCAGCTTGTCACGCAGGAAAGATTCCTCTACAACGCCGCCGTAGGCTTCCTGATTGATGAAATTACCCCAACGGCCAATCATCTGACCGGCGAGCAGTCCAGGTGCACAAATGTCTACGATACGCCAGAACGGATATCCCTTGTAACGGAAATAAATAATTCCGCAGATGATCGCCCCGATCAGCGCGCCATAAATAGCAATACCGCCATTCCAGACTTTGAATATATCCAGCAAGTTGTCCTTATAATCTTCCCATTTGAACGCTACAAAATAAATCCGCGCGCCAATGATCGCCGAAGGGACTCCGAGCAGCAGCATGTCCATGAAGAACTCCTGCGGAATGTTGTAGCGTTTGCCTTCTTGAATAGCAAGGAATAATCCGGCTAATGCACCAAGACCCAGTATCAAACCATACCAGTGAACAGGCAGTGAACCGATGGAGAAGACAATCGGATTAATCGCTAATGAAAAAAACATGCTCTCACACTCCTAGTCCAGATCATCCATGTCTTCAGAGATGGTGGCTGTAAGTTTATTCGTAAATTGTAGAGCCGCGTTAAAGCCCATTTGTTTCAACCGGTAGTTCATCGCCGCAACCTCGATAATTACCGCAAGGTTACGTCCCGGACGTACGGGGATCGTTACAAGCGGCACATCGGTGTCAATGATCCGTGTAGTCTCCTCATCCAGTCCGAGCCGGTCATATTGTTTATCCTGCTGCCAGGCCTCGAGTCTAACGACCAGTGTGATCCGCTTATGATTACGGATGGCCCCGGCACCGAAGAGAGTCATTACATTAATAATCCCTACCCCGCGGATTTCGAGCAAATGACGAATGAGCTCCGGAGCTGTACCATGCAGCTGGTTATCCGAGGTCTGACGGATCTCTACAGCATCATCGGCGATCAGGCGGTGCCCGCGTTTAACCAGTTCGAGCGCCGTTTCACTTTTACCGATACCGCTGCTGCCTGTAATCAGCATACCTACACCATATACATCACAGAGAACACCGTGGATTGTTGCCGTAGGTGCCAGTCTGCCTTCCAGGAAGCTTGTCAGTCTGCTCGAGAAAATAGTGGTCGCCATTGAGCTGCGCAGCACAGGTAATCCCTTTTCATTACTGATCTCAATAAGCTCCTGCGGAACATCCAGTGCACGGGTAATTACAATACAAGGGGTATTATCGTTGCAAATCCCGCGAATCCGGCTTTTGCGTTCTTCCTCAGGTAGCATTGAGAAAAAAGCCAGCTCTGTTTTGCCCAGCAGCTGAACACGTTCTTCCGGATAATATTCGAAATAACCGGCCATTTCCAGTCCCGGACGATTCAAATCATCCACTGTAATCGGTCTTTTCAGACCCTCTTGTCCGGAAACAACCTCTAATTGAAAATGCTGTACCAGTTCTGATACCTTTACCTTCTTAGCCATGTATGTCCGTCCTTTCGTCACCTGCGGTTGTGCCCGTTTCCTGCACCCGGGTTCACAACTTTTCCCATTCCAGCTACAGGTAATTCTCCTGCTATCTTAATTGATAACGCCTATGAATGCAATCTTATTACCTACGGTATTGCTAAGCCAGTCCTGACGGAATCCCCTGCTTTCCGGGTCCTTGGACCATTACGTTTTATCTCCGGCTCTACATGCCCAATACAAGAAAAAGCCGCCTGTGAGGGCGGCTTTCTTCTATTATAACCTATATCCCGCTGTGCTTTGTCTTATCCCAGCAGAATGTTCAGTTCGGACTCTTTATCGAAGAGGTGAATTTTGTTCATGTCGATTGCCAATCTAGGCTTGCTGCCTTCACGGGTAGTGGAACGTCCATCTACACGGGCAATTACAGTGTTAGCGCCAAGGCCGCTCAAGTAGAGGAGCATTTCATGACCAAGGTTTTCAGTAACATCAACCAGCGAAGTGAAGATTGTGTTAGGGGAAGCTTCCAGGAACACTGGCTCTTCATGAATATCTTCTGGACGAACGCCCATGATTACATCTTTGCCGATATAACCTTTGTTGCGCAGGATTGTAGCTTTGCCGCCTGGAACTTCAACATCAAGGTTATCTGCGCGGAAGCGAACAGCGCCGCCAACATCGGAGAGTGTACCATTGATAAAGTTCATTGTTGGGGATCCGATGAATCCTGCAACGAACAGGTTTGTAGGCTCATTGTACAATTCTTCAGGGGAAGCTGCTTGTTGAATGATACCATCGTACATAACTACGATACGGTCACCCATTGTCATAGCTTCTGTCTGGTCATGCGTTACATAGATACAAGTGGTTTCAAGACGTTTAACCAGCTTAGTGATTTCAGCACGCATTTGACCACGAAGTTTAGCATCCAAGTTGGAAAGAGGCTCATCCATCAGGAAGACTTGCGGATCACGGACAATAGCGCGGCCCAGAGCGACACGTTGGCGTTGACCACCGGACAGTGCCTTAGGTTTGCGTTCCAGCAAATGCTCGATATCGAGAATTCTTGCTGCTTCGCGCACTTTCTTGTCGATTTCTTCTTTCTTCACTTTACGCAGTTTCAGACCGAAAGCCATGTTCTGATACACGCTCATATGCGGGTACAGGGCGTAGGATTGGAATACCATCGCGATATCGCGGTCTTTAGGAGCCACGTCATTCACTACACGGTCACCAATGTACATTTTACCTTCAGAGATTTCTTCAAGACCTGCGATCATACGCAGTGTTGTGGATTTACCGCAACCGGAAGGACCAACCAGTACGAGAAATTCCTTATCTTTAATATCAAGATTGATATCGATTACTGTTGCTTTATCGGAACCCGGGTATTTTTTGAAAATATGCTCTAAACGTACGCCTGCCATTGTATTTCCCCCTCGAGTCAATTATTGGATTAGAAAATCAAACGCTTTCTTGTACACTTATCTTACCCCAGACCAGGCCTCCTGGCTATTTGTAAGGTTCACAAAAATCCTATTTTCTTTTCGTCACTTTATACAATAACATGGCTAACTTCACAATCGCCGCATCCCCGAAACTGCGGACATCCGCTCCCGTTTCCTGTTTGATCTTGTCGAGTCTGTACAGGAGCGTATTCCGGTGGATATACAGCTTCTTCGCGGTTTCGCTGACATTGCAGTCCATTTCAAAAAAAGTCTCCAGCGTCAGCAGCATTTCCTTATCCGCCAGCACAGCCGTATAATCACCGATCTGACCCAGCAGCTGTCTGCGGCGGTCATCGGGGATACTGTTCACCAGACGCTCCATATGAAGCTCCCACGGCAGATGGATATAATCACCTACCTGGAAGATCCGGCCCAGAATAATCGTCTCGCGCAGCAGAGCCACGGAGCCTGTCAGGCCTTTAACCGGAATGATGGCCGGAGAAACCGCCAGATGGAAGACGCCAACCCATTCACTGGCGATCAGTTCATGCAGTCCCATAGAGGTCTGAGACAGCAGATCCTCAGCACTTTCTTCCTCATCTTCCTTATCATCTCCGCCGGTGAGCAGTTCCTTACGGGCTAAAATTAACCATTCCTTATCCAACAGCGGAATTAGCAGAACTTCGTTCTCGAAATAACTGCGTAACAGCTTCATTAACGAACGGTATGTCATCTGCGGATTATGGACATTCTCACTAACCAGCAAAAAAGGAATCATATCCCCGAACAGCCGGCCTTTCAGCGTAATATCATCCGGAATCTCTGCATCATCCTTTTCTTGCTCGAGCTGCGAGTTCAACCAGCCGCTAAGCTGACGGGCTTCCATCTCTCCTTCTTCCTTAAGCCCGGTAGCCTTGAGGGCTACCGCGAAATTACGGCCCGCATAATTGACCAGCTGCAGTTCCAGAGGCGACAGCCCTTCTGTCTCCACCCACACCGCGGTTATACGCCCGTCATTCTCATATAGGGGAATCCACAAATATCCCTCATGAAAGACCGCCTGCTCTTGATCCTTCTCCGTGCCCATGCCAAAAAGAGAAGCTGAATGCTGCCTCCCGAGCTGCTTGATTCCGGTTCTCTTTCCGGTGAGTTGCTCCAATTTTTGACGCAAAACCTCACTATCCATCGTCACCATTCTCCACCACTTTTGCTCTTTTCGCCTATTTTATCATATTTTGCTGCAAATTGCGGAATAGCTCTCCTGAACCCTGAGTGACATTTGATCAGTTGTGTATCAAAAGTCTATTTTGCTGCATAATGCTTCTTGGCTGGAGGCAGACTTACCGGATTCATCTTTTTCAAAATCTTATGCATCCAGATCCCGGCAATGGCTCCTTCGCCCATAGCGACCGTCGCCTGCTCCGCATGCACTGCAACATCTCCTGCCACCCATACATGCTCGATATTAGTCATTAATGAACGTTTATTCGCCTCCACATGCTTGTTCTTATGAAGCGTCACTCCCAGCTGTGCAGCTAGCTCAGAATGTACCGGATTCTGGCCAAAAGCAATAAACCCGCGCTCTGCCGGCAGAACCTCCCCGTTCTCCAAGGCTACCGCCTTAATTCTTCCGTTCTCTTCCTCAATGCGGGCAACGGGTTCTTCGATATACTGTATATCCTCATCCCGCAGCCGGTTACGATTTTCCGCCGAGACGGGTGTATGTTCATGATTAATGTAGGTCAAATCACCTGTGCGTTCCCTTAAAACAAAAGCCATATTAGCGCCCACATCACCAGAGCCTATCAATACGGTCTGCCGGTTCTGAATTTCAAAGCCATCACAGTCCGGGCATACATAGATCGTCATGCCAAGGGCAGGCCGTAAGCCCGGCAGCTCAGGAAACCGGTCCATTACTCCTGTAGCAAGCAGCAGAGTCCGGCCTGCATATTGCTGCCCCCCGGTTCCGTGAAGTATGAATAATTCGTCCGGCTTCTCGGCTTTTACTATTCTATCCTTCTGAAACGCTACACCTGCCCTTTCGGCCTGAAGTCTCCCCCTGGCCCGCAGTTCCTCACCCGGCACACCGTCAGGCCAGCCCAATATATTATGATAATTCCGGCATATGCTTGATCTTCCGCCTCCTGCATCAATTACAAGCACCTGATGGACCGAGTAACGTCCCAATTGAATAGCCGCCTGAAGCCCCGCAAAACCGCCGCCCACTATAATCGCATCATAGATCAATTGTCATTCCCTCATTTCTACAGCATTATAGACTTATAATTAAACGAGGAGAGCTATTTTAAACGAAATCCGGGTAATTTATATACTTTTTAATATTCAGACCTCCAGAAAATATAAAAAAAGCCATCACATGAAAGTGATGACTTCTTGATTGAGATGAGCCATGAAGGACTCGAACCTTCGACACCCTGATTAAAAGTCAGGTGCTCTACCAACTGAGCTAATGGCTCATAAAAAGGGATGGAGGCTGATGGATTCGAACCACCGAACACGTACGTGAGCAGATTTACAGTCTGATGCGTTTGGCCACTTCGCTAAGCCTCCATAATGGTGGCGCGGGAGGGAATCGAACCCCCGACACAAGGATTTTCAGTCCTTTGCTCTACCGACTGAGCTACCGAGCCATAAAAACAAGCCTTAAAACAAAAAAAATGGCGGAACCGACGGGATTCGAACCCGCGATCTCCTGCGTGACAGGCAGGCATGTTAGGCCAACTACACCACGGTTCCACAATTTAATGTAAAAATGGTGCCGGCGAGAGGACTTGAACCCCCAACCTACTGATTACAAGTCAGTTGCTCTACCAGTTGAGCTACACCGGCACGGTGTAAGGTGGATCTAAGATTTAAAAATGGTGGAGGCTGAGGGGTTCGAACCCCCGACCCTCTGCTTGTAAGGCAGATGCTCTCCCAGCTGAGCTAAGCCTCCGGGTATGTATGGTAGCGGCAGAGGGGATCGAACCCCCGACCTCACGGGTATGAACCGTACGCTCTAGCCAGCTGAGCTACGCCGCCACACTACAAGTATTGGATTTATAATGGCGGAGAGAGAGGGATTCGAACCCTCGCACCGCTTACGCAGTCTAACCCCTTAGCAGAGGGTCCCCTTATAGCCACTTGGGTATCTCTCCAAATAAATGGTAGCCATGTAAATCCGCACAGGAAATT
>NZ_WHOB01000096.1 GCF_013141775.1 Paenibacillus phytohabitans
TTTAAACATCTTGATTTACGGGAAAGTGCTAAACCATTGTACTCAAAGTGCCGTTTTATGATAGAAATCAGGTGTTTTTCCGAACCTTTTAGTGACAACATTAAGTGTTACCCACAGTTATGGATAAAAAGTATCAACAAAACGCCGGATTATTGTTTGCAGCTTCTTTTCTTTCACTAACAGCGAGCCGGATTATTCATTCTAACGGAAGCAACCTGATAGATTTCACGCAAGGGGTGCTAACGGGTATAGGCATTGTGGGTATGGTGGTGACCATCATAGCCTTTGGCAGATATCAGAAGCGCAGCCAGTAAAATAGATCAAAGCCCATTCGCCGGGGGAGGCGGTTGGGCTTTTCTACTTATGCAGACAGTGCGCTTGGAGCGCTATCCTTCCTTTTTACATTTTACAATTAAGAAGTTTATGGAAGGCTTGTTTTTCATATTCTTACCGGGCTCATCTATTTCTGATATCTCGACCAGGCCATAGTTGGCAAAGTCTTGTTGAATGGAGTCAGCATCATAAAAAAACATTTTCACTCGGTCCATGATTTCGAAATAGTCTGTATCCAGTTGGACGCCTTTACCGTACATTGGTGCTTTTTTGGATACCGTTGTAAAGACCATATATCCACCCGGCTTCAGCTGATTATAACAATCCTGAATGAACTTCTCCCGCTCACGCTGATCCAATAAGTGAATCAGTGCATAGCAGAAAATACCGTCATAGAGTTTGTTGTCAAATGGCATATCGGTTACCGAGCCGTGAAAAACATTCATATCCAGCCCGCTCTGCCTCGCCAGATCAATCGCTGTTTGCGAAATTTCAATACCAGTAACATCTATTCCATTGTCCATAAAAACCTTTGCATTTCTGCCATATCCAATGCCGGGAACCAGGATGTCTTTAACATTCTTTTCAAGGAAAAAATCCTTGGTTAAGATGGCCGAGTCAGAAGGTTCAAATCCCCACATCGTTTGTTTTTCTATGAAGCTTGCTTCCCAGAACTCTGTCATAGCCCGATCTCCTTTAATTACATTAAAAAGTTATTACGGACATATTATATCTACGATAGAACCAATTTGCAATGTTATTGTTAATCCTCGTATTTAAACAGATAGACTTTTGTGAAGCGGCCGGATATTATGTTAGATGGATTTAGAACGATTAAGCAGCAGAAGCTAAATGATGATCCGGCGCTGAACAGTGTGGTAGTGAGCTACCTGGATGATTTCAATGATATCTATAAGTGGAGTGAATATGCATCGGATGATTTCATCGCGAAACGGGCTAATAAATAATGCTGTTCTATAGAGTGAGTACAAACCATCCTAAACTGGTTAAAACCCAGCAGATAGTGTACCTTAGTAATATTAGTAATTAGGAGTGGTGATTTTTTGTGAAAAAAAGTAGACAAACCCCCGTGCTGGTCGTGGTCTCCATCCTGCTGATCATTATCAGCAGCCTGATCCCGTCGGACAAATCAACCTGGCTGGGAGCACTGCAGACCATCTTGCTGGGCGTCGGGCTGCTCGGATGCTGCATGGCTTTTTGGCGGTTCGCCAAGGGCGGCAAGGGCAAGCGCTGATTTCTGGCACTGGAACGGATAGCATAGCATAGCAAATGGAGAGCCGTGGCGGATGCTGCGGCTTTTATTAATATGTACGGCGTCAGCGGATTTACTCTATGCAGCGCTTGCTACGCGGACTGAGAGGACCTTATTTTGTGAAAAAGCCTGCTTTTTTACCCGTTGCGGACTCAGGAGCGCTTATATTGTTCGAGGGAGCTCAAAATGAGGCGAAACTGGTTAGTTAAGGTCCTCTGAGTCCGCATGGATCGCTGAATGGCCTGATTGGGCGAAATAACGGATCTACTGCGACTAGAATAGACTGTGGACAACCGTTAACGGATGGACTGATAATAGAAGTAACGGAGGTGTTCACATGGGAGAACAACGTCAGCGGTATAACGAAGAGTTTAAAAGGGAAACTGTGAAATTTATTCAAGAACAGACGAAGAGCTTCAGTGAATTAGCGGAAGAGCTAGACATCCCGAAAAGCACACTGCATCAGTGGATGGGGCAATATCGAGAGCTAAAGAATGAACCGGCAGCGAGTGTGGATCGGGTGAGGGAGCTCGAAGCAGAGCTGAAGGAAGCACGGCGTCAGCTCAAGGAACATCAAGATCAGCTTGCCGAACGGGATGAAGAATTGGCCATCATAAAAAAAGCAGTGCACATCTTCAGCAGACCAAGGAACTCCGATTCCAGTTCATGAAGGACCATCGCTCCGAGTATCGCTTGGAGAAGATGTGCATAACCCTACAAGTATCCAGGAGCGGGTATTACAAGTGGCTGAGCGCCAAACCCAGTCCACAAGAACTCCACAAGGCTGCGGTGAAGGAGCGAATCCGGTACCATTTTGCCGACCACAAAATGCGGTATGGGAGTCCGAAAATCACCCGGTTGCTGCACCAGGAAGGCTATACCGTCACGGAACGTACCGTGAGTGTGTATATGCGGCAAATGAAGCTACGCTC
>NZ_WHOB01000097.1 GCF_013141775.1 Paenibacillus phytohabitans
TTTAAGGGGCAAGCTCTATCACTGCCATCTGGTGATTCTCGAGATAAGGAACCATATATGTGAGCTCACCGTTTCGGCCTGCTGTGAAAGGCAGTTCAGTCATCGAGGGAGCCAGATAGACCCGCTGGACTTGGGCAGGAGACGGAAGGTTCAGGCTGACAGAAATGTCCCGCAGCGGCACGATGTCCTCGATGACTTCGATACGGCCCTTCAGTACAGGGGCGGCATAGAGCAGATGGTGCACATAGCGCTTCTCCGCCGGCTGGTACTGCAGGGTCGTTATTCCCCGGGCCGGCAGACAAGTGCGCAGGGTGGGACGCGGCAGCAGCCGGGACAGCGCATGCAGCACCATTTCTTTGAGGATAAGGTGGCCACCTTCCGCATAGTCGCTGAACACATCCCAGGCGATGTAGATACCGCTGCTGCTCTCAACCATGGCCGGTCCATTATCTTCTCTGGTACCGGGTGTATGCTGATGCGAACAGAAAGTAAAGACATCGCGGTTGAAATACGGATTCTCCAGGTGACCCAGCGATTGTCCTTCCCGCAATTCTACCAGCTGACCTTCACCATACATAACATAGGAAGCAGACAGGAGGGCGCCGGGAGTGAAATACGGCTTAAAGTAAGAAGGCCGGTAGGTATTGGCTCCCAGCCAGCTGATTCCCAGATTCAGCGCAAAGGTATCACCTGCCGTATTGAGTCCTGAACGGCCGGTGGCCAACACTTTGCCGCCTTCTGCGATAAAGGCTTCAATAGCAGAAGCCAATTCCGGCCGTACCGGTACTTCATCCGGCAGAATCAGCACCTTGTAAGCGGCGAAATCACTGAATGTATCTACGATGTCATACAGGTAGTGCCCTTCACTCAGTATACGCACTGCTCCTGCATCAGCCAGATTCCGATGTCCCTTCAGTTCCTGTCCGCCGGGACAGGCTTCACGCGCTGCCTCCAGGGACAGGACAGCGATGTCCGCAACGGACTCCACTCCGTTGCACCATTGCTCCTTCGCCTCTACCTCGGCATAGGCAGCGCCGATTAGGGCATAGGTCGCTTCATCCAAAAACCCCGAAGGGTGAAGCTGGTCACCGATGGAGCATTTCGCACCGTGGGCGAGACTGAGCGCGGCCTCATACCGCAGGGCGTTCGGATGCTTGTAGCCGCCGAATTCTCCCCAGGAGGTATGGAATTTGCCGGTCATGCCTAGAAATTCCATGCCCAGGGTCTGGGCGTACCGTGCCGACAGCGGGAAGTGATCGTAGCCCCAGCCTCCGGTTGGGAGCGACTCCAGCTCGAGGTGGCTGTTAACCTGGACAAGATCACGGCGGCCCCGCTGCTGATGACCATTGTTATGATAGACCGGAAGGCCTGGCTTTACCGCGTCAATCGTCTCCCGGACACGGCGTGCATAATTCAGATAAGTCTGTTCACCGAGGGCAGTAACGGCTGCTTCATCGCGGGGATCCTGGCCGGCTGCCTGCAGTGCCGAGACGCAGTACTGGCAGCGGCATTTACGGCCGCCGACGATATCGAGGAAGATACCGTCAGCATCATAACGGGAAACTACTTCATGGATTTGCGCCAGCAAAACGTCCAGATAAGGTGTATTCATGCAAAACTCATGATAACCCGGCGTCATGAAGTCCTTCACCCAGCGTGTGCGGTCCTCTGCATCACGGATCAGCCACTCGGGATGGCGGCGGGCCAGCTTCTCATCAAGGCCAGCGGACAGATATACCGGTGTCTTGACTCCGATTTCGTGAGCCGCACTGATCATGTCCCCCAGAAGGTCGAAGGAGAGATGCGGATGGATTTCATTGGCTTCACTGGGGTGATAGGCCCAGCCGTGATGGCATTTGGAGAACACTGTAACAGAGTCAACATGACCGGCACGCAGCATGGATTGAAACTGGGATTTGGAGAAATCTTTGCCGATGCCGGGAATGAATTCGGAAGTATGGAAGTCCAGGTGGACCTGACGAAAACGCATGGATACACAGCCCCTTATACGATTTGGATGAAAAGCGGATTCCCAGTCAATGTACCTCTTTTATGGCGGGGCAGCCAGTGATATTATAGACTTTGAATAGCACAAAATCGACTTGGACAGGAGAGATAGCCAGTGCTGTGTCTGGAATTAGCGATTCCGCCGCTGCCGCAATTCGTCACGGTGGGACATGCCGTCTGGCCGCCGGGAGACCGGCATTTCGCCCGTACCTTCGGTGTGTATGATCTGCTGCTGGTGAAGCACGGAACGCTCTATATGAGAGAAGAGGACAAGGAGTATGCGGTGGGTCCGGGAAAGCTGCTGGTGCTGGAGGCGGGACTGGCGCATGAAGGTTACCGGGCGTGTGAGGAGGATACAGAAATATACTGGGTGCACTTCATCCATGAATCTAAGCCGGCATATATCCGGCGGGAGGATATTCCCTGGTCATCCCTGCTGGCCAAGGGAACGGTGGAGGATGAGGAACCCTCTGCACAGCAGCGTCTGTATATGCCAAAATACGCCACAGTCGACGTAGAGACGCTGGAGCCGATTCTGCATGAGATGAACGAGATCCACAGCAGGCTGAGTGCAGGTAATGCGCTGCGTCTCCACCTGCTGCTGGCCGGGCTGCTGGAGGCGCTTCAGGCGGAATGCACACGGACTGCACAGCCGGAGCCGGCGGTCCGGCTGGCCCGGGCAGCGGCAGGCTACCTGGATGTCCACTGGAGACAGCCGTTCAATCTTGCCGGACTTGAAGAGGAACTGCATTTCCAGGCGGATTATATTACGAGGTGCATGAAACAGCATATCGGCACCACGCCGCTGCAATATGTACTTCATCTGCGTCTGGAGGAAGCCAAAAAGCTGCTGGGCGGTACGGTGCTGGGTATTTCGGATATTGCCGAACGGGTAGGCATTCAAGATCCCAACTATCTGACGCGCCTGTTCAGTTCGAGGTTTGGACTGACTCCCGGAGCGTACCGCCGGCGGCTGCGTCAGAGGGAAGATACAGCTGCCTCTACTGATACGGAGGAAATCTAAGGGCCGCTTCGGGTGCTGCCAAGAGCGCTGTCATGTCGATATCATGCTAAAGAAAGTCGGGATCGTTAAGGCAGAAAAAGGCAGGGGGCGCTACCATTAGATTGCAGTAGAACCGCTTGGCATAAGCCAAGCCGGGGAAATGGCAATGATCAGGAGGGAAGATATGCTGCCTTTAAATATTAATACGATTATCGATAGCGTGACAAAAAAAACCGCGAATCTCAAGATTATGTTCCTCGGGGACAGCATTACGGCGGATGGCCTGTATATCCGCTTAATCCGGGAATGGCTGAAGCAGCACCGCCCGGATCTGGCGGTGGAGCTCATCCCGTGCGGTGTCCCCAGCGAGACAGCCTCGAGCCTCAGCGAAGCGGCGCATCCGTTCCCGCGGCCCTGCATCCATGAACGGCTGGCAAGAGAGCTTGCGGCAGCGTCTCCGGGTGTAGCCGTAGCCTGCTATGGGATGAATGACGGGATTTATCATCCCTTGTCGGAAGAGCGTTTCGCAGCCTATCAGGCGGGGATGCAGCAGCTGAGCACACAAATCCGTGAAGCTGGCGCTGCAGTTGTGCTGATGACACCGCCGCCATTCGACGCTCCGTCCATGAACGGCCGGCTGCAGCCGGCGGATGCGGCTGATTTCAGCTATCTGGCTCCTTACAAGGATTATGACAAGGTGCTGGAGTGTTATGCGGGCTGGCTTCTGTCCGGTGAATGTCCTGCGGACGGCATCATCGATTTGCGCATTCCGCTGCTGGAGCATATCCGGCAGGAGCGGTCACTGAATGCCTCGTATAGCTATGGCGACGGAATCCATCCGGACACAGCGGGACACGGGGTAATCGCACGGACACTTCTGCGGAATTTGTTCGATGCAGAGCCGGATACGCTGCCGGGTGCGGAGGAATCGGGGGAGGCGGCCCGCGGAAAAGCGGATTGACAAGCAAAATGGCGCGGGATTATATTAAGGTCACCCTATGAGCCGGGAGAGATCACCTATGAATGTACTACAGACGATCCGCTCGCGGAAATATTTACAGCGGATTATACTCAGCTTTATGCTTGTTGTTGCCACACTGGCTGTGGCTTCGCTATTTGTGAACTCGAATGCCCGTGGCAAGGTGCTCAGCCTGCAGAACGAAGCCGACCGCAAGCTGCTGACCCAAATCAATTACAATATTGAGAATATGAATGGTATCGTGAAGGATTTGGCGGTTTCGCTGTACAATGACGAAGAGCTGCTCGCCCTGAAGTCCGGTGCGGATTACAGGCAGAGCATTCTCAAGATTGAGCGCCTCAACCATACGGTGGCAGCTTCCCCGTATTTGCATGCTGCCGTCTTTTACAATGGGGCCCAGCACCGGTTCTTCTCGTCGCTTAACCATGAAATTAACAATAGTCTCCTGTACGATTCCCTTAAGAACTATATGGCCTCGCGGGCGGATCTGCCGAAGCTGCAGCTGATTCCGCTGGACCTTGACGGAAAGGATGATGGGATAGACGTATTTGCGATCTTTATATATGACGGGGACACTCTCGGTTCCATTAATGACAATGTGCTGATTCTGACGGTGAAGCCGGGCTGGATGCTGGATAATATGAAAGCGCTTAATCATGTGGCGGAGCGGGAAGATGATGTCCTCTTCATTACGGACAGTGACGGCGAGGTGCTAATTTCAACCGACGGGCTGCTTCCGGCGGGTCTTGACATCAAGGCGGACCTGCTGCCGCGGATTGCTTCTTCAGCCACGCCGCTTAATTCTTTTAACGAAACGTATGGAGACAGGAAGTACAAGGTCACTTATCTGAGCAAAGCGCTGAATAACTGGCAGATCGTCAGCATGCAGGATTACGATGTTGTGCTGGGCAGCGTACGGCAGATGAAATGGACGGAGATCGCGGTCACGCTGTCTGTTGCTTTGCTCGCTATCCTGCTATCCGTGTGCTTTGCCTTGCGGCTGTATAAGCCGGTGGGCCAGCTGCTGACGCTGGTGCCGCAGGATGTACGCGGTGCTCCGCAGGCGAAGGATGAGTTGTCGCTGATTGCGGCGAATGTAACCGAGATGATCAGCAAGCTGAAGGGTCTGGAGCTGGAACGGGCCTCGCAGTCCAATATTGCGAAGCTCTACCAGCTGCGCAGCCTGATCGGGTCAAGCCAGAGCCTCGATGAACAGGCATTCCTCCAGATCAGGGAGCAGCACGGAATAGACATCGCCTATCCGTCGCCGCTGCGGCTGGCGCTGGTGCAGATCGACAATCTGCAGGGGCTTTCGGCAGATCCGGGGCTGCCGATGGAATCCCTGCTGTACTTTGCCATTGCCAATATCGGCCAGGAGCAGCTGCGGCTGGAAGGCACTTGTGAAGCGGCTGATATGAAAAGCGGCCATCTGGTCTTCATCACCGGCAGCGGAGCCGGGACACTTGCGAAGCTGGAAGAGCGCTTCCGGGAGCTTCAGCAGACGATTTTTGACTACTACCATATTACCTTTACGGTTACGCTGAGCGAAGTGTTCACGGATTACCGCTGCATCACCCGGCATTACAATTTGGCCATGCGTCACTCGAACTACCGGATGGTCTTCGGCAAGGGAGCAGTGATTGAGCCTGAAATGCTGCGGGAGAATGAGCGGAATGAATCGCTGCGTATCCCGCAGGAGCTGGAACGGCAGCTGACAGAAGGACTGAAGGGCGGGGATCTGGCAGAGACAGAGCAGACGATCCGCAAATGGAGAGAATTGCTCGGCAGCTTCAGCTACGAGAATATGTTCTCGGCGGTTCTTCATCTTGCGGTCACCTTAAGCAATACGCTTGGCGAGATGAATAACCGCAACGTCAACCCGGTATCGGTCAACCTGCAGGCCGTTAACCGGCGTATTCTGGAAAAAGAGACGCTGGATGAGATTGAGGCCGTACTTCTGGAGGTTGTGCGCGAGGTGGCTGAGCAGCGGCGCAGCGGGCGGGAGGATAAGAACCGGCTGCTGGCCGAAACAGTGAAGGAAATTATTGATAAGCATTACGCCGATCCGGATCTGAATGTACAGCGGATTGCCGATATGCTCAAGATGAATTCGGTCTATCTGGGACAGGTATTCAAAGCGCAGGAAGGCACGACAGTCGTGGATCAGATCAATGCAGCCCGCCTGGCCTATGCCAAAGAGTACCTGGAGCAGAAGGACCTGACCGTTACAGAGATTATGGAAAAGGTCGGGTTCGGCAACGAAAGCTATTTCTACCGCCTGTTCAAACGCCGTTATGGAACGACACCGAAGGAATACCGCCTGAAGTCTGCCATTGACCGCAGCAAGTAAACAAAAGCAAATAAACAAGTTTTTTCAGCCTTAAGCCAGGCCCGCTAAATGAGCGATGTTCATTTAGCGGGCTTTTTGCTGCGCCACGTATGGCTTCGCCCGGCCGGAACAGGAAACTGGCAACAATACAGCCCCTCTTTACAGCAATCTTGCAATTGTACAGTAACGCCGAAGCCTGATTCACGCTATTGTTAGTCATGCAAAGCCTGGTACACAGGCAACCAGCTGCAGCTAAGGAAGGAAAGGAAGGGGCTTTGGTTATGTTGAATAAGGTTCCACTAGCGGAACAAAGAGCAAATTCAGGTACGCCGCCGGGAACGCGCAGAAGAACGCGGATTGGAAGAGAGCTTCACCATTTCCGGAACAACCGGGAGCTGTTTCTGCTCTCGCTGCCGGGACTCCTGTACAAATTGATTTTTGCGTATATTCCAATGATCGGCCTGATTATCGCCTTCAAAAATTACCGGTATGATCTCGGCATCTTCGGCAGCAAGTGGGTGGGACTGGATAATTTCCGTTATTTATTCACTACGGATACGGCGTGGCGGATAACCCGTAATACGGTTCTATATAATACCGCCTACATTGTGGTGGGTACCTCGGCAGCACTGCTGCTGGCGATTCTGATGAACGAAATCAAGGCCAAGTGGAGCAAGTTCTACCAGACAGCCTTGTTTCTGCCACACTTCCTTTCCTGGGTACTTGTGGGTTATGTGGCCTATGCCTTCTTGAACCATTCGGATGGTTTCATCAACCGCACTCTGGAATCCTTCGGGCTGAATCCGGTGAGCTGGTACCAGAATGCGGGGCCATGGCCGGTGATTCTCATTCTGGTTCAATTATGGAAAGTGGTGGGGTTCAACACGCTGATTTATTTTGCCGGCATTATTGGCATTAACAGCGAATATTACGAGGCAGCGCGGATCGACGGGGCGACCAAACGGCAGATGGCGTTCAAAATCACAATCCCCCTGATGGCCCCGATCATCATCATTATGCTGATCCTGTCTATCGGCAACATGTTCCGCGGCGACTTCGGCCTGCATTATTTTATCCCGAACAACTCAGGTTTTCTCTACGGCTCTACAGATATCATCGATACCTATGTGTACCGTGCGCTGCGTGAAGTCGGCAATGTAAGCATGTCCGCGGCTACAGGCTTTTACCAGTCGGTTGTGGGTCTGGTGCTGGTGCTGACGGCAAACGGAATCGTGCGCAAAATTGATTCTGAACATTCCCTGTGGTAAGGAGGTGCCCTTAGCGTGGGCAAGAAATTCGAATTTTCCAAGCTGTTCATTAATCTGCTGTTTACGGTGCTGTCGATTGTGGTCGTCCTGCCGTTTCTGCTGGTCATCGCCGTATCGCTGACGGATGAGAAGTCGCTGACCGAAAACGGGTATCAGTTTATCCCTACAACCTTCAGTCTGGATGCCTACCGCTATCTGCTGGACGCTCCTGACATTCTGCTCCGGGCCTACGGGGTAACCTTCACGGTGACCATTATTGGTGCGCTGGCCGGTCTGCTCCTGACTGCGATGACTGCATACGTGATCTCACGGCAAGATTACCGGTATAACCGGGCGACGACCTTCTATGTATTTTTCACCATGCTGTTCAGCGGGGGGCTCGTTCCTTCCTACATTCTCATTACGCAATATCTGCATCTGAAAGACAGCCTGCTGGCGCTGATTCTGCCCATTCTGCTGTCACCGTTCAACATCATGGTCATGAAAGGCTTCATGTCCAAAATTCCGCTGGAGATCATTGAATCGGCCAAAATCGACGGGGCGCGTGAATTCCGTATTTTCTTCAAGATTATTCTGCCGCTGTCTACGCCTGCGCTGGCTACTCTGGGTCTTCTGATATCCTTCACGTATTGGAACGAATGGTTCAACGCGATGCTCTACATCGACGATCCGAACAAGGTGCCGCTGCAGCTGCTACTGGTGCGGACGCTCAACAGCATCGAATTTCTCACTACGAACTCTGAATTTACCGGACAGCTGGGCATCGATCTATCGAGTTTCCCCAACAGCTCGGCGCGGATGGCGATTGCTGTACTGGCCGGCGGACCGATGCTGGTGATCTTCCCGTTTTTCCAGCGGTTTTTCGTCAAAGGGCTTACGGTTGGCTCCCTAAAGGGTTAACATACAATTACATGTACAAAGTACAGGAGGTCACTTACATGAAAAAGAAGCTGTTTGGAGTTCTGGCATCCGTATTGCTCGCCTCATCGGTGCTATCCGGCTGCGGAGGCAACAATAACGGCGGCAACAGTAATGCCGGGAAAGGTACCGAAGGAAGCGGTGGAGCAGAAACCGCGCAAAGTGCGGCCCCGGAATCAGGAAATGCAGGCGAGCTGAAGCCGGTCGAACTGACCTGGTATTATCCGCTGTCGCAGCTGCAGGCTGATCAGGAGAAGGTGCAGGAGGAAGTCAACAAGCTGGTGAAGGCGAAGATTAATGCCACAGTGAAGCTGATGCCTGTTGCCATCGGGGACTACGTGCAGAAGATGAACACCGTGCTTGCAGCGGGCGAGAAGTTTGACATTCTCTGGACCGGCTACATGCTGAAGCCCGAAGAGCTGGTGCGCAAAGGAGCTATCCAGCCGATGGATGCCTTGCTTGATGAATACGCGCCGGAGCTGAAGGCGGATGTGCCGCAGGTGATGTGGGACGGTCTGTCGGTCGACGGGGAGATTTACGGTATCCCGAACCAGCAGATCAACGGCTCCCGTTACGGATTTATTATCCAGAAACGTTTCGCTGACAAGTACAATCTTGATACCGCTTCCATTAAAAAAATTGCCGATATTGAACCGTTCCTGGCCCAAATCAAGC
Source organism: Paenibacillus phytohabitans (assembly GCF_013141775.1). GTDB lineage: Bacteria > Bacillota > Bacilli > Paenibacillales > Paenibacillaceae > Paenibacillus_AQ > Paenibacillus_AQ phytohabitans. Next base: position 9,180 of record NZ_WHOB01000097.1, read on the forward strand.
AAAATGAACCGGACATCATTCCGTTTGGCCTATTCGGCACTTCCTTCATTAATCCGCAGTCCCATGACGACAAATACTGGGTAGTTCCGGGGCTCGATGACCATTTCTATATCAAAACAGATGATCCTACGTATACATTGCAGCGCTATCCTGAGGAAGAGCTGGACAATTTCCGGCTGGCCAGCAAGTGGTATAAGGAAGGCTATATTTACAAGGATGCAGCTACAGAAAAAATGAATGATTATCTGGTGAAAGGCCAAATTGCGGTCGATTTCAACGTTACTCTGAAGCCGGGTGTGGAAGCTGAGGTGAAGGCCAAAAACGGCGGCAACGAGGTTATCACGGTTCCGCTTAGTGACTGGTTCTCCAACGGCTATTCGGCTACGACCAACCAGTCGATCAGCCGTACGGCTCCTAATCCGGAGCGTGCGATGATGTTCCTGAATCTGGTGAATACCGATAAGGAGCTGTACAATCTGCTCTGCAATGGTGTTGTTGGTGAGCACTATGACAGAACCAATGGGGAGTACATCAAGGCAAAGGCGGATTCCCGTTATCTGCCGAATATGGACTGGGTTTTTGGCAGCGTATTCAACTCCTATCTGAAAGAAGGGCAGCCGGAGAATGTCTGGGAAGAGACCAAAAAGATCAATTCCGATTCAGAGGTCAATCCTGTAGGTGCCTTCAAGTTCAATTCCGAACCGGTGAATACGGAGATCGCCAATCTGAATGCGGTCTGGGGTGAATATAAACGGGGACTGGTTACCGGAACACTCGACTTCGAAGAGACCTGGCCTGCATTATACGGCAAGCTGAAGGAAGCGGGCGAAGAGAAATATGTAGAAGAGGTAACCAAACAATTCGAGCAATTCCTTAAGGATAAAGGCCTGAAGAAATAAGCCTCATAGAGAGTATACCTGCACCTTTGGAGGAGATCACTGGAACCTGCTGCTCATGGACGGCTTCGCCAAGATAGAATACCGGCGGAGCCGTTATCATTCCAACCGGAAAGGAAGAGGAGCCTTGGTTAGAAAACGTTTGCTTGCAGCCCTTGCCGCCAGTATGTTGTTCACGATCAATCCTGCCCCGCCGATTGCGGGTACTGTATCAGCGGAGGGCACGACTCCAGGGGCGGTCATTTATGTCGCCACAAATGGAAGCGATTCCAATAATGGGACGCAGAATGCCCCGTTTCTGACTTTGGAAAAAGCCCGGGATACCATCCGGACGCTGAAAGCGGAGGATGGCTTGCCGGAGGGCGGCGTCACTGTGTATTTGCGCGAAGGAAGGTATGAACGGACGTCCAGCTTTGAGCTGCGGCAGCAGGATTCAGGCGAAGCCGGCAAGCCGGTCACTTACATGGCTTATCCGGGTGAGTCCGTGACTTTGTCAGGTTCGGAGCAGCTGGCCAAGTCAGCGTTCGTTCCGGTTACGGACACGTCGGTGCTCAGCCGTATTATAAGTACAGAGGCTAGAACCAAAGTGCTGGAGGCGGATCTGGCAGCGCTCGGGATCACTGATTACGGTCAGCTCAGCCGTCATGGCTATTATCTGGCCAATGATCTGAGCGAGGTGCCGCCGATGGAGCTGTATGTGGCCGGGCAGGGCATGACGCTGGCCCGCTGGCCCAATGAGAGCACCGTCCAGATGGATGAAATCCTTGATCCCGGCCCGACAAGGAAGGACCCGAACGGGGAGGTGCATACGCGTGGCGGCACCTTCACCTATACGTATGACCGGCCCCAGTACTGGACCCAGGCAGACGATATCTGGCTGGACGGGATCTTCGGCTACAGCTGGGAATGGTCGTATAACAAGATTGCTTCCATTGACACGGCTGCCCGAAGCATCACCCTCCGTTACGGGGAAATGAGCGGCATCTTCAAGAACTGGTATCCGGACTTCCATTTTGCGCAAAATCTGCTGGAGGAAATCGATATGCCGGGCGAATATTACATCGACCGCCAGGCGGGCAAGCTGTATTTCCTGCCGAACGCCGAGTTTGCAGCGGATAACCCGGATATTGAAGTGACGATGCTGAAGAGTCCGATGATTAACGCGCTCAATGCTTCGTACATTGATTTCTCCGAGCTTGTGCTTGAGAATGGCCGCGATTCTGCTGCAGTGTTCATGGGCGGAAGCCATATGCGTATTCTGAACAGCGAGATCCGCAATTTTACCAACAGCGGGGTACTTGTTAACACACAGAGCCGGTTCTATTACAACAACTTTGAAGGAGCACCGGGAACGGACCACGCCATCATCAGCACCCATATTCATCATATCGGCGGCACCGCCGTCACGCTGGCGGGCGGCAACAAAACGACGCTTGCGCCAGGGAACAATGTGGTGGAGAATTCGCATATTCACGATTTTGCCTACTATCACAAAGCCTACAATCCCGGGGTGCTGCTGTCCGGCGTCGGCAACCGCATGTCGCACAATGAGCTGCATGATGCGCCCCATCCGGGCGTGCTAATCTTCGGCAATGATCATACCGTGGAGTATAACGAGATCTATGATGTATGCACCACCTTCTCGGATCTCGGCGCGATCTACATGAATGCCGGCGAGCAGCCCCATGAGCGGGGCACGGTCATCAGGCGCAATTACTTTCATAACATCGGCGAGAGCAAGGCCGGAGTGGAGGGGGTATATCCCGACAACTTCACGATGGGATTGACTATCGACGAGAATATCTTTTACAAGATGGGCAATTCGGCTATTAAAAACAACGGCGGCGCGCATATCCTGACCCGCAACAATATTTTTATCGACAGCAAAATTCCTTATGATTATGCGGATATGTTCCTGGGCGATGAGCCGGATGATCAGGTACCGCTGAACTACATGCCGAAGTGGCAGGCGCTGTTCGCGGCAAACAATAATTTCACCGGAACCCCGTATCTGACGAAGTACCCCGAGCTGGCGGATTTCTTCACAGAGAACAGGTATTATCCCGACACCAATACGTTCCAGGGGAATGTCGTCTACAACCCGTCGGTTCCGCGCAGTGTAACGACCAATGTGTACGGGGCATACGACAAGTTCGGGCTGGTCCAGTACGCCAATAACTGGGTGACTGCCGCAGATCCCGGCTTCACCGACCTGGCGGGAGGCGATCTGTCGCTGCGGCCGGATGCAGATGTCTTCGATGTCATTCCCGGGTTCCCAGACATTCCGTTTAACGACATCGGCGTTACTGGCAAAGCTGGCACGACAGCAGGCACGGACAGCTATCCTGTTCAGGGAGTAGCCATCTATGACAGCGAAGTTACCGTGGACCGCTGGAAAACGCTGAAGCTGCGCACGGCGGTGCTTCCTTGGAACGCGGATCATCCCATCCTGACCTTCACTTCGGCCGATCCCGGTATCGCAGCTGTGGATGCGGCAGGTATTGTAACCGGCCAGGCGGTCGGCAGCACGGTCATTACGGTAGCCTCGGCGGAGAATCCGCTGCTGACGGCCACGGTTACGGTGAACGTGGAGGCAGGGGACGGCGTGATGGACTTCACGGATTTCGAATCCGGTGCGAACGGCTGGCTCCAGGATGCCAACCGCAGCATTGAGAAGATTGGCACGAACCGCTGGTACAAGATTCTGAACGGAGCCTCGTCGCTCAGTGCCAAGTCCTTCTCCGATTACGAGCTGAGCTTCAAGCTGAAGACACCTGAGGTTATAGGGGATAATGCGACCCTGTATATCTTCGACCGTCAAGTTGGCAGCGGCTCCAGCCGGATCGGGTACAAGACGCGGGCGGACGGAAGCTCCGCCTGGCTGCTGTACAATTCGGCCTGGACGGTGCTGAAGGAGGTGAAGCTGCCCGGGCATGACCTGCAGCCGAATACGGAGTATGCGGTTAAGATGCTAGTGAAGGGGGGCGACCTCAGCGTCTATCTGGATGGAGCCTTCCGCCTGAAGGGCAACGATCCGGGACATAATGCGGAGGGGAAGGTCGGCTTCTACGTCAGCAATGTCAGCCAGATGCACTTCGATGACATTCAGTTCAAGGCACTTACGACTACGCTGGCCGGAATCATTCCTGCGGAGAGCAAGGTGCGTATAGCCGCCGGGGAACAGCGGCAATTGCAGCTGGCCTTTGATCCTGCGGATACGCCGGACACAAGCGTAACCTGGCAGTCGGCCAATCCGGCGGTTGCCACGGTGGATAGCACGGGAGTGGTTCACGCCGTATACGAAGGGGAGACCCTTATCTCGGCTGTGTCAACGGTAAATCCGCTCATTAAGACGGATATTACAGTAACCGTCTCGAGCATCATGCATGAGACGGATTTCGAGAACGGGGGCAACGGCTGGCCGGTAGATCCCAACCGCAGCATCGCCGCTGATCCGGACGGGAACCGCCGATATAAACTGCTGAACGGTGCTACCGGCCTGCTCGACCGCAGCTTCACTTCTTATCAGCTGGAGTTCAAGCTGAAGACGCCGCCAGTGATGCCGGATAACGGCATCCTGTACATCTTCGACCGCCAGGACAGCTCCGGATCCACCCGGATCGGCTACCGTACCCGGGCAGACGGAACCTCCGCCTGGATCCTGTATGACACAGCCTGGCAGAAGCTGACCGAGACGGTCCTGCCTGGACATGACCTGCTGCCGGATACGGAGTATGAGGTGAAGGTGACGGCCCGGGACGGAGATATTGCCGTATCTGTGGACGGCTCGCCAAGGCTCTCCGGCAGCGATCCGGGGCACCGCCCGTCCGGCAAGGTCGGCTTCTATACCAGCGGCTTCGCCTATATGCTGTTCGACGATATTATCTTCTCGGTATTGCCGTAAATCCAATCTAAGCTTCGAGGGCGCTCTTCCTGCGGGAAGGGCGCTTTTACAGTTGAGCAGGCTGGGAATCTAAGAGGAGCATTTATGTTCCCACGTTAACGAGCCACCAAGGTAAAAAAAGAGCATCCGAGGCTGCGCCTCAGATGCCTTGTATTTAGTATTGTTCTATGACTGGTTGAAATCTTATAAATCTTCTACACTGGCAGGCAGATTTTTACCCGCTGCATTTGGCTTCGTGTACATTTTATTGAGTATCACCGTTTGCACGATAATAAATATACCGCCTACCGCCCAATATAACGGCAACGCAGCGGGCATAGCAAAAGAAGATAAACCCATCATAACCGGTGATAACAATCCGATAAAAGCCATTTGGCTATTTTGATTCTGCTGAGGCTGTACTGAAAGAGATTGAGACACACGGAACTGAACGTAATACACCGCAGCCGCAATCAGCGGCAAAATCATATCTGTTGTCCCCAAGTTAAACCACAGAAAATCGTGAGCGGCAATCTCCGGGGTACGGCGAATGGCATAATAAAATGCGAGAGTGATCGGCCATTGGAGAAGCATCGGTAAACACCCCATGTTTAAGGGATTGAATTGATGCTTCTGGTAGAGCTGCATCATCTCGGTTTGCTCTTGTTTTTTGGCATCCGTACTGACATCGTTCTTATACTTCTCCTTAAGTGCAGTTAATTCCGGCTGGAGGACGGCCATCTTTTCTTTCATAACCATTTGTTTCTTGGTTTGATTCATCATGAGCGGCAGGATCGCAAGTCTGATGATGAATGTCATCAGCACGATCGCTAATCCGTAGTCTCCGTGAAAGGTATCCGCAAAAAATTTGATTAAGAGCGAAAATGGATAAATGAAAAAATGGTTAAATATCCCTGGTGAACCGGCATTAATCGGATTGGATTGGGATGCTGCCGAACACCCGCTGAGCATAATGACCGGAATAACTCCAATCAAGATGACGAGAATGGGCTTGGCCCATTTTTGTAGCAACATAATCTTTTTCATCGTTGTCCTCCCTAATTGAAAGTATGGATATCAATGTGGGGAAGGACTATGGTCTTCATCATCAGGTGCTTCTCTTCGTCTGACGGTACGTACTATCCACTTCTGAATGCTGCCCGGTTGAGACAGTCTGACAGCCACATACCAGGTTGAACCGGCTGCAGCAATTGTTTCATGACCCCAGTGTATCTCTTGTAAAGAAAAATGGGTGAATGGAATTAACACTAAGGAAGAGATGAGCGCAATTGAGAATGCCAATTGAACCAAGTCATAAAAATGCTCCAGTCAAGTTCACCTCCGTATGAGCTGTATTGGGAAAATTTGAATAATGGTTATACGATTCGAAGAACTGTGTGGTTTCATTAACCTGCCTGTTAACTTAAAACACTAAAAGCGGTTCACCGCGTTATAGATTCAATGGATGCTGTTCCTGTATTTCTCGGGGGAGATTCCTTTATTCTTCTTGAACATCTGGCTGAAATAAGACGGGGACAGATTACCTACTTCTACCGCGATTTCCCCGATGGATTGGCTGGTGTTGGCGAGCAGGATACAGGCTTCTCTGACACGCCGCTGCATCAGATATTCGGACAGTGTGATGCCGGCATATTGTTTGAATACATGCGAAATATGGTAGGGAGACAGATGCAGGCTGGCAGCCAGCGCCTCAAGGCTGAATGGCTCCTTGTAATGTTCATCCAGCCATTCGGTAATCCGCTGGACATGTGAGCTACCGCGTGAATGAAGGAGATTGTCTTCGGACAGGACACCAGGCAGCCGGGTCTGAAACAGCCGGATAAGCTGGAGGATGAGAATTCCTGTGTTCTCTTCCTGTCCGGCAGCAGCGTGCTCGGTGCACTGGTGCAGCTCTTTCAGCACCTCGGGAATCCGGGTGTCATTCATTCCGTTGAATACCGGCTGCCGCAGGCTGCCCCTCCACAGGTTCCGGAAGAATTGCCCCAGGATAGGAAACGCGGAAAGATAATGGTCCATGAAACCAGGATCAAAGGTCAGATTGGTCCGGATATAGGAACGGCCTTCTGCCGGAGGAACCATTACACGGTGCAGCTGATAGGGCTGAAACAAAACCAGTGTATGATCCTCAATAGGGTAGGTCTGATTCTCCACCATGATCTCACCGCAGCCGCTGTAAATGTACAGGATTTCAATTCCCCTATGCGCATGAAAATAGAGGGATTCCCCGTCAATATATTTAAATTTGTACATAAACAAACCGGGGTCCATTCCCTCGGGCGGATGATCGTTCCTGCTCATGTTCAGTGACGCTCCCTTATCTATCATTCTTACCTGCTATTAATCTATTACTACTAACTCCAGTATAAATAGAAGGCTGCTAAAAATAAAACTGCGACTTCGGCCACACTTATAAGACTACAATCGCCAACCAAGCAACCAACGAACCAAGCAAGTAAGCAAAGAACCAAGCAACGAACCAAGTAAGCAAAAAACGAACGAACCAAGCAACCAAACAACTAAGCAAACAACCAGCCAATCCATGGCTCTGTGTCAGGGCAATTGTGAAAATCCAATCCTCCCTTCTAAAATGTTGTAAGTAATACAGCTTTGGTTCCCGGATACCAGGGCGTTCGGGAGAATTGTTGTATGAAATACAGGAATCATCCCGCTAAGCCGCTTGGAGGAGGAGAATTGCTGCATTTTCTGCAACAATTCCGGATTTGGGACGATTTGATGAGGGGAATGTTGTATTTCGTGCAGCAAAAACCGGCAGGCCTCACGGAAGGGGGGCTGCCGGTATAAAGGGTATCAACCGGATGCCACAGTTGATGTTGCGCACCAGCAGATCAGATTCTAGTCAATGAAGATGCAGTACATGCTATCCCCGTTCGTACCAATACCCCGGAACACCCTGCTGCAGACGCAGCAGCGCCTCCAGGAAGAAGTAATCCCCCCAGATCATGAAATCATCCGGAGATGAATTCCCTCTGACTGAATAGGAGCCATGACGCAGCAAGCCTTCTTCCGACGGGCTGCCGGCGGTAAAGTAGCGGTTCAGCAGAGAATCCATCGATTTGTTGACGGCTTCCTCATACCATGCCCGTTCCGGGTCCTCCTCCGGCAGGTGCTCCAGCAGCTCAAGGAGACCGCATACAAAGATGGCGGACGCTGAACTGTCGCGTGGAGTGGACTCCTCCTGCGGGGCATCGAAATCCCAATACGCGACATGGTCGGCGGGAAGATGCTCCAGGAAATAGCGGGCCATTCTTCTGGAGGTTTCCAGATAATGAGGCTCTTTAAAATAGCGGTAAGCTAAAGCAAAGCCGTAGACCCCCCAGGCTTGTCCCCGCGTCCAGGTGGAGCCGTCCTGATAACCTTGTGCGGTTCCTCCGCGCAGGGCATTCCCCGTCTGCTGGTCAAAATAAAAAGTATGGTAGGAGGAGTCATCTCCCCTCACCAGGAAGCGGCGGCTTTTCTCGGCGTGAATCCGGGCATGCTCGGCGTAGCTGGGATCTCCGGTCTGTTCAGTGGCCCAGCAGAGCAGCGGAAGATTCATCAGGCAGTCGATAATAATCCGGCCGCCGTTGTCTGCATCCCCTTCCGGTCCCCAGGCCTGAAAGAGCTGCGGGGCAGAGCGCCAGCGCTTCATCAGTACATCAGCTGCCTGCAAGGCCAGCAGACGCGAAGCTTCATCCTTCTCGGTGATCCAGCGTGCCTTGGCGGACAGCGAATATAGGAAGCCGATATCATGGTGATCAAGCTCCTTCCCGGCAATCATGCGCTTGTTGAAGGACTCAACCGTCCGGATGGCTGCGGCGTGAATCTCAGGGTCTTGGCTGTATTCATAGCTCAGCCACAGAATGCCGGACCAGAAGCCTTCCGTCCAGCTGGTATGGTCCGTCAGATGATATTTGCCGTCGCCCAGGCTTACAATTGGAGATTTGTCACCAAAGCGCTTGATGTTAAGGCGGGTGGTAGAGAGCGTGTGCTCAATCGCATTTTTCCAGTTCATAATAACCTCCATAATATCGCTATATTGTTCTTATGGTTATTATAAGCCTGCTGCTATGTTGGTTTGTTGCGCGAATTATTAGGTGAATTGCGGTTTAGTAGGAACGGTGCCGGAACCTGTTACGCGGGGAGAGAGCTGTTTGTCACGGAACTCCGGTCTAGTTTGTCTACAGGATGTACAGCAAAGAAAATAGGATGGAGGCAGAGCGCCCGTGGCAGGGCGGTTTGTGTCTGTTGCAAAGCGTTTACTAAATACCGGCCTATGGATATAGGCTATAAACCAGGAGGAAATAGACATGAAAATTGTAGTGGTTGGCGGCAGCGGACTTATTGGAAAGCAATTGGTGAGCCGGCTTCAGGGGCTGGGTCATGAGACTGTGGCTGCATCACCTTATCTGGGCATCAATGCTATGACTGGTGAGGGGTTGGCAGAAGCGCTTAAAGGGGCTGATGCCGTTGTTGATGTAGCAAATTCACCTTCGTTCGCAGACGATGCTGTGCTGGAATTCTTTGCGACAACGACCCGAAATCTACTGGCTGCTGAAGCTGAAGCAGGAGTGAAGCATCATGTGGCGCTATCTGTAGTGGGGACTGACGGCTTGCTGCAGAGCGGTTATTTCCGCGGAAAAATGGCTCAGGAGGAGCTGATCCAGGCTTCCCCCATTCCTTACACCATCGTGCGTGCGACTCAGTTCTTCGACTTCGCCGAGGGCATTGCCTATACCGCTACAGAAGGGGATGTCGTCCGCCTGCCTTCAGCCTGGGTACAGCCCATAGCCTCTGAGGATGTAGCAGCTGCGCTGGTTGATTATACCCTTGAAGCCCCAGTGAACGGGATAGCCGAGCTGGCCGGACCGGATAAGCTGCCTCTGGATGAATTCGTCCGGCAAGCGCTGAAGGCTAAGGGGGATGTGCGTCAGGTGGTCGGCGATTCGGAGGCACGTTATTTCGGAACAGCATTGCAGGATCACTCGCTTGTTCCGGCCGGAGATCATCCGCGAATTGCGCCGACACGGTTAACGGACTGGCTTGCAGCTTCTGTATCAGAAGCTTAATAGATCTACAAAGAAACCGCCATCCTCCGGGCAAGTTTGCAAAAACTTCAGCCTGATGGGAATGGCGGTTTTTTATCTAAAGAAAGACAGGACGATATGTTATGAGGCGGGTACCAGCGGGCTTCTAGCGGACCTGAGTATAAACATTCCAGCTGTTCACCAAATGACCCACGGCAAACAGGAATGCAGGGATCAGGAGCAGCCAGGACTCAAGCCAGAACCCAAGCAGCATGAAGTAGATTGCCGGAAAGACGGCCATAGGAATAGGAATTCCAAGCCAAGGCGTGAATAACACGGCAAATTCTCTCGCATTCCAGTAAAAGCGGGCCCAGCATACATAATAAATCAGCAGGCAGACAGCCATCAGCACGGCAGACAGGCCAAGGGACTGCTCTGCAAGCTTACGGCCCAGGAGAATAGGCATCATGAAGCAAGTGATCTGGCCTGCCCGCTCCAAGATCGTGAAGATCAGGGGTGTAGAGGCCAAAGAATCAGGAGCATTCCGGGGCGGGAAGAAAATGAAGATCAGATTCGGAAGCAATACTAATAAGGGTATGATGAATCCTTTAATGTGCAGACCCATGTGAACTCTCCATCCTATAGTTCCAAAGTAGATTTATGCATTCTGGCATTGCGGAAATGAAGTTTGTCTTTGCCTGATACTACGATTGCGTTCCGCGGACAGTTTGCCGCACACTTCATACAGAAATCACATTTGTACCCATGGTATGGCAGATCATCGACGACTACTATATTACCGGTGGGACATTGCAGAACGCATAATTCACAACTGATGCACTTGGAGGGGACTGTCCGCAATCTGAGCATCAGCCGCATCGACATCCAGGGCAGCACGGTTCTTCTGGAGAGAACGGAGACGGCCTTCGACCCGGGATACTCTGACTTCCAGGCGGATTCACCGGCAAGTGCCTGATGGACAAAAGTCTCAGCTTTCTGATAGGCTGCGCTCAGCCGGGCCTGATCCTCCTCCGGTCTTGCTTCAGCATTCAGCATATTATTAGGCATACTGATCTCGCAGGCGGAGACAGGGATGTAGCCCTTATTCTTCAGCAGGGTATAGAGCGGCTCCAGAATATGGGCTGAGTTATTGAGCGTAGCGATCACATATACTTTGGTGCCCTGGCTCTTCGGGAGCCGCCGGAGGAATCTCCAGATGAACGGGGATACGGACTGCGAATTGACCGGGAAGGCAAGCCACAGGTCATTAACCGGACTGCTTGGCATATATCCGCTGCCGATCAGGTTCAGGGAGATGCGGATGTTATAGGTCTTAAGGGTTCTGCACACGAAGTCTACAATCGCTTTCGTATTGCCCGTACCGGAAAAGTAATACAAATCCACGGTTTTATTCATTCGGCGGGTTCTCCTGTTCTGCGATTTCCTGCTCCAGCAAAGCTATGGTCTGCCCGCACCAGTCCGCATAAGACTCCCACAGCTTCTGGCCAAAGGACAGGACCATCAGAATGCGGCTGTGATTACTGTGAACATCCAGATTCTGCTTCAGCTGCGCCTCGAATTTGCCGAACAGCTGCTGCTGCCGCCGGTGGTTGATTTCAAACTCCCGGACATGCTCCAGCATGGTGGCGGATGAGGAGGAATTGGAAAAATACAGCTTAAGCAGCAGCTCGTAGCGTACGGTTTCTTTTTCCACCGGTGTCTTAAGCCATTCCTGTAATTCGTATCTTCCGGATGCGGTTATCTGGTACTTGATGCTTTGTTTGCTGTTCTTGCCTTCCACAGAAACAGGTTCCTCACACACAGCGATCAGGCCCCCCGCAGCCAGCCGCTTCAGTTCCGGATAGATCTGGCCAAAGCTCTCACTCCAAAAAAAGGAAAGCCGGGTATCTACAATTTTTTTGATCTCATACCCAGTCAAGTTCTCTTCGTTTAATAGTCCCAGTAACACGTAACCTGTCTTGCTTCTGTTAGCAGCCATATGCACGCATCCAATCTGTAAGATATATCTTTTAGATATAAAATACTGCAAGGATTATCTAAAGTCAAACGTTATTTTATGCCCGAATTGGAGCGATAACCTGGAATCTGCACGCCAAAAAGCCGCTCCCGGTGAAGGGAACGGCTTCATGTATTGGGCGGAACGCTTATACCATATTGGGAATAGCAACAGCAGGGTCGGTCTCGGCTTCGTAATCCACGCCTTCGGTGCGGAAGCCGAACAGATGGAAGAAGTCATCCTGGTAGCCTTTAAGGTCCGCAAGTTCAGGAACATTATCCGTTTCAAGCTCGTTCCAGCGTCTCATGACCTCGATCTGCACATCCTCGCGCATCTCCCAGTCATCAATCCGGATCAGGTGGCTGCCGTCTGCTGCTGCTTCACCGCCATTATACAGGTGGTCTGCGAACAGGCGGTACATCTGCTGAATGCAGTTCTCGTGCAGTTCTTTTTCCTTCATGACTCTATAGAGTGCGGAAATATACAGCGGCACCACAGGGATGGCGGAGCTGGACTGGGTAACCAGAGCCTTGTTCACGGAGACGAAGGCCCGTCCGCCTGTAGCAGAGAGCTGCTCGTTCAGCGAGATCGCCGTCTGTTCCAGATGGTTCTTCGCCTGGCCGATGGTTCCGTCCCGGTAGATGGGATGGGTGATCTTAGGTCCGATATAGGAATAGGCCACGGTTGTTGCACCGTCTGCAAGCACGGCTGCTTCCTGCAGCTGATTGATCCACATGCCCCAGTCTTCTCCGCCCATAACTGCGATCGTCTGGCGGACTTCGTCATCCGTTGCCGGCTCTATAGTAACATTAGATACTTCCCCGGTGTGGAAGTTCATCGTCTTGTTCGTGTAAGCTTCCCCAACCGGCTTAATCACCGAAGAGAAGACTTCTCCTGTAACGGGATGGGTGCGGCGAGGGGAAGCTACGCTGTAGATAACGAGATCAACGGTGCCGAATTCAGCTTTGATGAGGTCGATGGTCTTGGTCTTAATGGCATCCGAGAAGGCATCGCCGACGATGCTGAATGATTTCAGGCCGAGCTTGGCCGCTTCCTGCTCAAAAGCAGCGGAATTGTACCAGCCTGCGGATGCTGTGCGGGCACCTTCAGCGGCTTTGTCGAAGAAGACGCCGATGGTGTTGGCACCTGCACCAAATGCGGCAGCAATCCGGGAAGCCAGCCCGTAGCCGGTAGAAGCGCCGATGACCAGCACGTTGGCCGGACCGGTAAGTTTCTTTTGTGCCCGTACATAGTCAATCTGTTCCTGTATTTGTCCGGCACATCCCTCCGGGTGAGCAGTCGTGCAGATAAAGCCGCGTGTTTTTGGCTGAATAATCATCAAGGATATCCCCTTTGTTTTAGTTTTTAACTTTTTTCGCTAATATAGAGTATAGCAAATGATGGCATAGAAAGATAAGCTTGAATCATTTTTTGATACCAGGAATCCGGGAGGGTCTATAGGTGCTGATAATAAACGGTAAGGAAGTTACGGAGATTCTAACGATGGAGTCCTGCATCGCTGTGATGGAAACTGTCCACGCTGATCTGTCGGAGGGGGAGGCTGTGCAGAGTCTCCGCCAGGTCCTGCCGCTGGAGGAGCGGAATGTGCTCGGATTGATGCCCGGGTATCTGCGGCGTGAAGGGATCGCTGGTGCCAAGATCATCAGCGTATTCCCCGGCAACCACGGGAGCGGCCTGCCGTCGCATCAGGGGATGGTGTCTTTGTTCGACGCCGCCACCGGCGTGCCGCTGGCCATGGTAGACGGCCAGTCGATTACAGCCATCCGCACGGCGGCAGTCAGTGCGGCGGCGACGAAGCTGCTCGCCAGGGAAGAGGCGGAGTCCCTGGCGGTTCTCGGCACCGGGGAGCAGGCCCGGAGCCATCTGGAAGCTATGCTGCAGGTGCGCGGCATTAAGCGCGCCAAAGTCTGGAGCAGAACGCCGGGCAAGGCCCGGGCGTTCGCCGATGCCATGAGCAGCCGGTGGAACGCAGAGATCACGGCAGCGCTGTCTGTGCAGGACGCGGTGACGGACGCGGACATTATTTGTACGGCAACGGCGGCGGGCGAGCCGGTGCTGCACGGCGCCTGGGTGAAGCCAGGCGCGCATATCAATGCGATCGGCGCATGCAGGGCGCATGAACGGGAGCTGGACACGGCGCTGGTAGCCGGGGCGAGGCTCTATGTGGACCGGCTGGAGTCAGCGGTCCATGAAGCGGGAGATTATCTGATCCCGCTCAGCGAAGGGGCGATTACGGCGGACCATATTATTGGTGAAATTGGCGGGCTGCTTAAGGGGCGTATCCCCGGCAGGGGAAGCGGCAATGAGATTACGCTTTTTAAGGGACTGGGGCTTGCCGTTCAGGATCTTGCCGCAGCCTTCTATATTTATAAACAGGCGGTTGCTCTGCATAAAGGCGTGGAGATTTCATTTTAAATAGGTCTCGGCATTTCTTATTAAGAGTAACTAGTCCAGCATCAGATCTAATGAAGTGTGTCGATTCAACAATGCAGCAAGCGGCAATGGATGTATTCAGCTCGAAGTGAAACTTCAGTGATAGTTGTATAATGTACAATTAAAAACAGAGAAAAGAGCTGATTGCCTCTTATAACTGTAATCTGTACAACTAAATCTGCCCGAATGGGTGATAACCAACTACATTGGTCAGTTTAATTGCACGAAATACAACTAAACGGATAATCAGTTGAAAATCAGACGTTTTAGTTGTATAAAGTGCAGTTAAGCTTAGCGTAATTGGTTACTGCAAAGCCTCAGCAAGCGATTTCTGAAATGGCAGGAGCGGCGGCAGCCGGAAGCCCAAATATTCACCGCGGGGACGAGCGAGCATCAAGTAAATAGGTAGTTTCATAGAGGAGGGGCCGGATCAAGTGAATTTACAGGAACGGGAAGGCTGGTATGAGTTCGGACTGAGTGCTGAACAGGAGGAGCGGGCGAAACGCCTGCATGAGGAGAATATCAATATTGATCTGCTGTTCCAGGGGCCCTTATCCCCAAGCGCTATCCCGGAGAGCGTCTCGCTTAAGGTGAAGGAGCTGTGCGAGCCGTACAAGGATGAACCGATGGTCTATAGCGCCATGCCGGCGCAGATCATTACCCGGCTGTCGGCCAGTGGTGAGATTGCGGAGTACAAAGAGGAATGGTACAAGTCCGGCATTACGGCGGGGAACCGTGAGCTGCACCTGAATGATACGGAGAGCATGATTACCAGTATGGGCGAGGTTCAGCTGCAGTTCGATTCCGCAGACTGGCTGGTGAAGGCACTGACGGCGGAGGATATCCGCAGGGCTAAACGGGAGGGCAGGAAGGCAGGGATTGTAACGGCACAAGAAACGGATGCGCTGGGGAAAAATCTGGAGCTGCTCGATGCGCTGCATGGCTTTGGTCTAAGGATTCTGCAGCTAACGTACAACAACCAGAATCTGATAGGTTCCGGCTGTGCGGAGCCGGGCAATGGCGGGCTGTCCAAATACGGCCTGCGGTTTGTGGAGCGGCTGAATGCGCTGGGAATCATCACCGATACCGGACATTGCGGCAGACAGACCACCCTGGATGCCTGTGCGGCCTCAAAGGCGCCGGTTATCGCCTCGCATACCGGCGTGGAAGCTATCTACCCGCATATGCGCTGCAAAAGTGACGAGGAGATCCGCGCGATTGCTGCGACCGGCGGTGTGATTGGTATTTTTGCGATGCCGTGGTTTGTGCATGAAGATCCGGACCATACCACCATTGAGCATGTACTGGACCATATTGAATATGTGATCAGGCTGGTAGGCGTAGAGCATGTGGGTATCGGAACGGACTGGCCTATGAGTGACCTGGAGTGGTCACTGGTCTTTTTCAAGGAGCAGATTGCACCTAAGCTGGGGTTCGCCAAAGGGGATGGTCCCTCCACGGAAACCGTAGCAGGGCTTGAGAAATACAGTTATTTCAGCAATTTCACGCGGGGACTGGTGGCGCGCGGGTACAGTGATGAAGAGATCGCTAAGATTATGGGCGGCAACTGGCTGCGTGTGTTCGAACAAATTTGCGGATAGGGGACTTTTACAGATGAATTCATACTTACAGCAGACAAGCTTCAACTTCTATTGCTCGGGGATATATAGCGGCACTATCCGTTTCACGGACAAGGAGGTCATGCACGCCAAGGTTGACACCCGCAGACGCACACAGATGCAGGAGAATGTGCTGGATGCTGGCGCGAAATATGTTCTTCCGCTGACGCGGATCGCGGGGCAGCTTCATGTGTACACCGATGCGGAATGGGCCGGGGACGAGGTTATCCTCAAGAACGGGGACAAATATCAGAAGCATATTACCTATCAGGCGGAGATCTCCGGTGTAGAGCGGACTTCGCAGGTATGGGCTTACCGCGGGGGCACGGCGCTGGATATTGTAACGCTGGACGGGGAGGTGATCGCCTTTCTGACCCCTAACCGCTATGGCATTGAGCTGATCGTTAAGGCAGGATATGAGCAGCTGACCCCGCTCGCCCTCTATGCTGAACCGCTGCTGTCGCAGCCGGAATATGGTGTGAACGATCTGGGAACGTATCTTGTGCCGATGCGGGATGGCGTGAAGCTGGCTACCGATGTATTTCTTCCTGAAGGTCTTGAGCCGGGAACGAAGGTGCCAACTATCTTGGTGAGAACCTGTTACGACCGGAATGGTAAAAAAGAAATCTTCATGCGCTGGGCGAATAAAGGCTACGCCGTGATCTCCCAGGATGTACGCGGCCGCGCGGATTCGGAAGGTGAGCTGATCCCGTTCTACAATGAACGCGATGACGGCTACGATACCATTGACTGGATTATTGCCCAGGAATGGTCTGACGGCAAAGTTGGAATGTGGGGCGCCTCCTACCTCGGCTATGTTGTTGTAGCAGCCGCTACCAGCGGTCACCCGAACCTGCTGGCGGTGGTGGATGAGGTTAATGTAGGTTCGCCGTTCGTGGACACCGCGCGCAAAGGAGGAACGCTCTGCTCCTGGCCGCTGCTGTCCTGGACGCTTGCGCAGTCGGTGGGGACGCGGACGGACTTTGATATTTTTGGCGGCATTACAGTGGACCCTGAAGCTGCGGTCGATGCCAGACCCATCAGGGATATTCCGCAGCAGATGATCGGCCGCACTTCGGGGCCGTGGGAGCTGTGGAGCCAGCATCCCGAGTATGACGATTTCTGGAGAAACTGTACGTTCACCGAACGCGGAGATCAGGTTAAGGTTCCGATGTATGTGATCTCCGGCTGGTATGACGGTGACAGCCCGGGGGTATCGGAGACCTGGCGGATGCTGACGGAGCATGATGTGAAGAGCCGCAAAATCCGCCTAGGTGCCTGGGAGCACGGACCGAACCGGGCGCGGGATCTGCTGGACGTATCCTTCGGCAATGATGCAGTGGTGTACGATTATGATATATCTGTGCTGCGCTGGTTCGACCGGTTCCTGAAGGGGATTCCGAACGGAATCGACCAGGAGCCGCGTGCTTCCTATTATGTGGTGGGCGAGAACCGCTGGAGAACCTCGGAGGACTGGACACCGGCAGAAGCAAAGGTAACTCCGTTCTATCTGGGCGGAGACGGCCGGGCGAATTCATCACTGGGCGATGGACGGCTGGTTATGGAGCCGGAGGAACATTCAGCAGCAGACACTTACATCTATAATCCGGCTGACCCGGTTGCCGACAGCGGCGAGCGGGAGCCGGAGAATATGCGGAAGCATGAGCTGCGCAGCGATATCGTTGTCTATACCAGTGAGCCGCTGGCGGAGAAGCTGACCATTGCCGGTGAGCTGTCTGCGGTCATCTATGCGGCAAGCTCGGGTCTGGATACGGACTGGGTCGTGACGCTGAGTGATGTGAATGAACAAGGAGATTCCATCCGCCTGTCCAATTACATCGTGCGGGCGAAATACCGGCACGGGCTGGAACAGCCGCAGCTGCTGGTGCCGGGGCAGGTGGAGCGGTACGATATTTTCCTGCAGAACATCGCCCACTCGTTTGCCGCGGGACACCGGGTCCGCTTCACCGTCACTTCTTCCAGCAAATTCGTGGCCTTTCCTAACACAAACACCGGAAACAATCCGTATGAAGATACGGAAGCGGTCATTGTGCAGCAGACGATCTGCCATAACCAGGAGTATCCGAGCCATATTAAGCTGCCAGTGGTGCCGAATTTCTAATGAATATCTGAGCCGGTCATTTGCAACTTTTTCCAATTGGGATCGTCCATGAATGTGAAAGGGCATCTGGTACATAGCCTTGCCGCTTCGGATGAACTCAAGGAGGGAGCTATGATGATCAAAAGAATATCCGTACTCTTGTTAGCCGTGCTGCTCCTGGCCGGCTGCAGTAAAGGAGGTTCCAAAATGAGCTATTCAGAGAGACAGGCAGCTGCAGCCGGGCTTGATTTCGGACTGGCCGAGAGAAGTAACCGGCTGGGCGCGATGCTGTTTGGCCAGTTGTGGAAGCCGGGCGGCGGGAATCTGACGGTGTCACCTTATAGTGTTGCCGCTGCGCTGGCCCTTGCTTATAACGGTGCGGACGGAGAGACGGCAGAGGAGCTGGGAACGCTGCTGGGCTATGCACCTGATGAGCGGGAGCAGCTGAATACCGGCCATCAGGCTTTGCTGCAGCTGCTGAATGACGCCGGACCGGGAATTGAGCTGAAGATCGCGAACTCGGTCTGGGGCATGAAGGGGCTGCCGCTGCGCAAGGACTATCTCAAGACAGGTAAGGATTTCTATAACGCAGAGATCAGGGCGACAGACTTAGCTGCAGAGAAATCTGTGACGCAGATTAATGATTGGGTCTCGGACCACACGGAGCATAGAATTAATGAAATGCTCACGGAGCCGCCGGGACCGCAGGCTGTGGCGGTACTTGTCAACGCGCTGTATCTCAAAGCCGGCTGGAGTGATGTGTTTCCGGAGGAGGCAACTGCGCCAGCAGACTTCTATCCCCCGGACGGGGCAGCAGTGCGGGCAATGATGATGAAGCGGAGCGGATATTTTCAGTATGCTGAGAATGAGGACTGGCAGGCTGTGAAGCTTCCTTATGGAGAGGGCCAGATGGAGATGACCGTAATCCTGCCGGGCGGGGAATCTTCCTTGCAGGAGCTTGCGGATCAGCTTGCGGCGGGCAGCCTCCCGCTTGATGAGGGCTTCGCCAGTGCCCGGGGGACGCTGCGGCTGCCGCGTTTTACAGCGGGCTACGGGGCAGAGCTTACAAAGGTTCTGCAGGCGCTGGGTGTGAAGCTGGCTTTCGACCCGGACCAGGGGGATTTCCCGCTGCTGGCGGACCTGAATCGCCCGATTTATTTCAGCAAGGTCATCCACAAAACCTACATCGATGTGAATGAACGGGGGACGGAGGCGGCGGCTTCCACTGTGATCGAGATGCTTGCAGGATCAGCCCCTCCGGCAGATACGCCCTTTGAAATGACGGTCAACCGGCCGTTTCTGTTCATGATCAAGGATGTGCAGACTCAGGTGGTCCTGTTCCTCGGAGCCATTGAGAATCCGCTGGACACAGATTAATTCCGCTTGGAATGAATTTCAAGCAAAAACGCATAAATGCTCCCTTCACAGGTCACAATAGGGAAAAACCAGAATGAAGGGATTAACGTGAATGCTTTTCGCTTGAAAAAACAACTGTGGCGGCGGTGGAGACGTTGGAAAAAGGCTCCCTGGGTGGGGGCGGCATGCATCGCGCTTACGGTGCTGGCCTGGCGTGGCATGCAGGTTCCGGAAGAGATCAGCCTGCTGTTGGAGCATACAGCCTGGACGTTGCCTGGAACACTAAGCGGAATAGAGGAGCAGGACCGGGAACCCGGCAGCAGCATTCCGGCTGTGGCAGCCGTTTATAACCATACAGGGAATGAAGCAGAAGATGAAGCTGCAGTGATGGACAGCAAAGAGCTGCTTGAAGCGGTCAACCGGGAAGCGGTCAGCAGAACGGTGCACCTGAAGACAATTTATGTATCCGGCGAAGAGGTGCAGACACTGCCCGGCAAGCAGACACCGGCCCAGCTGAAGATGATGATCGGACAGCATTCCGATTGGAGCGGATGGCTCAGCAGGGAAGGCGATTTGTGGCTGGAGCAGAGAGTCAATGACCTGTCGCCTCTAACCAAAAAAGAGGCCTACTTCGGAGTGGATGAACAGGGGAATCTGACGCTGTTCAAAGGACCGCCGACGTCGGAAAAGGTGATGAAGACCTTCTTTCAGCTGGATATGGGCTCGATGAAATCCTCTTTGCCGGAGGGGATCTGGGAGCAGCTTCATCAGGGCATCCGGGTACAGGACCTGGAGGAGTACAACAGTGTACTGTCTACCTTCAGCGACTATGCGAGGGACTCGGCGGAACAGGTGATGCATGCGGAATGAAGTGAAGGACATAACTGTTTGAAGACTCGTGGGCAGGAGGCTCACGGGTTTTTTTGTTTGAAATAGCAGCCTGATTTTAATTTCTCCGGGACAAAGTTTTTGTCTCCCCGGGGAAATTTTTTTGTTATAATGGGTAGAAGGAATACATATGTTCGCTTTAGGGCGGATTCATGGATGAACCCGCAGGGGCTATTCTGCCCTGGCACAGAGGAGAGAGAAGGATCTTGCGCATCTTGGGGATTGATCCGGGGCTGGCGATTGTCGGCTTTGGTTTTGTAGATAAGGTTGGTAACAAATTGACTCCGGTCCAGTACGGCTGCATCCAGACTGAGGCGCATACTCCGGAAGAGGAACGCCTGCTGCATGTCTATGAAGGCATGGTGCAGCTGATTGATAAATATAAGCCGGATGCGGTTGCGGTAGAGAAGCTGTTCTTCAGCCGCAATGTGACAACGGCGCTGCCGGTGGCGCAGGCGCGCGGAGTGCTGATTCTGGCGGCCGTGCAGCGCGGGCTGCCGGTGGCGGAATACACCCCTATGATGGTGAAGCAGGCAGTAGTAGGGTACGGCAAGGCGGAGAAGAAACAGGTTCAGGAGATGGTCAAGCTGCTCCTTAAGCTGTCGGCTGTACCGAAGCCCGATGATGTGGCGGATGCACTGGCGGTGGCGGTATGCCACGCCCATTCCGTGAGTCTTAATTCCAAATTAAATGAGGTATTGCGAAAATGATAGATTTCCTAAGAGGACCGGTTGTACATTTGGAGTCAGAATATGTAGTACTGGATGTTCAAGGCGTAGGATACCGGGTCTTCTGCCCGAATCCGTATGCTTTTGCCAAGGTGGAGGGTCCGGTGACCATCTTCATTCATTATCAGACCCGTGAGGATGCGACGCTCCTGTTCGGATTCCCGACCCGTGAGGAGCAGAAGCTGTTCCGCAAGCTGATCGAGGTATCGGGCATCGGCCCGCGCGTGGCGCTGGGTATTCTGACCGGCGGAACGCCGGATCAGCTGATCTCGGCGATCTATCAGGAGAATATCACCTTCCTGACGAAGCTGCCGGGCATCGGCAAGAAGACGGCGCAGCGGATGATTCTGGATCTGAAGGACAAGCTGGACGGCTTCGGCGGAGCTGCCTTGCAGACAGGCCTGTTCGCTGTAGCGGCTGAAGCCCAGGCTAAGGTGGAGGCCCTACCGTGGGAAGAGGCTCGCGACGGCCTGAGGGCACTGGGTTATACCGATGCTGAGCTGGACCGCGTGTGGCTGAAGATGAAGCAAGAAGGTACGGATACCGGACCGGTTGATGTGCTGATGAAGAAGGCGCTGGGGCTGCTGTATATTGCCAAATAGGTCCCTGAAGAACGGAGTGAGGAATAATGGATGACCGGATTATATCGGCAAATCTGATGATGGACGAGCAGGCGGTTGAATTAAGTCTGCGGCCCCGTTATCTGGGTGAATATATCGGCCAGAACCAGGTGAAAGAAAACCTGAAAATATATATTGAAGCAGCCAAGATGCGCAGCGAAGCGCTGGATCATGTCTTGCTGTACGGGCCTCCGGGTCTGGGCAAAACGACGCTGGCGAATATTATCGCCAATGAGCTGGGTGTGAATCTGCGGACCACCTCCGGTCCGGCAATTGAGCGGCCGGGCGATCTGGCCGCGCTGCTGACCAACCTCCAGGAAGGCGATGTGCTGTTCATTGATGAGATCCACCGCCTGCACCGCACGGTGGAAGAGGTCATGTATCCGGCGATGGAGGATTTCGCGCTGGATATTATGATCGGCAAAGGCCCAAGTGCCCGCTCGGTGCGGCTGGACCTGCCGCCCTTCACGCTCATTGGAGCAACGACACGCGCGGGGCTGCTGTCCGCTCCGCTGCGCGACCGATTCGGCGTAGTCAGCCGGCTTGAGTACTACACAATCGATGAGCTGAGCTTCATCGTAGCCCGCAACGCCGAGCTGCTCAGCATCGAGATTCTGGGCGATGCTGCGGAAGAGATTGCCCTGCGGGCCCGTGGGACTCCGCGGATTGCCAACCGTCTCCTGAAGCGGGTGCGCGATTATGCGCAGGTCCGCGGCGACGGTATTATTACGCCGGAGATTGCCGCTGAATCGCTGAAGATGCTTCAGGTAGATCCGCGCGGACTGGACAACATCGACCACAAGATGCTGCAGTCGATGATCAGCTCCTTCCGCGGCGGACCGGTCGGGCTCGATACCATCGCCGCTACGATAGGCGAAGAGAGCCAGACTATTGAGGATGTATACGAACCCTATCTGCTGCAGATCGGTTTCCTGCAGCGCACGCCGCGCGGGCGCATAGTGACCCCGGCGGCCTATCATCATCTGGGACTTCCGCTTCCTCCGCAGCAGAACTGAGGCTGCCCATAATACAACATTTTTCGTATGATCCCGGCTATAATTCCCGAATTGTTGTATCAAAGGCAACATTTCTTCTCCTCCAAGCGGTTTGGCGGGACAAATCTTGTATTTCATACAACAATCTGTCCCAACCGCCAGATATCTAGGGGATCTATACAAGTGAGAAGCTTAAGAATTTGAATGCTCTTTGCAATGGATTAGGTGCGAGAAGTTGAATAAACCGTTCGTCACATAAGCGCCCGACCGGGTGCTTAATTGGTTGCAGTCTAGAATACCTTTTGTATAACACAATTAAGAGTATGCTTCCGAAGCTGGTTTGGAACGAAGCCTAGTCAGGCAGCAGATACTCTCAAAATTTTTTAGGAGGCCTACAATGAATCTTGCCAGGTGGAAAGAAACAGGGTTAGGGCTGCTGGGCCGCGGAGTATTGGCCGTATCACTGGTAGCAGGCAGCCTTCTGACCTTTGCGGGTACCACTCACGCCGATACCGGCGGGGCGATCCGGGTTGCACTGTATGCCGATATTGGCAGCAAATATAAATCTACCGTACCGCTGGTCACGCTGCAGTCCGATTTGGGCTTCAGCCTGCTCTCGCAGGCCGGAACACCTCTATTGTCGGTTCCTGCCCAGAATAAAGTCCGTGTCAGTCTGGACGGTTACCGGGTGAAGGTGCTGGAAACGCCAACCTGGCAGGTGGCAGCGGATGCAGCCAAGAAGCTCCAGGCTACCTCTGATAAACCCCAGCTGTTTATGGCATCACGGGGCGGAGCCAAGGTGTATCAGCTATATACTGGAAGCTATGCCAGTGAAGCTGCCGCCAAAACGGGGCTGACCTCCGTGATGAAAGCCGGAGTAAGCCTTCCGGAAGGACAGACCCCGGCTGTTGCCGGGACCAGACATCTGTCCGCAGGTTCCTACGCGACTCTTGAGGAAGCGCAGGCGGTTGTCGGCAGCCTAACCGCTGCCGGGTTCGATGCCTGGCCGGTATTCGTGTCCGGAGAAGGCGGCAGTGCACGGACTGAAGTTTGGGTAGGCGAAGCGGCGAGCGACAGCGATCTTGCAGCGGTCTCTGCCTCGGCAGCTGCACTGCTCCCGCAGCTTGTTCTGTCGCCGGTGGCGGCAGGTACAGCGGGACTGATTATCCGGATGGATGCAGGACTTGATTTCAGCAGTGAAGTCCAGGCCTTTCATTATCTGTTATCCGGAAGCGACGCGAAGTTCACGGCCGCCGGCAATGAGAAGGGGATTCTGCTTACGGAGAGATCCAAGCGTACTTACCGCGGCAATCTGGAGCTGGGCAATCTGAACGGTTCATTGTCGGTAATCAACGTAGTGCCGCTGGAGCAATATCTGTATGCGGTTGTCGGCGGAGAGGTTTCATCCGGCTGGCCGGAAGAGGCGCTCAAAGCCCAGGCCGTTGCGGCGCGCAGCTATGCACTGGCCCAGGGCAACCGCTTCGATGTAGCCAATGTTGTCGATACCACGCTGAGCCAGGTGTATAACGGCATAGGCGCTGAAGCTCCGGTCATTACCAAGGCAGTGGATGCTACTGCAGGCGAAGTGCTGATGAGCGGCGGCAAAATAGTAGAAGCCGTGTTCTCTTCCAACGGCGGCGGCGTTACTGCAGATCCGTCTGAAGTATGGAACAACGGCGGCGATACCTTCGTCAGTGTAGCCAGTGCCGAGGATGTTGCGGCAGTTGCTTCATCTAAAAAGTGGTATTATGTGCTGCTGAACAGCGGCATTTCCGGTTATGCCCGTGAAGACAATATCAAATTGACCGGGAACACAACGGCGGCTGGACTTCCGCTGGCTACGGCAACCACCAAGGATGTGAATATCCGGCCTTTGCCTATTATTGAGAGCAGTGTTACTCCCGCAGGCAAGCTGAACCCTGGCGATAACGCCGTAGTGCTGGGCCAGGTCTATGAATCCGGCAGCTACAGCTGGATCAAAGGGCCGTATACCTCGGCAGAGCTGCTCAAAAGCCTGTCCGGCAAAACAAGCAACGCTCTTCCGTCTTCCATAACCAGTCTCCAGGTGACTAAGCGCGGCCCTTCGGGGAGAGCGGTGGAAGTCAAGGCTAACGGCCAGATTCTGCAGGTGAAATACCCGGATCTGTTCCGTTCATCCTTTGGCGGATTGCCCAGTACTTTGTTTGATATTGTCCCGGCAGGCAGTTATACTGTACTAGGCGCTGACGGCACTACAGCCACAATTGGCAGTTCGACAAGCGCTGGAGTGCTCTCTGCAACCGGCAAAGTTACTGCAAATGGCAGCGGAACCGTAGTCATGGGTGCTGATCAATCTTCCAGAGTGGTCACCAGCAGTCCCGGATTCTATTTCATCGGCTGGGGCAACGGGCACGGCCTGGGCATGTCCCAATGGGGCGTAAAGGGCATGGCAGATAGCGGGTATGATTATCGTCAAATATTGCAACACTATTTTAATAACGTTACTATAGTTAAGGAATGAAGATCCCATCATGAATGTAGATAATTATGATTTTAATTTGCCGGAGGAACTGATTGCCCAGACTCCGCTTGCCGACCGCAGCTCATCCAGACTGCTGCTCGTAAACAAGGAGAACGGTCAACTGGAACACGGGCATTTCACAGATATACTGCAGCAATTCCGTCCCGGAGATACACTGGTATTGAATGATACGAGAGTTATTCCGGCCAGACTGTTCGGTGTCAAGGAGGATACCGGGGCGAAGGCAGAGGTTCTGCTGCTGAAGAATCTCGGTGAAGACCGCTGGGAAGCGCTGGTTAAGCCCGGCAAGAAGCTGAAGACCGGAGCGGTGATCATCTTTAGCGAAGAGCTTCGCGCCGTAATAGAGGACGAAGCGGATATGGGCGGCCGGACGCTGCGCTTTATCTATCAGGGAATCTTCCAGGAGATACTGGACAGGCTCGGATCGATGCCGCTTCCTCCGTACGTTAAGGAAACTCTGGATGACCGCGAACGTTATCAGACAGTCTACGCGCGGCATGAAGGATCGGCGGCCGCCCCTACGGCGGGACTGCATTTCACCCAAGAGCTGCTGGAGCAGATTGCAGCGGCCGGTGTGAATATCGCTTATATTACCCTGCATGTAGGTCTCGGCACCTTCCGTCCGATGTCGGTAGAAACCGTGGAAGAGCATGTGATGCATGCCGAATATTACGAATTATCCCAAGAGACAGCAGAGATGCTGAACTCCGCGAGAGCCAGAGGCGGAAGAATTATCGCTGTCGGCACCACCTCCTGCCGGACCCTTGAGACGGCCGGGAGACAAGCGG
Organism: Paenibacillus phytohabitans; assembly: GCF_013141775.1. Taxonomy (GTDB): domain Bacteria; phylum Bacillota; class Bacilli; order Paenibacillales; family Paenibacillaceae; genus Paenibacillus_AQ; species Paenibacillus_AQ phytohabitans. The sequence continues at coordinate 35,091 of NZ_WHOB01000097.1, forward strand.
CGGGCGGACCGCTCAAGGCATCAAGCGGCTGGACGGATATTTTCATCTATCCCGGCTACGAATTCACTGTCGTCAATGCACTGATTACCAATTTCCATCTGCCGAAGTCTACTTTGGTCATGCTGGTGAGCGCTTTGGCCGGCCGGGAGCATATTCTCGCCGCCTATGAAGAAGCGATTAAGCAGCAGTACCGGTTCTTCAGCTTTGGCGATGCAATGTTCATTTATTAAGCAAGAGGAAGGGTTAAACCTATGGCAGCAATCACTTATGAACACATTAAGACCTGTAAGCAGTCCGGAGCAAGGCTCGGAAGAGTCCATACTCCACATGGAATCATTGAAACACCAACCTTCATGCCGGTAGGCACACAAGCCACCGTCAAAACAATGAGCCCTGAAGAGCTTAAGCAAATGAATGCGCAGATTATTCTGAGTAATACCTACCATTTGTTCCTTCGTCCGGGCCATGAGATCATCGGCGAAGCCGGCGGTCTGCACAAATTCATGAACTGGGACCGGCCTATCCTGACTGACAGCGGCGGTTTCCAGGTATTCTCGCTGAGCGACATGCGCAAGATTACCGAAGAAGGCGTTCATTTCCGCTCCCATTTAAATGGGGACAAGAAGTTTCTCTCGCCGGAAGTAGCGATGGAAATCCAGAATGCACTCGGTTCCGATATTATGATGGCCTTCGATGAATGCCCGCCCTATCCGGCAGAATATGAATACGTCAAAAAGTCACTTGAACGCACCACCCGCTGGGCAGAAAGATGCCTCAAAAGCCATGCACGTCCTAATGATCAGGGGCTGTTCGCAATCGTACAGGGGGGCATGCACGAGGATCTGCGCCGTCAGAGCGCGGCAGATTTGACTTCCATGGATTTCCCGGGGTATGCTATTGGGGGGCTCAGCGTCGGAGAGTCCAAGCAGCTAATGTATGAAGTGCTGGATTATACAGTTCCACTGCTGCCGCAAGGGAAACCGCGCTATTTAATGGGCGTAGGTTCACCGGATGCGCTGCTGGAAGGGTCAATCCGCGGAATAGACATGTTCGATTGTGTTCTGCCTACCCGTATTGCCCGCAATGGAACGACGATGACCAGTCAGGGAAGACTCGTTGTACGCAACGCGCAGTATGCCCGTGATTTCGGGCCGCTTGATCCGGAGTGTGATTGCTATACCTGCCGGAATTATTCCCGCGCTTATTTGCGCCATCTGATCAAAGCCGACGAAACCTTCGGCTTGCGGTTAACGACATACCATAATTTACACTTCCTGCTGGAATTGATGCGTAAAGTGCGTGAAGCCATCATGGAAGATCGGCTGCTTGATTTTCGCGATGAGTTTTTTGCACAATACGGATTATATGATAATCTAAAAGGCTTCTAAAAGTACTGGGTGATATGTTAAATTTTTTGGAAAGGGGGGAATGATATGTCACATTTTCAACTGGCAGCAGCTTCAGGCGGCGGAGGCAATATTCTTGGCCTGGTAGGTCCATTTGTACTTATGTTTGTTGTTTTCTACTTCCTGCTGATTCGTCCGCAGCAGAAGAAAACCAAAGCACGCAACGGAATGCTCAAGTCTTTGAAAAAAGGCGATAAGGTAGTTACTATCGGCGGTCTTCACGGAACAATTATGGAGATTTCTGATGACATCGTTGTATTGCGGGTTAATGACGTGACCCGATTGACCTTTGACCGGGGTTCGATCAGTCACTCTGTCGTGGAAGTAGAAGACAAAGATTGATTTGTCTGCACCAAATTACATAAAAACCGGCGTCTCTCGAAAGAGAACGCCGGTTTTTTTTGCATTATACAGTTCAAAGGTTGATGTTAACGCACATCCGTAGCCCGGCTTCGTACTCTCAGCCGTTCTTCCCCGCTGCGCAGGGTAAGTTTGGCGAGCTGCACTGCGACAGTTGTGGACAGAACAGCCAGCAAAGTGCCGCCGAGCATATCGGTCAGCCAGTGGATACCGAGATAGAATATTCCGAAGACGATAGCAACGGCCGAAATTGTACTAATCACCATCCAGCGGCGGTTGCCGGAACGGTAGGCCAGCAGCGCCATGGATACGGAAATGGCAGTATGCAGGCTGGGGAAGCAGTTGTTAAGGCCCGATAGCGGCCGGTACTCCTGTTCAAACTTCGGAAAAACATCCAGCATGGTAAATCGCACCCCTGCGGGCAGATAGGACCACACTTCATTTACCGGAAAATACAGATAGAAGGGAATAGCAACGGCATAGGTTATCATGATCGTGTAGCAGGTCGCATAGAGCATCACGCGGTTCTTATCCAGCAGATAGATACCGAGCGAGGCGGCGAGCACCGATTGCAGCATGAAGATATAGAAGAAGACGATGATTGGGGTCAGCCAAGGCGTATAGAACAGCTCTTGCACATGTCTGACAAAGTGGCCCTCGAGACCAAAGACAAAGGCTGTGTAATCCGAAGTCAGGTGCATCTTCCGCTCGATCTGCAGCTCATATTTATTCAGAGCAAGCACGCTGAACATTCCTATAATAATCAGAGTGAATTTATAGGACCGCAGCAGCTCTCTCCCGATTTCAACTAGGGCCATTAGCGGATTGCGCCGGGCGCCGATCCAAATCAATACCACTACAATGGCAACGGTGTATACAACTACAAGATTCATGGACTGGTAAAGCAAAGCATTCAAAGCCTCCTTGATAAATCCCTCATATGAAGTCAGATGCACTCAGTGTAACATATTTTCAAGGATAGGTTTCAAATTTCGAAAAATTATATTAATTAGGATTTCTGCAAATTAACCCCAAATATTCCCCCGAGTGCACCAATGCCTGCTGCAGCCAGTACCCAGAGGAAATCAATCCCTGCCGGTGCGCTGTCCAGCGCCAGGAATCCGATCAGCAGAACTATCAATCCATAGAATGCGCCAGTGAGTGCTCCCTGATACCAGCCTTTGCTTGAAGCTCTGCCGCCTGCGGTCAAGCCTCCGAAAGCGGCAGCTATGCCGTGTACAATATAGGTGTACATGGTAAGATCCTGTTCCTGCAGTCCGCTGCCCCAGAGCAGCAGGGAGAGAACGAATGCGCCCAGCAGCATCCACAGGAACGACCGGCATAAACCCGACAATACAGGACTAGATATTTTCCATGAGAATAGACGCCTAATTAACGACATGGGTAAAACCTCCTAAAAGTTTGTTTGCGTTACTTCCTGGACGGGCTCCTTACAAACTGGCTTGGAAAGCATACGCTAAGTTTGCTTGCGGTACTTTCTGGTTGGGCTTTGAAAAAAGTGTCCTGCCTGAGCTGGTACTAATCATTGTATGGGAAGGCTTGCCCCAATAGTACAAGAATGGCAGACAGGACTTTTACCAGTAATTAATCAGCAGGCTTCCGAATGTTCCCTTGGCAGGCAGGTCAGAATAGGGGTACATTAATCCGCCCGTTATGGCTCTCAGCCGCCGGGTGAGAAGCGGAAGGGGAGCGAAGAGAATATGTTGTTCCAGCATATTACTGCCCACATCTTTCTGACCGTGCTGATGTATATCTTCATTTTCCTGAGTATGCGGATCATGGGCAAACGGGAGATCGGCAAATTGTCGGTGTTTGACCTCACGATTTCAATTATGATTGCTGAGATTGCTGTGTTTGTAATTGAAGATATCGAGCGGCCCATCTATGACGGGTTCGTGCCCATGGCAACGCTGGTTCTGATTCAGGTGTTGGTCGCACAGCTCAGTCTGAAGAGCCGGAAGCTTCGCCTGCTGGTGGATGGCAAGCCGAGTATTCTTATTTCGGACGGCAAGCTGCACCGGGGCGAGATGCGTAAACAGAGATATAATATTGATGACCTGCTGCTGCAGCTCCGAGGGCAGAACATCGACAGTCCGGCTGATGTAGAGTTCGCCATTCTTGAAACCAGCGGGCAGCTTACTGTAATTGAAAAGAACAAAGGGGTATCTTCAAGCAATCAATCAGGAAACAGCAGTTCAGGCGCGGAGCAGAAAGAACAGAACAGCGGAGACCAGCAGAGCTCCCGCAGTTCAGATAATTCTGATAAATCAGACAGTTCAAGTACGGTTAAGCTTCCGAAGCACAAAATCCGCTACGAAGGTCTCCCGATTCCGCTGATTATGGACGGAAAGGTGCAGGACGACAATCTGGAGATGATCGGCAAGAATAGATTCTGGCTCAGAACCCAGATCCGCCAGAAGGGTGTCTCCGATTTCCGTGATGTTTTCCTATGCTCAATTGATCATAAGGGGCAGATATATATTGACCCGATCGGCTCCAGATAAGGAGAAGATGTTAGCTGCGCCAGCGTTTGAAGAAAGGTACTCGCTCCAGATCACGCCTGGAGATCAGGCCTGATAACAGGCAAATGCTAAAGTATACGCCCATCCCGCAGGCAGCGGCTTCCAGAAACTGTATCCACTGTGAGGAGGAGACGTGAACTGAGGTATAGACGTAAGACATTCCGGCAGCCATGATGATCGTAGCCGCTATAATTTTGACCGGATCCGACCATCTTAAGGACATGGCTGTCAGCCGGATAACACTGTATCCATGCAGTATAGTCACAAGGAGGCTATTGACAATAATGGCGATGATGGCTCCTTGAATCCCGTATTCCGGCCTGGAGGCGAGCAGCAGAATCAGCAGGATTTTGACGACCGCACCAATCAGTGTATTAATCAGTGCCTTGCCGGGGCGATCCATAGCCTGAAGGGCAGCCTGCAACGGGGCCTGGACATAGAGGAATAAAGCGAACGGTGCCATCATCCGCAGCATAGGTGCCGTATCCGCTGCATTGCCGTACATCAGTGTACATAACGGTACGGCAAGAACGTACATAACAGCAGCAAACGGAGCGCCCGTTACCATAGCCAGCCGCAGGGCCTGATGCATTCTTTTATGAATCGTGGGCAGGTCATTTCTGGCAGCTGCCTCGGATAAGGAAGGGACGAGGGACACGGCCAGCGAGGAGCTGAGCACACCCGGCAGCAGCAGCAGCGGAATAACCATTCCCTGCAGAGAACCATATTGTGCAGTTGCAGCCGCGGCGGCTATTCCGGCAAGGGCCAGGCTGCGCACGGTAATGATGGATTCCAGCAGATACGAGAAGGATCCGATCAAACGTCCGGCGGTTACAGGTACAGAGATGCCGATCAGCCGCTTAAGCACACTCCCTGGTTGTCTCTGCGGTTCATCTCCGGACTCAGCAGAGCTACCGGAAACAGCCGTTCCGGCAGGAGGCGGAGCCTCATTCTTGTCCTTTTTGACGATATAATAATATTGCAGCAGCAGGGCCAGCATTCCGCCAATCTCACCCACAGTAACGCCCAGCATCGCACCTGCCGCCGCAAAAGCAATTCCTTTCGGGAGCAGCAGCCAGGAAAACCAAAGCATAAAGAAGATCCGGATGAATGATTCCAGCACAGAGGAAAACGCCGAGGGAAGCATATTCTGCCTGCCCTGGAAATATCCGCGGTAGATGGACGAAACGGCCACGATTGCAATCATTGGAGTCATGCTGACAAAGGTGTAATATACCCGCTGGTCGGTCAGAATAACGCTTGATACCCATGAGGCGCTGAGCAGAGCTACAATGGTGAAAAAAATACCGAGCGTCAGGCTGATTGCCAGGCCCGTATGCAGGATTTTGCGGGACTCCTCGGGCCGGTTCTCTCCTTCTGCTTCAGCAACCATTTTGGCAATTGCCAGCGGCAGCCCGCCGGTAATAACGGTTACCAGTACGATAAAGAACGGATATCCAAGCTGATATAGTCCTACTCCTTCGGCGCCGATGATCCGCGGCAAAGCAATCCGGGGAATAAAACCAAGCATCCGGTTAATGATGCCTGCAAATAACAGGATTAATGTTCCTTGTATAAAGGTCTGTTTCCTCAAAGGGCACTCCTTCTTCCCAAATTAGATGAAAACTTCCGGTGAATTTGTTCCTCTCCCAAGCAGGCTTGTATAAGGATATGCTGCTACAGGTCAACTCCATGACAAGCTTTCCATATGACAAGTTTTTGGCCGAAAGAAGGAAAGAGCGGCAGAGGGGTCGAATATTTATCTCTGAGCATACGTAACGGGGAATCTTTGGAGGTGTCAACACGTGGAATCGGAACAATGGAGATATGACGAGCTTAGTGAAGAAATCGAAGCCATGTGCATCAGCAAAGCGGAGGAATTCCGCCTCCTCGGCTATGAATATGTGACCGGTAAGGATATTTGGGATTGTGTCAGCCGTAATTATGTTAAGGAAGGAAGACCTCCTCTGCATAAACTGGTCAATGATATTTATTCGCTGAAATCAGGCAGTTACATGAATTACCTGACCATTGCGGCCTACCGGGGGTTGAACTGACGGCCTAATTTGCCAAAAGGAACGATTTTCTTTTGCAAACGGCTACAGGAAGCAGTAAAGTAAGAGAAGAGTAATTCAACAGTTCCTATCCAAACGGATGGTTTGCGCCCAGAAGCTGAACCGGCCGTTTCTTTGTGTGAATCCGGCACCGTCATTCCTCCTGAATTGACGGTGATTTCGCACGTAGCTATAATAGGAATATTGAGTAATGAAAGGGGAACTAGCTAGAGCATGAAGAGAATGTTGAGCTTTATCATTACCGTGGTCGTTCTAACGGGCGTCATGGGATTTACAACTCCCGGGCTGCTGGACAAGGTCCGTCTAGGTCTTGACCTGAAGGGCGGATTTGAGATTCTGTACCACGCCGAGCCTATGGATACGGGAGGAACCCTGACCCGTGCTTCGCTGCAAAAAACAGCGGAGAGCCTGGAAAAACGGGCGAATGCACTCGGAACAAGCGAGCCTGAGGTTACAACCGAAGGTACGGACCGCATCCGTCTGAAGATTGCGGGCGTTACTGACGAAGCCGAGGTCCGCAAGAAAATGAAAGAACCGGCAGTTCTGACCTTCCGCAGTGCCGCTGATGGTGATGCACCCGGAGTCTTCAGCAAGATTGAACTGGTAGGCAGTGATTTTGTTGAAGGCGCGGCAGACGTGCAACGCGATAACCTCAACCGTCCGGAGATCAGCATCTCTATTAAGGACAAAGATAAGTTTGCGGAAATTACCGAGCGTCTGCTGGGTAAGCAGCTCGCCATTTATCTGGATGAGACATTGTTGTCCGATCCTCCTTATGTTAGGGCAGTGCTGACCGATGGAAAAGCTTCTATTTCCGGAGGATATACATTAGATGAAGCCCGTGAGATCGCCGATACGATCAATCTCGGTGCATTGCCGCTGAAGCTTACGGAGAAATATTCCCAGAGCGTAGGGGCAACACTTGGTAAACAGTCTCTTGACCAAACGGTTAGAGCAGGTATTGTAGGTTCCCTGATCATTCTGGTCTTCATGATGTTTATGTATCGTCTTCCGGGTGTACTGGCCAGCTTCGCGCTGATTCTTCATACCTGGCTGCTGATTCTGGTGTTCGTTATAGCTGATTTTACCTTGACCCTTCCCGGTATTGCCGCGTTCATTCTCGGTATAGGGATGGCGGTCGATGCCAATATCATTACCAATGAACGGATTAGGGAAGAAATGCGCAGCGGTAAGAGTATTTTGTCTTCCGTCAAAGCAGGTAACAAAACTTCATTCCGTACCGTAATGGATGCGAATGTCACTACGATCATTGTAGCGGCTGTCATGTTCGCCTTCGGTACAGGTGCGGTTAAAGGCTTCGCGCTGATTCTGATCGTGGAAATTGTACTTAGTATTGTAACAAACCTTTATTTTGCCCACTGGCTGCTGACAGTGCTGGTTAAAGCCGGCGCACTCAAAAAGCCGAAGCAATTTGGGGTAAAGGAGAGTGACATCAGTGCGCTTTAAGAAAGAGCTTGATTTCGTACATTTAAGCAAGTTTTTCTATATCTTCTCCATCGCCATTACGGTGGCTGGTCTGGTCTTTCTGGCGACCTTCGGCCTGAATTACAGCGTTGATTTCAAGGCCGGGTCCAACGTGGACGTCGCCCTCTCCAAGAGCATCACGCTGGCTCAGCTGCAGCCGGCGTTAGATGAAGCCGGGATTGGTCATGATCCTACCATTACCATCGGGGATCAGCGGGTTAACATCCGCTACGATGAAGAGCTGGATGATACTCAGAGTGAAACCCTGAAAGCAGCAATCACCAAGATTGATGATCAGGCATCCTTCGAAGTCAACACAGTAGATACAGAGATGGCTAAGGAATTGGCCCGCAATGCGATCTATTCGGTGCTTCTGTCCAGTATCGGGATTATTATTTATGTGAGTATCCGTTTTGAATGGCGGTTCGCACTGGCATCCATCGTGGCGCTGCTCCATGATGCATTTATGGTTGTAGCGGTCTTCTCCATCTTCCGTCTGGAGGTAGACATAACCTTCATTGTCGCGGTGCTGACCATTATCGGCTATTCCATTAATGATACGATCGTTATCTTCGACCGGATCCGCGAGAACCTGCGGTTCGGTAAACAGAGGTCGTATGAGGATCTTAAGGCCCTGGTCAATAAGAGTGTGTCCCAGACCCTTATGCGCTCCCTGTATACAGCCTTTACGGTATTTATTGCCGCATTCTTCCTGCTGATTATGGGCGGAGAGTCGATCAAAATGTTCTCGCTTGCCATGGTAATCGGCTTGCTCTTCGGAGCCTATTCTTCGATCTTTATTGCAAGTCCGCTCTGGCTGCTGCTCAAGAAACGCCAGAAGACACCGGTAAAGAGCAACCCGGCCAAAGCCTAAAACTTAAGTTTCAGGAAAGCCGCGTCACAAGCGACGCGGCTTTTCGGAATCTTTGGATCAGCATCTTAAGCCGGTTTCATCATCATGAGATTACTTGCTAGTGGTAAGGAGGGCCTCGTTATGAATGACAAACAATTAGCTGCAAGAGACACCGTTGCCTGGACCGGAATACTCAGTGATATTATGCTGGCTCTGGCCAAAGGCGCCTTCGGCTATCTTTCAGGCAGCAAAGCATTGATGGGGGATGCCATCTATTCCGGAGCAGATGCCGCCGCCAAGCTGGCAGGGGTTATTCCGTGGAACTCGAAGCAGAGTCACAAGTATGCAGGATCATTGGGCAGCCGGGCCGGTCAACGAAATAAAGAGCCGATGGCGGCCATTCTTTTTTCTGTGCTTATTCTTATGGGCGGGCTGCAGATTGCTTTCTCGGCCATTCGTGATTTAACCCGAGGACATTTATCGGCACCTGGGCAGTCGGCACTTGTAACCGTCTTGATTTGCATTGTGTTCAAAGAGGCTATCTTTCAATATCAGTACCGTTATTATAAAAAAAAGAACGATGGCAGTCATGCCGCGTATGCGGATACCCACCGTTTCAGTCTATATACTTCCATAACCGTATTTATAGGTATCGCTCTGGCCATGACGGGCGGGTATTTCAATTGGCATCCAATGCTGTATATGGACCCGATTGCCGCACTGCTGACCGGATGTCTGGTTATCCGCAAAGGCTATTCTCTGATTACTTCCTCTGTCTACAGCAAAAAGATTCAGGAGCTTCCTTCCGAGGAGGCCGCCAGCTTCATTGAGACCGTCCAGCGTGTGCATGGAGTCATCCGGGTGGAGCAGCTCAAAGCAATCGAGGAAGGCAGTTATGTGAATCTTCATGTCAAGATCAGCGTAAATCCGCGGATTAGTGTGATGGAAGCCCAGGATATCTCGGAATGCGCCCGGAAGCTGCTGCAGCACCGGTTCGTTCATGTAGGCGAGGTTCAAATGGATGTTGTGCCGTATGACCCGGGTTATCCCTATAAAAGCAACCATGAGCTCGTGGATAATGATATTCCCACGCTGCTTCAGTAGTCTGCAAGGTGAGAGAAAGGTGAGCTGTATTGCTTCATTCAAAAACAAGATGGCAATCTCCGGCAGCCGATCCCGAGAAAAACCGGGAACTGGCCCGGAGCCTTTCTATTTCTCCGCTTCTGTCCTCACTGCTCGTGCAAAGAGGCATGGATACTGCCGATAAGGCGCTGGTATTCATGGATGGCGGAGCGGAGGATAGTCATGATCCATTCCTGCTCAAAGGAATGGCCGAGGCTGTACCACGGATTCGAAAGGCATTGCAAGATGAAGAACATATTCTGGTGTATGGCGATTATGATGCAGACGGGGTGTCCAGTACTTCGCTGATGATCTTTCTTCTGCGTCATCTGGGCGCTTCTTTTGACATTTATATCCCGCATCGTTCCAATGAAGGCTACGGTCTGCATAATCATGCGCTCGACTGGGCGCTGCAGCAGGGAGTATCTCTCGTTATTACTGTGGATACTGGTATCAGTGCCTTCCATCAGATTGCCTACGCTTCAGAGCTGGGCATTGATGTCATAGTCACAGATCATCATGAGCCGCCGGAGCTGCTGCCTGAGGCTTATGCACTCATTAACCCGAAGCTGCCGGACTGCCCGTATCCTTTCAAGGGGCTGGCCGGAGTGGGGGTAGCTTACAAGCTGGCCGAGGCCCTTCTTGGCAGCGAAGTTCCTGAAGAATGGTGTGAGATTGCCGCTATCGGTACCGTTGCAGATCTGATGCCGCTGCTTGGAGAGAACCGGAGTCTAGTGCGCCGGGGGCTAACCAGCATGCGGAATTCGCCGTTTCCGGGAATCCGGGCGCTGCTCTCTGTCAGCGGGATTACGATGAGCACCGTGAGCGCTGTTAATATTGCCTTCGGCATGGCGCCGCGCATTAATGCCAGCGGAAGGCTGGACCATGCAGGCCGGGCGGTCACACTGCTCACTACCGCAGATGCTGAAGAGGCAGAACAATTTGCCGGAGAGCTTGACCTCCTGAATAAGGAACGTCAACTGGTCGTGGAGAGAATTGTAGGGGAAGCTACGGCCAAGCTGGAGCAGAGAATCAGTCAAACCGGGCTTCCGGATATTATTGTGCTGGCTGAGCAGGGCTGGAATGTCGGTGTTGTCGGGATTGTGGCCTCTAAGCTGCTGGAAAAATATTATCGTCCGGTTATTATTCTGGATATTTACCCGGATACAGGGATGTGCAAAGGCTCTGCCCGCTCGATCCCCGGACTGGATATCTATGCGGCGTTATCCTCATGCGCCGGACTAATGGACCATTTCGGCGGGCATCCGGCTGCGGCCGGAATGAGCCTGCCGCAGGACAAGCTTGAAGACTTTGATGCAGCGCTTAATGCATATGCTGCATCTATCCTGACACCGGAGGACTTTGTAGCCGTGACGGCTGCAGACGGTGAGGTCTCGGTTGCTGATTTGTCACTGCAGGCTGCGCTTGAACTGGAGCGGCTTGCCCCCTTCGGGATGGCTAACCCGCTGCCGAGATTCATACTGCGCGGAGCTGCTGTGAAGGAGACCCGCAAGATGGGCCAGGACGGCAAACATCTGAAGCTTGTCCTGCAGCAGGATAAGGTAACGATCGAAGCGGTGGCCTTCGGCAAGGGATCCCTGGCTGATCTGCTGCCTGATGGGACAGTCATTGATGTACTGGCGGAGCTGTCGGTCAATGAATGGAACGGCTCACGCAAGCCTCAGCTGATGCTGCAGGATCTTGCAGTGCCTGCCGCGCAGCTGTTCGACCTGCGCGGTGCTGCCGATGCAGTTAAGCAGGCAGCGCATATTCAGGAGCTGCTCCGTTCGTATAACGGCAGCAGCCCGGTTAAGACAGCGGCGGTATTTCAGAACAGCCGCAGGTCTCCACTGCGCGAGCTGAAGGGCATGTCGCTGTGGGTCTACGATGAGGATGCCGGAATTTCACCGCTGCATCAGGGTGAGCCGGGGAATGACGAAGCAGAGATAACCCTGCTCTGTCTGCTGGATATGCCGGAAACGCCGGAGCAGCTGGAAGCACTGTTCACTGCGTTTCCCCACGCAGAGAATATTGCCCTGCTGCATTCGATCCGCGACGGCCGTGACCGGCTGCAGGTTCCTACGCGGGATCATTTCAAGTCATTATATAAATTGATCGCCTCGATCGCAGCAACCGCAACCCCCGAGCATGAAGTGCTGCTGCGGCTCAGCCGCCAGTCTGCACTGGGTGTGCGCATGCTGGGCAGGATGCTTGATGTGTTCGCTGAGCTTGATTTCATTGAACGCAGCGGCGGCAGCATTACCTTTGTCACACAGCCGGCCGCCAAGAGCCTGACGGCATCAGAGCACTTCATCAGGCTGGGCAAGACTGCTGAAATGGAGCAGTATTTCATGGAGGGCAGCCGCGGCGAACTGCAGGAATTCATGCTGTCACGCCGGTTAGGCGCCTCGTAACGGGTGTAGCGTGCTTTCGAGTAAGAGCTTTTACAGAGAATTCAGGTGAGGATAGCCTATCCTCATAACTTTTAGGAGATGATACTTTTGGATTTCAAAGACAGTATTCGTGTGATTCCGGATTTCCCGCAGCCGGGAATCAGCTTTAAGGATATTACTACCCTGCTTAAAGACGGGGCCAAGTACCGTGCGGCTATTGATGAGCTTAAGGCTCTCGTTGCCCATCTGGAGATTGATGTCATTGCCGGACCGGAAGCACGCGGCTTTGTAGTAGGCGCACCGCTGGCGTACGCACTGGGCGTTGGCTTCGTGCCTATCCGCAAAAGCGGCAAGCTTCCTTACGAGACGATTGAAGTGGGATACGATTTGGAATACGGCAAAGATACCCTTGCTGTACACACTGATGCTATCCAGCCGGGACAGAAGGTTCTGATTGCCGATGATCTGCTCGCTACCGGCGGCACGATCGCTACTTCGGTAAGCTTGGTGGAACAGCTTGGCGGACAAGTTGTCGGCGCTGCCTTCCTGATTGAGCTAACGGCTCTGGCCGGACGCAATAAGCTGTCGGATATTGAAGTGGTTACCCTGTTGACTTACGAGGATTAATTCGCCCGGACAACTTTTCCCGGGAAATATAAAGCGGACTGCTGTCGATTTAAGGACAGCAGTCCGCTTTTTGTATTATAGGTTGAACGTGGTAAATGGTAAGGAGCTTAATGAGCGGATTTCTCTGTTTCCTGTTCATTGGACAGGCCGAGAACTTCAAACAGCTTGAAGAGCAAGGAGAGAAGCATACCGACGATAGTCGCCAATGCCATCCCTTTCAGCTGTACACCGCCAACCGTTAATGTGATGCCGCTGATACCTACCACCAGTACCAGAGTAGCCAGAATCATGTTGGTGGCTTTGGAGAAATCGACCTTCTGTTCTACAAAAATACGCAGACCCGATGCGGCAATTACACCGAACAGCAGTAGTGATACACCGCCCATGACAGGCTGCGGGATATTGGCAATGACGGAGGAGAACGTTCCGGAGAACGAGAGCAGGATGGCAATCACTGCAGCGCCGCCGATTACATATACCGAGTACACCTTGGTCAGCGCCATAACGCCGATATTTTCACCATAAGTGGTGTTCGGGGTGGACCCCAGGAATCCGGAGAGTACCGTGGAAATCCCGTTGCCCATCAGTGAGCGGTCCAGTCCGGGATCCTTGGTGAGGTCTTTGCCGACAATGTTGCTGGTAACCAGCAAGTGTCCGATATGCTCGACAATTACAACAAGCGATACAGGGATGATTGTGAAAATTACCGACCATTCGAAAGACGGGGTGATAATCGTTGGATGGGACAGGAAATGGGCTTCAGAGATAGCACCAGTATTTACCTGGCCCAGGATATAAGCGAGTACATAACCGGTAACGATACCGATGAGGATGTGAATGATTTTGGGGAAGCCGCGGAATAACACGGAGCCGAGTACGGTAACGCCAAGCGTGACCATGGACAAGGTAATAGCTTTGCCATCCGGAATCCAGTCTGTGACGGCCACACCTTCAGGAGCAATCAGTCCGGCCATGCGTGCTGCCACAGGAACGAGCTCCAGTCCGATGGTGGCAACGATAGCGCCCATAACCGCCGGAGGGAATACGACATTAATCCAGCCGGTGCCCGCATAACGCACGATCAAAGCGACTAGAATAAAAATAACACCAGTAACAATAAATGCGCCAAGTGCAAGCGAATATCCATGCTCATGATCGTCTGTGTGTTTAGCCAGGACCATAAGTACCGGCGAAATAAAAGCAAAGCTTGAGCCAAGATATGCGGGGATTTTGCCGCGGCAGATCCAAATGTAAAGCAAGGTGCCGATACCATTCATCAGCAGGATCATGCCGGGATCTACCCCGAACAGGTTGGGAACAAGCACTGTGCTGCCGAACATGGCGAACAAATGCTGAAGACTCAGGAGGAAACCCGGGCCCCAAGGGAGTCTTTCGTTAACTTGAATTTCGCGTTGCAATGGAGTTCACTTCTCTTTCTGATCTAATTTGATGTAAGCCTGGCGCTAAAAAACCGCCTTTACTAGATTAAATAGATCGGCGCCTTTTTACAACAACATTTTTGCGCGCGCCACAAAATTGTCTTTTCTTGTCCCTTTCCCTTACAGGAATACCACGCTATGGCAAGTGTTGACGTAATCCTCCGTAAGCGTCATAATTATAGACAACTTTAATCTGTGCGTAGTGCAGTTTGGAACATATGGAACCTGCAAATTCTGCACGGCTTGCGGGTTCATTTTATTATAGAAGGGAAACGGATACGACGAGAATGGGCATAGAGCAATTAACCGAAAAGGCCGGCGCCTATATAAAAGAAAAAGATCTTCTCCGCATCCGGGAAGCTTATGAGTTTGCCGATCAGGCTCATCACGGGCAGGTTCGGAAATCGGGGGAGCCATACATTCTGCATCCGCTGGCGGTCGCAGATATTGTCGTCAATATGCAAATGGATGTTATATCTATTATTGCAGCGCTGTTACATGATGTTGTAGAAGATACGACGGTGTCACTGGACCAGATTCGCGCGAAATTTGGCGATACCTGCGCAATGCTGGTCGATGGTCTGACCAAGCTGGAACGCATCCGGTTCCGCTCCAAGGAAGAGCAGCAGAACGAGAATTACCGCAAAATGTTCATCGCTATGGCTCAGGATATCCGGGTCATTGTGATCAAGCTGGCGGACCGTCTGCATAATATGCGCACGCTCAAGTACCAGTCGGAAGAGAGCCAGCGCCGTATTTCCTATGAGACTCTGGAGATTTTTTGTCCCATTGCAGACCGCTTGGGGATCTCTGCGATTAAATGGGAGATGGAGGATATTGCCCTCCGTTATCTGAATCCGCAGCAGTACTACCGGATTGCCAATCTTGTACACAAGAAACGGGCAGAACGTGAGCAGTTTATCGACAGCGTTATCGGGCGGATCCGCGCCAAGCTGGATGAAATGGGCATCGAAGGCGATCTTTCGGGACGCCCGAAGCATATTTACAGTGTCTATAACAAGATGAGCACCAAGAACAAGCAGTTCAACGAAATTTATGACCTGCTGGCCATCCGCATTATCGTCGACAATATTAAGGATTGTTATGCTACGTTAGGAATTATCCATACTCTTTGGAAGCCGATGCCTGGCCGGTTCAAGGATTATATCGCCATGCCCAAAGCGAATATGTATCAGTCTTTGCATACAACGGTAGTGGGTCCCGGCGGGGAGCCTACTGAAGTGCAGATCCGTACCTGGGAGATGCACCGCACTGCCGAATTCGGGATAGCCGCGCATTGGGCGTATAAGGAAGGCAGCAGCAACAATGTGAATCCGGAGAACCGGATGCCGTTCTTCCGGGAGATTCTGGAGCTGCAGCATGAAGCCAAGGATGCGGAGGAATTCGTGGAGTCGCTCAAAATGGACTTTTTCTCCGACCTCGTCTTCGTGTTCACGCCTAAGGGTGAGGTTGTAGAGCTGCCTGCAGGCTCTGTGCCGCTTGACTTCGCGTTCCGCATCCATACAGAGGTCGGCAACCGGACGATCGGCTCCAAGGTCAACGGGCGCATCGTACCGCTCGACCATAAGCTGAAGACCGGGGATATCGTGGAGATTCTGACCTCGAAGAACTCGTACGGGCCGAGCCGTGACTGGCTGAAGATTGCCCAGTCTTCACATGCACGCAGCAAGATTAAGCAATGGTTCAAGAAAGAGAAGCGGGAAGAGAACGTTGAAAAGGGCCGTGAAGCGATTGAACGCGAGCTGAAGCGCCTGAACGTGGAGATCTCTGACTGGCTTACGGAAGACAAATTGTCAGAAGCGGCGAAGAAATTCGCCTTTAATGATGTAGAGGATATGCTCTCTGCAGTTGGCTTTGGCGGGATTACAGCCGCGCAGATTGCCTCCAAGCTGACCGAGAAGCTGCGTAAGGACCAGGAAGATGCTGCCGGTCATCTGGAGCTGACTTCTGAGATGAAGGAGATCAAATCCAGCGGGGAGAAGCGCAATCAGCCGACCAACGGTGTACGCGTTAAGGGAATTGATAATCTGCTTGTACGCTTCGCACGATGTTGTAATCCAGTGCCGGGCGACGATATTATCGGTTATGTGACCCGTGGGCGCGGCGTATCCGTGCACCGCGAGGATTGTCCGAACATTCCGGGCGAAGGGGACGGGGAGGAATCAGCCCGCGTCATCGAAGTGGAGTGGGAAGGCAGCATGGAGGCCAATTACAGCGTCGATATTGAGATTACGGGCCATGACCGCAACGGACTGCTGAATGAGGTGCTGCAGGCGGTGTCGGAGAGCAAGACCAATATCTCAGCGGTTACGGGACGCTCCGACAAGAACAAGATGGCAATGATTCATATGACGATTCTGATCCGCAACACCGATCACCTGCAGTCTGTGGTGGATAAGGTGAAGCGCGTGAAGGATGTATATACGGTTAACCGCATTATGCAATAAGGCATGAAGGCAACAAGGCAAGGAGCTGAAGGATGTTATGAGAGTTGTTGTACAGCGCTGCAGGGATGCGAGCGTGACGGTGGACGGAACAGTAACCGGAGCGATTGGAGAGGGCCTGATGCTGCTGGTCGGCGTAACCCATGAAGATACGGAGAAGGATGCCAAGTATTTGGCTGACAAGGTAGCCGGACTGCGGATCTTTGAGGATGAGGCTGGTAAAATGAACTTCAGCGTAACGGATACCGGTGGCGCTATCCTGTCCGTGTCCCAGTTCACCCTGTACGGGGACTGCCGTAAAGGCCGGCGGCCCAATTTCATGGCTGCGGCGGCTCCGGCGGAGGCCGAGCGGCTCTACGACTACTTCAACCAGGAGCTGCGCAGAGGCGGGCTTCAGGTGGAGACCGGTATTTTTGGAGCGATGATGGACGTCTCCCTGACGAACTGGGGACCGGTTACCCTGCTGCTGGACAGCCGGGGATAGGCCTTGAATGAGGCGCAGCAGAGCGGGCTTAATATGCCAGTCTAATTTTACAGCTTGATGTGAGGACTCCACGTTGTGGGGTCTTTTTTGATATAGGATAGCGGTCTGCCCTGCTGGATAAACTAGTGATGAACGAATAATATTCACAAGTTGCGGGGAGTCAGTAGCATGAGACAATCACAGAAAGCATGGATATGGAACAGTATACAAGGCCATACGGCGGGGTCGATGACAGAAGCTTCCGCAACGGCAAGGGGAGCCGGGGAGCAGAGGGATCTGCAGGTGCTTAAGGGAACAAGCCGTAATCTTCTGCCGCGAACGTAATGAGTGCGGGGAAGGCGGCTTATTTCTCTGTTTTTTGGAGCGTACAAATGGTGTTTAGCCGGCGGGAATTTGCGAAACCTGTGAGGGCTCGTTAGAAAGCCGGGGAATGCGGGTAATAGAATGACGAGAACAGAATAGCGTAGAGAGGAGAAATTAATCTCAATGAGTAAAGTAGCATTTCTGCTCGCTAATGGTTTTGAAGATTCCGAAATGAAGGTGCCTTATGAAGAAGTACTGCAGGCAGGACATCAGGCAGAGATTATCGGTCTGAAGAAAAATGAGACCCTGCTCGGTAAAAAAGGCAGCGTGTCTTATGCCGCCGACAAAGCGGTCAGCGAGGTGAAAGCCGGAGAGTATGATGCTGTAGTCATCCCGGGCGGATCTTCGCCGGAGAACCTTCGTCTTGACCAGGATATCCTGCAATTTGTAAAAGATGCGGACAGTGCCGGCAAGCCTATAGCTGCTATCTGTCACGGGCCGCAGATTCTGATCAGTGCCAATCTGGTACAAGGCCGCACGCTTACCTCCTATCCGCCGCTGAAGGATGATCTTATCAATGCCGGTGCGGAATTCAAGGATGAAGAGGTCGTCGTGGACGGCAATTATATTACTTCACGCACACCCAAGGATGAGCCCGCATTTGTGCGTGAGCTGCTTAAGGTGTTGTAATACATTTAAACAAACCACTGGGAGGGATTGACAATGACTAAAAGAATCCAAGCCTATTTCAGCACGGAAGATGCAGCGGAAGGTGCCAAGACTGCACTGATTCCATACGGTGTGGAAGGAATTGAAGTGTCGGCGCTGACAGATCCTCTGGATACGGGCGGAAACAACCGCCGCAATATTCTGATTCCGCTGGCTCCCTATAATACTTCGGCTACAGCTGCCGGAGGGGTCTACGCAGCAGGGGGCGCGACAGGGCCGCTTACCGGAGCAGCCATTGTGCCTGGAGTTACTGTTGATGATGATCTGGGCCGGACAGATGATGAACGTACGGCGGGAGAGGTTCACAGCGGCTCTGATTTGAAAAACAGCGATCTGGAGAACCTGCATTACGTCATGGATCTCAAAGTGGCTGAGAATCATTACAATGAGGTTGTTGAGGTACTGCGCGGCAAACAGGCTTATGTGGAGATTTTTGATTAAGCAGGAGGCCCTGCTTAATCCGGATAACCAATTCAGCTCCAGTCCTCCCTTAGGGAGAGGCTGGAGCTGTTTATTTGCCCGCAGGGCAGCGGAAACTGCATGAATTCTCTAGACAGGGAATAGGGTTGTAGTGTAACCTAATCTGTAGAGTTCGGGCACAGGCATGTACGACTCAATAAAACGCTTTCTTTTCTGTAATGCAACTGTAATATTACATTCATGATTCCTTAATATAGCGTGTTTATAATAGAAGCATGACCCCCTTTTTTATAATATATGATGATGGACCTGCAGCAATCGGCTGCAGGTCATTTTTTTTGAAATCTAAGAATTTACATGCTTCAGCGCTACAAATTATCCTTATTTTCTCGCTGAAAGGGTTCTGTCCTTATACAAGGACAGCAAAGCCGTTTCCACTTATTCACAATATCAGAATCTATATGTTTCGGGGTTCCCGCAAAGTACCTGATTCATCTTTCTACGCCTAAGCCCCACTTTGCTGGGGGATTTTAGAGGGGATTTGTGACTTGTTGCAACTATGGCGGGCATGCTTGGAGCAGAAGGGCGTCAGTAACTGGCAGCGTGAAGCAGACCGTGTAGTGGATCGTCTAGCGGGCCGTGAAGCGGACTGAGAGGCCCTTATTTTCCATAAAAGCTTACTTTAGAGGATGAAACGGACTGAGATTCCGTTATCTTGTTCATTCGAGCTCGAAATGAGGCATCTCTGGACACATAACGGAATCTGAGTCCGCTTGCCCCGCGATTTTGCCGGATTTGTTCAAATAACGGAATCTCAGTCCTCCTGCGATACTTAACTCAATTCAATTCATTCCTTGACTTTAGCGCAGTGGTTCAGTAGAATCTAACAATATACGGTATGTTATATTGTTTTGATGACGGGACCAAGTAATCCGTAACCCACAACCCCAGAGAGGAATCCCGCTGATCCGGCGGCTGTCCAAGTGAAGGACGGCAACACCTGATCCGCACGGCTGTAAGGATTCTGTTGATGAACGGATGAATGACCTCCCCGAGAACGCACGGCGAAAGCAGGCAGCAGCAGGTTGCCTTAGAGTCAGTAGCCGATTGCGCGTAGGCGGGCGTTAACCGCTTAGAGCGGATTTGGAGCAGCGCAGCTGCTTAAGTCCGGAATGTGGGTGGTACCACGGGTGAATTATTGGTTATGATAATCCCTCGTCCCTGTTTGTAATTAAACAGGGCGGGGGATTTTTTGTTGTTTTTAGAAGCAGAGACAATGGGTTCCATGAGGAGCAAGAGGGGTTATTTTCAGGAGGGATAGGCTGTGGCTAAAGAAAGATTCGAGAAACCAACCGGTACGCAGGATGTGCTTCCGGGTGCAGTGGAGAAATGGCAGTACGTTGAGGGCAAAGCAAGAGATCTCTGCCGCCGCTTCAACTACCGGGAGATCCGCACACCGCTGTTCGAGCACACCGGGCTGTTTGAGCGTGGTGTAGGCGAGACAACGGATATTGTAGAAGGGGAAATGTATACCTTCAAGGACAAAGGCGACCGCGATCTGGCGCTGCGTCCCGAAGGGACTGCAGGCGTCGTACGGGCGTACGTGCAGAACAAGCTCTATGGTGAGCCGGATGTCAGCAAGCTGTATTATATCGGCCCGATGTTCCGCTACGAACGTCCGCAGGCAGGCAGATACCGCCAGTTCCACCAATTCGGCATTGAAGCCTTCGGTGCAGTGGACCCGGCAATCGATGCGGAAGTGATTTCGCTCGGATACCAGTTCTATCTTGATCTGGGGCTGAAGGATGTCAGAGTGGAGCTGAATTCCGTGGGCAACGCGCCTAGCCGCGCGGCGTACCGGGAGAAGCTGCTGGATTTCCTGAGACCGATGAGAGAGAGCCTGTGCAGCGACTGCCAGCGCCGGATGGAACGCAACCCGCTGCGCGTGCTGGACTGCAAGGTCGATCAGGATAAATTCGGCGGGGCCCCGTCTATTCTGGACAGTCTGGACGAGGAGTGCACAGAGCATTTTGCTAAGGTAAAAGGCCATTTGGACGTGATGGGCGTGGAGTACAGCATCAATCCCCGTCTGGTACGCGGTCTGGATTATTACACGCATACAGCGTTTGAGTATAAAGCGGCAGGCATCGGCTCCATCGACACGGTGGGCGGCGGCGGCCGGTATAACGGCCTGGTGGAAGAAATCGGCGGACCGGATCAGCCGGGGATCGGTTTCGGGATCGGCCTTGAGCGTATTCTGCTGATTCTGGAGAATCAGGGGGTAGAGCTGGAAGCAGTGAAGCCGCTGGATGTGTACTTTGTCGCACTCGGTGAAGCCGCAGATCTGGAGATCACGAAGCAGCTGTTCCATCTGCGCAGCCTGGGCTTCTCCGCAGAACGCGATTACCTGGGGCGGAAGATGAAGGCACAGATGAAGTCGGCGGACCGCATGTCGGCCCGGTATACGGCCATTCTTGGCGAAGATGAGCTGAACAGTGGCGTTATCGCCCTGAAGTCGATGGAAACCGGCGAGCAGCGGACCGTTAAGCTGGAAGAGCTGGCGCAGTTACTGAATTAGAATTTAAGCATGGATGTATCCGCAAACAAGCGGCAGTCAGTATATGTGATTTTAACCATGAAGGGGTAGGATAAAAGATGACCAGAAGCCATAACTGTGGACAATTAACAACGGCGAGCATCGGCGAGACAGTAACACTGAACGGTTGGGTACAGACCCGCCGTGACCTTGGGGGCGTACTGTTTATTGACCTGCGCGACCGCACAGGCATTGTACAGATTGTATTCAACCCTGACTATTCCGGAGAAGCGCTGCAGATTGCCGATAAGGTGCGCAGTGAATACGTGCTTGCCGTAACGGGTAAAGTGGTGAAACGGGATGATGAAACCATCAACCGCAACCTGCCGACCGGTGAGATTGAAGTACAGATTACAGATATTGAAGTACTGAATGCTGCCAAGACACCTCCGTTCTTCATCGAAGACGGTGTGGAAGTGGATGAATCGCTGCGGATGAAATACCGTTACCTGGATCTGCGCCGTCCGGAAATGCACAAGACGCTGCTGCTCCGTTCGAAAGCGGCCAAGATCTTCCGTGACTTCCTGGACAGCGAAGGCTTCATCGATGTGGAAACTCCGATTCTGACCAAAAGCTCACCGGAAGGCGCACGTGATTATCTCGTGCCAAGCCGTGTGCATGAAGGGGAATTCTTCGCGCTTCCGCAGTCACCGCAGATCTACAAGCAGCTGCTGATGGTCGGCGGCATCGAGCGTTACTACCAGATGGCACGCTGTTTCCGCGATGAGGATCTGCGTGCAGACCGCCAGCCGGAATTCACCCAGTTCGACATCGAGACCTCCTTCATGCCGCAGGATGAACTGCTGTCCATGATGGAGACCCTGATGCAGCGATTGCTGAAGGAAACGATTGGTGTCGAGGTTGCCACTCCGTTCCAGCGGCTGACCTATGCCGAAGCTATCGGAAAATACGGCTCGGACAAGCCTGACCTGCGGTTTGGCCTTGAGCTGGTAGAGATGAATGATATCGTTGCTTCCAGCGGTGTGAAGGTGTTCGCCTCCGTGATCGAGAAGGGCGGAGAAGTGAAATGCCTTAACGCCAAGGGCTGCGGTACGTGGACCCGTAAGGAAATTGATGATCTCGGACCGTATGCTGCACGCTACGGCGCCAAAGGCCTGGCCTGGATTCAAGTCAAAGACGGCGAGTTCAAAGGCCCGATTGTGAAGTTCTTCTCCGAAGAGGAAATTGCCGCCGTGAAGGAACGCACGGGTGCTGAAGAAGGCGACCTTCTGCTCTTCTCCGCTGACACTAAGAAGGTCGTTGCGGATGTACTCGGCGCACTCCGCCTGAAGATCGGCCGTCAGCTTGGCCTGATCGATGACAGTGTGTTCAAATTCGCCTGGGTTACAGAATTCCCGCTGCTCAGCTATGACGAAGACCAGAAGCGCTACATGGCGGAGCATCATCCGTTCACACGCCCGATGGATGAAGACCTGCATCTCTTCGATACAGATCCGGGTGCGATCCGCGCGCAGGCTTATGACATCGTGCTTAACGGCTACGAGGTAGGCGGCGGCTCCCAGCGTATCTACAAACGTGAGGTTCAGGAGAAAATGTTCGAAGCTCTCGGCTTCACACAGGAACTCGCGTATGAGAAATTCGGCTACCTGATGGATGCCTTCGAATACGGCACTCCTCCGCACGGCGGGATTGCCTTCGGCTTCGACCGTCTGATCATGCTGCTGGCCGGACGTACGAACCTGCGTGAAACCATTGCCTTCCCTAAAACCGCAAGTGCAACCGACCTGCTGATGGACGCTCCGTCCCCGGTAGATGCTATACAGCTCGAGCAGCTGCATATCAAATTGGCGCCAAAACCGGAAAAAGAAAAGAAATAAAACATAAATGGCTGACGGGGCATAGCGCAGACTTAAGCGGCTATGCCCCGCAGGCCTGCATAAGGAGGCTGACATCATGCTGAATCAGTTCTCGCGTACGGAACTGGCGATCGGACCGGAAGGTCTCGAGATCATGAAGAACAGCACAGTGGCTGTGCTGGGGATTGGCGGAGTAGGCGCCATGGCTGTAGAGGCCCTCGCCCGTACCGGTATCGGACGCATCATCCTGATTGATAAGGATTCCGTCGATATTACCAATATCAACCGCCAGATCCATGCGCTGACGACGACCATCGGCCAGAACAAAACCGATCTGATGGTAGACCGCGTCAAGCTGATCAACCCGGATTGCGAAGCGATTGCATTAAACATGTTCTACACCGAGGAGACCTATGAGGAGCTGTTCAAATACAAGCTGGATTATGTCATTGACGCTTCGGATACGATTATCTACAAAATTCATCTGATCAAGGAATGTCTGACCCGGAAGATCCCGATGATCTCCAGCATGGGAGCGGCGAATAAGATGGACCCGACCCGTTTCCAGGTGGCCGATATTTCCAAGACGAGTATGGACCCGATTGCGCGGGTGATCCGCACAAAGCTGCGCAAGGAAGGGATCAAGAAAGGCGTCAAGGTTGTATTCTCGACCGAAAAGCCTGTGAAGCCGCGTGAGGATGTCACCGAGCAGATTGTTCCTGCCAATGCACCGGACCGGCGTAAAGCGAAGCAGCCTCCGGCCAGTAATTCATTCGTGCCTCCGGTAGTCGGCCTGATCATGGTTAGCGTTACAGTACGGGATCTGCTGGAAACCGGCGGCATCACGTTTGAATGAGGGTTTGACAGGATTCAAGGGCGTGCAGCTGATTCCCCGCTGCATGCCCTTTTATTGCTGCCTGGAGCAGCATATACCGGTGAGATGGCTGATTACAGATCAGACAAACCGGGTAATAGCCAGCGGAACTTAACATCATAATATAAGATGAACTTAACATTCTTAGGTTCACGTTCTCTAGTGGAGGTTTTTAGATGAAATCGAATTTTTGGCGGGATAGCGTGGGACTTGCACCGGGCGACAACTGGAAACGGGAGTGGGCGGCAGGCATCCTATCGTATTTCGCTTCGGTATATATTGTTATGGTCAATGCAGCGATTCTGCATGATGCAGGCATGCCGCTGCGGGCGGGAATGGTGGCCACCCTGCTGACAGCGATTACAGGCTGTCTGCTGATGGCTTTTGGCGGCAAAACGCCGATTATCGTCGTCCCAGGCATGGGGATCAATGCCTTTTTCACCTATACATTGGTACATTCTATGAAGCTGGATTGGCGTGAGGCGCTTGCCGTTGTTGTGGTGACGGGTGTGCTGTTCGCCATTGTAGCGTTCACTTCGCTCTACCGCATACTGAGTGATGCCATACCCCATAATCTGCAGCATGCGATAACTGTCGGAATCGGTCTGTTTCTGACGTTTATCGGCCTGCAAAAAAGCGGGATTGTGATTGCTCACGCCACGACCTTTGTCGCCATCGGGCATTTCAGCGATCCTGCGGTCATTACCTCGGTGGTGACGCTGCTGCTCGCCCTGGTCCTGTTCATCCGCGGCACGCGCGGCGGCCTGCTGATCAGTATGCTGGCGGGGACAGGCCTGGCCTACCTGCTGGGAGCGGCTCATGCGCCTGAGAATACCGAATCCGGACATGTGTTCAGCGGATATGGCGATGTGTTCGCCAGTATGGAATGGAGCGGATTCATCAGCCTGGTCTTCTGGATTGCCGTATTCCTGCTGCTGCTGATCGTTGTCTTCGAGAACATCGGCCTGATCTCCTCGCAGACGCTGATGATAGGCCGACCGGAACGCTTCAAAAGCAGTCTGCGGGCGCTGTCCGTCGCCAACATCGCAGCAGGTCTGTTCGGCAGCAGTCCCGTAGTAGCCGCTGCCGAATCTACAGCCGGCATCGCTGCCGGCGGACGCTCCGGCTTAACCTCGCTTGTCACCGGTCTCTTGTTCGGGGCGACGTTCCTGTTCATTCCGCTGCTGGCTTATGTGCCGGACAGCGCCATTGCGCCGATTCTGATCGTGATCGGCGGACTGATGGTCCAGAGTGTGCGCGAGATGGATCTCAGCGACATGACGGAGCTGTTCCCTGCGTTTCTGATTATGGTGATGATTCCATTCACCTACAGTATCGTGGACGGGATGGCGTTTGGGTTCATCACTTACCCGGTTGTGAAGCTGGCTACAGGCAAAGGCAAGGACGTCCCGCCGGCGCTGTACGGGATTGCCGGGCTGTTCGTAGCAAACTTTGTGCTCCATGCGCTGATGGGCTAAATGCGCCTCATACAGGGCAGGTGAGCCGTTCTATACGGCAGTTTGAAATATATGGCTTTCCCTGTCCTCTTGTGATATGATGTACTGCTCACATCACTTTTAGGAGGTAACTGAAATTGGAAGACAACTTTCAAAGTGCCTATCAAGAGGAAGAAGACAGGCTGAACCATGCGCTTATAGAGATTGACTCTACCCTTGAGCGGTTGCGCAGCACTCCGGTGTACACAGGACACGAGTATACGGAGCAAGTGCTGGAGGACTCCAGGGAACAGAAGCGCAAAGATCTTGCCAAGCTTAGGCAGGAGCCTTATTTCGGACGGCTTGATTTTCAGGGCAATGACGAGGAAGAACGCAAGGCACTTTATATTGGTAAAATCGGCGTAGACCGTGAGCAGGTAAGCGACCGTCCGCTGGTCATTGACTGGCGGGCACCGGTGGCAAGCCTGTTCTATTCGTTTACAGGAGGGACAGAAGCGGCCTCCTATGAAGCACCGGAAGGGCTGATTGAAGGGCTCGTCTACCTCAAACGCAACGTGGTCATCCGCAAGCAGATTCTGGAGCGGGTTGCGGATACGTATAACCGCGACAGTGATGCGCCGGCGGTGTCGGATGAATTCCTGGTGTACCGGCTCGGTGAGAACAAGGACAACCGGCTGCGTGATATCGTCTCGACGATCCAGGAGGAGCAGGACAAGATTATCCGGGCAGCGAAGAACACGGCGCTGATTATTCAAGGGGTGGCGGGAAGCGGTAAAACCACCGTCGCGCTGCACCGGCTGGCTTTTTTATTGTATCAATACAAGGATCAGGTCTCGGCGGAGAAAATGATTATTTTCGCTCCGAACCGGATGTTCCTGGATTATATTTCAGATGTGCTGCCGGAGCTCGGCGTCGGCAATATTGCCCAGAGCACCTTCCCGGACTGGGCGGCAGGTGTGCTGGGTGTGACTTTGCCGGAGCAGGACGCTTCGGAAACGATGAACCGCTGGTTCGAAACAGCAGGAGCGATGCCTGTCATTACAGAAGAGACCCCGGGACGCTTCAAAGGCTCCACGGTGCTGATGAGTGTCATTGAATCCAGCATTAAGCTGCTGGAGACCAGCGCCGTGCCTGAAGGGGATTTCAGCCCGTGGGACGGGGCTGTGCTGCGCCGCTCGATGATTCTGCGCTGGCATAATGAAGAATACGCTCCGTATCCGCCGGCCAAACGCAAGGAACGCGTGATGGCGCGGATTCACCGCTGGATCGAGATGGAGCTGAAGAAGAGCCCGTCGGCCGCTGCGCTGAAGGACCGCAAGAAAAAAGGTGCGGCGCGCGAGAAGGCGTATAGCGCCAAGTGGCCGAAATATGAGCCGCTGGCCATCTACAAGCAGATATTCCGTGCGGCGAAGACTCCGGAGGACTGGCCGGCTGAGGCGCCGGAAGAAATTCCGCAGGCTGTACTGAAGGAAACGGTGAAAGAGCTGAAGAAAGGCATTTTGCGGGAAGAGGATCTGCCGCCGCTGCTCTATATTCATTATCTTTTGAACGGCAATGAGGGGACTGAACGCTTCGATCATATTGTTATTGACGAAGCGCAGGATTTCTCCCCGTTCCAGATTGCCGTGCTGGATCTGTATGTGAAGGGCCATTCCTTCACCATTCTGGGTGACTTATCCCAGGGGATTCATGCCTACAAAGGGGTACATGAGTGGAATGAGATGCAGTCGCTGTTTGCCGGGGAGTATACAGCGTATCATGCGCTTACCCGCAGCTACCGTTCAACGATGGAGATTATTGAATTCGCCAACGGTATTCTGTCCGCCGGCGTCGGCAGCGCGCTGCTGGCCGTGCCGGTCTTCCGCAGCGGTAATCCCGTGCGGCTGATTTCCTATGAGGATGCGCAGCCGGAACCGGCTACAGGCGGTAGCCAGCGGCTCAGCGCTGTCAGGAGCGCCCTGTCGTCGCTCTCCGGGCGCGAATACCGCACAGTGGCTGTATTGACCCGCAGCCTGCGGGAAGCCGCTGAGCTGTACGCTGAGCTTGCCGGACAATTCGAGGATATTCATCTCATTGACGGCAGCATCACCGAATACCGCGGCGGCTTGTCCGTACTGCCCGTATATTTGTCCAAGGGACTGGAGTTCGATGCTGTCATCCTGGCGGATGCGGACAGTGCGCACTACGGAGGAGCAGCCTGGGATGCCAAGCTGATGTATGTAGGCTGTACACGTGCCCTGCATGAGCTATGGCTATTGCATGACGGCGGTCTTCCGCATTACGTACAGCTGCTTGGAGACGAGACGGTCTCCGGCTGGCCGGTACCCGAAGGGAATTAAGGTTTACATTATCTTGGGCAAGGGCAGCCCTGTTTTGGAATGGGATAAAGGGTTGCGCTTGGTGAGAACACTCCGCAAACGGAACGTTGTTCCAATCGCTGCCCAATCCAGGTTTTTTAAATTCTCTTAGCGGTGAAAATCCGGACACAAGGCGACCGCTAACTCTTTATCCGCGGGTCGTCCGGTCCGATCCGCTATTTAAGCGGGAAACATATATGCAATCTTAAAAAACGCAAAAAAGAAACCTCTCTTTGGCGAAATGTATTAACCATTTCAAAAGAGAGGTTTCTTTTGCGTGCTGAATGAGCAAATGAGGAGCATTAGTGCCCCAGAATCCACTGGAAGCGGGCCAAAAGAGCAAATGAGGAGCATTAGTGCCCCTGAATTCACTGGACGCGGGCCAAAGGAGCAAATGAGGGGCATTAGTGCCCCTGAATTCGGTGGATGCGGGCCAAAAGAGCAAATGAGGAGCATTAGTGCCCCTGAATTCACTGGAAGCGGGCAAAAAGAGCAAATGAGGGGCATTAGTGCCCCTGAATTCGCTGGATGCGTGCCAACTGAGCAAATGAGGAGCATTAGTGCCCCTGAATTCGCTGGATGCGTGCCAACTGAGCAAATGAGGAGCATTAGTGCTCCTCATTATGCCGGATGCCGCCAGAAGTAGGCGAATGGAGAATGTAATGTTGGTCCGTTTGCGGACCGTCCGCCCAAGCAGCCGGTGATAGTTGCCCGGGAGACTTAAGCCTTGCCCTTCGGCTCGAAGTGAAACCGTTCCACCTGTCCCTGCATGTCCGATGCCATGGCGGACAGCGCAGCGGAGGATGAAGTGATCTCCTCCATGGAAGCAAGCTGCTCTTCTGTCGCCGCTGTTACACTCTGGAAGGATTCCAGCGCGGCCTGGGCGATCTTGGCCATCTCCTGAACAGACGCTGCTACTTCTGCGCTGCTGGCCGACATTTGCTCGGTAATCGCGGATACTTCATGGATTTGCTCGCCTACATGCCGGGTGGACTGCTCGATCTGATGGAAGGCCTCGCTGGCTTCCTGTGTAAGCGCCATTCCCTGCTCCACATCTCCAACCACTTTATGCCGCATCACATCATAGGCGCTGGCAATCAGGTCTACCATCTCGGAGATGGTCTCCTGAATTTGTCCTGCACTGACATTGGTAGCTTCGGACAGCTTGCGCACTTCACCGGCGACTACAGCGAAGCCTCTGCCATGTTCTCCGGCCCGTGCAGCTTCAATGCCGGCATTCAGCGACAGGAGATTGGTCTGCTTGGCAATAGCAGAGATGGCCGTGCTGGTCTCCGCCACCTTGGCGCTTAAGCCGTTGAGCTCGGCGATCAGACTGCCGGACTGATGTACGGATTCGCGGATCGTCTTCATCTGTTCTCCGACATGCTGCATCTTGGCGCTGCCGGTGGAGACATCCTGTTCCGTCTGTACTGCAGCGCCCACTATCATCTCTGAGGCGGAGGCGATTTTTTGAATGCCGGTTGACATTTCATCCATCGTTATAGCCACTTCGGCGGAAGCATAAGCCTGGGTTTCCACACCACGGGTGGATTCCTCGACCAGCTCAGTCACATATTCGACCGCTTTGCTGTTCTCGCCGGTGCTGGCTGTCAGCTGTTCACTGGCTGCCGCCAGGTGGCCTGACGTTTCAGCGACCTCCTGAACCATTTTGCGCAGGGAAGACACCATCGCATTATAATTGCCGGCAAGCTGACCGATCTCATCCTTGCGGTTCGTTTCCACAGACTCATCCAGATAACCCTCGCTTACCCGTTTGGCCGAACGGTTCAAGCGTTCCACAGCGCCGGTAATGCGGCGGATGATAAGGAATGTTACGATCGAAGCAAGCAGCAGAGAGACGACAAGCACGATACCTGACTTGTACAGAATCGGGTATACAGCCTTGGTGTATTCATTCTCCGGCAGCACACCGGCCATTTTGAATCCGGTCAGCTCGTTTGTAATGTAGAAGCCGTCCATTTGTGTATTGGCTGTATCGTCCTTGTAGGAGATTTTGCCTGCCGGACCTTTGCCCATTTCAGCCAGCATCTGGCTTGTTGCTTCAGAAGCCACCTCCATGGTGGGGTGATAGATCACCTTGTTATTGCCGTCTAGAATATATACATAACCGCTGTCGCCCAGACTGACATTTTTGGTCAGCTCCATAAGCTCGTTCATGCTGATGCTGATGGTAACGGCACCCTTACCGTCCGGAAAAGCCCTGGAAACCGGCAGAATGTAGCTGTTCGTCACTTTGGAGAAAATCGGATCAATAACCGATGTGGTCTCCGGTGACTTTAGAGCGTCTATGTACCAGTCCCGGATGCGGGGATCATAATTCTGCTGCTCTGAATCCGGAGCGAACATGTATTTACCTTCATCGTTGCCCAGAGCTACGATATCCACTTCAGGATGCTCCAGCTTGAATTTGTCGATCAGGCTGCGTACTTTTGCAGTATCGCTGGTGAGATCGGCGGCACTAATCTGGTAAGCAAGCTCATTCACACCTGCGCTCTCCAGCTGGATTAATTGCGAAAGGGTTTTATCGAGAATATGAATGCTTGAGTTTGTGGTCTCTTCCATCTTGGAGCGCAGGGCCGACTCTGAGGTTTCCGTGGATATGACAACCAGGGCAAGGGAGGGGAGCACAATGGCTATGATGATTAGCAGCATGAGTTCCGTTCTGAGCTTGGTGATGTGAAATACACGCTTTAAAGGATTCCGTGGGGTTGTCATAGAAGGTTCCTCCTGAATTTCTGAATGGATGGGGTTAAATTAATTTCCATATCTCGAAGTAAATAGATAATTTAATATATATTTCGACACTAATCGACTAAAAAATTAGTTTTTCGTCAAAATTTTTTTGGATAAAATTACCGCTATGCATTCCTCCTGAAAGTTATGATTAACGTGAGCTCAAGGTGGAGAACGATTATAACTATTCTTGAACTTGTAACCCGCGGATACCTGTGGCTTAATAATAAGTGTCCGGCCGGGCAAGATTACTTCTGGAAGGAGGCTGATGGCAATGTTTTCAGAATACGAGGTGGTTTCCGTCTAAGACGGAAGCCTGTTTAAGGGGAGGCCGCGAGGCCTCCTTATGTATAGATAGCGGCTATATATTTCAGGCTTAGCTAAAATATATAGAAGTACACTGACAAACCACTGATAGATTACTGATAAACAATGAATGTAGACGCTAACCGCAGGGTTTAATATAATGAATTTAGGTTATTTACCAAATTTGAGGAGAAGAAAGGAGGCAGGTGGCATGATTATCAAGAACAGCGCAGTGATCGGACTTAACGGAACACACCTGTTGAAGGAGGAACCAGAACGTGAGTTACGTAAATGGAAAGGATGTGCTCCCCCCGGGATTGCTCGAAGAGCTACAGGGCTACATCCAGGGTGAATTGCTATACATCCCGAAGAAGACGGAAGAGCGGGTACGATGGGGCGAGAACAGCGGCTCCCGGCAAGAAATTGCGAACCGCAATGAAGAGATCTTCTGTAGTCACAGCAGCGGCTGCTCGGTGAACGAGCTGCAGAAGAGATATCATTTATCCGAAGAAAGCATCCGCAAAATCATTTCAAAAATGCGGCTGGCACTGAACAGCTAGCCTGAATATTTGAAACAACCCCAAACATATAAGTTCTAAGAATAGAACAAAGAGCATGCTCCCGCCGGTGATGGCGAGGTCATGCTCTTTTTAATGAAAGCTGCGGGTATGGTATGATAGAAGGCAGCCAGTTCTTTCTATCGAAGAAATAGCGAAATACCAGATTACTAGCAAGGAAGTGGAGTTATGGATTTATTCTCGCTGGGTGAGGATAACGGGAACGGGAGCGGACGGCTGCTTGCAGACCGGATGCGGCCCGTGAATCTCGATGAATATATTGGACAGGAGCATATTGTAGGCCGCGGCAAGCTGCTGCGCAGGGCCATTGAGGCCGACCAGGTATCTTCCATCTTGCTGTACGGGCCTCCGGGCTGCGGCAAAACAACCTTGGCTCATATCATATCGCATCATACCCAAGGTGAATTTGTCCGGCTGAACGCGGTGGAAGCCTCGGTCAAGGATGTCCGCGAGGTTATTGAACGCGCCCAGAGCAACAAGGCGCTGTACGGCTCGAAGACCATTCTGTTTCTGGACGAGGTCCACCGCTTCAACAGCTCCCGCCAGGATGCGCTGCTGCCGGCAGTGGAGAAGGGGACGATTACCTTCATCGGCGCCACGACGGAGAATCCGTTCCATTATGTGAACGGGGCGCTTATGAGCCGCTCCACGCTGTTCCAGCTGGAGTCCCTGACCAGTGAGCATAGCCTGATTGCCATGAAGCGGGCGCTCGCCGATGAGCAGCGGGGCCTGGGGTTCATGGATCTGAAGGCGGATGAGGACGCGCTGCAGCATATCGCCACGATGGCTAACGGCGATATCCGCCGCGCCTTGAACGCGCTGGAGCTGGCGGCGATGACCACTGCCCCGGAGAGTGACGGCAGCGTGCATATCACGCTGGAGGTGGCGGAGGAGTCCATCCGCCGGCCGATTGTCAAAGCGGACGAGTCTACGCAGTATGATGTGCTGTCCGCTTTTCACAAAAGCATTCGCGGCTCCAGCGACGCCGCCCTGTTCTGGTTCCTCTACGCCGTGGAGAAGCTCGGCATGGACCCGATGACCTTCATCCGCCGTCTGATCGCCGCGAGCAGCGAGGATATCGGCCTGGCTAACCCGCAGGCGATGGTTCAGGCTGTCAGTGCGCTGGATGCCTACCGCAACAACGGCTGGCCGGAGGCGAAGCTGAATATCGCACAGGCAATCCTGTTTGCGGTGGAGAGCCCGAAATCAAACGGCGTGGTAATGGCAATCGCGAACGTTATGGATAGCCTGGAGGATCTGAAGTCGGCTGAGGTGCCGCTGCATTTGCGGGATACGCATTATAAGGGCGCAGCCCAGCTGGGGCATGAGGGATACCAGTATCCCCATAATTTCCCCGGCCATTATGTGAAGCAGGACTATCTTCCGAAGGCGATCTCCCGGAGGGTGTTCTATCAGGCGACCGAGCAGGGCAACGAGGCGAAGATCCGCCATAACCAGCAGCTGCGGCGCGGGCAATAGCGCTCCACTCAGATGCATTGGAAGACCAATAAAGGAAGAAAAGTAAAGTGAGACCACCGCATGCACTCAACTGCGGTGGTCTTTTGCTTGCGTATCCGCGTGCACCTGAAGCACGTTAGGCGTTTTTTTCGGTTGATGAAACGGCAAATATGATAAAAATGGAAATTTTTTGACAAAATGAGTCTATTTTCGGTGGATATAATTGTAAATATATAGAATTAAATTACTTTATGTGGTATATGTGTAGATAGGGAGATTATTTCCTTAATTTGTAAGTGGGGGTGGAGGATGGAGTGTACTGAATAGAATGTCTTATGAAATGTCTTCAATGGACGCTGGGGAGGTATCTGCGCGTGAGTCACCCGATCGGGCTGAAACGTAAGAATCGAAGGGAGATGAGTTAAGGTGAAGCAAACGAGACGGAAGACAGGCTGTATCGCAGCACTGAGCTTAATGCTAACCTGCACTATTGCTTCAGGGACTGTTATTCATCCGCATGTCAGCAAAGCCGCAACCGCCGGGATTAATTATGCAGAGGCACTGCAGAAATCTATCTATTTCTATGAGACACAGCGGTCGGGTGATCTGCCGGCGAACAATCGTGTGGAATGGCGGAGCGATTCGGGGCTGCAGGACGGTGCGGATGTCGGCCACGATCTGACGGGAGGCTGGTATGACGCAGGGGATCATGTTAAATTCGGATTTCCTATGGCGTACACCTCCACCATGCTGGCATGGTCGGTCTATGAATACAAGGATGGCTACGTGCAATCGGGGCAGCTGGATGAGATTCTGGACAATATCCGCTGGGCAACAGACTATTTTGTGAAAGCGCATACGGCTCCTAATGAGCTGTGGGGACAGGTCGGCAACGGCACGGCGGATCATAACTGGTGGGGACCGGCGGAGGTCATGCAAATGGCACGTCCATCCTACAAGATTGATGCTGCGCATCCCGGCTCTGATCTGGCAGCGGAGACCGCTGCTGCACTTGCCTCAGCTTCCATTATTTTCAGGGATTCGGATGCCGCTTATGCGGACAAGCTGCTGCTGCATGCCAAGCAATTATACAATTTTGCCGATACGTACCGCGGGGCTTACTCCGATACAATCACTGATGCCAAGCAGTATTACAATTCGTGGAGCAGCTACGCCGATGAATTAAGCTGGGGCGGAGTCTGGCTGTACTTAGCGACCGGCGAGCAGACCTATCTGGATAAGGCTACTGCCGCCAGCAATCTGTGGGGCACGAACCAAGCCGGAGATTGGGGTTATCAGTGGACCCAATCCTGGGATGACAAGCATTACGGTGCACAGCTCCTGCTTTCCCGCATTACGGGTGATCCCAAATTCATTCAATCCACTGAACGGAATATGCAGTTTTGGACCACCGGAGTGAACGGTACCTCTGACCGGGTAGCTTATACTCCCGGGGGGCTGGCCCATCTGGACCAATGGGGGGCGCTGCGGTATGCCGCCAACCAGGCATTCATGGCCTTTGTCTATGCGGACTGGGTTTCAGATCCGGTGAAGAAGAGCACCGCCCAGACCTTTGCGGAGCGGCAGATTACCTATATGCTGGGCGATAATCCGCGGAACAGCAGCTATGTGATCGGCTTCGGCGCGAATGCGCCACAGCATCCTCATCACCGCACTTCGCACGGCTCCTGGAGCGACAGCCAGACGACTCCTGCGAACCACCGGCATGTGCTGTACGGCGCACTGGTCGGAGGACCTTCCAAGACAGACAGCTACACCGATACAATCAGCGATTATGTCTCCAACGAAGTTGCAACCGATTACAATTCAGCCTTTACCGGCGCTTTGGCCAAAATGATGCTGCTCCACGGGCAGGGCCAGCAGCCGCTTGTGAATTTCCCGCCGGCCGAAACGCGTGAGGATGAAATGTTCACCGAGACCTCTGTGAACGCCAGCGGCAGCAATTTTGTGGAAATCCGTGCACTGCTCAATAACCGCTCCGGGTGGCCTGCCCGCTCCAGCAGTCAAATGTCCTTCAACTACTATATGGACATAAGTGAGGCTGTGGCTGCAGGGTATGGACCAGCAGATATCACCGTCAAGGCGGGAGGCTACAATCAGGGGGCAACCGTCTCGCAGCTGCTGCCTTATGATGAAGCGAATCATATTTACTACACCAAAGTAGATTTCTCCGGCACACCGATTTATCCGGGCGGACAATCCGCTTACCGCAAGGAGGTCCAGTTCCGGATTGCCGGGCCGCTGAACACCACCTTCTGGGACAACAGTAATGACTTCTCCTTCAAGGGAGTGGCTCCAGGTGCTTCCTCGGCGACGAAGAATCCGTATATTCCGGTATTTGATGCGGGTGTCAAGGTGTACGGGGAGCTGCCTCCCGGCGGCGGAACCCCCGGTGAACCCCAGGTTCCGGGCCGTCCGTCCGGCCTGCAGGCTGTACCCGGCAATGCCAGCGTGGCCTTGAGCTGGAATGCGGTCAGCGGTGCTTCCCAGTATACGGTCAAGCGCTCTCTGGTGAGCGGCGGACCGTACACGGTGATCGGCACGGCAAACGGAGCCGTCTACAGCGACAGCGGGCTGACGAACGGAGTGGACTACTATTACGTGGTGACCGCATCGAACAATGTGGGGGAGAGTACGGCGTCTGCACAGGCTACGGCCCGGCCGCGCGAGACCACCCCGCCGGTTACTGGAGCTTTGCGTGTACAGTACCGCACCAATGACACAAGTCCCGGTGATTCGCAGATCCGCAGCCAGTTCCGGATTGTCAACACAGGGGCCGAGACCATTGCACTCAGTGGTCTGAAGCTGCGCTATTATTACACAGTGGACGGGGACAAGCCGCAGGAATTTCACTGTGACTACGCTGTTGTCGGCAGCGGCAACCTGAGCGGAAGCTTTGTGAAGCTGGACGCGCCGGTATCCCTGGCGGATTCTTATGTGGAGATTTCCTTTGCCGCAGGGGCAGGAAGCCTGGCTCCGGGGGCGGATAGCGGGGAGATTCAGGTGCGGTTCAACAAGACGGACTGGACGGCCTACAATGAGAGCAATGACTATTCCTATGGTGGAACCCAGCAGACCTTCGCGGATTGGGAGAAAGCTACACTTTACCGTGCAGGAACGCTTGTGTGGGGCTTGGAACCATAAATCATTCCAGAGAGGAAGTATGCCGAAATGATGAAGCTGAGTTCAATCAAGAAACCATTCTCCATAGTAATGGCTGCCATCCTGATCATTTCTCTTACAAGCGGTATCTTTAATTTCAGACCCGGGACAGCCAAGGCTGCATCGGTAGAAAAGACAAGATTTCTGCAATTATATGCCCAGCTGAAAGACCCGGCGAGCGGCTATTTCTCGGCGGAAGGCATTCCTTATCACGCGGTGGAGACCCTGCTTAGCGAGGCGCCCAACTACGGGCATATGACCACCTCCGAGGCCTACAGCTACTGGATGTGGCTTGAAGTGCTGTATGGCTATAATACCGGAGACTGGAGCAAGCTCGAAGCCGCCTGGGACAATATGGAGAAATACATCATCCCGGTTAATGAAGGCGACGGCGTGCAGGAGCAGCCGACGATGAGCAATTACAACCCGAACAGTCCGGCAACCTACGCCTCGGAGCTTGCCCAGCCGGATCTGTATCCAAGTGCGCTGAACGGCAAATATACGCCGGGCAAGGACCCGCTGGATGGAGAGCTGAAGTCGACCTACGGCAATAACCAGACCTATCTGATGCACTGGCTGGTGGATGTGGACAACTGGTACGGCTTCGGCAATCTGCTGAATCCTGCGCATACCGCTGCTTATGTGAATACCTTCCAGCGCGGAGTGCAGGAATCCGTCTGGGAAGCGGTGGCGCATCCTTCACAGGATGACAAATCGTTCGGCAAGACGAATGAAGGCTTCATGAGCCTATTCACCAAGGAAAATAGCGTACCTTCCGCACAATGGCGTTATACGAATGCTACAGACGCGGATGCACGCGCTGTGCAAGCGATGTACTGGGCCAAGGACCTTGGATACACCAATACGGTCTATCTGAACAAAGCCAAGAAAATGGGCGACTTCCTGCGTTATGGCATGTACGATAAGTACTTCCAGAAAGTCGGCAGCGCTGCTGACGGCACACCTGAAGCGGGAACCGGCAAGGATTCCAGCCAGTATCTGCTGGCCTGGTATACTGCCTGGGGCGGGGGCCTTGGAACAACCGGCAACTGGGCCTGGAGAATTGGCGCGAGCCATGCGCACCAGGGTTATCAGAATGTGGTTGCAGCCTATGCACTGTCCACTGCAGACGGCGGCCTGATTCCGGCTTCGGCAACAGCCGGAGAGGATTGGGGCAAATCGCTGACCCGCCAGCTGGAATTCTACAACTGGCTGCAATCCTCTGAAGGAGCCATTGCGGGAGGAGCTACTAACAGTTATGGCGGTTCATACAGCGCTTATCCCGCCGGAACAAGCACCTTCTATGGCATGGCCTACGACGAGGCTCCAGTCTACCATGACCCGCCATCCAACAATTGGTTCGGGATGCAGGCCTGGAGTGTGGAACGGGTAGCCGAGCTGTATTACATTCTGGCTTCCAGCGGGGATACCACCTCGGCCAATTTCAAAATGGCCAAACGGGTGATTGAGAACTGGATTGACTGGTCTACAGATTATGCCTTTGCGGGCAGCCGTCCGGTAACGGATGCCGCCGGCTATTATCTGGACCTGCAGGGAAACCGGATTCTGGGCGGAGATGATCCGCAGATTGCCACCGTGTCCGCACCCGGCGAGTTCTGGATTCCGGGCAATGTGGAGTGGCAGGGCCAGCCGGATACATGGGGCGGCTTCAACTCTTTTAGCGGCAACAGCGGCCTCAAGGCAGTGACCAAAGATCCCGGACAGGATACCGGTGTGCTGGGCAGCTATATTAAAGCGCT
The DNA here is from genome assembly GCF_013141775.1 of Paenibacillus phytohabitans. Classification (GTDB taxonomy): domain Bacteria; phylum Bacillota; class Bacilli; order Paenibacillales; family Paenibacillaceae; genus Paenibacillus_AQ; species Paenibacillus_AQ phytohabitans. The sequence continues at coordinate 72,935 of NZ_WHOB01000097.1, forward strand.
TACGTTCTTTGCCGCAGGAAGCAAAGCGGAACACGGCAGTTATACTGCGCTCGGCGGAACCGCTTCACAATTGGCCAAGTCCCTGCTGGATACAGCCTGGGGCTACAATGATGGACTGGGAATTACGACGCTTGAGAAGCGGGCGGATTATTTCCGGTTCTTCACCAAAGAGGTATATTTCCCTGCGGGCTGGACGGGGACCTTCGGCCAAGGAAACACTATACCGGGCAGCGCGACAGTACCTTCTGATCCGGCCAAGGGCGGAAACGGAGTCTATGCGAGCTATACCGATGTGCTTCCCGATATCAAAAATGATCCCAAGTGGAGTTACCTGGAAGGCAAGTACAACAGCTCATACAACAAAACAACCAAGACATGGGACAATGGCGCACCTGAGTTCACCTATCACCGCTTCTGGTCACAGGTGGACATCGCTACAGCCTATGCGGAATACGACCGGCTAATCAATAACGGCAGCGGTCCAATACCGACAGCTACACCGACGATAACGCCAACGGCCACGCCAACAGCTACGCCAATAGCTACGCCGACGGTCACTCCAACAGCTACACCAACGGCCACACCGACAGTAGCGCCAACGGCCACACCAACGGCCACACCAACAGCTACGCCGACGCCAACGGCTACACCGACGACAATGCCAACGGCTACACCGACGGTCACGCCAACGGCTACGCCTGCTGCGGCGAACCTGGTGGTTCAATACCGTACAACGGATACGAACGCCACAGATTCGCAGTTCCGTCCGCAGCTGCGGATTGTCAACAACGGGACGACAGCGGTAGATCTCAGTAAGGTCAAGCTCCGTTACTATTACACGATTGACGGAGAGAAACCTCAGCAGTTCAATGTCGATTATGCAACACTCGGCGGCAGCAATGTGCTGGGCAGCTTCGTGAAGCTTGATCCTGCGGTTGCAGGAGCGGATTATTATGTGGAGATTTCCTTCAGCGCCGGTGCCGGCAGTCTGGCACCCGGGGCGAACACCGGGGAAATTCAGCTGCGCATTAACAAAACCGATTGGAGCAATTACAATAAGGCCGATGATTATTCCTATGATTCAACTAAAACGGCTTATACAGACTGGAACCGGGTACCACTGTACTTGAATGGCGTACGGCTATGGGGGGTTCAGCCGTAATAAAGCGGACATTCCGTTGCCGGAATCCGGCCGGAATCTGCTGGTCTGAGCATTATCCCGTACAATAACGAATAAAAGAACCTTCAGCTCCACCATCCGGTGGTGTTGAAGGTTCTTTTGTATGCATTAGGGGCTCGTCTCAGGCAGGTGATGCAGTTACACCTGCGGCAGCGGCACAACCTTCTCGGCAGTCTCAATGGTTCCGCCGCCCAGACACGTATCACCAAGGTAGAACACCACAGCCTGTCCCGGCGTGATCGCCTTCTGCTGAACATCAAATGCAACATGCACGGTTCCGTCCTCCTGCTTCGTCAGCGTAACGCCCTGATCCGGCTGGCGGTAGCGGAACTTGGCGGTGCACTTCAGCGGCGTATCGCCCAGTGTAGCTGCATCAATCCAGTTCACGCCGGAGGCTATGAGGCTGGTGGAGTACAGGCTGACATGCTTCTCGCCCTGTACAACATACAGGGTATTGCTTGCCAGATCCTTCTCGGCCACGAACCACGGTTCACCTGTGCCGGAGCCGCCGATGCCAAGACCCTGGCGCTGGCCCAGCGTGTAATACATGAGGCCGTCGTGACGGCCTTTGACTTCACCGGTGGCGATATCGACCATATTGCCCGACTGTGCCGGCAGGTATTGGCTTAAGAATTCACGGAAATTGCGTTCTCCGATGAAGCAGACGCCGGTGCTGTCTTTTTTCTTGGCGGTGTAGAGTCCGGCTTCCTCGGCAATTCTCCGCACCTCAGGCTTCGGCAGATGCCCGATCGGGAACATGGCCTTGGAGAGCTGGTACTGGTTCAGCGCATTGAGGAAATAAGTCTGGTCTTTGTTGTTGTCCACGCCGCGCAGCAGCTTGAACATGCCGTCTTCTTCCACTACCCGGGCGTAGTGCCCGGTAGCCACGTAATCAGCGCCAAGCTGCAGCGCTTTGTTCAGGAATTCCCCGAACTTGATCTCGCGGTTGCACATCACATCCGGATTCGGTGTCCGGCCGGCCTTATATTCTTCGAGGAAATAGGAAAAGACTTTATCAAAGTATTCCTTCTCGAAATTAACGGTATAGTAAGGAATATCGATCTGCTCGCACACGCGGCGCACATCCTCGGCATCGGTCTCAGCCGTACATACGCCGAACTCGTCGGTATCATCCCAATTCTTCATGAAGATGCCGATGACATCATAACCCTGCTGCTTCAGCAGAAGCGCTGTAACAGAGGAATCGACCCCACCCGACATACCGACGACGACACGGATATCCTGATTAGCTTTTGTCATCGTGATCACCATTTTCTATGCACAAAATACCGGCGTTCTGACTGAACACCCGGCTCATTGTGTATTATAACATACCTGTCTACCCCAAACAGGAGAAGGCTGTTATAAAATATAGCGGAAAACGGTTCAAAATTGACAATTTGTCCACCACTGGTGAACAAAATCGCGAATTATTCCCGTTGGGTGTTCCAAATGTGTCCAAAGATATGATAACATAAGCTGAGAGCAAACATCGGAATACGTTGATATGACATATCTCATGTCTAACCAGCGAAACAGGAACCACAGAACCAGCAACTAAACCGAAAGAGGTGCCCCTTTGAAAATATCAACCAAAGGACGTTACGGATTAACCATTATGATGGAGCTTGCCCTGAGATTTGGTGAAGGGCCAACATCACTTAAGAGCATTGCCGAGAAAAACGGACTTTCCGAGCATTATCTGGAGCAACTGATCGCCCCGCTGCGTAATGCCGGACTTGTAAAAAGTATCCGCGGCGCATACGGCGGGTATATTCTGTCCCGCGAGACCAGCACCATTACTGCCGGAGACATCATCCGTGTACTGGAAGGCCCGATTTCTCCTGTGGACTTCACAGAAGAAGATGACCCGGCCAAGCGCGACCTGTGGCTGCGCATCCGCGACAGCATCGCCGATGTGCTGGACTCCACCACATTATCCGACCTGATCAACTTCAAGGAAGAGAGCCACGCGGATAATTATATGTTCTATATTTAACAGGGGCTTGAAACCTGTTGATTTCAAAGGGATTTTTGAAAAGTGTTACCCGCAAATTACCCGTAATTTACTGATTCATTGCCCATTCAAAGTCGTCTGCAATTTCGTATTGCCGTTGCTTTGTTACATGGAGATAGATCAATTCAGTTACTTTAGAATTGCTTTTATGGCCGATACGGGCCTGGATCTCTGGTAATCCTACACGCGGATTCGATGCGAGTAGGGATACATGTGTGTGACGTAGGCTATGAGGTGTAAGCTGGGTTGGTAGCCCGGCTTTCCCTAGCACTGCTTTCATAATTTTAGGCATAGACGTAATTTGGATTGGATATCCTGGCAGGGATGGACACCAGAAGACGAAGTCATCTTTTGGGTTAAAGGTTTTGGCAGACAGTTTTTCTTCACGCTGCCAACCTTTTAGCAGCTCCAGAGCTTTAGCTACAGTGTCGCCAAAACTAATTATCCGTTCACTCTGATCATTCTTTGTAGGGATAAAAATGTAATTACGGACGCTTGTACCGTAAATCTGCTTGTTTACATCAATTGTCCGTTTTTCCATGTCGATGTCTTCCCACTGCAAGCCACCGGCTTCACTGATTCGTAACCCTGTATAAGCCAATACAACGAATAAAGCCCATAGGTTAATAGTTAATATGAACCGACACAACTGAAGAAAAGCTTTCAACTCATCCTTCTCAAGAAATTTTGGGAGGACTTGTTTTTTCTCTCCCTTTTTTCTTGCTACTTTTTTATCTTTTGGGATTACGGCATCTGCAGTTGGATCGGATTCTATTAACCCATTTCTTTTGGCATGTTTAAACATGAGAGAAGCTGCGGTATGGACTGCTGTAATTGTATTTCGGCTTTTTCCTTCTTCCTTCAGGTGGTATAACAATTCTTGATAAAACCCCGCAGTTACCTCAGGTAAAGTAAAACCTCCAAATTTTTTTAGTATGATTCCAAGTCCATACTTCCTGTTTTCAATCGTATTGCCGGTTGGCTCACGTTCAATAATGTAATGCTTAAGCCAACTTTTACCCCAGACGCTAACTGTTAGTTCCTCTTTGTGTTTTAGCGTTTTTTGAATCTTTTGGGCTTGAATAAGGATTCCGAAGTCGACTGCTTCTTGGATTGTTTCAAAGCGTGGGGACTCTTTCTCCTTGCTGTCCTTGACTTCCTTGCCATCGACAAGTTTCGTGACGGGCACATAGTACCGATAGGTGTATTTACCGTCTCGCTCTCGTACATTGGTTGGAAGCTCGTTCTTAGCATTTTTCATCCTTTTTTCTCCTTTACGCAAACATATGTTCTGTTTTTGGCTATATATAAACAGCCTCTCGGCTGAAGAGCGCGGGGGGTTATAGGTGGACTTTAACGCCCCTCAGAGGATCGAGATAGACTATGTAATTATCAATTGTCGAAAGGAGGCCAAATTGATCCTTATATCGATCAACCGCCACTTGTAAAAACTCTTCAGTAACATTTAAAAATTCTGCAATTTCATAACGATCCTTCGCACCCGAATGGTAGGCTTGTACAATAGCAGGCAGCGGAATGATTCTTTGATATGCCCATTGTCTCGCTTTGAGCTCCTGTTTGCGATTTCTAATATCTGTTTGGTCAAGGATATCACCTGTTGTTGTCTCATAATGGCCGATCTCCTCGGCAAGAATACAATGCTTTTCCATAACTGATAGGGATTTATCCAGCCAAATGATTTTATCTTGATACAGGCCCTTAAGTTTCCCACGGAACGTTACCTCATAAACTTCAATCCCTCTCACATCTGCATCTTTCATGAGGTTCTGATAGGTCAATGCGTGTCACTCCTCGGTGCGAGGTCCTCTCTTCATTTTGACAAATTGTTTAAACCGTTCGATTTCTTCCAGTTCTTCTTCAGTCCACTCTTCACCGTCATGATGGGCGGCAATAGTGGATGTGTCTTTCTTCAAATCGGATTTATCAGTTTCTACTTGTTCGCTCTCATTAAATAAATCCTTAACAAAATCGACATCCTCGGTAGGTAAGCCCTCAAAGTATCCTGCTTGCTCCATTAGCTGTCCGTAAGTATGCGGTCTTAAGTGAGGAGCTAAAGCTCTAAGTGTTTCGGGCTGGGGGCGCTGTGTTCCGGCTTCAATTCTTGAAAGGGGGTGATGTCATGATGGCAATGTTTTTCGCACAACGCGTAATCTTGGGTAAAACCAAGTACGCCGAGGTTCCGAAGACTCTGCAACCGGGAGTACTGGAGATCCTGGTTGATAGTGGAGTGGAATATCTGGCTGAATAGATAGAATTTGCTGGCGCCCATAGAGGCGTTTTTATTTTGCCCTCGGAGCTGCTTCGGGGGCTTTTTTACACACCATTAGAGATAGAGGGGAGCGGGGGAATGGATAGCAATAATGTATCAAACTTGGAAAAGCTGCTGCTGCTCGCAGACAAATACGGCTTGGCTTACATTGTGGCGCTGGTACTGGTGTTTATCGTCTTTGGTTTTGTGAGAGACATCCGGCGCGGGAAATGGGTGCCGCGTGAGCTGCTGGATCGTGCAGAAGAAGATCGGGACCGGCTGCAAGCAATCCTCGACAAAGAGCGGTCAGACTTCATGGCACCGACACTTCAAGTGCTGCAGAGGCTCAAAATAGATCATGCCGCAAGTAATGCCGGCAATGATGAGGACAGGGGAGGAGAACCGTGTTTGGTCAATGGATAAAACGTTTATCGCCCCAGCATAAAGAGAGAGAAAAGGAGCTGGCGTGGGCATCCCGCAGGGTATCATTTGCGATTGCCAGATACAAGGATACCTCCAAGGACATTCAAGAGGAGATCCGGAATAACGGTTTTGCCGAATTTTTAATTTATGATCGGGGTGTTAATCATGGGGGGCATTGATATCTTGTTACTAATTGCATACGGTATTTCATTTATTTGTGCGCTGCTGCTTATGGCCGCGCTTTTTTTATACTTCCGAAAGAGATTCCGCGCCCGGGTGGTGAGCTTGTTCATGCTGGCGGCGTTCTTCTTCCTGGGGGCATATACGGTCAAGATGGCCGTAGCATTTTGGATTCGCTTCAGCAAATTTACTGCCGGTGATGCTGTGCTTGCTGCGCTTAAATCCAATGCATGGGCTGCGGCTCAGGTCGGCACAACATTAGGGCTGATGATACTGACGTATCTCATGTATACCCGGCGGCAGGATCTGTTTATGATCTTCCCGGCTGTTAAAGAGGAGGTTAAGCAAGATGTTGACGCTTGATCAGGTAAAGCTTAAATCAGTGTCCAAGCTGTCGGGGCTGCAGCCTGTTATTGCAGCAGGAATGATTGCGTTGATTACAGGCTGTTACAATCGCGGTGTACAGATCATCATCACGCAGGGACTTCGCACCAAGGCCGAGCAAGATAACCTTTACGCCAAGGGACGGACCGCGAAGCAGCTTGCCGCCGTGGGGCTGTCTCATGTAATTGCACAGCCCAAAGAGGACATTGTGACCAATGCCCGAGGCGGTTACAGCAATCACAACTACGGATGGGCAATTGACTTTGCACTGCTCCTGCCGGACGGTCGCACAGTCTCCTGGGACATGCTGCGGGACGATGACAAGGACAGCCTGCCAGATTGGTCGGAGGTTGTGGAGGAAGCCAAGCGCCTCGGGTTTTCATGGGGCGGTGACTGGCGGACATTTACTGACATGCCACATCTGGAAATGGTTTTTGGATTGACGACCTCGCAGCTACGTGAAGGCAAGAAACCGGCAGTATCTTTGATAACGAAGGCATTCGCCGTAATTGATAAATACATGGAGGAGGCAGAGGAAGACATGAGCAGAATTGAAGCACTGGTGAAGGAGCTGGAATCTACTGTGGCCGGGCTGACCAATAGCAAGGACGTACTTAAGCAGCAGTCAATCCTGCAGGCCGGAGAAATCAAGGAGTTGAGCGCCTTATTGCTGGAGCTGACCGACACCAACCCTCCGGCATGGGCCGAGGATGCGCTGAAGGCTTTTGCGAACACACCGTCAGTACTCAATGGCAAGCCGGTAATAGATACACCGGACAAGGCCACATACGCAGAGGCGCGGCTGATTACTATCTTGTACCGGCTGGGGCTGGCGGCGCAGCAGAAAGGGGGAAAGTAATATGGATACTGTATTTCAGAATGTCGCAGAGAACCTGCTGGCTTACATGGTGACGGCTGTGTCATTGGTGTTGATTGCTTTTCTCTTGCGTCACTGGCGGGCGCTGGGTGGCTGGATCAAGGCCAAGAAGGGGGCAGCTGAAGCGGAACAACAGAACAAACTGCAGGCGCTACTGTGGGCAAAAGCGCTGGAGGCTTACATTTATGCAGAATCGGCATTTGTGGAGCTGGAGGGGTCGGATAAGTTAACTAAGGCATTGTGGTATGTCTCAGATAAGCTGAAGCAGCTGGGCATATCTTTTTCCGCCGAAGAGATCCGGGCTGCTATCGAAAAGGCTTGGTATGAGTATGAAGGAAAAGACAAGAAGAATACCTTGCGGTAATCATCTGCCCACTGGCTCCGGCTGGTGGTTTTTTTAATAGGTCTTTTTAATGCAAAGTAAGTTTATAAATAGGGTTGCCCGATATAGAAGAGAAACAAGAAATACAAAATGTAGAGTATAGGTAATTTTATTTTAAATTTTATACAGAAGGTTTTGAACTTTTCTGAGGACTCTGAAACATTCTTCATGACATATCTATATATGAAGAATTGCCCAATAACGAAGAAAACGAGCTTCAGGGGATATTTACCTGTGTTTAACTCAGTAAAAATAATAGTAAGGGTTACACTTACAAAGGTTATTGATACAATTTTTAGAAACTGTGCATATCGGTCCTTCGGTTCTTTGACCGGCTCCTGTTGGCCCCAATTTCTCTCATCGATATCTGTCATGATCGTTCCTCCAATCTTTTTAAATATACCCGTTGAACTCAATTTGAATACAACGGGTATTGAAATTACAATACGATTCATTAAGGATTATATTCAGTCGCTACTTCATTATACTGCACACTAATAGGAGTATTGAATGAGTTGTTCGTATAATGTACTAAAGTTAGGTAAAAACGCGATAATCCAGGGACTTGAGGGTCGCCAGCTCTTGTTGTCCATATTCCTGTATAAGTAGGGTTTACACCCTGATTAACAAACCAACCCTCCGTAGCGGAAATCACCCATTTTTTAAACCACGAGGGATTCCAACCGATTTTTGTATAGATGTAATTATTTAACCAAGCTGTAGCAGCTGTGGCAAAAATGACAACATCCTTATTTGTGTGGGTTTCATATTTAGGTCCGTAAACCAGTTCTCCAGAACCTCCAATTTCATGTGAAAAAGGAGTGATCAAATCACGCGATTGGGCTTGCTTTTGGACATTGCTGTAAATAGAAGCTAGCTGTTCGTCACTCAGAGCGAGAGGCGAATTAATTTGAAGGCCATTATAAGTATATGTGTTTGTTGCTTCTTGTTGACTGCTTACCTGTTGAGTAGGTCCTGCTGTCGGGTTAGATTGATTTGCAGACGCAAAAGGGGCAATTGCGGTAGTCAATAAAGCGATGGACAAGACTGCGGTTAACTTTTTCAAATTTTTTACCTCCAAATTAGTTTTATAGTAAAATATTACAATTCCAATTATATAGAATAAAAAGGAAAATAAATGTAATTATATTCCTTGAAATAATATTCTATAAAAGGTATATTGCTATATTAGGTTCAAATATATGTAATATTATAACGGTATTTATATAAAAAATATTGAGCTTTAAGCCCTGCTAGCCTTCATCGGCTAACAGGGCTTTTATTTGTCTATACCTCAAATTGCTCCCACCCTGGCGGCAGCGGCTCCTCCAGTAATTTCTCCAGCGCTTCCGGATCCATGATCACCAGCACTGGCTCTGCAATATCCACCAGCGCCCCAATCCGTTTTGGGCCACCCTCAAACGTCCCTATGGTAATCACTTTGCCGGTCTTGCCTGCATGATAGCCCTTCGTGATCTGCACAGGTAGCCCTGGCTTCAGCTCCTCTAATTTCATAAAGTGGGTGCCCTCCCGGTCAGCTGCAGGGCATCTTCCCGGATGCGCAGTTCATTCAGCCAATCCGTGTCTTGTGTGGCTGCGGCCAGATTAGAGAGCTGCCGCAGCTTTAACGTGTCCCAGCAGTACTGGGCGTTGACGGCCAGACATTGCAGCAGCTCAGGTCCATCCGCCGTTGTGAGCTTACCTACTTTGTGCAGGTGGTACAGCTCCGCGAGTCTCAGGTGTGTGGGCAGCATTAGCGCCGCCCCCGAGCTTTTATCAGCGCAATGATCGACAGGACCAGTGCGGCCCCGATAATGATCCAGGTGATTGTATTCAGCATGGTTAATTCCTCCCCGCGTATGCCCGCCGGCTGATTGTATCGTCCAAACCGTTTATGTTATGATTGGGTGGAGGAAGGGCCGTGAACCCTTCCTCCGTGGAACCTATTTACGTTTGCCCGGTCGGCTGCGTTTTTTGGTTCCTTTCTTTTTGTCCTTTAGCAGCAATGTTGCGGTAATGAGCTGGATGATTGCTGTAAGGAGTGTTACCCAATCTTTCATGTGCCATGTTCACCTCCTTTTTTATCTCAATTATATACTGGTACCAGTATATAATCAGGGTTTTTTTGTACTGGTATCAGTATATTTTTTGTGATATCCTTTGAGAAAGGAGGGACAAGCCTATGGAGCAACAAGGTAAAGCCTCTACCCGGGCAAAAGACAAGTACAATGCCGCAAATTACGATCAAGTAAAATTGTGGGTAAAGAAGGGTGACAAGGAGCGTATTGACGCTGCAGCAAAGGCGGCGGATATGAGCCGCAATGCCTTCATATTGGAAGCTGTTGAAGAGAAGATAAATCGCGAAGGTAAAGAGCCGCCACAGGAGTGATCCTGGACGGCTCTTTTGATGTTTTTGTTACCCGTAAATTACCCGTAAAACACGTTGTAGATGTATGTTTTTCCTTGTAGCTGTAACTCGATATAAAATGAGCTAAACCCAATCCCCGTAAGGCTTTAGCTCATTTCTTGTAGCTCCCTGTAGATATAGCCAAATAGATGTTTTATATCTAAGGTAATTAGGACAAAAAGCCCCTTCGAGTCGTTCGCGACTTTGAAGGGGCTTTGTTGTGTTGCTGGATATACATCTCTTTAGAGATAAATGTTGTACGTTTTGCAACTTTGATTCATAGATAGCGAGGTATTTGGGAGGATTGTTGTATGAAATACAAGAATAATCCTGCTAAGCCGCTTGGGTGAGGTGAAATCCTGCATTTTATACAACAATGTTGGATTTGGGCCGATAGGATGAGGAAAATGTTGTATTATGTGCAGGATTCTATAAAAAACCTCCTGATCTCTGCCACAGATATCGCTGGATCAAGGAATTCTTGCGTCAACATCAGCCGCCTCGCAGTCCGGATGCTGTTATCCCTATTTTCCAATAAATTCCGAAGCATCATTACACATAACGCCGCAGACAAAAAAAGGAGACTTTATAAGCCTACTTTTTGGATGCGCCCCAGGGTTTCCCCGTATTCCCAATACGAATTGTCTCTCACTGTTACCTCCCCCCAGCCCATCCCGCTCCTATCCGGTTCTAATACTCACCAGCAACGCATAAGCTACTCTTATCAAACAAGAACGCCTGTTCTATTTTACCATTGCTTAAAAAACTTAATCCTGGTTATAATACAAACAAATGTTCTTATTATACCGGAGGCGATCAGTCATGAAAATGAGTATCGGCCAAACGATTGAAATGATATACCTGGACAAAGCGGGCAGGATTACGCAGCGGAAAATTGAAGTGCACGGGATTCGTGACGGCCGCATACGGGCTACCTGTCTGAGCACCGGCCTGCCCCGTGTTTTCCTGACAGACAGCATCTTGTCGTGGCACCCGGTACAGAGGCAGAAATATGCCTAAAGACCGGATCATTCTGCTCTCGGATTGCCAATCCTTCTATGCAAGTGTCGAAAAGGCTGCGCATCCCGAGTATAAAGATATGCCTGTCGCAGTCGGCGATCCCACGCGGATGAACGGTATTGTCCTGGCTGCCTGCCCTATCGCCAAATCTCATGGTGTAACCACCGCATCACGCGTGGGTGAAGCCATGACCAAATGCCGGGATCTCGTAGTGATCCGCCCGCGGATGAGTACGTATATCCAGGTCTCGCTGATGATTTCAGAAATCTATAAGGGATATACCGACCAGGTTGAGGCCTTTAGCATCGATGAGCAGTTTTTGGATGTGACCGGTTCTTTGAGTGTTTTTGGAGGAGATCTGCCGGATATGATTCGTTCCATCCAGCATCATGTCCTGTTATCTACGGGGGTGTGGACCCGGGTGGGAGTCGGACCGACCAAAATTCTGGCCAAGATGGCCAACAACTTTGCCAAGAAGAAGGAAGGAGGGATCTTCAGGCTCGATTACGATAATATAGACACAGAGCTCTGGCCGCTGCCGGTGCATGAAATGTTTATGGTGGCTGGACGGATGACCAAGAATTTTTACCGTATGGGGATTACTACGATTGGAGATATTGCGCGGATGGAGCTGGGGGAATTCAAGCGGAGAATGCGCACAACCATGGGCAAGCAGAGTGATATTCAAGCGGAATATTATTGGCAGACGGCGCGCGGGATCGATCCCAGCCCGGTTGTTACCGGGATACGCCACCAGATCAAGTCGGTCGGGCACGGGAAGGCGCTGCGCTGGAATCTCTATACCCGGCTGCCGGAAATTGAGGTTGTGTTGCTGGAACTGGTGATCGAGGTGTGCCAGCGGGCGCGGAAATACCGGTATATGGGGTCGGTGGTGTCTATCGTGGTAGCAGAGACGGACGGCAACAAATCTAACTCCTACAGCAGACAAGTGACACTGCCGGAGCCGTCGTCTTTAACGCATGAGGTGGCAGCGGCGGCCTACCGCTTGTTTGTGGATCATTGGACGGGGATGCCGCTAAGCCGCCTGGCGATCTCTATCTCCCAGCTGACCGATGACAGTGTCATGCAGCTCACCTTATTCGATGACCGCATCCGCACATTGAGCAGAGAACGGGCAGTGGATCAGATCAAAACCAGATACGGCAGCCGGGCGCTTATCCGCGCATCCTCTTTGCTGGAATCCGGGGTTGCACTGGAACGGGCGCAGCAGATTGGGGGTCATTATAAATGAGCAAATTAAACGGAAATGAGCGGTGGAAAACTAAGATGTTGATGAGTGAGCATGTGGATCAGTTTGAGGAGAAGCAAGAGGATACAGTTAGAAAAATGATCACTGTCGAGGAGCGGACGATGGTGCGTGACCTCATTTTGCTCCCTTACATAGATACTATGGTCAGCCGGAGCCTGAAGGAGATCGAGCTGTCCAGCAGTATTCTTAAGCGCGCCTTTGTGATTGCCGGTCAAGCGATACAGCGCCGGATCATGCAGGATACCTACCAGCTGCAAAAAGAGCTGAAGCAGCGCAATATCAGAGTGCTGCCCGATGAGCAGGAGGAGTTCCTGGTGTATCACAAAATCTTTTGCCGGGGATATCAGGAACGGTTCGGACTTACGCGTGATGTGATGCGCACTGAGATCAGCTTACGGCTGACCCGGTATACTGCGGAACTTGGAGCCGCATGGAAAGAATATCTGAAATAAGAACTTAAGATTCATCCGCCAAATTCCCCGTAGTTCCTTTGATGATATACTTTTTGGGCGTCGTCAGACTGAATTCCTTGAACTCTTTAATGAAGTGGTTCTGATCGAAATAACCAAGCTCGAAGATATGCTCGAGAGTTTCTTTGTAATGGTTACCCTCCAATAACCCCAGTACATGCTGAAAGCGGATAATGCGGCTGAACAGCTTGGGGGAGGCCCCGATATAACGCTCGAAGGCTTTGATCATATAACGGCTGGAATAGCCCGTGTCTTTGGATAGATCGTTAACATGCAGTGTGCCGCGGCTGCGGATAATCCGATCGGTTAAATATTCAATCAGCCGCGGGATCTCCAGCCGGCCCAGTATGTAGGTGTTGTAATATTCCTCAAAGGCTCTGACCCGTTCATGAAAAGTCTTCTTCTCCACCACCCGCTCCAGCAATTCCGCCGCATGAGGAAGAACATCCCCGACCGGAATCTCCAGTTCACTGAATTCCCCAATAGAATAACGGAAGAAATGCTCCGCGTAGCCCGGAAGAAAGCGGATCACAAAGTACTCGCACTCCGACCGGACAAATAACCCCTGTCTGCCTTTATATAACGTGCCGCATATGTTGGCTGACGGGTGCTCCGGATAACAGCAAATGACAAGACTCATGCAGCCTTCCGGAAGGACAAACATTTGATTGACGCTGAGGTCATCCATATAAAATCCGTGAAATTGAATACCGCCGCCAAAAGGAGCGGTCAAGGAAGGCTTGTACTCGGAGTAGGATTGCAGCTGTTTTTCAAAAGTTGGCTGAAAGGGGCGATAGAGTACGGATGGTCTGGCTGGCAAATACATATGGAAGACACCTCTCTTCTCTCAAAACCTATTTAGCCAATGAGAATAATAGTATTTAATAAGATATTCACATTAAAACGAGTCCTGCCGCTCAAGTCAAGCAACGAAAGTGTGAACAGGGGTTCCGATTTTTACTATAAGTGAATGGTTTATCGAACTATAATCATATAAACCGATGAAGTTAGTCGGAAATATTGGGCGGGCACTTGTAAAAGGAGGCTATTAGAGATGACTAATAAGATCCAGGCAGCTTCCGCAGAACTTGCGGCCAGCGGAGCATTTGTAAGACAGGCTAACCGTTTCTCTGCCGCGTTCGGCGATAACCCTGGTGAGCTTCCCGTGGAAAAGGGGCGGTACCGGCTAATCTGGTCAGCCGCTTGCCCATGGGCCCACCGCGCGGTCATAGTTCGGCGCCTGCTCGGGCTTGAAGAAGCAATCAGTCTGGGCACGGTGGACCCGCTCCGGCCGGCTCTTCCGCATACGGACTGGGCTTTTACCTTGGATGAAGGCGGGAAAGACCCGGTGCTGGGCACCCGCTACCTGAGTGAGGCTTATCTGGCTGCTGATCCCGGTTATGCGGGGCGCCCTACGGTTCCGGCGGTTGTAGAAATCGCGACCGGGAAGGTAGTCCAGAATGATTATTTTAAGCTGACCCATCACCTGGAGACCGCCTGGGCTCCGCTGCATAAGCAGGATGCGCCGGATTTGTATCCCATGCATCTGCGGGCAGAGATTGATGAGCTGAACGGACGGATCTTCCATGATGTGAACAACGGTGTATACAAGGCCGGGTTTGCCCGTTCGCAGGAAGCCTATGAGGCGGCCTATCACGCTCTATTCGAACGGCTGGATGAACTGGAAGACCGGCTCTCCAGAGGCCGCTATCTGTTCGGGGATCAGCTGACCGATGCGGATGTCCGTCTGTACACCACGTTAGCCCGCTTCGATATCGCTTATTACACGGCATTCCGCGCCAACCGTCAGCGGCTTGCCGATTACCGCCATCTATGGGCGTATGCCAGGGATTTATACCAGATTCCGGGGTTTGGAGATACAACGGATTTTGACGCTATCAAACGGCATTATCATTTATCGGTGCTTCTGGCTGCTGAAGGCTCTAATCCGTATCGCATCCTGCCCAAAGGACCTGATCTAAGCCAGTGGAATACTCCCCATGGGCGTGACCGGGAATATCCGGCCTAAGCCGGCAGAAGCAGAGAGGACGAACATGACGAACATTTACAGAGTAGATGCGGTATGGCAGCTGGCCGGTGTCTACGAGGTCAGAACCAGAACCTTTGTACAGGGACAAGGAATCCCCAAGCAATTTGAATTTGATGAAGTCTATGGCGGGCAGTATCACTACCTGCTGCTGGAGGAGAATGAGCAGGCTGTCGCCACCGCCCGGATTAATCTGAACCATGAGGAGTACGCCAAGATCGAACGGGTCGGTGTCATTCCTGAGTTTCAGCACCAAGGTTATGGCCGGCAGCTGATCGGGGCCGCCGAGCAATGGATCGGCGAGCTGGGCATTCAGCGGATCGTCATTACCAGCCAGCAGCAGGCCGTAGGTTTCTATGAGAGTCTGGGTTATACCGCGAGGCCGGAGATCGTGATCAAGTCCTCCATTCCGGTCGTCCATACCGAGAAAGAAATCCACCAAGCAGAGGAGCAGCATCATGCCTAATAACAATACCATCGAGGGTACGAAGATTGTGAACCACGAGATCGCGAAGGAAATCACCAAGGATGGAGCCTTTAACCGTCAAAAGAACCGCTTCACCACTCCCTTTGGCAATCAGTCCGGTGAACTGCCGGTAGAGGCAGGGCGCTATCGTCTGCTGTGGGCAAGGATTTGCCCTTGGGCGCACCGCGCGGTTATTGTACGTGAGCTGCTGGGACTGCAGGATGTCATTAGTCTTGGCACGGCCAGTCCGGTGCGGACGGAGAATGGCTGGGAGTTCTCGCTGGACGAGGGCGGCGTGGACCCGGTGCTGGGTATCCGCTATCTGCCGGACATTTATGCGGAGACGGACCCTGACTACAGCGGCAGAGCAACCGTACCGACGGTCGTGGATGTGCTGGAGCGGAAGGTCGTGAATAACGATTATTTCCGGCTGACCCACTACTTCGAGACAGCATTCAAGCCTTTTCATAAGGAAGGGGCTCCTGACCTGTATCCAGAGGAGCTTCGGGCAGAGATTGATGAGTTCAACGAGCTGCTGTTCCATGAGGTGAATAACGGAGTATACAAGGCCGGATTCGCCCATTCCCAGGCGGCCTACGAGCAGGCTTATGATGTGTTGTTCACCCGGCTGGATCAGCTGGAGGAGAGACTATCGGCACAAAGATATCTGTTCGGCGATTCCATCACAGATTCCGATGTCCGTTTCTATGTGACACTGGTGCGTTTCGATGCGGCGTATTATCCGGTCTTCCGGACGAACCGGAACCGGATTATTGATTTCCCGAACCTCTGGAACTATGCCAAGGATCTGTATCAGACCCCCGGCTTCGGGGATACGACTGACTTCGATTCGATCAAAAGAGGCTACCAGCTCGGCAATCATGCGAATAATCCCCATCAGCTGCTGGCCAAAGGGCCGGATGTATCGATCTGGAATGAACCGCATGACCGGCGCAGATTCAGCAAGTAAGGAAGCGAGCAAGGATACACAGGCTTGTCCCCGGTAAAATAATAGCAAAGAGGAGGCATTACCGATGAGTTCTGAAGCTAACGTACGTGTCCGGCCGAAAGAAACCGAGCATGAGATCAATGAGCAGGGCTATTTTGTCCGCCAGAAGAATCATTTCACCACCCCCTTCGGCGAAGGGGAGGGCAAGCTGCCAGTGGAAGCGGGACGCTACCGCCTGATCTGGGCCAAGGGCTGCCACTGGTCCAACCGGGCCTCGATCGTCAGAGAACTGCTCGGCCTTGAGGATGTCATCAGCATCAATCTGGCGGGTCACGGTAAGCATGAGCAGAATCTGGGCTGGGAGTTTGTTTTCAATGAGAATCAGAGTGATCCCGTGCTGGGCGTGCAATTCTTAAGTGAGCTATACGCGAACGCCGACCCGGAGTATAAAGGCAGACCCACGGTTCCTGCGGTTATCGACGTTCAGACGGGGAAAGTGGTCAATAACGATTACGTCTGGCTGACCAACTATCTGGAGAAGGAGTTCGCCCCCTTTCATAAGGCTGGCGCACCGGATTTATATCCGGCGGAGCTTAGGGCAGACATCGACAAGTACAATGATTTCCTGTTCGACAATGTGAACAACGGCGTCTATAAAGCGATGTTCGCCCAGTCCATTGAAGCCTACAACGATGCCTATGAGCATCTGTATACAGCGCTGGATTCCATCGAGGAACGTCTGGCGCACCGCCGCTTTTTATTCGGGGATTATGTTACGGACTCTGATGTACGGTTATTCGTAACACTGGCCCGGTTCGATACGTACTATTTCAAGAATCTCGGACCCCTTCGTAACCGGATTGTGGATTTCAGGAACATCTGGGGGTATGCACGAGACCTGTACGCAATCCCGGCGTTCAAGAACAATACATATCTGCGGGATCTGGCCAGGGGGAATGGCGACAAATCAACGATTTTCATCGATTATAATACGCGGTTCTGGGATCAGATTGATTATGAGGGACTGTGGTCGCAGCCGCATGACAGAGGGGCGAAGAGCAGTAACCCGGAGCAGAAATTTAAGACGAGATCATAGATTGAATTATAGTCTGTAGAAAAGGAAGGAGCCGCGGAGGGGATTTTGGAACTGTAGGAGCGATAGCGTCCGCCTTTAGGTTTGGATTTCATCCGCAACCAGCGGAATAAAATCAGGAAATTCAAACCTAACAGCGGCTGGAAGTCCAAAACTCACCGCAGCGGCGGCTTATCCTTTTTCAAAAATTAAGTTCAACCTAGATAAATCAATAGATTATAGGGGGATTACGGGGATGAAGATATGGAGAAAGCTTGGACTGGGACTTACGGCGGCGGTACTGCTGGCGGGGGTTGTGGCTTGCGGAAATGATAACAAGAAATCCGGAAATTCAGCAGGTGAAGCTTCGGCAAACAACGATAAAATTATGGTTAATATTGCTACAGGCGGTGCGCCCAAGCCCTTCTCTTATGTGAATGACAAGAATGAAATCGACGGGTACGATATCCAGGTGGTCAAAGCCGTTTTTGAGGGACTGCCCCAGTACGAGATTAATATTGAAAAGACGGAATTCCCGTCGATCTTCGCGGGCCTCGATTCGGACCGTTATCAGATTGGCGCGAACAATTTCGCCAGCAATGCGGAGCGGAGGGAGAAGTATAACTACTCTGATCCGATTTTCAAAAACCAGTTTGTCATTGCCGTGAAGGAAGACCGCGGAGATATTCAGTCCTTTGCCGATCTGGAAGGGAAGACAACGGAGGTTAGCCCAAGTGTGAACTATACGGTTGCGCTGGAGAAATACAATAAGGAAATTGCCAAAACGCCGGTAGATCTGAAATACAGTGACGCTGAGCTGGTGACGATTCTGCAGAATGTGGAGAGCGGCGCCGATGACTTCAACCTGATTGATGCGGCGATGCTGCAGCTGTACATCAAGGAGTATGGTCTGAAGCTGAAGGCGATTCCGCTGTCCCAGGAGGACACGGACCGGATCGGCGTGCCGTACAGCTATCTGATTCTCAGCAAGGGCGGGAACAGTGAGCAGCTGCTTAAGGATGTCAACGGGCGGATTCAGGAGCTCATTAAGGACGGTACGGTATCGAAGCTGAGCGAGCAGTATTTAAATGGTGATTTCGCTCCGGAAATTCAATAGGCGGCCGGCGCGATGCCTAATATATTTGATCTTGAGCTGGTCTTCACCCTGATTCCCAAGCTGCTGAAATACTTGCCGGTTACGCTCGAGCTGACGGTGATTGCCATGCTGGCGGGGCTCCTTCTGGGGCTTCTGCTGGCGATCATTAAGATGAAAAGAATCCCCGTGCTCTACCAGATCAGCGCCGTGTTCATTTCGTTTGTCCGGGGAACGCCCATCCTGGTTCAGCTGTATTTGTCCTATGCCGGCATTCCGCTGATCCTGAAATATTATAACTATTATCATGAAACCAGCTATAACGTGAATTCGATTCCTTCGATTTTTTATGTGCTGCTGGCCCTGTCGCTGAATGAGGCGGCGTATAATTCCGAGGTGATCCGTGCGGCCCTGCAGTCGGTGGACAAAGGCCAGATTGAAGCGGCACATTCGCTGGGTATGACGTATGGTCAGGTGCTGCGGCGCATCATTCTTCCGGAGGCGTTTATCGTAGCCCTTCCTACACTGGGGAATGCCCTGATCGGGCTGATGAAGGGCACCTCGCTGGCCTTCGTCTGCTCCGTGGTGGAGATTACTGCGCAGTCGAGGATTCTGGCCGGGAATAATCTGCGGTTCTTCGAGTCCTATTGTTCCCTAGCCCTAATCTACTGGGCGATGACGATCCTGATTGAACAGGCGATTGCCCTGCTGGAGAAGCGGCTGGATATTGACTTCAAAAGCCTGAGAAAACGGAAGGGAGATGTCATCCTTGATTGAGATCCGCGGGTTAACGAAGTCCTTCCACAAGCATAAGGTCCTGGATCAGATCGACCTGACGATCCGCAAAGGGGATATAGTCGCGGTCATCGGGTCTTCAGGCGCCGGCAAATCCACCCTGCTGCGGTCGATCAATCTCCTGGAAGTGCCGGACGCAGGGACGATCAGGCTGGACCAGCTGCAGGTCGATTTTGCCCGGAAAACGAAAGCGGATGTGCTGGAACTGCGGAAGAGCACGGCGATGGTGTTCCAGCAGTTCAATCTGTTCCGGCAGAAGACGGCACTGGAGAATGTGATGGAGGGTCTGATTGTCGTCCGCAAGGTGCCCAAGGAAGAAGCGCGGAAGATTGCCGCCAGGCATCTTGCCGGTGTGGGGCTGTCCGACCGGATGCACCATTATCCGAAGCAGTTGTCCGGCGGACAGCAGCAGCGGGTGGGTATCGCCCGGGCGCTGGCGATGCAGCCGAAGATTCTGCTGTTCGACGAGCCGACCTCGGCGCTTGATCCGGAGCTGGTCGGCGAGGTGCTGGATACGATCCGCAAGGCGGCGGAGGCAGGCAATACGATGCTGCTGGTGTCGCACGAGATGAGCTTTGTCCGCAAGGTAGCTACGCGGGTGCTGTTTCTGGACCAGGGCGTAATCGTGGAGGACGGAACGCCGGAGGAAGTCTTTTCCCGTCCGAAGTCGGAGCGCACCAAGCAGTTTCTGGCGAATTATTACCGGGATCAGGAACCGGAATTCACTATTTAATGAAGAGGAACGCAGATGACATACACTTACCGGAAAGACCGCACGAATATCGACTGGGCACAGGTCACCGTCCTGCTGAACGGCTTCGGCTTAACCGACTTCACTCCGGCACAGACGGAAACGGCCTTCAGCAACAGTGCGGTGAATGTATTCATCCTGGATGGAGATAAGATCATCGGGTGTGGAAGAGCCTTATCCGACGGGATTTCGCAGGCGGCGATCTATAACATTGCTGTAGACGGGGCGTACCATCACCAGGGTCTCGGTAAAAAGCTCATCGCGCTCATCCTGGAGGAGACGGCGGACTGCAATGTTGTTCTGTATACGCATCCCGATACGGTCTCCTGGTATGAGGAGCAGGGCTTCAGGAGAATGAAGACGGGGCTGGCGCTGTATCATCCGGATAAGATCACAGCAATAGCGCGGATGGGATTTATCTAACCAAGCGCTATCTGCGCCGGGGAAATAAGTGGATAAACGACATCTAAAGTTGGGGGATTTGCTGTTTGCGCAGGATTAGTTGGACAAACGACACTTAATTTCACTGACGCTGCCTAATAACGGGGGATGGGATGGAAATAAGTGGCGTTAATCCACTTGTTACCCGTAAAGTGAATTCCAAGGGATGAATAGATGCTGAAAATCCACTTATTTCGGGCGGTGTGGCAAAACTGGCGACCAGCAAGTGTCTACAGGTGCGTACGGCGAACCTGAGTCGCGAAACGGTATACGAAGTGCAAGGCGACTATATGTTTGTCCAGGCAATGAGGAGAATCGGCAAAGTGAGCAACCGAATAGTGTGCGCGAGTACGGAAACGATGAAGTGAGCGGCCGGAAGTCCCTGCGATTACAGTGCGGAGGCGTTCATAGCTGCAAACATCGCTGTCAGCATGCAAAGGAGGTGTCCCTGCAGCCAGTAATGGCTTCAGGAACACCTCTTTTTTTTGGCAGCCTGCCGGGTCAATTAATTCTCAGGCTTCGCACCATCATCCGCAGCCTCAGCCACACTCCGCAGTATCCGGAACCCCAGCGGTTCCAGCGTAATGCTGATTCCGTCGCCGTCCATCTCCACCGGCTCACCGCTGAAGGCGTCCTGCCAGCTGCCCCCGGTGAATGATTGCTGAAGGGTTAACGGTTCGCTGGAATTGTTCATCCAGACAGTAAAGCGGCTGTTGTCATCAAACCGTTCATACACGAGGCCCCGGCTATCTCCATCACTCTGCAGGAAACGGAAGTGACCGGTACGCAGTACCTCATGTTCCTTGCGCAGGGCAATCATGCGCTGATAGAAGCTAAATAGCTCTCGGTCCTGACGGTCCTCCTCCCAGATCATACATTTACGGCAATCCGGGTCATCTTCTCCCGTAAGTCCGATTTCATCTCCATAGAAGATACAAGGCGTTCCGGTAAAAGTAAGCAGGAAGGTGACTGTCAGTTTCAGTCTCCGGGTATCCCCGCCGAGCCGGGTAAGAACTCTGGGGGTATCATGGCTGGCGAGAAGATTGAACAGCACTTCATTGGCCTGCCGCGGGTACCGCATTAGAAGCCCATAGATATGGGAGGCGAAGGCCGCCGGCTCCATCTCCTCTCCCCGGAAGAACTCCAGCAGCCGGTCAGAGAAAGGATAGTTCATTACGGAATCGAACTGATCCCCCTGCAGCCAGCTGAGGGAGTCGCTCCATACCTCACCGATGATGAACGCCTCCGGGTTAATCTCTTTGACCGCCTGGCGGAATTCGCGCCAGAAGGCGTGATCCACCTCGTTAGCCACATCCAGCCGCCAGCCGTCGATCTGGACCTCGCTGAGCCAGAAGCGGGTGATGTCCAGCAGATATTCTTTGGTTTCCGGGTTGGCTGTATTCAGCTTGGGCATCCCGGCGAAGAAGCCAAACGTATCGTAATTGGGATTGTCACCTTCGGCCTTAACCGGATAATCATAGATATGAAACCAATTGGCGTATTTGGAGTCTGCCCCCTGTTCAATTACATCCTTGAATGGCAGAAACTCCGCGCTTGTATGGTTGAAGACGGCATCCAGCACTACCTTAAGCCCTTTGGAATGGGCCAGGCTGACCAGCTGCTTCAGCAGCTCCAAATCCCCGAAGCTGGAGTCGATCGTTCCGTAGTCTACCGTATCGTATTTATGGTTGCTGGGAGCCTGGAAGATAGGTGTCAGATACAGCGCCGTTACGCCAAGCTCCAGCAGATAATCCAGATGGTCGATAATGCCCTTCAGGTCTCCGCCAAAAAAGCTGTCACTCGCCGGCGTAGCGCCCCATTCGAGCGTTCCTTCAGGATCATTCGCCGGATCGCCGTTGGCGAACCGGTCCGGCATGATCTGATAGAAGACCGCGGACTTCGCCCATTCCGGAACATGCAGCAGATCCACCTCGTGAATATAAGGCATTTCATAATAGCCTCCGGGAGGCGTAGGCTGCTCTTTCCTATAGAAGCCGGATTCAACCATCCATACCGTCTCCGCATCCGTTTCCAGGCGGAAGCCGTAGGAGAAACGTTTGCGTTCGGGCGTTACCTCAGCTTCCCAGTAATCGAAATAGGCATCTGAACCCACCTTGAGCATTTCCAGCTCCTGATGATGATGCTCCCAATCGTATTTATCGCCCGTTAGCGCAAATACCCGTTTCACATTGTTCTTTTTGCTGCGCAGACGCAGGTGAAAGGTAGTGCTGTTATAAGCATAGGCCCATTTGCCCTGCGGAGAATGATAGAGGCACTCAAGCTCAATGGAGGTGCCTGGTGCTGTTGCTGATGTCAGTGCATGTCTGCTGATAGCCATGTCTATTCCTCCTGGGATCAATAATGAATGGATATAATAACGAATGAATTATGAGCTTTAGTTAATACCCGGGATAAATAGGAATTAAACACCAGATTGAAGGGTTATGAGATGGGAAATAATGGGTGATCGGGAGCGAAGATAGAGGGCTTACAAAGGTGGGGATTTCCGAATCATACAGCCTCATCTGGTCAAAACAACTGCCGGTCAGCAGATGGATGACCGGCAGATAATACCGGGATAGAGTGATGCAGCCTAGCCCGCATCTGCCCCGGCTCTGTTAATCAGCTCCTGGTAGTCATTGCGCACATTGCCTACGGCTGATGAGACGGGATAAGCCAGCATCTGCCTTGCATCATAAGGCTGCAGCAGCTTCATCAGGGAGGGGATATCCTGATTGCTGCGGTCCAGCCACTGTGCTTCCGCGTCCTTGCCCAGAATGACCGGCATCCGGTCATGAATCTCCTCCATGAGGCTGTTCGCAGCTGTGGTGATGATGGTGCAGGTGGCGATTTTGTGGCCGCTTGGGTCTGTCCAGATATCATACAGGCCGGCCATGGAGAAGAGCTGTCCGTCCCGCAAGGTGATGCGCAGCGGCTGCTTGCCGCTCTCCTTGACCTGCCAATCATAGAAGCCGTCTGCCGGAATAATACAGCGGCGGGACGATACAAGCCCTTTAAATGAAGCTTTCTCCAGCAGCGATTCACTGCGGGCATTGATTAGCTTCGCAGCGTTCTTATCCTCCTTGGACCAGGAAGGCAGAAGCCCCCAGCGTAGCTGGCCAAGCTTATTGCGCTTGCCGTCATGAATAACCGCCGGAATATACTGCATCGGAGCCGCGTTGAACTTCGGTGCATAATGGTCGAAGGAAGGATCGCCGGTGAAATACCTGGTCATCAGCTCTTCCAGTGTTACGGTAATTGTATATCTTCCGCACATCTTATCCGTGCCTCCCTTTAGTGGCTGCCAGTTTACAGCATGGCCGCTTCGTGCTATGCTGCCTATATTTCTCATGATAGCATTACATTATAGAGGAAGAAACTTAGGGATTGTGAAGGAGGAGCGGCGGCTATGATTATCGTAAGTTCCTGCCTGGCCGGAATGAAGGTTAGATATAACGGCACGGATTGTCTGAATCCGGGCATCCAGCACCTGCTGGACAATCATCAGGCGGTTGCCATATGCCCTGAACTGATGGGCGGCTTCTCTACTCCCCGGGAACCGGCTGAGATCATAGGCGGCAATGGCAGGGATGTACTGGAAGGACAGGCCCGGGTGATCGACAGAACAGGCAATGATGTAACTGCAATGTATATAGAGGGAGCCTATGCCGCACTGGAGCAGGCAAGGAGCTTATCGGCAACTCTGGTGGTGCTCAAGGAGAACAGCCCGTCCTGCGGCAGTTCCATGATCTATAACGGAGAATTTTCCGGTGTGAAGGTGCCGGGAGAAGGTGTAACCTCAGCGCTCTTGCGGCTGCACGGGATTGAAGTGATCTCCGAGGAGCAGCTGGCTGCGCGGTTGCCGGAACTCGGGGCTGACGAACCGGCCAAGCCAGCAGAATGAGGGTGCCGGGGCAGAGGAGAGCGATGTCCACGATCAATTTTCCCAAGTAATACTCCATGGACAAATGTTACAATATTGTGTTTATTAACAGGTGGTAAAAGGGCTTGTTCAGCAGTATAATTGAGTAGTCCTGCAAGTGGAAACGGCCTTGCCGTTCTCTCAAGGACGGTACCGTTTCAGCGAGAAATAGAAGGGAAAATTATCGTGTGAAGCATATAAATTCTTATATTTTAAGAAAATCCTGAATTTCAAGAAGCGGAGAATCTCGTCATGAAACCCATCTATTTGGACCACGCCGCCTCAACACCGGTTCATCCGGAGGTGGCTATGGTTATGTACAATATGTTATTGAACCAGTATGGCAATGCGTCCAGTGTGCACCAGTTCGGACGGTCGGCCAAAAGAATTGTAAATGGAGCGCGCGATAGGATCGCGGGCTTTTTGGGCTGTTCCCCTGATGAGTGGGTGTTCACCAGCGGCGGTACAGAGAGCGATAACCTCGCCCTGTTCGGCGCAGCCTATGCTTCTATTCATAAGGGTAAACATATCATTACCACAGCAGTAGAACATCATGCGGTGTTGCATACATGCGGACAACTGGAGCAACAGGGCTTCGAGGTTACTTATCTTCCCGTAGATTCCACAGGACTTGTCTCTCTCCAGGATGTGGAGTCTGCCCTGCGTGAGGATACAGTATTGATTAGCGTAATGTTTGTGAATAATGAAGTGGGAACTGTACAGCCTATAGAAGAGATTGGCAGATTAGCGGCCGGGCGGGGCATTCTTTTTCACGTGGATGCTGTACAAGCCCTGGGCACGCTGCCTATGGTGCTCCGCGAGCTGCCTGTCGACTATATGAGCTTCTCGGCCCACAAGATTGGCGGTCCGCAGGGGATTGGCGGATTGTATGTCCGGCGGGGAGCGCCGCTGCAGCCAAGGCAGCATGGCGGACTTCAAGAGCGCGGCAGACGGGCAGGTACGGAGAGCCTGGCCAGTACAGCCGGCTTCGCCACAGCAGTAGAGCTGGCAGTAGGCGGACTTGCGGAGCATCATGAGCAGGCGGTCAGGCTGCGGAGCACACTGCTGCAGGAGCTGGACAAGCATACCGGAGCCGGCGGATATGTAATTAACGGAAATGAACAGCAGACGGTGCCCGGAATTCTGAATGTAAGCTTCCCGGGTGCGAAGACAGATGTGCTGCTGATGAATCTCGATATGGAGCGGATTGCGGCCGCCAGCGGTTCAGCCTGCACCTCGGGCTCTCTGGAAATCTCGCATGTCCTGCAGGCGATGAAGCTTCCGGAAGAACTTTTGAACTCGGCGATTCGCTTTAGTACAGGTTTGGGTAATACTAATGAAGAAATGCAGGTTGTTGCCCAAAAAGTTGGAACCATCTTAAACCGGCTGCGTACTAAAGACTAGGCATTTTTGCGGTCTGGCATCCGTTTGGAAGGTTTCTAGCCTCAGGGAACTCGTAAGTACTATTTAAGGTGAGGGGACTTTGGACGCCATGAAACTTCAAGATATGATTGGCCTCACCGTATATGAAGTTGAAGAAGGTACTGAAGTCGGTGAAATAATCGATATTGGACTGGATTCAAACTGGAACATTACGGGTATTGAACTGGAAAGCAAAACTTTTTTCTCCAGTCATGTGAAAGTTGTGGCATGGGATGATATTGTCGCTTATGGCGAAGATGCTGTCATGATCCGCAATAAAGAGTCGATTATTAAGACCGACGCTGACCATATACCCTATACTTTCCTCTTGGGAAAGAACAAGTTGAAGGATTTGCAGGTGCTTACAGCATCCGGAACGATACTTGGACGAATATCGGATGTTTATTTTGACCAAAAGATGGGAAACACAATAGTAGCGCTGGAAATCAGTGACGGGCTTGTAACTGATTTGATCGAAGGCCGCAAATGGCTGCCTTGTTCTGAAGGAATGTCTATCGGGGAGAATTCGGTACTGGTTCCTGCGATGAGCGAAGAACGGCTTCAAAAAGCCATTAATATTGTTAACGGATAGGTGGAATGTATTATATGAAGTGTCCAAACTGCAACTCCAAGGATATCGGCAAGATCGGTTCCCACCAGTTCTATTGCTGGGGCTGTTTCATCGAACTAACGGTCAACGGCGAGAAAATGTCGGTTTATCAGGTTGAAGAAGATGGCACGCTCAGTTCGCTTGACGATCTGTTCTCGGGTGAAGATGTTGCACAGGATTTCCCGCAGATCCATGCATCCTCCTGAACCGGTGATCACATCGCTCAATTAACCACTGGGTACATATTATAAAAATTAGCGTCAATTTCCTTTCAGCGTCTACTCTGCTGAGGGTTATTGACGCTTTTTTGTGCGCGTTACTGCTTTTGCAGCGCTTTTAGCTAATATCCTAAATCCAGCTTACAGAACTTGTATCTTTGTTATCCAAGCTAAGAAATTGTTATATAAGCGCTCAGGCGGCGAATCTATACTGGATAAGACCGGACCCAAGAATTGCCGGAACTATCAGCAGGGAGGAATTGAATTGCAGCGCAGAGCCATAGCAATACTTCTGATCGCACAGCTTATCGTATCTATCTTACCGGGAACACCGGTTAGTATGGCCGCCCCGGCGGAACCGCAGCAGACATCAGCCGCAGCTTATCCGGATGTAATACAGCACTGGGCGGGTGATGCCGCAGGCAGATTATCAGCAGACGGTATCCTGAAGGGATACGCGGACGGACTATTCCATCCGCAGGCACCGGTTACCCGGGCAGAACTCGTAATGATGCTGAACCGGGTATTTCAATATACTGCCCAAGGAACAATCTCCTTTGTTGATGTAAGCGATTCCGCCTGGTATGCGGAGCCTGTTATGAAGGCTTATCAGGCCGGAGTAGTGAACGGAACCGGCGGGGACAGATTTATGCCGGATGCGAAGGTACAGAGGCAGGACGGATTCGTCATGCTAAGCCGGGCTTTTCAGCTTGAAGCTTCAGCCGCTCAAGAACTGACGGCCTTCAGTGACAACGGTCAGGTGGCGTCTTATGCATCATCGGCAGTGGCTTCAATGGTTGCCGCGGGGTATGTGAGCGGTGATCTGGACAAGCGGCTGAATCCGCGTGCACCGCTGACCCGGGGCGAAGCTGCGGTCATCCTCGATCATATGATTGGCTGGATCAGCCCGGCTGCGGGAGAATACACGCCGGGTGAGGTCAAGAGCAATGCGGTTGTAAACCGCACCGGGGCAGTACTCCAAGGCAGCAGCATTGCCGGATCGCTTTACGTAACTGAAGGTGTAGGCGAAGGAGAATTCCGCGCCAGCAGGGTTAACGTGACCGGCAGGGTGCTGATCAGAGGCGGCGGAGTGAATTCCGTAGTGTTTGAGCAGTCGGAGCTTGGCGCAGTAGTTGTTGACAAAAGCGGCGCTCCTGTCCGGCTGGCTTTGAATGGAGATACGGCAGCGGAGAGCATTAGCGTGCGTCAGAAGTCGATGATCGAGGTGTCTGCCGGTTCGAAGGTCGGGCAAATAACCATCGGACCGAAGGCGACAGGTTCCAGTATCGTGAACCACGGAACCATCACCCTGCTTGAAGTGGAGGCAGACGGCGTTCTGCTGAACGGCCAGCCTGTTGCCAAAGGCTCGAAGCTGGAGCGGCCCGGCAGCGTTGCGGCAACGCCAACAGCAACATCAACGCCGGCACCGGCAAGCACAGTAACAGTAAACACAGGGTCTGGCTCATCGACGGCAACGCCGGCAAGCACACCAAGCCCCGCTGCATCAGTGGCACCAACTGCTGTACCAACCAGCACTCCTACGGCGACTCCGCAGCGGCCTGTTGAGCCGGCAGATGCCTGGGAGCTGGTATGGAACGATGAATTCGATGGCGAGGCCATTGATACAGCGAAATGGAATGTGCAGGACACCGGGCTTGTGTATAACAATGAGCTGGAATATTACCGGCCGGAGAATGCAGGGCTGCAGGAGGATGAAGGGAATCAGGTGCTGGTCCTGGAGGCGAAGAATGAATCCCATCAGGGCAAGAACTATACCTCCGGCAAGCTGACCTCCAAGCTGAAGGGCGACTGGACCTACGGCAAATTCACGGTCCGCGCGAAGCTTCCGGTCCAGCAGGGCATGTGGCCGGCAATCTGGATGATGCCGACCGATGAGCTGGAGCAGTACGGGCCTTGGCCGGGCAGCGGGGAAATGGATATTATGGAACTGACCGGACCGGTCGCAAGCGATCCGGACAACGCAGGTAAATATCCGAGAACTGTCCATGGATCGCTCCATTATGATTCTCCTCATCTGTCACAGACGGATGAATATCTGCTGCCGGAAGGCCAGACCTTCGCTGACGGATATCATGAATTCACGATGGAATGGCTGCCGGGCCTGATCCGTTATTATGTGGATGGAGAGAAGTACTTCGAGACCAGAGACTGGGGAACGAAAGCGGAAGGCCAGCAGGATTATTATACTTTCCCTGCGCCGTTCGACCGTCCGTTCTATATGATTCTGAATCTGGCTGTTGGCGGGGACTGGCCGGGCAATCCGCTGGATAGCTTCCAGTCCGACAAGATGTATGTCGATTATGTCAGAGTGTATAAATATACCGATATGGCCAATTGGCCTGATGTGACCGGTAAACGCGGGGAGGGCTTGCCTCCGGTAACCGCACAACGTCCGCCGCTTCCGGACGGCAACCAGATTTACAACGGCGATTTCAATGGTACTGTGAACAGCTCGGGGCTGCCGGAGAACTGGGACTTTATTCTGAACACCGGCGGACAGGGAGAGGCAAGTGTGGTGAATGACCCGGATAAAGGTGCAGTTGCCAAGGTTGCCGTAACCCAGCCGGGTACACAGAATTATGCATTGCAGCTTACGCAAATGCCGCTGCTGCTGGAGAACGGGAAGGCCTACAAGGTAACCTTCGATGCGAAGGCGGACGCAGCAAGACCGTTCATGACCAAGCTCACCGAATTCGGCGGCGGCTGGACGGCCTACTCGAAGGAGCGTACCTTCCAGCTCACGGAGGAGTGGCAGACCTATGAATATACCTTTAACATGGGTAATTCCTCTGACAATAATGTGCGCTTCGAATTCAATCTTGGCCTCGACACCACTGCTGCTTACTTCACGAATGTGAAGGTAGTGGAGACCGAACCTTTGCCGGTGATTAGAGAGCCGCTTCCGGACGGAAATCTGATCTTCAACAGCGGCTTCGATCTCGGGGAAGACCGGATGAAGTATTGGACTTATGAAGTGGCGGCGGGTTCTGGTGCAGGCGCAGCAGCTAGAGTTACGAATGAGCTTGTGTTCCCTATAATGGACCGTAAATTGGTTAGCAGCGTTCAAGTCCCGGGTGCGGATGCAGGATCGGTGAAGCTGTCGCAGAGCGGGCTTCCGCTGACTCCGGGAACCGCCTACGAGCTGAGCTTCGACGGGAAGGCGGACCGGAATCTGCCGGTTCAGATTGGGCTCGAAGCAGGGGACAGCAGTGTCAATTATGCTGCAGGGACAGCCGTTGTCCTCACGGAAGAGAAGAAGCACTACAGCAAGATCATTGAACTTGGTGCAGATGCCGGGGCAGAAGGAAACTTGTCCTTCCTGCTGGGGGAATCCGCGGGACTGGCAGAGCTGGATAATGTCCGGCTTACGCCGAAGAAGAATCCGCCTGTAATCTCCGGATACCTTCATTTCCAGGCGGACAGCTACTGGAATACGGAGGGTACCTCACTGATCGCCGGCGGTGAAGGTACGAAGGATATTACCAGTGTGGATGAAGGCGATTATACCGATTATAAGCTGCGGGTTGCTGCGGGCGGAACCTTCGTACCAGTAGCACGGGTGGCAAGTGTCGAGGAAGACTCCGAAGTAGTCATTGAAGTGCTCGACCAGTCAATGCAGGCGGTGGCGGAACCTTTCCGTGTTGCTATCGGCAACACCGGCGGACTCCAAAGCTACCAGCCGATCAACAGTGCTGCACTGACCCTTCCGGCAGGAACCTATTATCTGCGGATCAGCGGCCAGGGCTACAATCTGGCCTGGCTGGATCTGTCCCGGGAGATGGTAGCGGGCGGCAGCTTTGACAGCAAGAGCATGGAAGGCTGGACCCTGTTCAAGAAGGACTGGGATGACAGCGATCCGGTCAAGGATACGGTGGCGTACGCTGTATATGGCAATCTTGAAGTGAAGCTTGGCGGAACGGGGGATGAGTCCTGGAATGCCCAGTTGAATCTTAGGGGGCTTACGCTGGAAAAAGGCAAAACCTATCAGCTCAGCTTCGATGCCCGCGCGAGTCTTGACCGGAGTATTCTTGCACTGATCCAGCATGACGGGAATGCGGACGGCAACTGGTCTGCAGCTTATCTGGAGCAGGCGGCTGTTCTGGGCGGAGAAGACACCCGCTATACGTATATGTTCATCGCAGGGGCAGACGAACCATCTGCCATCCTGCAATTCTCCCTGGGTAAAATCGATCAGGTGCTTGGTGAACATACCGTTACACTGGACAATATCTCGCTCATCCGGGTACATCCGGCGCTGGCAGGCGGACCTGTCCAGGAGAATATGATGGCTAACGGTGATTTCGCCTCCGGTACCGCAGGCTGGAATTTGTATTCAACAGACAGCGGCGAGCTGAGCATTGCGAATGTGGAGGAAGCGCTGCAGATTCATGTAGGTACGGTTGGCAGCAATTCCTGGGACCGTCAGGTCTTCTATGAAGGCCTGGCGTTAGAACAAGGCAACCGTTATACCTTGACCTTCAAGGCGAAGGCAGAAGCAGCGCGCCTAATGAATATCAGCATCGGCTGGCTGGATGCCGCGAACAATTACACCTGGCATGGCTACACCAGCGCGATTGTGGATCTTACGAACGGGGACAAGCTCTACACCATCGTGTTCGATGTGAATGAAGCCAGTACGGAGATTGGCCGGATTTCCCTGGAGCTTGGGAATATTGCCGGGGGTGCGGCTGGTAACCTGAATGTTCAGATTGACGATATCCTGCTGGTGAAGAGCGGGGAGATCCCGGCAGAATAAGCGTTACAGCAGCATAATTACACCTGCCTGCACAGCAGGCAGAATAGAGCAGGGACCGGGGCTAATTCGCCCGGTCCCTGAATTCTTGCGGCGTCATATGGCTGTATTCCTTGAACAGCTTAATGAAATAATGGGCATTGGAGTAGCCGAGTGCAGCGGATATTTCATAGATTTTAAGTGCGGAATGGGTAAGCAGGTAAGCGGCTTTTTCCATTTTAGCTGAACTGATATGGTCACTGAGCCGTTTCCCGGTCTCTGCCTTATAGATTTTGGAGAGATAGACTGGATGCAGCTTAACCTCGTCCGCAATAGCATTCAGCGACACGTAGTGCAGGTTGAGATCGATGTATTCATGAACCTTCTGAATCAATACACTGCGCATATCCTTGCGTTCACTGTCAAAATGCTCCTTAAGCAGCGCCAGCATCCGTAGTGCATAATCCAGCAGCTTGTCCGGAGTGTGGAAGCTTCCCCCGCCAGGCATGGTGCTCCCGGTGATGTCCCCGAGCATTGTATTGTTTTTGTGGGCGAAATAGTAGAAGGCCGTTTCCATATACAGCTTGGCCTCTTCAATATGCTCCGGGGAATGGCCGTCCGTCTCTATTAGCTCGGCATGGATATTCCGGACTTTGGACTCGATGCTGTCCCAGTTACTAGCCTCCAGCAGATGGAACAGAGTGGGCGGCTCATACAGCGACTGAAGGGTCGTGATCCGCTTCTCTGCGGTGTCTTCCGCCTTCAGAAAAACACCTGTTTCGTGGCCGATATGCGCTCTGATCGTGGATATGGCAGTCTGGTACAGGCTGTACACCTGATCCGGGAACGATCCCCAGCCTGTAGCAATCACGGAAATGCCGCCGCCGATGACGGTGCTTACGTTTTTTTGCAGCTGGTAAGCCGTCTGGATCATCTGACTGTGCAGGGACGGCAGGTTGTCCCGGCAATCCTCCGTAAGCGGCTGAAGAACAAGCACAAGATAATCATGGACATCCTTGCAGGACCACATGGCAAACCGCTCCTGAAACAGCTCATGGGCGATGTTGACAATCGCATATTCAAATAACTGCATACTGTTCACATCATGCTGTTGAAAATAATCCTCCAGCCGGATCACCAGCAAGGCCGCCGGCCGCTCCAGTGTGAAGGGCAGACTGAACTGGTCAAGCTGCTCTACCAGCTGCCGGTTGCCCGGCTTGCGGCCCTGCAGCAGCCCGTTGAGGAGCCGGTCCCGCAGCAGAGGCAGGTGCTCGCGGAAGGTTTGCAGCGTCCGTTGATAGGAAGCGCGGGTCTCCCATTCCTTCCGGATCTCCAGCAGCAGCTGTTCAAGCACCTCCATGAGCGGCCCGTTGCCGATCGGCTTCAGCAGATAAGCGCTGGCCTGCTGGGAAATGGCCTGTTTGGCGTATTCAAATTCCGAATATCCGGTCAGCAGAACCGTTTTGATGTGTTTCCACTCCCGGCGGGTATGCCCGATAAGCTGCAGGCCGGACATCTCCGGCATATTAATGTCGGTGACCACAATATCCACCGGGTGCTGGCGGAGAATCTCCAGCGCCTCGTATCCCGAATAGGCTCTGTGCACCTGCTCGACCTGCAGCTCATTCCAGGGGATGGAGATGAATAAGTCGTCTACAACATAGGGTTCGTCGTCAACCAGCAGAATCTGATACATAGTTGTCCTCTTTCTTCCGGATATGCAGGGTGACCATAAGTCCGCCCTGCTCAGATGCTGTAATCAGGATTGCCGATGTTTCGCCGAATTGATGCTTCAGGCGCTGCTGCACATTCCAGAGGCCGCAGCCGCCGTCCAGGCGCTCCTGTTCATTCAGACGGTCTTGCAGCAAGGCGATTCCGGTCTCATCCATTCCGGCTCCGTTATCTTCAACGGAGATGACGAGTTCACTGCCGCTGCGGGCGGCACGGATGAGAATGAAGCCGAGGCCGATTCTTCGCTCAATCCCGTGGATGATGCTGTTCTCCACCAGCGGCTGGATCAAGAGGCGCGGAATACGCTCGTCCAGCAGCTCTGCGGGAATCTCAAGCTCATACCTGAGCCGCTGCTTGCGGAGGTTCTGGATCGACAGATAATTCTCGAGCAGCTTGACTTCATCGGCAACCGTAGTCAGTGAATGATCCATCCTGGTGATATAGCGGTAGTACTCTCCAAGATTCAGTGCCATGGCCTCGACAGAGTCCGTATCTCCGATGCTGGCCTTGCTCTTTATGAAGAACAGGCAGTTGTACAGAAAATGCGGGTTAATCTGTGACTGCAGCTGTTTGAGATAAGCGTCCTTAGCCCGCAGCTGCTCCAGATACACTTGTTCAATCAAGGATTGCAGCGTGGCAGCCATCTCGTTAAACTCCTGGTTCAGCAGCGAGAAATCACTGTTGGTCCGGACATGGATACGGGTGGACCAGCGGCCTTCCTTCATGCGGTTCAGCGAACGCAGGAGCAGGCTGATCGGCCGCTGCACCTGACGGTACAAGAGCAGCGTCAGCAGCAGGCTCATCCCCAGCAGCACAACGGTCGCTGTAATGAAAGAATAACGGCTGCTGTGAATCGGCTGCAGAATCTGCTCCAGCGGGGAGTAGTGGATGACATGCCAGCCCAGCGTGGCCGAGCGGACGGCGCTGACCAGATAGCTTCCATTCCCCAGCTTAAGAATCGTTGAG
Organism: Paenibacillus phytohabitans; assembly: GCF_013141775.1. Taxonomy (GTDB): domain Bacteria; phylum Bacillota; class Bacilli; order Paenibacillales; family Paenibacillaceae; genus Paenibacillus_AQ; species Paenibacillus_AQ phytohabitans. The sequence continues at coordinate 107,050 of NZ_WHOB01000097.1, forward strand.
ATCTCCTGAGCCTGCGGGAAATCGGGCAACTGGCTCACCAGCTGCCCGGCAATCTGTTCGTCCGCAGGCTGCGGATTCAGTACCCCGTAGCCGGTATGATAGAGAAAGGTACCGCCGCTGCCCGGCGGCTGGTAACTCCCGAGCATTTTAGCAATGTTGGAGACAGGGAACTTCACTTCAATGATCATATTAGCCTGGGACGGCTTCTCCCGGAAATTAGCCGGATCGGAGAGCATCAGCCGGAAGCCGCCAGCGCCGCTATTCCCGGAGGGGCCGGGCGAATATTCCCAGCCTGCAGGCAGCGAATGCCGCAAATCGGCTGTGTCGAAGCTCAGGGAAGGATCGGTGGAGAGCGTCTCTCCCTTAAGCAGGTTGAAGATTAGAAGCTGATTCTCCCAGGTGCTTGAGCCGGTCTGCAGGGACAGCTTCTCCAGCACCGTGCGGATGGTCTGGCTGACATCTATGAGATGGCCGAGCTGCTGCAGCTGCACATAATCACGGATCGTCGGGTCCCGCCGCAGGGCATATACGCTTCCGGCCAGCTGGTTAATATTATTGTCGATCTGCGCAGTCAGAAACTCCAGATGGTTCAGGTCAGTCGTCTTGATCTGCCGGGTGATGACGCGGATATCCTTGCGGTAGGAGAACCCGTAGAAGATAAGGGTTACCATAATGAGCGAGATCAGAATAGCAACCATTTTGACGAACAAGTTAGCGCGCATCCGCTGTTAATCATCCTTTTTCTTCAAGTATATAATAGATTGAACCGCTTTCATGAATCATGAAAACTATACCATATTTGCACCGGCAGTTATGCTATACTTTTGAATATTCGTTACTATGAAAACGCTGTTAGGAGGAGACTATGCGTCTATATGCACTTCTCGCTGTAGGAATCATGCTGGTCTCCGGCTGCTCCTTCGCCGGAGATGATCCCTCTGATATCATTCCGGCAGCCGTGCAGCCAGAGGCTCAGACTGTACATTATGATGAACGGCTTGGCAAATACGTTCCCGCTGTAGATTTATATACCGTCGGAGTGATTAATCCCGACATGAGCTTCAAAGAAGGCGAAAGCCTGGAGTCTAACGTGCATACCCGCTGGGCCGAAGAGCGGCTGGGAATCCGCATCCGTTATTTATGGACGTTACCCGGCTCCTCAGAGATCTATGCCAATAAGCTGCGTCTGGAGCTGGCCAAAGGGAATATGCCGGATATCGTAACCACACGGGACCGCGAAGTGATTCAGGAGCTGATTGATTCCGGTCAATTCCGGGAAGCCGGCAGCCTGTTCCAGCGTTATGCCTCTCCGGCATGGAAGGCTGCAATGGACGAGGAGCCGGCGGTCTGGAACAGCCTGGAGCGGGACGGCCAGCAATATGCAATTCCCATTCTCGATTATGAATATAACTCGGACCCGGTATTATGGATCCGCGCAGATTGGCTGAAGAAGCTCAAGCTACCAGTGCCGGAGACCCTGGATGAGCTGGAGACGGTTATGGATGCCTTTGCAAACGGTGATCCGGACGGGAACGGCCTGAAGGATACGTTCGGATTATCTGTAAGCTTCAGAAATGGAGCCAGCACCTGGATGGGCGATGCAAGCTGGATCTTCGGAGCCTTCGGGACAGTCCCCGAGCAGTGGAACACTCTGCCGGACGGCACTCTGCAGTACGGGTCCGTGATGCCGGCCGCCGGGCAGGCGCTTGCCCTCATGAAGAGCTGGGTGGACAAAGGGTACCTCTCCAAGGATAACGCCTGGCAGGATGAAGAAGGAGCCGCAGCGCTATTCACTTCGGGCAAGGCCGGCATCATTGCCGGGCCGTTCTGGATGAGGGGCTGGCCGCTGACCAAGCTGGCGGATCTTGACCCGGAGGCCGTAATCCAGGCCGTCCCCCTTCCTTCGGGACCTGACGGGAGGGTGCAGCGGCGGGGGCTGCTTCCTGTTAACGGAGCCATTCTGATCAATAAGAAGATGGAGCATCCGGAAATCTTTTTCACCTATCAGAATTATCTGTTCGATTATTACGCCACCTCGAGCGGAGAATTCGCAAACGGGCTGGCTAAGGGATATGACTGGACGGAGCAGGATGGCGAGACTGTGACGGATCCGGCCTTGCTCCCGCAGGGAGGGATCCGTGTCGAGTCCTATACGCTGACCTTCGATGGAGCCCGTATTCCGTCCAGAGTGATTAAGGAGATTCCCCAAGATATAGCTCCTGTGCTGCTCTCGCAGCTGGATGCCTCCCTCCAGGATCAGTTCACCGGTCCGCCCACACGCACCATGCGGACCAGCTGGGAGCTGCTGCAGAAGCTGGAACAGAAGACGTTCGAGCAGATCATCTTTGGTGATCTTTCGGTAAGCGAATTCCCCGCCTTTGTCACCAAATGGTCGCAGTATGGCGGTGAGCAGGTTACCAGGGAAGTGGGCGAGTGGTATCTCGCCCAGCCGTAATACGGTACCGGAAGCTCCCTTGAGGACAGCCGGGTTTGCCTTGGAATACAGCAGGAGACTGTGTATACCGGATGCTTCCGGCATACGCAGTCTCCTGTTTTTTTGCAGCATAAGCAGTTGGTCCCGGGGGGCCTGTTCAGTTGCTGGTATATTTCACAAAATCATAATAGGCGTAGAGCGGATTCGCACCGTTATAAGCGCCGAGCCAGGAATCTACCCCTGTACCGTTCCAGATGTTCATCATAATTTTACCGGCGTGGGTGGGGATATTGCTGGTGGCCGTATGCTTCAGCACTCCGTCGACGTACCACTTGATCGAGCCGGGCTGCCAGTCAAAAGCATAGATATGATAGCCCTGTGAGGCGTCAAATCCCAGATTTACCACCTTTTCATGGCCGCCTACACCGTTCGTGAAATAATTGAACTGCACCTTGGTCGTATCCTTGCCGAGGAATTCGATATCAATCTCATCCCAGGGGTTGCCGTCCGACGGGCCGGTGTACGTGAAGAAGGAGGAGACAATTCCGGTGTTTTTGGCCGGCATCATATTCACTTCGTATTTACCGTAGCCGTATTTATACACAGAGCGCAGTTCGGCACCGTCAAAGGTATTGTAGGCCGGACTTGTAAGGGCCAGCCGCAGCTGTCCGCCGCTGGTGAAGCTGATGTTATTCGCACGCCACGTACAATTGAACATGCCCCCGTTGGAGTAGCCGTCTGCCTTGGCCCATGTATCTGCATTGAAATAGGTTAGCGGTTCCCAAAAGACCGTTGCCGCCGAAGCAGGCGTTGTAATCATAAAACAGCTCATCAATGCTATAGCCAGGCTGCCCCTCCACATTTTTCTCCAATTCCTCATTACACCATCAGCTCCCCGTGAAAGCGTTTGTAATTACGGGTTAATCTTACCTGATGCGGGCGGGGTGGACTATAACAAGTTGTGAATTTGCATACCAAATAATCAAGATCATCAAGTTTCATGAGGCTGGCGGGAAATGGCGGTTATTTTGCGGCAGGCATACATATACTTACTTAGTACTGAAGCCAGTCCAGAACTGCTGCAAGGAGGGTGTGCTCATGGAGCAATGGTCCCAAAGTAAATGGTTCCGCTGGATGATCGGCGTGCTGCTCTCCCTGATCATTCTGTATTTCGTCTGGCTGCTCCGCCCCATGCTGGAGGGAATATTCCTGTTTCTAAAAGCGATCCTCGCCCCGTTCCTGGCGGCAATGATCATCTCATATGTGCTGAATCCCGTGGTTTCCATGCTCTCCAGGAGAAAAATGCCGCGCAGCGTGGCCGTCCTGCTGATCTATGCCGTATTTCTCACCTCACTGGCGGTCATTCTGATCAACCTGATCCCCATGTTCATCGAGCAGCTTGAGGAGCTAAACGAGCATCTGCCGGAGATGACACTGCATGCGCAGGGCCTGATGCGGGGCATGAACTCCAGACTGATTCCGCCCGGTGTGGAGACGGGAATGAATAACTGGTTTTATCAGCTGGAAAACCGCCTGGCCGAAGGCATCTCCCACTTCCTTGATAATATTGCTTCAACCATTGGCATCCTGTTCAATGCATTCATTGTGCCTTTTCTGGTGTTCTACATCCTGAAGGACTTCGATGTGTTCGAAAGAACCGTCGTATCCTGCCTGCCCCGGTCCCGCCGCAAGTCGATTGTCACCCTGCTGAAGGACATTGATGAGGCACTCGGCAACTATATCCGCGGGCAGTTTCTTGTCTGCATCATCATCGGCGTGCTGGCCTATATCGGCTATATGATTATCGGTATGCCTTATGCGCTGCTCTTCGCCTGCGTAGTAGCGGTCTTTAACATTGTGCCTTATATGGGTCCGTTTCTGGGGGCGGCTCCGGCCATTGTAATGGCTTCAACCCTCTCGTGGCGCCTGGTACTGATGGTTGCTGTGGTGAATACACTATGCCAAATGCTGGAGAGCAACGTTATTTCGCCACAGGTGGTCGGGCGGAAGCTGCATCTGCATCCGCTGCTGATTATCTTCGCGCTGCTGGTCGGCGGGGAGATCGCCGGAATGATCGGACTGATTCTGGCGGTGCCGTTCTTCGCAGCCGGCAAAGTGGTCATTCAGCATATCATCGCCTATTATATCCGCAGAAAGCCGGCATAAAAGCAGGGATATCGTTAAATCATTGACGGTACATGTATCTTTTGGTTATAATGTGGTGAATATTACGAGTAAAGAGCAGTACACATAGCAGTGCGATGAAGAGGAGTATTAATTCGTGAGACCGTTATTCAGAGAGCCGGCACCCCAGGTGCGAGCCGGTTAACGGACCGCAGTGAACTCACCTCGGAGTAATGGCGCGAGCCGCAGGGTTCCTTAAGCTTCATTAATAAGGAGACCGGCGTGTGAACCGTCGTCGCCTCACCCCCGCTAAAGGGTGTCAAAGTGAGTGCCGGACAAAGAATGTCCGCCGCTAACTAGGGTGGTACCACGGGAATTCAAACCTCTCGTCCCTAGCGATAATACGCTAGGGATGGGAGGTTTTTTTGCGGTTAGCCCGGCGGAGTGGCGGGAAGGCTGGGATGGTTCCAGTGGCGCCGCACGGTCAAGGATATTCCAGCAGTTCCGCGAACCGAAGCGGGTCCTGGGCTTTGCGGATTCTGCCGGCCCGGCGAAGCTTGGGCGGGTTCCTGCCACCCCGGCGAATCAACGGCGGGTTGGCTTTTCAGCCCTTCCGGCTCAGCGAATCATTGCGGGTTCTTGGACTTTGCTGCTCCGCCAGGCGAACAGATGGAATCTATAAAAGTTACAGAGAAACGGAACGGAGAGAAATTTTGGAGCTGTAGAAACGAAGTGTTCGCCTTTATTCTCGGATTTCTACCGCAAATAGCGGTTCAAATCATGAAATCGGAGAATAACAGCGATCGGAAGCCCAAAACTTTTTCGCAGTGCAGTTTGTTCTCTGAACTCTTTTTAAAAAAGCGTTAACCAAGACAGCAACACTCCAAGGAGGAGCATAAGATGAGCGACAACACATTTACCCAAGCCCACACCGGCTACCGCGCCCAGACCATCGAGCCGAAATGGCAGAAATTCTGGGACGAGAACAAGACATTCAAAACAAGTGAAGAAGCAGGCAAACCGAAGTTCTACGCACTGGATATGTTCCCATATCCTTCCGGCGCAGGGCTGCACGTAGGCCATCCTGAAGGCTATACCGCTACAGACATTGTTTCCCGCTTCAAACGGATGCGCGGCTACAACGTGCTGCACCCGATGGGCTGGGACGCTTTCGGACTTCCGGCTGAGCAGTATGCGATGGATACCGGACAGCATCCGCGTGACATTACCTTCAAGAACATAGACAATTTCCGCCGCCAGATCAAGTCGCTGGGCTTCTCCTACGACTGGGACCGCGAGATCAGCACAACTGATCCGGGTTACTACAAATGGACGCAGTGGATTTTCATCCAGCTGTACAACCGCGGTCTGGCTTATGTAGCTGAGGTTTCCGTGAACTGGTGTGAAGCGCTGGGTACCGTCCTGGCGAATGAAGAAGTGATCGACGGCAAAAGCGAGCGCGGCGGCCATCCCGTGGTCCGCAGACCGATGCGCCAGTGGATTCTGAGAATTACCGAATATGCTGACCGCCTGCTCGAGGATCTGGAGGAGCTGGATTGGGAAGAGAGTATCAAGGATATGCAGCGCAACTGGATCGGCAAATCGACCGGTGCTGAGGTGACTTTTGCCATTGAAGGGCATGAGGCTACACTTGAAGTGTTCACCACCCGTCCGGACACCCTGTTCGGAGCAAGCTATTGCGTTGTGGCACCCGAGCATAAGCTGGTTGATGTGATTACAACAGAAGAGCAGAAGGCTGCCGTTGCGGACTACCGCGACAAGGCTTCACGCAAGAGTGATCTGGAACGTACCGATCTGGCCAAGGAGAAAAGCGGTGTCTTCACCGGCGCTTATGCGATTAATCCGGTGAACGGCGCACAGGTGCCGATCTGGATTGCCGACTACGTGCTGGCCGGCTACGGAACCGGAGCGATTATGGCTGTACCGGGTCATGATACCCGTGACTGGGAGTTCGCCAAGCAGTTCGGCTTGAACATTATTGAAGTAGTGCAAGGCGGCAACGTCGAAGAAGAGGCTTATTCCGGCGACGGTCCGCATGTGAATTCCGGATTCCTCGATGGCCTGTCCAATACCGAAGCCATTGCCAAAATGATTGCCTGGCTGGAAGAGAAAGGCAGCGGCAAGGGCAAAGTAACCTACCGCCTGCGTGACTGGCTGTTCAGCCGCCAGCGTTACTGGGGCGAGCCGATTCCGATTCTGCATCTGGAAGACGGCACAATGAAGACCGTTCCTGTAGACCAGCTGCCGCTGGTACTGCCGGATGTGGATGCGATTAAGCCTTCGGGCACAGGTGAATCTCCGCTGGCGAATGTAACCGAGTGGGTTGAAACGATCGATCCGGAGACCGGCATGAAAGCCCGCCGCGAGACCAACACCATGCCGCAATGGGCCGGCAGCTGCTGGTACTACCTGCGTTATATCGATCCGCATAATGATCAGGAGCTGTGTTCACCGGAGAAGCAGAAGGAATGGCTGCCGGTTGACCTGTATATCGGCGGAGCTGAGCATGCGGTGCTCCACCTGCTGTATGCCCGCTTCTGGCACAAGGTTCTCTATGATATCGGCGTAGTCGATACGAAGGAACCGTTCCACAAGCTCGTGAACCAGGGGATGATCCTGGGGAACAACAATGAGAAGATGAGTAAATCGCGCGGCAACGTCATCAACCCGGATGAAATCGTAGAAGCTTACGGCGCAGATACACTGCGCGTCTACGAAATGTTCATGGGGCCGCTGGAAGCGACTAAGCCTTGGAATGAAAAAGGCGTGGAAGGCATCCACCGCTTCCTCTCCCGCGTATGGCGCCTGTTCGTGAACGAAGATGGCAGCATCAGCGCTAAGATCTCGGCAGATGGCGGTACCGATGAATTCAAACGGACCTGGCATAAGACGCTGAAGAAGGTAACCGAAGACTTTGAACATCTGCGGTTCAATACGGCGATCAGCCAGCTGATGATTTTCATCAACGACGCTTACAAGCAGGAGAGCCTGTCCACAGAAGCCGCAGAACAGTTCGTCCAGATGCTGTCGCCGCTGGCACCGCATATTGCCGAAGAGCTGTGGCAGCTGCTGGGTCACGAAGGAAGCATCAGCTATGTCGCATGGCCGGCTTATGATGAAGCCTGGACCGTAGATGCGGAAGTGGAAATCGTCGTGCAGGTTAACGGTAAAATCGTTCAGCGCGCACTGATCCCTATGGATATGGGTCAGGAAGATATGCAGAACCATGCACTGGCCCTGCCGAACGTGAAGGCAGCCGTCGAAGGCAAAACCGTACGTAAAATTATTGCCGTTCCCGGCAAGCTGGTAAATATAGTAGTGGGTTAAGCGAAGAACGCAACATTGCCCGCAGCAACGGATGACTCCGTGCTGCGGGTTTTATTGGTTTCCGGCAGTTCACCGGAAGCGGAGAACGGAGAGGCAGAGCGTAGCTTAAGGCGGCATGGCAAGAGGAGAAGGACGATGGCAAGGCATACAGCCCTTGCAATAAGCTATGGCAATGGACGTTGGCAGAAGGCTATCGCCGCAGCTGCCTTAGCGGTCAAGTGGGCTCTGGACGATGCTACTGCGCCCGAACAGCTCGTCGAGCTTTTCCACATCTTCATCGTATTTGTCATGCGTAGTGGTGATCAGGCGTTCGAACACCCCTTCCAGACTCGTGCGCAGGTGGTTCAGCGCTTCCGCTGTAATGCCTCCGCGGACGGCAACCCGTTCCTGCAACCCCTGCGGGGTGAAGGAGCCTTCTGTCAGCAGCTTGCCTGTACCAAGCAGCATTTCACCGGCCAGACGGCTGACCAGGGCCTCATCAATGCCGGTTGCTTCTACAGCCGCTTCGATCCACCGTTCCAGGAAATAGCTGATGAACGCCGGGCCGCAGCTGGAGAAATCAGAGGCAATCCGCGTATGACTCTCCGGGATTTCCGCAGGAACACCAATACATGAGAATAGCCGGAGCAGGACCAGCCTGTCTTTTTTATTTAATCTGCTTCCGAAGATGCACAGAGAAGTCCCGCTTTTGACGGAATGGGTGATGCTGGGAATAATCTTGGCAATTTTGGAGGGCAGTACGGATTCAAGATGGTACAGCTGAACTGGACTAGTAATGGATACGACAATCTGCTCGCTGCGCAGGTAAGGGGCAATCTCATCGCTTAACATTTTGAACTGCAAAGGTTTGACACACAGAAACACGATATCGCTCTCGGACGCGGCTTCGATGTTGCCCGAACATACAGTGATTCCGGGATGAAGCTTCTTCAGCTCCCTCAGCTTGCCCGGGCTGCGGTTGCTGGCCAGCACATCACACGGATCAAGGGCTCCCGAACGAAGAAAGGTGTCGATGAGCAGACCGCCCATGCTGCCTGTTCCGATAAATCCCACTTTCATCCTGTGGTTACCTCCTTTCTAATGTTGCTGGGTTCTGGGCTTACAGGAATACTCTTCGTTCAATGTATGCACGGCAGTCTTGGACAAATGACAGGTTTTAAACTTGTTTTTGAATAAAATTCCAGTTTACTGAAGGAGGACAGCTTCATGGGCAAAAGAATGATCGGCTGCGCCATTGCCGCTGCGCTGCTGGGCGGCGGCCTGGTCTGGGCTGCAGACCACAGGGCAGAGAACGGCATCGCCGGGTGGGAGACCCTGAACGCCGGGATGGCGCAGGCGCTGGGGGTGGCGGATGGCGGCGCGGGAACGGCAGGGGAGAGTGGTGAAGAGGGTGGCGGTGGTGCTGAAGGGGCAGCGGCTATTGGTGGTAGCGGTGCCGGGAGTGGCAAAGCCCTGGCAGCAGCTGGCGGTGAGGGCGGGAGTGCAGGCGGGAAAGACGCAAAGGCCGCAGCGGCCGGAAGTGCTGTGCCGGTGGGGACAGCCGGGGCAGCGGCAGGTGGGGATGACGGGAATACGAACGGTAAGGCCGGGGCGGCGGTTGGTGGCGGGATCGCAGGAGTAGCTGGGAGTGGAGCCGCTAATGGAGGGAATGTTGGAGCAGAGGGAAGTGGCGGCGTAGGTGGTGGGATGGCAGGAGCATCCGGAAACGAGGGCGCTGCAAGTGGCGGGACGGCTGGAGTAGTTGGGAGCGCTGAAGCAGCTGGTGCCGCAGGAGCAGTAGCTACAGCAGTAGCTGCTGATGGCAGGGTCAACGTGAACATTGCCGATACCGCAGCCCTGATGGATCTGCCGGGTATCGGGGAGAAGAAGGCGCAGGCGATTATCGAGTACCGCAGCAGCAAGGGAGCGTTCCGCAGCCTGACCGATCTGGGCAAGGTCAAGGGGATCGGGCCGAAGCTGCTGGAGCAGCTGAAGCCGCTGGTGGCATTTTGAGTCCAGGACCCGCTGGATGATTCGAACGGGCGGCAGCATTCATACTGAAGCTTGTATACACTACAATTGGCAGGGAATTACCGGGTTGTTGTTACACAAAGTTATCTGATGGATTCGAGTCTACCCGCAATGCCCAACCGTATGCTCCGCCAGTCAGATAAGTGTATTTGGTACAACTAAAAACTGTAAAACTACTAATTTTTTAAAGTTAGTTGCACTTCGTACAACTAAAATACGTTGTGTGGCGATTTTAGCTCTGCAGATCGTGATATAAGTGTACGGAATACAATTAAACTGATTTTCATCCGAATTTCAGTCTTTTTAGTTGTACAGAATACAGTTAAGTCCAGAGAAGGAAAAGGAACAGTAACAGGTCAAGCTTGAGCCTGCCGGAAACTGAGCTTAACGCCAGAATCGACGTTTCTATCAGCAATTGCGGTTTACGCAGCATGATGCTGAATGAGAACGGCTGGCAGGCTAGTGTTAGGATAAGCTGTATAGTGAAAGAATGCTGCATTATGTTACAATAATGAACAACTATCTAAGAGGAAGTGGAGATTGCTGATGACTGTGGCTTACCGCAAGAACTGGGATACATACTTCATGGATATTGCCTGCATGGTCTCCACCCGTTCGCGCTGCCCCCGCCGTCATGTCGGTGCTGTGCTGGTGCAGGGCAAGAAGCTGCTGGGCACCGCCTATAACGGCGCACCGATGGGTGTTCCGGACTGCTCGGAAGCAGGCTGTATGGTCTCCGAGCAATATGAGCGGGAGATCATTGACGGCGTAGAGACCATGGTGAAGAAGCAGCGCTGTATCCGTACGATCCATGCTGAGCAGAATCTGCTGCTGTTCACAGACCGGAGTGACCGGGAAGGCAGTACCGTCTACGTCACGGATGAACCTTGCTGGACCTGTGCCAATATGCTGGCCAACAGCGGGATTGTAGAGATTGTCTATCTGCGTCCGTACCGCAAGGATATGGAGAAGGTGGAGGCCATGCTCTCCTCCAAAGGAATTGTGTTCCGCCAATTGGAGAACTATGAGCCGCCGAAGGAAACGATGATCTCGGTATCGGAATAACCGGCAGTATATCGGAGGACTTGCGTCACCACACAGAATAGGGACAGGTTAGTGTTATGGATAGCTTCAGATCTTCAGGGGAAGAACCTCTGCTTACGCATGTGTTTGCGTTTGCAGGGGTTCTTTGTCGTTGCTGCGGCAGCGGGACTGGAAAAGAGCTCCATTTTGACGGGAAGAAGAGAATAGATCCATGATTAAAGGAGAAATGCTGATGAACAGAAGGCCGCTCTTAAGCTTCACGATCTGCTGGATTGCCGGAAGTACGGCAGGCTGTATGTTTTCCGGCCGCAGCTTGCTGTTCTACCTCGCAGGCCTACTGCTGCTGCCTGCAATCTGGGCGGTCAGCGGCGGCATACGCTGGAGAACGGCTGCTGTGTTCGGGCTGGCGATTGCTGCGGCAGTCCTGTATTGGGAGTGGAGTGAGGCGCGTAACGTGAGCCTGCTGCCGGAGCAATTGGGGCGGTCGGCAAACGAACTGAATGAGGCTAACGTTACAGCCGCAGGCGTTATTGCTTCCCCGGTGGAGCGGGACGGGGACCGGGTTGATTTTACAGTGAAGCTGTCACGGATCGGAGTGGAGCGGCAGGGAAGTCATGAGACCGAAACATCGGCGAATGTAGAAACGGGAGCTAAAGTAGCTACAAAAGAAAAAGTAGCTGTCGTGGTAGCGGCAGGGGCAGCAGTAGATGCAGATGCAGAAACACTAGGAAACTCAGAAGCAGCAGATTCGGAAGCAGAAGCAGAAGCTGAAGCTGAAGCTGAAGCAGAAGCAGAAGTAGGGGCTGAAACAGAAGCAGAAGCTGAAACAGAAGCAGAAGCTGAAACAGAAGCAGAAGCTGAAACAGAAGCAGAAGCTGAAACAGAAGCAAAAGGGGAGCTTGTTGCCGTTCAAATCAAGCTTCAGGAAGAAAGCGAAATCGCTGTAGCTGCCCTATGGCAGCGGGGAGACCGGGTAGTCATTGAAGGAGAACTGGCACAGCCGCAGATAGCGCGTAACTTCGGCGGATTCGATTACCGGGCTTATCTGCTCACGAAGAAAATCCACTGGCTGTTAAAAGGGAGCGGAACAGTCAGCGTAAAGATTGCCCCTCCGGCATCGTGGCAGCTATCCGGCATTCTGCGCTGGAATGATAGGATGCGCGCCACCCTCGGTGCAGAGATGGAGCGCTTATTCCAGGAGCCGCATGCCGGGTATATGAAGGGACTTGTCATCGGTATCCAGGAGGATCTGGACCCGGAGACCTTCAAGCAGTTCTCACAGCTGGGGCTGACTCATATTCTGGCGATCTCGGGAATGCATGTTGCGGTTTATGTCGGGGTGATCTTATTTCTTCTGCGCCGCTGCCGCTTCACGAGAGAAACAGCACTCACGGTAACATTACTGCTTGTACCAGCCTACGTACTGCTGTCCGGTTGTCGGTCACCACACACTTTGATAATAGCTCCATAAGAAATGATAAAAAAATGCCCGCAAACCCTTATAAATCAAGGGCTATTCCCACACGTGATGATAAAAAGACATTTTACGAACTTTTGTTCTTATTATGAAAAACAGAAAATTCCCACTTCATTTGATAAACGCCGAATTTGGGCGTTTTTTGCATTTTTCATTCCCACAGCGATGATAACGGGCAATTTGAGGTCCCTATTCCCAGAAGAAATGATAAAAAACTCAAAATAAATGATAAGTAGCGAGTGTAAAACCCTTGATCCTACAGCGTTTTTCCAAAATTACTGATAAATAGCTTCATAAATTCTCAGATATATTGATAATGGTTGTAGCCAAGGCGTTAAAAATATTGTAAGGATCAATGTAATTGTGCACTAAATAAGCTTTCCGAATTATGGTAGAATTATAATAAAAAATAAATTGATGGTGAATAATATGAACTATACTTTGGAACTGTTTCATTCAAAATCAACTGGGGTCATGCTTTATGAGGTTAAACGAGCTTACATGGGTTTTCTTTTATCTTTAATAAGTAAATCTTATGGACTAAAACCGGATGAATTGCAATCCTTTACTAAAGGAAATTTTGGAGCTGCAATTATGAAAATTGATGGACGTGAAGAATTCAATAATATGATTTTAATGTCACATAGTAAAATTCAAGGACTTGACAGCAGCGGATTGAATAAGTTGAATAAATACAATTTTAAGTTCTGTCCTATTAATGAAAAACCTTATTACAGCACTCAATTTGTTAATAAAGCACGGCAAATATATTCTGGTCAGACAACTACAATTAAAGAACAGAAAGAAGCCCAGGAATTTGGATATACAAACCGTAATGTCGATAGTGAGTCGAAAATAATTGAATATCTGCATAAGCTTTTTCGGGGAGATTTCAATATTTCTGGTGAAATAGATATATATACAGATCTTTTTCCCTGCCCAAGTTGTTCAGACGTCATTAATAATTTCGCTACAAATTATTCTAATATTAGATTAACTGTATATTATGTTTCAACGGGAGGTGTATTACATGAAGAATTATAAAGGTATATATGATTTAGTGCGCCGTGAGTTTAAAAGCTACGTAACAGAAGCTAGCTATACACCAGCCGGTGCTACAAATGTTATTTATGATGATTATTGCAGCGATTATAAATATGATGATTTGTTGTTTTTTTGGTTCTTGCATTCTTTGTTAAGCGTCAATGCAAAAGCGGAGTATTTAATCGAGCATCATGAAACCAACGGAAGAACACTTAGAAAAATTATAGATCTTATTAATGATAATGCTCATTTGGATGAAGAGACAAAGTCCAACGCTAAAAAAATCATTGACTATTTGGATAACAGAACTGCTTTAAAACCACCAAAGATTAAATTATCAAGTATCACCCAATCAGAAAAAAAAAGTAGTCCTGTAATAACTACCCCTAAGGAAGTACATTTGGTAAATAAGGATACAACCATTATTCTAAAAGCTATTAATTCTCAGAAACTAAAACGAGTCGGGGAGTGATTTTGTACCAGAAAAATTCCCCAATTAAAAGTGTTAAATTAGAGAAGCCAACTTTCTAACTTGAAAGTTGGCTTTAAATTTCTCTTCTATGCGTTCCAATAAAGATAAAGAGCGAAGTGATGAACAAGGGCTTACATACATAGAATATTACATCCAATAAGAAGAGGGGCAAAATTAAATTAAATGAACATCGTGTTTGACTTAAAGGAAGGAGAGAGTCTGATTAGCTATGTGCTTCGTCTCCTATATACTAATTATTATGGCAATATTGATGGTTTTGCAAAGGATTGGGAAGCTAGTCGTGCAGACATTCGTAACAATCTCTTTCATAAGCGTGCACTGGAAACCATCAGTTCTTGGACTGGGAAATCTGTTGATGAACTGGAACGTCGCTCAAGTAATGCGTGGAAAAGAAAATATGGCTCCGTATTTATACAAAAGGCAATGGTGCGAAACTCCACGAAATATTGTGTCTCCTGCGTTAAAGAGAAGGGGCTGTATCACCAATCGCTATGGAACTTTGAACCGGTTACGCTCTGTTTAGAACACAAGGAGCTTTTGACACATTGCTGTTTTCAATGTCAGAAAAAAATAACGATTGATACTTTCCTTATTGGAAAATGTCCGCATTGTGGAGAACGTTTTTCATCGGCTAAGGGGCAATTGATTTCGGATACACTCAGTTTACAGGCTCAAGCGTGGATGCAGTCGTTAATCGGTACTGGAAAAACTGACTCCGAAAAAACACCTATTTTGCAAGGAATCCAATTCAATGATTATCTCACGTTAACCGATCGGATGTATCATTTTTTACAAGGATGTCCAAGTATCTTGGATTCCAGATACACCTTGCAAGCCTTTAAATCCATTAAACAGTTTCAGCATCATAATGTGAATTCACATCATTTGCACACGAATGTGTATCAATTGTTTGTGAATTTCCCGATCCATTTTCAACATGCACTAGATCGTTTAAATGCTTTGTCACCTAAACAAAGGGCGCCTAAACTAAACGCATGCTTGCAAATGGAAAACGAACCTGGGCTTGAAACCGTAGCTAAACAACTCATTCCATTGCTCCAATTGCAACGCTGGTGTCCTGTGCCCACTGCATCTAAACAACCGGCAAAACGATTGCCGGAAAAACCACAATCAGCATCAAAAGTCGCATGTGCAGCCTCGCTGTTTACAGTCATCGATCGGGAAGTTCCGAGTCTTGGATACATTCGACGTGCCGAAGCAGCAAATCGCTTAGGGATTAGTGATAAAGTCCATCTCAATGATTTTATAAATGAGGGGCTCTTAACGTTATACCAGTTTCATAAAAGTCAGTACTATCTATGCGAAAAAGAATTTGAGACATTTTTAGAGACGATTCGAGGTTCCTATGAGGTAGGCTGTAAAGGAAAGAACATGTATGACATGTTAAAACAGTTTAAGCCCTACAAACTTAAACTTGTGGAACTGGTAAAATGGATTGTCTTAGGAGAAATCAAGCCCAAATGCCCCCATAAAGAAGGAACGTTTACCGATGCTATCTTCTCCGAAGAAGAACAGGAAACATGTCATTTGCTATTGCTTCGCCGAAGACGCAATCAAAAGGGATACACCAAAGATGAAGCCAGGCGGATCTTGAATGTGGATTATCATACTCTCTTGAAGCTGGAGGATGCAGGGATTCTCCAACCTAGCGAAGAGCTGTTTTACACTTCCGGTAAACGAAGAATATCCTACTATGATCCGGCTACCGTTGAACAGGTAAAGCAACGTTACCTAAGCATAAATGAAGCTTGCTCAAAATATGATCTTTCAAAGTCCATGATTCAAGGCTGGTTTAAAGCAGGTAAATTGCACGATGCTTTTCAGGGATTAACTAAAAAGTACATCATCGATAGCCATGAACTTGAAATCCATTTAGCGTATCAGGATCTCTCTTAAGAGGTCTTTTTATTTGCGTTTATAATTGCTCGAAAATAGTGATAATGATAGAATCATAGAAAATATTGGGAGGGGTAACATGGGACAAAGGCGAATTTGGAGAATGGTTTCGTTTGAAGAGTTTATAAAGCATTTTAAAGACAAGGGATGGTATGTGGAATATCCGAGTACTCTGGATCCCGAGTCTCCTTCTATAGCCAATGAACTGCCTACGAAGATTATACATATCGAGCACTACTTACGGACGGATGTGCCTCTTGAAGAATTTTTGGAAAAAGATGATACGGATTGTTCTTTTTTGAATACCTCCATTCCTCAGATGAATTTATTTGGTACGTATGATTCGCTGCGAAAAGCGATCGGTCAAAATGTAAAAGAGCAGTTGGCTGCACAGGGATTGATGCAGAAAGACGCTGCAGAAATACTCGGGATTTCCTCATCTGCGCTCTCGCAGATTATCAATGGGGATGTTTCGCTTACCCTTGAAACCCTGCTGATGATGGCGAAAAAACTAAACATTAGAGTAGAGGATATATTGCAAGATTTGGAATGGGACGAAAATCAAATGACACCCGCCCCTACGCCTAGCTCGCCAGAATTTGATATTCGTCCGTATCGGAAGGGACTCAAGGATTTAAAGGACCAAGCAGATGAAGCTGATATAAAAAAAATCTTGCGAACGTTGGCAAAGATTTTAAAGGAGGTAGACATCGGTCACATCCAAAGTGTGTTAGATGAGTTGTATCAAATTTCGAAGCAAGCGGATATTCACAGGAAGGACGCGGATAAAGGATTTGATGTGGATGATGGGCTGATGGAGGATTTTGCGGAGGTCATAAGGCAGCTTAGGAAAGCGATGGTAGCTTACCCCCATGGAGTCGGCAAAACAATAAGTGAAATTTTAGAAGAACTTAATCGGATTATCAGTCGAAACAAAAAACATAAACAAATCGATTAAGCAGAGCTTAATTCAAAATCAAAAAGGCGTTGATCTGACGCCTTTTTTTGTTGTCTTTAAAAAAGGTGCTTTTTTAATTTTCTAAGAAAAAAGAGTTTCCAAGCTATGATCAAAGTGTCAGAAGGGACAAGCTACAAAAAACTACAGCAGTCATAAAATTCTGACAAAAGAATAGAGTAGGAGGGCTGGGATGTCACTTAAGTATTTGCCAGTTGCATTTCCGGATGAAAGCTTTATGAGTCTAGCCCTGCGTATGGTCAAAGCCAATGGTCATCAAACCCTGCAAACCCTAATTCATCAAGGTAAGCATTACTTTGATTATCGAGGGACGATGAATTATTTCAAACCGGACAAACAGTGGCAGCAAAGAATAGTCGATTTGTTAAACGAAAACGGCTATGAGGATTTAGAAGGGCGCATGTTAAATCAATTGACTCACTCCTCTTTGCTGGTAGTGCCCCTTCGTTTTACCAGCTACAGCAGCATTACTATCGAAAGCAAGTCAAATACTGCCCACGTTGTTTAGAGGAGAAGGGGTATCATCGTTTAGCTTGGGATATTTGCTATGTAGGCGTTTGCCTCAAACATGAGGTGCAATTGATGGAAAGATGTCCTTGTTGTCAACGTGAAATTTCAATCGATAGTTTAATTGGAGGTGGTTGTAATTGTGGATGTAATTTTGCCAAGGTCATGAATACCATGAAACCTGACTCGCGTATTGTAGCAGCGCAAAATGTCATTCAAAGACTCTTGATAGGAGAACTAAGGTTTGTTGATATTGAAGGCGCCGTTACGCTTACAGCCAAGGAGTACTTTATCGGGCTACATTTGTTTATGAAGCTACTCGACCACGTGCCGCTCGCAAAGCTTTATCCTCCTGATGTTGATGTGAGTAAGGAGCGTCTTCATTACAACTTGAAGGGAGGAAAGAGAAACGGGGATATGTTTTTGATATTGTCGACGATTGCACATGAGTTACTCACGAATCCATCTGTTCAGTTTCAACATATTGTTGAGCAGATTGAACTTGAGAAAGTGGCTCATCGTTCACATTATTCAAGGAGAAGCAAACGAGAGCTTTTAGACCGCCTGATTGCAGATGAAAATTTTCATGTTCATCGTAAACTGTACTTTGACCTTCATAATCAAAGTAACGATGAGTATGTTCGCATGCTACCTCTTTTTAAGAATAAAGAGCGAAAGTACTGTTCCGTTCTATATGCTAGAAGGCACATTCTAAAATGTGATGATAGCCATATCGAAAACTTTCTAAAAATGGGTTGGCTAGAATGTACTGAACGATGGTATGGAACGAAGAAAATTACACTCGTCGAGCGTGAGCAAGTTGAGAAACTGGCGGAAAAAAGGGCAAGGCTTATCACAACGGGAGAAGTGGCGTCAAGACTCGGTATCCACCTCAAAATGGTCGTGAAACTTACTCTAGCAGGTTTGATCCCCATGGAACATGGTCCTGAAAAAGATGGTTTCGGGCGGCGCGTATTTTTCCCCGAATCTGTCGATTCCTTAATTAACCAATTGAACGTCGTTTGTGAGTATGAGCCTGAACCAAATCAAGGATGGATTCCTTTAACCCAGCATGAGCTCCATCGGCAATACCATCATGCCAGCTTCAGTGATGTCGTCCAAGCGGTGTTATCTGGACCCATCCGATCAAGGAAGACGAGAGAGTCGATTAACATTTTTCAAGATGTCGTCATTTTACTTGGAGACCTTGATCGGTTTTACAATTTTAGAGGAAAACATAAAAAGAGAGGAGCAAAATAATGCAAGTGATTTCCCTTATCAAAGGAACGCGGTTTTTAAAAGAGGGTGCTGTATTTGAAATTATGAAGGAGCAGCTACCTGGTGAGTTTATCATTAAGGACTTATCACAAAATAATGAAGTCCTAATGAATCAGAAAGATCTGATGGCGCTGTATGAAAAAGGAACTGTTACCTTTGAGGTAACAGGATCTTCAACAGACCTCACCCATCTTGGGATTCGCGAAAATCGCGTGATCGACTTTTCGATGCTCTCTGAGACGCATAAGAACATTGCGCGAATACGCTATGATGCCATTAAGCCCTTATTGGACGTTCGGCGAAAACATCTGCAGCCCAAATTAGAAGAGCGTGTGTCCGAGCTGAAGTTACAAGGAGTAAAGATTACGCCCGTCACCCTTAGGCGATGGTTTAACATCTTTCAGGATAGCGGACAAGATATTACGTCGCTGGTTCCTGATACCTTAAACCGAGGAGTGGGTACTCGACTATCTTCGACGATAGAGGAGATTATTGATCACTGTATCGAAACGGTGTATGCGAAGCGTGAAAAAATATCGGCAAAAGATATTCATGCCAAGGTCATGGTGGAAATTGAGAAGAAAAACCGCATTAGAGATGTGGAAGATAGGCTTGAAATCCCATCGTACAACACCATTACAAGGCGTATTAAAGAGAAGGACCCTTACGAAATGATGGTGAAACGCGAAGGTGAAAAGCAGGCTTTTGATAAATTGGGGGCAGCAGCGGTTCTTCAAAGACCCAAACAGCCCTACGATGTTCTGGAAATTGACCATACAAAACTGGATTTATTTGTTGTCGATGACGAAACGGGGTTACCACTTGGGAGACCGTACCTTACCCAAGCGGTTGATAAAGCAACCGGCGCGATTGTAGGCATTTACGTTGCATTTCATGCGCCTTCCTACGTATCGGTCATGCAGTGCCTCCTTCACGCCATGTCACCTAAAACATACGTGAAAGAGCTCTATCCGGAAATTCAGGGTACTTGGGACATGTTTGGTGTTCCTAAAGTACTCCGGATGGATAACGGTAAAGAATTTCAAAGTCATTCGCTCAAAGATGCATGTGCACAGCTAGGGATCGTTCCTGATTATTGTCCTCCACGCAAGCCGTGGTACAAAGGTTCAGTGGAGCGAACGTTTAGAACCATTAATCAGCAGCTTCTGCACAAAACACCAGGAACAACCTTCTCTAACGTTGTAGACAAGAAAGACTATAACCCACAAAAAAATGCGATTGTAGGATATTACGCCTTCCTTAAACTCCTACATCAGTGGATTATTGACCAATATCTACTGCAGTTTCATCGTGGTACCAAAGGAGCTCCAAGTGAGTTGTGGAGGCAAGGAATCATCGATTGGGGGGCTCCACCTTTACTGAGTTCAATCCCAAACTGGAATATTATCTTGGGAAAGTTAAGAGAGGGGGCAACCATTCAGCGAATCGGCATTCAGTATAAGCACATGTCCTACACATCCGAGCAGCTTCAAGACCTAAAGCTAAGATTAATCAAGAAAGGAGAATCGGCGGTGAGATTTAAATATGACCCTTTGGATATGTCCAAAATACACGTGTATGATGAGGAACACAAACGGTATCTGGAAGTGCCCAATACAAATCAGGATTACTCCAAAGGACTGACTGAATTCAGCCATGAATGTATCCTGAAGCAACTGCGACAATCCAAAAGTAACATCAATATGTTGGCACTTGCACAGGCGAAAGAAAAATTCTTGGAGGATCTTGCCAAGCAAATGAAGCTGACAAAGGGACCTCGAGCTGCTGCCTTAACGCAGTTGTCTTCCGCTCAAGTAATTGAGAAAGAAGCAAAGAAAGGTGCGCAAAAAGAGTATAACCTTGCATTGCAAGAAAGTAAGGCTTTTAAAGCACTGGAAAACGAGATGAATGGAGACTGGGAGGTCATTACCAATGAAAATTGAAAATTTGGAAAAGCTCAGATTTGTTGACAGTATCCGAGTGATTTATCCGCGATTCAAGGAAACGATGGATTTAATCGAAGAGGTGCATCAAACCTCGCTCTATTCACCTAACCCTGCTTCACTTCTTATTACAGGTGAAACAGGAAGCGGCAAAACAACATTGTTTAAAACGTATATCGAGCAACATAGCAAAGTCTCGAGCAAAGTTGTTGAGGGGATCCAATGCTCAACCAAAAACATCCTTCACATTAGTATCCCGTATCCTGTTCGATATACCATTTTAACGGAGCGACTGCTCACCGAGTTGGGCGACCCGTATCCGAATAAGGGGACCGTGGCGCAAAAAGATAAGCGGCTTACGACCTTAATCAAGCAAAACCAGGTTCAACTTGTTATGCTAGATGAGTTTCAGCATTTTGTGGATCGGGACCGTAGGAAGGTTATGCTAGGAGTATCCGATTGGTTCAAGTCACTGATGAACGAGACCAACATCCCCTTCATTCTCTTTGGTCTTGATTCATCCAACGAAGTACTGGATGTGAATCCGCAACTCAGTCGTCGTGTTAATCGCAAAGAAATCACCCCTTTTGGATATGGTTCAAGTGGGGAAAAAAATGAATTTCAACGCCTCATGTTCGAAATTGATAAGCAAGTGGCAAAAGTATTCGAATCGACATCGGATTTGGCGGACGAAACCTGTTGCGAGCGGTTTATGTATGCCACAAACGGTGCGATGAATTCCATCATGTCGTTGGTTCGTCAAGGCGCAAAAAATGCGCTAGCTCGAGAGGCGGAGCGAATCGAATTAGTGGATCTGGCAAGGGCGTATGAGAAGGTCACTTATGTGAATCGTGGCAAGAGTTTAAACCCATTTGCCATTCACGATCCTTCCGCGCTTAGGCAAACCGTATAAATTAACAAACCAAGCGTATTAGCGCTTGGTTCTCTACATATGAAGTCTCGGCTCCGGTTTATATCAACATCTTTTTCACTCATGACTCATCCCCATAATGCTAACCCCACTTTTGCAAACCCTCATGCGTACCTCCTGATACATCCCTCTCCTATCCGTTTATTCAGCCTCATTTCTAATTGAAATAAAAGGAAATAGATGCTGGTGACGTAGATTATATCAAAATGTAACTATGTTTCGATATTTTTCGTTCTGGAACAGACAGGAGAGAATTTTCATTTCGATTTCGCCAGGATAGAAATCGGATTGGATATTTCGCCCAATAAATTCTATAATAATCCTAAATAAGATTATACATGGAGGGGGGATTTTAATGGGATTATTTGGGGATGAAATAAATGAACAGCTAATTAATGAAATTATTGAACATGAAAGCTTTAATGAACTTGTTGGATTTTTAAGAAATGAATTACATATTGGAGGTACAAGAGAGCAATATTCAATTACAACAGCGGATCATCAAATTGGTGCCGATAATTACAAAGTACAAGACACTTTTGGAGCGTTGTTATTTACACCCTCATATAGAGAAATAATAGGAATTGAATTATACGTAAAATCAATAGTCGAAAGATTAAATGCTGTTTTTTCTCATCGGATGCACAACCCTCATACCATGGAACTAATCGCTAGAATTTTTGTGTTCAATGCAATCGCGCATGAATATGTACATGTACAACAATTCGAACAAGGAAGAATTACAGCAGAAATAATGGAAGTGCAAAACCAATTAAATTACGATCAAAGGGATATTGAAATAGAAGCGGCTAGAGTAGCTAAAGAACTATTAATTCAATATACAGGTTTAGAAACTCAAAGAGTAAATCAAATACTAAGTGGGAACAGCGATAACGTTTCAGCGGCTGAACTTTCCGAATATTTAATACAATGGGAAACTACGAACATTTAAAAGATAAAGAAAATTCAAAGTCATTCTCTAATGAAAAAGACTCCAAACTCATTTAAATAATTGAGGTGGAGTCTTTTCTTATGGGATTTTTAATTTGAATATAATTTGCTCTTTTCAAATGAATGAATCGTTACTAATGACTGTCATCGGCGTCCTTTTTTTCTTTGGTTGCTGAAGTATTTCTCTGCCTTATTACATTCATTCATTTGCTTGGAACGAAATATTTCATCGTGGTGATTAAATGAGAGTCCTAATTTTTTTTTAATATCATCCTTAATATAACGTACCTCACGTTTAATCACTTCATCATCTACACCGTAAATCTCACCTTTCCCGCTATAATTACCAAAAATCATTGCAATCTGTGTTTCTGAATGGCTCAATAGCTTAAATCCAAATTTTTTATAAAGTTCAACCTTATCTTTAAAGCATGTCAATACTATACTATCTGACTCTGATTTGAGTAATTCAAGCATTTCTGTGAGCACTTTTTTGTTGCGATACTGTTCAGCCACAACTGTACTACAAATAGAGACGTCTTTTGTATGTGAAGCATCGCAATTATAAAGTAAATATCCAATGATCTCTTGTTCTACATTCTCTGCAATAATCAAATGAGTTTTTTCTACACCCGTACTTTCTAACCACTCGAGGTAATAGCGTGTTCTAGCATGTTCAAGGGCACTTATATAGGGATAAAACGGAGAATCACTATTGACTACATACACTCCAATAAATTCGGCGTTACTACGTGCGAGTGTAAGAATATCCCTTTTTTGTTTTTCTGTTATTGATTCAATCTTTTTAAAACTATAAGACAATGGAGTTCCTCCTCATTTAATGGTTCACTTAGTTGAATTGTAAATATTTTCATCCCGATTAAACTATATCATTTTATATAGCTAAGTCTAATATGTAATAAAACATGGAGCCTTAAATAGGCTACAAAAAGAACCAGGTGCTAATGCACTTGGCTCTTCAACATTTCACTAAATAGTGTTCTTGCGGTGTGTTGTGTCTTCTGTCCAATGCATTACAACCCTAGAAGACTAGAATTGATGAGAAATTACTGTCTCAGTTCTGTTACTCGAATTCTGGCTGCCTTTTTTAAGGATATTCTGATAAAAAAGTGGATATATCGATGATGTATTCCCGAGGGGTAACGGGATATTGCCATGTAAGCTGCTATTGCGGAGTAGGTTACTATAACCCTCTTTCCGGCGTTTTCAGACTTCTTCTGGAACCATTCTCTAGGGAAATAGTAATCGGCGCATTTGACATCCACAGTAAAGGCGAGTACTCCCCATATAGTACTCGCCAATTTAACACATTTCTTCCCGCACTCGGGGTGTTAAGTTTTACGATGATTGTTTGGTTTTTGTCATCATACGTGCAGTCACCGGCAGCATCCTTTATGATTTAGAGCCATTGAAAACTTCGGTAAAACTTTAACGGAAGTAAGATGAAGTCTACTCTAAAAGGAAATCATTCATAGCGAGATTGGCACTCCCATTAGCATCTAATTTCCCAAAATAAGCAAAATATAAAGTCTTAACCCCCTTAACATTAATGACAATATCTTGTGGCTGCATATCTTTTGTGATGACAATCGATTTAATCAAATTTGCTTGGGGAATGGTTGAAGTCATTGAATGGATATCCGTGTCAATTTCGGGATTTTTACTATAGAAGTTTAAAACCCCATCATGCAGTGAAATCGTTTCATCAAAATTGCGACTCAAATTGAACTTCGCTGTGTTGTAGAGTCCCCCTAAACCATAATGAAAATCATAACAGTAATATTTATCAGGATCGTTATAATCACGGTCATACGATAAGCCCAGATCGAAGCGATTCACACGTCCAATTCCGTCAATGCCCGTTTTGATGTCTAACGTGGGATTAATGGTTAAATTCGGATACTTAGGAGCTGGTTTATCCATGGCTTTACCCGTCTTTAGGTCGATAAGAAATTCATGTCCATTAATACTGACATTTGCCGGAGACGTGGTATGAACCAGAGATTTCGGGAGATTAAATGTAAACGTATCATTTCGAGATAATCCCGCGAAAGTGCGTATTGGAAAATCGGAACGAAATAGGCTTTCTTTACTTCCTTGAAAACTAGCGTTCCATTTATTTGGGATTTCGACCGCGCCCCAGGGTTCATACGCGCCTTCATCTTGTTTAAAGGTTGTTTTAGCCTGAATGGTGAAAACATAGGCTATATTACTGCTTGGACCATTCGTAAGTGAAAAGGATTGAGAAGCCGCTAATGGTTTCTCCGACTTCACCATTCTCACATTGGTTATCGTGACGGTGCTTTTTTCATTCGATTTCGTCATATTCGTTTTAAGGCTGTAATAAGGGATGCCTTTAATTGCAGGTAAGAAGATTTTCTTTGTTGTCGTCGTGATCGGAATGGTTTTGAACGTATCGGCGTTGTCTGAAGACTCCAGTTCGACACCAAGCGCATACTGAAGTCTGAACAGTTTAGCGTTCTTAGGATTATCAATTGTTATAATGTATACCGTTTTGTCCGGATAGTACCGGACTTCACCGGGATCAAAGTAACTTATATTTGCGGATACATTAGAAGCATAACTCCCATCAGAAAGAATCGCCTTGTATCCAAATCCGATCCTGGAAGTAACGCCAGTGATTGAAAAGGCTAATTTTATTTTTTTTCCAACATAGGCTTCACCCAAAAAACGCAGTTTAGCATTGTACGTTTGAAACATGGTCGTCGTCCGGTCAATAAGCGTTAAATTCTCAAAATCATTTGGCGTTACCTTCACGCTCGCTGCCCTCACCGTAGTGGATGTTGCGAAGGCTAGGGAACAAGTCAACGCTAGAATGGATATGAAAAAAATAATGTTCCTTATAAAATGTCTTGTCATTTTGTCATTCCTCTCATTCCTTTTGTTCGCCCAAGGATTCTGTTAAAGAGCGCATGGGGACATATGTTGTTCACGCCATACTGAGAAAATTAACCTCAATAGAGCTTGAACTTGCTACATAGGACAAATCTGAATCAAAACACCCCCCAATATACATTTCGCTGCACACGAATTTTAGTTTTGTCCGTGTTCCTCTTCTTCTCCGCATCCTCATTTCCTAAATCAGGATATTTCAATCACTTCATATTATCTATAGGTGTGATTTTAAAGTCAATACCATTTATAGAGTGTTAATAAGTGTTCACCACTCCGATAAGCTTGGGTTATGAGGTGGTGAAGATGATGAGGCTTGTTGAGAAGCTGGGGAACAGAATTCGGTTGATTCGAAAGGAGAAGGGACTAAGCCAAGAACAACTGGCAGAAGTTTCAGGTCTCCATACCAACTACATAGGAGCTATCGAGCGCGGAGAAAAGAATGTCACGGTGGAGAGCTTGGAGAAGGTCTCCTTGGGATTAGGCATTACGATGGACGAGTTATTTCGGTACATCGATCCGATGCTTCAAAAAGATGAGTTGACTACCCTTGTGGAGTTATTAAACGAACGATCTGAAAGCGACCGTAAAATGGCGCTCAGCCTTTTGAGCCAAGTCTTTCAATGGGAAGCGGAGAAACACAAAATGCCGTAGCGGATAAGCCGCTGCGGCATTTTAGTATATAACCAAACGGAGAACTTAATTTTTATAAGACAGAAATCATTGAACATCAGCAATCAATCAATTTATATTAGGAATTAAAGAATAAATAGAGTAGGCAGGGGATGTATTATGTTTCAATCACCAAGTATTATCGTAAACCAAATAGATGATATGTACAAGAAGTTGGAGAAGTTGGATGGTGAACAATTTTTGTATGAAGTAGTTTCTGTACATAAAACATTAATCGGAAAACAATATACAAAAAATATTATGAATAATGCTGTTGAAGAATTTAGAATGGAACATAGAAAATATGTTCAATATAAGAAAAAAAAGGTCCAAAAACTTGAGGGATTAAAGGAAATAGCCATTGATTTTCTATATGAATTATATCAACTTTCGTCTTCTCCAACTGAATTACGTCTTCCTCAATTTCCTCAATTTTTTAAATTAACAAAAGAAGAGTATTTGAAAAAAAAAATTTACTCGGGCATTGAGGATATTACTTCCAGTAAATACGAATATGAATACGAATATTCATTTAATCGGTTCGATAATTTGCTGAAGAATGAAAAGTTTCATAGAGATAAATTTTTAGAGATAGATCCGATAATTATTGCAGTTCGGTTCCTTAGAAACAAATTTGATGAATATAAGAAAAAGGATGAGTGTAAGGAGTGGTTTGAAGGGAAAGGAAATACGTTTATCGAGGAACTTAATAACTTTGAAATTACTTGCATGCAGAGGTATAGAAACTATCTAGCCTTCAGCCGAAGATCTCTAGGTGCTGATCTTATTTATATAGAAGGGTTCATTTTACGTCTTAATCCAACTAAAAAATTGAGATTATTTTCATGTGATGAAGATGCTAATGAACCTCATTCATTTTCTAACGATGAGGCTTCTAATTTACTTCCAGCATTATTTGGTCAGAAGTTTTTCCAAAGTGAACCTGAGTTCAAAAAAATTTGTATTACTATCAGCGGGAAAATCTTAAATGTTCTCCATAAAGTGAAAATTCAAATTGATGAGTACTTATCTATTGAACAAGTCGTAGAAAAATTTAAAATTAGATGTATGTGGTACGACAAAGACAGAATTAGGAGTCTAATCGATTCCTCTGAACCAACCCGGAATAAAAATGAAGATATTCTAATGAAAGAAATGGCGTTATACCTTTTTGATAACGGATACCCAGTTCTGAGTAAAATCCAAACAGAAAATCTGCAAACGGATTTAATGGATTTTTCAAAAGATATCTCTATTTTGATTGAATGTAAAGTGTACCAGAAAAACTGTAGAGATATATTAATCAAAGGAATAGCCCAACTGCATTCGTATCTTAATAATTTTGAGAACAGTCATTTTCGAATTACTAAAGCATATTATGTAGTCTTTCGAACAGGTGGTCCATTATATGATTTTCCGAAAGAAATACCATTTCAAAGGTTTTCTATAATTCCTTATGTAATTGATTTAGGAGACTCCAAGGTAAGCGGGAGTAGGCAATCCGAAAAACCAAACATAATAAGTTTAGATGAAATTATACAAAGTACCAAGGAGAGTTAAAGAGTTTCGCTTAATCCATTACATGGCAGACATCATCATACAGCAAGGCATGCATGGCAACTTATTTCTATTTAATAAACACAAAAGCCGCAGCGGATTTAACGTTGCGGCTTTTGTGTTTATTGTGAATACAGCCTTCATTTGTCGAAAAACGGGACTAGGAAAAATGAACTATCTATCCTATACTGGAAACAGAAGGATTAGATAGAATATAGTCCCGGTTCCTATTTGCAAACGGAGGTATGGCATTTGGAAAGACAGAAAAATGATGATACGAAGACCAAATTAGGTGATTTATTTCACTATTTAATTGTCATGGAGCACTGTCTGGATTTAAAACCTGGCGATACAATTTATGTCGAAACATTCGGTGACATTAGTATAGAATCCTCTGGTTCTTCCGTTAATATGGAGATTAAAAATCATCTAAAAAAACATAATTTGTCAAGTCGCCATGGAGATTTTTGGAATTCGCTAAAAAACTGGGTGACTTATCATGAACAGATGGACAATTACAAAAAATTACTTCTCGTTTCAACCTCTGTTACAGATTCAAAATCAATTTTTAATACGTGGAATGAGCTAAATGAAGATGAACGATATACTTTATTAAAAAATGAGGGACAACAGATTAAGAAAAAGGAAAGCGGCTTTAGAGAATGGTATACGGGCATTTTTTTAAAGGATGAAAAGATTGTCCGGAAGATTATCGCCAAAGTAGAACTTCAACTAAACGAAGTGAATGTAATGAAGCGTAAGGCTAAAATCAAGCAACATTCTATCTTTAAACTAATCGAAGATCAGCATGCAGATTCTTTCATTTATGAATTGCTTGGCTCCATATTAATGAAGCCAGCTGAAAATGATGGAACCTGGGAGATCACGTATGATCAGTTTAAAAAGCATGCGACAGATATCCGAGATAAGCATTCGAAACAAACTCGTCCATTGCCTTCCACGTTCTCTAAGGATAAGCCAAAGAATGTAAAAGGTTATATGAATAGAAAATTCGTGAAGCAAATTCTGGAGATTGAATGTGATACGGAGGATGTGGAAGAGGCGGTTGTCAGTTATTGGCGAATGAATCAAACTTGTATGATGCACTTCGATAATGATCCCATTTACATGAACGATATTTATGGGTACAAAAGTGATTTAAATACGCGTCTACTTCGAATGCGAAAACTCTCTAAGAAAAAATGTAGTACGGATGATCATTGTGAAAAATCGCAAGATTTTTTTCAAGAGGTTATGTTGTTAGAAGCGATGCCGTTTGGATCCATTAATCCCAATCGTGATTTTTTCCAGCAAGGAATCGTACACTCTATTGTCGATGATGGGGGATTAACATGGAATCTGAAAAAATAGTTGATAGAAATCTCACCTCTATTCAAACCCTGTCCTTTAATCCGTTTTTTCTGAGTTCCATCTTGCAGCATTTCTTAAGCGGATATGGAAAGAAACAACCGGAATTTTATTTGCTTTATTTGGTCTTCCCCGTCATTTTTTATAAGTCATCCCGAGAATTTTTACTTCGTGCTAATAAAAAAAGTTCGATTTTTTCTATGTTTTTAGATGATGTCGAAAGCAGAATCTTACTTGGGGGGATCCAGGAACGTTATTTTTACTTCAAAGAATTGACGAGTCAAGCCATCGTGGTTGCTGTCAATGAAGGAAACATTGACATTGGTGAACAGATAATGCTACTGAATAAAGTCGATTATAAATTAGTGAAAGCAGCAGACCTTCGATCTTATTATCGGGCAGCCCATTATTTAGGCGTTATTTTTTCGAGAACTTCTTGTATTGACATCTTTCGGAAGTTAGGAGTGACCAATCTTTGAATGCATATGTAAGAGCTATTTGCGTGTTAAATAAAGAAGGAACACGTAGAGAAGTTGAATTCACACCCGGACTAAACATCATCACCGGCGAATCCAAAAGCGGGAAAAGTGCCCTTCTAGAAATTATTGATTACTGCATGGGGAGTTCAAGATCGTATATTCCTAAGGGAGTCATCACAAATTTCACTTATATTTTTGTTACGGTTTTTCAGATTGGTTCAATGAATTTGGTGCTCGGAAGAAAAAGCTTTGATGACAATGGTCGTAAGCAGATGTATGTCCAAAGAAGTACCAAGGAGTTTGACATTAACGATATTACGCTGGATCTGTTCACTGATGAAATCAGTGTATCGGTTGAAGAAGCAAAAATGGATCTGGAAGATGCCTTGGGAATGAAGGTCTCGGATATGTCGGATAACAATAATAAGAAAGAAGGACGCCCATCCGTTCGAAGTATGACCTCATACTTATTTCAGCACCAAAACCTTATCGCCAATAAGTTTGCGTTATTTTATCGCTTTGATGATTATTATAAAAAAGAAGATGTCATTAAGCAATTTCCTATTTTTGCTGGTTGGGTAGATCAGAAATATTATTCGTTGTTGCTTCAACTTGATGAACTTGAAAAAGATAAAAAGCGAAATGAACGGGATCGGCAAAGCTACACCACGGCGGTAGAGAAGCTCCGAGGGCGTTTGATTAAAAGCTTTGTGAATTATTATGCCTTAATAGGGTTGCAGTTGGATGAAGATACCCCAGTACATACGCTTTTGCAGCTACGAAAAAATCTTCCCGATTTTACGAGAGAAAGTTATTTATCAGAGGAAGCTGAGAGACGATATTTTTTACTTAAACAAAGGCTGGAATCCAAACGCCAGGAAAAACACGAATTAGATCTTAAAATTAGAAATTTAGAAGTCAGCCAAAATTATGGCACGGGATATGAATATAGCCTTAACTTGTTAAAGCAGAAAGGTGAGCTCTCAAAACCCAAAAAGGAAGCCTATCTTTGCCCACTATGTGGGGAGCCTCATCAACACATCAATCAAACGATGGTGGATCTACAAAGGTCCAAGAATTGGCTGCAAGAAGAACTTCTAGGCGTTGGCGAGCAGAGCCAATCGTTTACGGATGAAATTAAAAAGCTGGAAAAAAAGAAGCGGATACTGATGGAAGAAATTAAAGAAATCAGTAGAGAAATTGAAAGAGTCGAAGGAATCTTTAAGCACTTAAAAGAAAACAAACGGTTGGATGAGCAAATCATCTATTACAAAGCTAAAATTGATTCAGACTGTGACATTGTCGAGAGTCAAAGAAGCAGTTTGGCTCATTTGTCGGCAAGTGATTTTGACAGCGATATGGAGGCTGTTAAACGTCAATTAAGTGGTTACAATGTAAGAGTTCGGGAAGCGGAAGCCATGACGTTTCTAAATGCGAATATCAATCGGATCATTGGAAACCTTGATTTCGAGGAAGAATATCGACCGACCAAATTAAAATTTGAACTGAATACGTTCAACTTATACCATGAAGATCAAAAAAATAAAACCAATGTGTATTTAAGTGAAATGGGAAGTGGTGCGAATTGGCTTTCATGTCACCTGAGCCTTTTTTTATCGCTCCTTCATTTTTTCGCACTTCAGCCCCACTCTGTAATGCCGTCTTTTTTGTTCATCGATCAGCCGAGCCAAGTGTATTTCCCACCATTAAAAAATGAATTTGAAGTAGTCGAATTTGATCAGGTGGGAAAAGACAAAGATGTAATGAACGTTGAACAAATGTATACAACAATTTTAGATGAAATTGAATTAATTCATGACACAGCCGGATATCGTCCGCAAATTATTGTTACGGATCATGTCGATCATTTAGACTTGGAAAAATATGATTTTGAAACGTATGTCCGCCGACGGTGGAGAGAAGAAAAGTTTATATAAGGGGGAGAAAAAGAATGACTTTTAAAAATATTTCCGAATCCGTTAATGCAATTTTAGCTGAATTATTCACTAAAACAAGCGAAAATCACATAGAGTGGACATCATATCAAGAAAAGAAAATGGCGATGTTAGGGGGTTCTCTTGAAAGAGAGTTTAAAATTTCAGAGGAGCTAGAAGAAAAGGGCTTAGTTGAATATCATCATGTTTCTGTTAATAATAGCTTTTATTGTAGATTCAATTATAGTAAAAATTCTGAAAATGAAAAATACATTAGATTATCAGTGATTTATTTGGTTAGTAACGTTGAAGGCAAAGAAAAAGAAATTTATTTGATTGTTCATCGTGAAAACAAAGACGTAATTCAAATCTTAACAGATTCCACTAAAAATAAAGAACTAGAAATTTTATATGAACTTATACTTTGGAAGTCTATAAAAGAATTCAAAATTATTGAAAGACTATTGTTTGAACCAGATCAAAAGTTAGGGAAAGATAAGGCTGTAGAACAAGATGAGTTAAATGATTAACGGAACAGATTTAAATCAGTTTGAGTGTTTTTATTTGTATAATAACGTTTTTTATTAGAGTGCAGAAGTGAAATTGACCAGATAATAGTTATGGAGGTAATAAAAATGCCTATCCCTAATCCTATTGGCATTCAAACAAGAGTCTTGTACCTTCCGGAGATCGGGCATTTTGTCATACTCGGTACAGCAGGAAGTGGAAAGACGACACTGGCAATATTAAGAGCTGCTTATTTAGCTAAAACGCATTGTCGTAGTAATGAAAAAGTATTGCTGGTGACCTTTAATCGTACTTTAGTCACCTATCTTCAAACACTAGGAGAGCAGGGGATTCGAAATCTCGATATTTGGAACTATCATAAATTTGCAAGAGGTTATTTAAGTCGACGAAATAAAATGGGATGGAACGAAATTGCAAGTTCAGGGGCGAAAATTAGATTCATAAATGAAGCCTTGGAGAATGTTAGAAAAATTTATCCGGATAATTCAACTTTAGAAAGACCTGCAGAAGTATTTGTTGAGGAAATCCATTGGC
This sequence comes from Paenibacillus phytohabitans, assembly GCF_013141775.1. GTDB lineage: Bacteria > Bacillota > Bacilli > Paenibacillales > Paenibacillaceae > Paenibacillus_AQ > Paenibacillus_AQ phytohabitans. The sequence goes on from NZ_WHOB01000097.1 coordinate 139,533, forward strand.
TCCAAAAAACCGGAATAACTTCATTGAAAGAATATGAAGCGGTGGAGCGTATTGGAAGGGCTGGTACTTGGATTGCTAGAGCAAACAGAAAATACTTTTATTATGTCTTTAATGAATACATGCGTCTTCGAGGACAATCCGGTTTACGTTATGATTTTGAAGATTTAGCGGGGTATGTGGATGAAGAATTTGAAAGTGATACTTCTCCTCGTTACTATCGCCATATTATTATTGATGAAGGACAAGATTTTTCTCCAGCAATGTTACGCTCCCTGGCAAAAGCAATACCGACAGATGGCAGTATCACCTATTTTGGTGATGTTGCTCAACAAATATATGGAAGCCGTGTGTCCTGGCGAACAGCTGGATTAAACAATCCGCAAATATATCGGTTTGCGCAAAACTATCGAAATACCAAAGAAATTGCTGCTCTAGGTCTTGCCATCTCGGAACAACCCTTTTTTCCTGAAGACACAGATTTAGTCGAACCGAGTTTTCCTCGTGCATCAGGTCCTAAACCGGCGCTTATTTCCTTTTCTTCGGAGGAAGAAGAACTCGATTATTACATTGCAAATGTAATTATTCCTAACCGTACCAGAACAATCGTAATACTTGTACGAAGCGTAGAAACGGTAGATTATATTATTAATAAAATTAGGCAAAAGCGTATCACTCCCCAAAAACTTTCAAAAGAAATGAGCGTGTGGAATTCTAGACCTGGAGTCTCTGTCGGAACATATCATTCAGCAAAAGGTCTGGAATTTGATACGGTAATATTACCTTTCTGTACAGCTAATCGATTGCCATCCCCCGAACGCGTAACTGCATTGGATAACTTTGAAGAAGCTCTTAATGAAGAAGTAAAGTTACTTTACGTTGGGGTGACCAGAGCCAAAAGTGAGCTGTATATTTCATATACTGGTGAGGTAACAGTGCTCCTCCCCACAGATCCAGAACTTTATCAAATGTAGGTGGTAGATTTATGACAACGGTTAAGAATATAATCGATATACGAAACATCACAAGATTATGCCACTTCACTAAATCGTTCAACTTGCCTAGTATTTTAAGAAATGAATCGGGAATAATTGCAAATACAGAGATGGACAATCAGATCGAATTACTATCTAAAAACGATCCTTTGCGTTTAGATGGGAAGGAAGACTACGTCTGCTGTTCGGTTCAATATCCGAATACGTGGTACTTAAGACAAATTAAAGAAGATCCTTTGTTCCATGAATGGGTTATATTACTTATAAATCCGTTTCTAGCTACTTTATCTACCTCGTTGTTTTGTCACAGAAATGCGGCTGCTGAGAGAGGGACCCTTATACAAGGTGGTACTGAAGGTTTTTCGGGTTTATTTAATCAAATGGTGCAGGGAAAAACAAAAAGGTATCGTACTGCCAAAATGTTACCTTGTTGTCCTACCGATGATCAAGCAGAAGTGCTAATATATAAGAATATTTCACGAAGTGACATATTAGCTGTTGTAGTTAAAGATTGGGAGCAAGCACGAAGAGAAAAATCAAGATTAAGTTTCATTCATGAAGTTCCCAATAATATTCGGTTTATCATTGCCCCTGGTTTATTCGATATCAGTTGGAGTGGAATGATAAGAAATGGTCAGATGCCTGAAGAAACGCTTTATAGAGAGGAGTGAGGAAGATGAATAATGAAAGTATAGTTAATATAAAAGATAAATACTTTGGGTCTTTACTAGGTGCAATGATTGGAGATGCGTTAGGCTGGGCTTTCGAGGATCGAAGTAATAATGTTTCGAGAAATGCACAAATTCAGCGTTCATTTTTAAATTGGACGCGGAAAAGTGGCGGAAAATTTTATTTGCATGAAGAAGAAATTACTGCGGGATCTTATAGCGATGATACGCAATTAATTTTTGCAACTGCTAGGAGCTTACAGTATAAAAATTGGTACTCTCATTTTGTGAGAATTGAACTCCCTGCTTGGATTATTTATGAACGTGGTGGAGGTGGTGCCACAAAGAGAGCTGCTGAATCGTGGAGTAATGGAAACCAGCCATGGAGACAAGATAAACAAAGTAAAGAGAATATTAAGCGCTATTTTGATGCTGGTGGTAATGGCGTTGCTATGAGAATATTACCTCATGTTTTTTATTGCGATGGAGATCTGGAGGAGTTATCCAAACAGGTTTTCTTAAATGGTATATCCACACATGGACATCCAAGAGCTTTGTTAAGTGCAATCGTTTATGCGTGGGCTATAGACTATGTTAGAAGTAAGGAAGAAGCATTAGGGTATGGGGAATTGATTGCATACCTACTTCAAACAAAAGATAGATGGTCAAAACTTCCTGAGGTTCAAAATAATAAGGAATGGCGGGAAAGTGCTGATCAAAATTTTGGTGGTAAATATTTAGAATGTTGGTCAGAGGTTGTATTAGAAATTCAAGAAGGACTCGAAATCGCTTATACGGCAGTTAGAAGAGGTTTGTTAGATAAAAGTTGGGAAACATTAAACAATTTAAAATGCTTCGATAAATCAGTCCGTGGGGCAGGTACAGTTGCAACTTTAGTCTCTCTATATATGGCTTCCAAGTATGCAGCCGACCCAGCAAACGGAATATTGGAACTGGCTGGATTAAAGAATGCCGATACAGACACAATTGCTTCAATGGCAGGAGGGATTTTAGGCACTATTCACGGAACGGAATGGATTCCTACGGATTGGCTATTGGTGCAAGATTATGATTATGCAAGAAAATTAACTACTGCACTTGGATACAATACAAAGGAAGAAAATACTGAACCATTATGGTCATCCTCAAATAACAAAAGGTTCCGTGAGCAATTAGCGAAAATCAAATTAAAGCAAGATATTCAGTTTGGACCCTTTAAATCAGTAACTCTTATTGACGTAAAGAAAAATAGAACGAATATTAAAAATTTAAATGTTACAACTTATAAACTACTTGCTACAGAAGGTCAAACCATATTTATTAAAACGTTTTTTAAAAGTGCGACGGAAGATAAGACAACTACATATGAAGCTAAGAAAAAAGAAAATCAAGTTAAAAACCATTCACTTTCTCTAAATGTTGAGACTATTGAAAACTTACTAAACGTACTTCCTCCGAACATCAAATTAGCTACAGCGCTGAAGTTGATTTCAAAATTATTAAATGAACTATCACAAGAAACCATTAATATTGATGAAATCGTAAAAAGACACGTTAGCAAAAGTATTGATAAAGAACAAATGAATAACCTAGTCAATTTCATAGTGAAAAATATATCTTCAAACTAAGCCCAAGAACAGCAAGTAGAAGAGAGCTACTTGCTGTTTTATTTTTTAGTAGCAAATGAAATTGATAACCTATATTGGGGTGGGATGAGTGCTGGTTTTCGAAAAGGTCGAATCTATACGTATTATTCCTATGTCACTTAATGACATTTCGTTTATTGGTAAGACTATTTCGGAAGTGCAAACTAATTATTTTCTTACATTTCTCCCATATGGGAAGTTTCGTTACAAGAAAAGTGCTAATGAAAAATCGAATTCTTTATTTTTATTTCAATTTAAAGCGCAGATAATTGCATATGCGATTTTAAAAGATAATATTAAAAAGAAAGAAGAAGACTATAGTGGCGCATATTATTTTGAGCCTACTTCCATTACCATATTTAAAGATCCACTTAATGTGAACGATATTCGTTCTATCTGGAATGAATTTAAGAAGTTTGGTCAAACTATACAAAGACTTGATTTGATTAATCTGGATCTATTTCTTCAATTCATATCTAATCGAAATAAACTATCCATTGTTGATATAATGGATACTTCAGATAATGAGGAAGATCATCAACTACCAAGTGACGTTGAAAACTTAGTGCGTTTAGACGAAATTAAAGATGAGCCGCGCACCCCGTTCAAGTTTCTTAATACTAATCAAAAATGGGTTTGGGGACGAAACATATTAACGAAATTAAAAGCCTTAGATCATGCCGGCTACAGTTGTGAAATCAATACTGCTCACGAACATTTCATATCTCGTGCTAGTGGTAAAAGTTACGTTGAAGCACATCATCTCATTCCGATGAAACAACAAGAAAAATTTAAAAATAGCTTGGATGTCGAAGCCAATATTGTCTCGTTATGTGTAGTATGCCACAACAAAATACACAAAGCTTTTCCAAATGAAAGAAATAGCATTATAGAAAGGCTTTACACTAATCGTGTTCACAGACTTAAACTATGTGGACTTCCGATTGAGTTGTCAGATCTTTTATCGTTTTATGATTAAGGTAAAGTACAACAGAATTTTCGAGCGAGATCCTTTCACTTCACAATGCAAAAAGGACAGTATGAGTATGATAGCTGTCCTTTTTGCATTGTGAAAATTATGGTAATATGGGCATTATGTATTTTTGAAAGGATTATGGCTTATGAGTGCTCTTCTTTCTTTTTTTCAAAAACTAATCTACAAACCACAGGCGATGAAAATTATTCGTCCCACAACAATAAAGTTAGATGCCGTTGGAACTAAACTTTCAGAATTCTCTACAACGCTTCAGCTCTTTTCTTCAACTCCCCAATACATATCTTTAAACTCAGATTCCAAACCGGATTTACTGCGTCGAGTAGAAACTCTTCTACCGGTACTCAACGCAAAATCACCGTTTACTGTAGAACCGTCTGTTCACCTGAAATTTGAAAGCAAAAATAAACGATTAAAACAGTGGCTGTTTCAATCGGACGAATATCGAGTCCTTTGTCAAACGTATGCACAGTTACACCAGGAAGCAAAGAACTTGAAAAGCCAAATTGAAGAACAACTAATCATTCATCAAAAGCATAATCAGCAGTTTGATGAGAAGGTTCTTGAAGCAAATTTGTGCTTTGAACAAATAAAAAAAGAGTACATCTCCACATCCGATAAACAGCGCTATTGTTCTTCTTATCAAGAAGTCTTCCAATTTTTCAAACATGCGGATGTACAAGAGTTAAGTCAGCCGCAAGCGTGGTTTGTATCCATATACTCCAACATTGATCTCCATGTCAGGTTGGCAAACCAGGGATATATAGAACTCCAATTAGTTATGCAAAAATCTCTTTTTGATGATATTGATGGAAAGTCTCTGGATGAACAGCAACGAATTTCGGTCTTAACCGATGAAGATAACAATTTAGTTCTTGCCGGAGCGGGAAGTGGAAAAACGCTAACGATAGCAGGAAAGGTCAAATTTTTAACCCAAATCAAAAAAGTGCAACCTGAAGAGATTCTACTTATATCGTTTACCAACAAATCCGCAAAAGAAATGCAAGAACGAATTAATGATAAATTAAATGTTCCCGTTATAGTCAAAACTTTTCACAAATTAGGAACCGGAATTATTGCTCAACATAGTGATTTTAAGCTTAGCGTGGTTAATGAGCCGGGTTCCTATATCCATTCGTTTTTTGAAACAGCAGTATTAACGAAGCCGCACCTTCTGCAACAGTTAGTTTTCTTTTTTGGAGTGTATTTCAATATTCCACATGATCGTGCCAACTTTAAAACGTTAGGTGAGTATCACGAATCCCAGAAGTCCTTAGATTTTGAGTCACTAAAAAGTAAACTGGAACGGTTAAATGAAAAGTTTGATAGCTTAAAAGGCGAGAAAATGAAAAGCTTAGAAGAAATCCTTATCGCGAATTATTTATTTCTTAATGGTATTGATTATGAGTATGAAACGGATTATGAGTATCCAACCGCAACTCGAGAGTTTCGTCAGTACAAACCTGATTTTTATTTGCCTAAATACGGTATATATATCGAACACTATGGTGTGAATGAACATATGAGGGCACCTTGGTTAGAAGGAATTGAAGAAGAGAAATATATCAAGGGAATACACTGGAAGCGTCAGACCCATGACCAAATGAAAACGACTTGTATTGAGTCCTTTTCGTATTACAATCAAAAAGGGGTTTTGTTAGAGAGGCTAGCAGAACATTTAATGCAGCATAATGTGTCTATTAACCCTATTGATGCAAGCGGTCTATACGAGTTGCTCTGCAAAAGAGAACAAAACCAACAATTCGATGATTTCATCAAACTCATTGGCAGCTTTATTAGTTTATTTAAATCGTGTGGATACCGGGAGCTTGACTTTGAACGTTTAGAGCGGGAGAACGAGTTGAAAGAACGTAATTTCTTCTTGCGGGAACGTACTAAACTATTCCTGGCAATAGCTCGTCCAGCGTATTTGTATTATCAAACAAGCATTGCAAGCGAACGGAAAATTGATTTTAACGATATGATTAATGATGCGACAGAGCTCGCACGTTTACCAGAATCCCACTTCCAATATAAGTACATTATTATCGACGAATATCAAGATATATCCCGAAGCCGTTTTGGTCTAATTCAAGCAATCAAAGAAAAAAGCGGAGCAAAGGTCATGTGCGTAGGAGATGACTGGCAATCCATTTACCGATTTGCGGGCAGCGATCTAGATTTATTTACGCGTTTTGGTGATTACTTTGGCGCCTATGAAACTATGAAAATTGAGCGTACCTATAGAAATTCTCAAGAATTGATTGATATTGCCGGAAGTTTTGTGATGCGTAATCCCAATCAGTTGACCAAAGATTTGGCATCGGGAAGATCCACTCCACAGCCCATCAAGATTCAAGCGTTTTCGGAACATATGGGACAAGTAGTCGAAATGATTGTCGATAATTTGGTCAGCAAATATGGGCTTGAAAATGGAGATGAAAAGCGCTCAGTCATGTTACTCGGAAGAAATAATTTGGATCTAGCCCAGCTCGAAGATTACCCGGGTTTTGTGGTTGATACCAAAGAACTGACCATTAGGTCTGTGAAATATCCATCCCTAGACTTAATATTTATGTCTGTACACAAATCCAAAGGGCTGGAAGCAGACAATGTAATTTTAATCAATGGGAAAAATGCCACCTTAGGTTTTCCTAACCGCATAACAGATGATCCAATTCTCCAGTGGGTGTTAACTACACCGGATTACATGGAGTTTGCTGAAGAGCGGCGATTGTTCTATGTAGCGTTGACACGTACCAAAAATGAACTTTACATTGTGGTTCCTGATAAGGATAAGTCCGTTTTTGTGACTGAATTAATTGAACAATATGGAGTACCTCTAAATGCAATTGGAGTAAAGGGCTCCATCTCCAATAATCCCAAATGCTTAACGTGTAAAACAGGAGTATTGGTGGAGCGGAAGTCTAAGAAGGGTGAAGCCTTTGTAGGGTGCAGTAACTTTCCAGGCTGCCGGCGTAAGTACAGTGACCTTAAACTGATTAAAGAACAGATCTACTGTGCCAAATGTAAGGGGTATATGGTAATTAAAAAGAACAATAAAACAGGAAAACTATTTTATGCTTGCAGCAATTTCCCACATTGCGCTCATACGATGAACCAGCAGATAGCACTTTAATTAGTTTAAAAAGGAGCAGGAACATGGATCTTGTACTCGATACCAATATTTTCAGAGAAAATTTCAAGATGGATTCGATTCATTTTCAAAACTTATTTGATTACCTGGTGAAAACGAATTCTAAAATAATTGTTCCTGAAATAGTTTTACTGGAAGTGGAATCACTTTTCGAAAGAGAACTGCTGAAAAGACTTGAAGGCTATAAAAAAGCATCAAGGTCATTACGAAATTGGTTGTTTACTTCGGAATACAGTGAGAATGATGTCCCTCTTGTGGAAGAAGCTGTTGCCTCTTTTATGGATTTCTTTAAAACCAAATTAAAGTTAGATCCAGAAGCGATTTTTGCGACAAAGGATGAATACTTAAAAGAAGTTCTGCGGCGCGCTGTAAAGCATATAAAACCTTGTTCGGATAGGGGTGAAGAATTCAGAGACACTATTTTGTGGTTATCGGTTTTAGATATTGCGAAGGTTCATGCAGATGCACCAATCGGATTTATTTCAAATAATACCAACGAATTCTCATCAGATAACAAAATGATTTTGCATCCCATGCTACAAAAAGATGTAACTGACGCAAACATAACGGTATATTATTACAATTCACTACAAGAATTTATTAAACAGCATGCACAAAATATACAGACCATTACGAAAGAAATGATTTTGTCTAAAATTCATCTGAAATATTATGCTAATAATCTAATCGATTACCTGAATGATTGGTACGATGATCAATTAATTGATTATGTTGAATATAAGGATTATCAACCTTCTGAATGTCATGCTTCAAAATTTACAAGTGAGCTGCTTTTGGGTGAATTTTTTATTTATGAAAGAACTGATGGTGCCTTGTACATCGAATTAGAATTATCAGGGGAGCTTGAGTTGAGAGCAAATATAGAAATTGAATACGAGGATGAGGAAATCGATTATGAATATGATTACGATAATGATCTTTTCTCACCTCTGCCTAAATTGGTTCGACGTACTCGGGTAAGAGAAACGTCCAAAGTTTTTTATCCTAAAGTTATCGCAACTGTTGGAGTTACATTTGATCAAGAAGTAATGGAGTGGAATGAAGTAGTCGATATTGATATTGAATAACAACGCTTAATAGAAATTGACGGAAGCACCGTTGCCTGTACGAATAGGCTATCGGTGCTTTTATATTTTTAATTGAATTTTCAAGGAGAGAGCGTATGAAAAAAAGAAGGATTATACAATCAGACGGTGAGCTAACTTTATGTGTATTAAATGAACTGCCTATTGAAGTTCATTTTATGGGGGAATTTTACTCAAAAGATAAAATAACCAGTTACACAAAAACATCCATCTGTTTTCAAAACGAGTATTTTCTACGCGAGAACTGTATTTTGTTCATTGGAAAGAAAAAAATTTTTTCAAATACTGACTCTGATTGTTGAGACCTCAGAATGTTCTAATACGATGCCAAAATAATAATTTCATCAATTATAGGTTATTTTAATCGACAACATCGTTCGACATTGTTTGTGAAAATAATGTCGTATAGTTAAGATTAGAATATGGTAATTGAATGTACATTATGTGGAGGTCTAAAAAATGAACTCGCCGTTTATTTCGAAAGTTAGAATAAAAAATTTCAGGAATTTTATTGATGAAGAAGTTGTGTTAACTCACAAGCAAGTAATTATTGGCGAAAATAATGTAGGTAAGACAAATTTCATAAGAGCGCTTCAATTAATCTTGGATCCGCAATTGTCTGACGTTGACCGATCTCTACAAGAATCTGATTTCAATGAATCTCTTGATGATCCTATGGGAAATGGAGAAGAAATTGAAATTGCAATTGAAATTCAAGGTTATGAGCATAATAGAAATGTTTTAGCGGAGTTGAGAGATGCAACTGTTTCGGAGAGTCCCCATACTTTAAGATTGACCTATAAATATTATCCAGTTCCCAAACCAGATGGTACTAATACATATCAATTTATAATATTTCAGGGTTTGGATGAAAATCAATGGTTCTCAAGTCAACATAGAAAATACCTAAATATTAAAGTCATTAAAGCCTTACGAGATGTGGAAGCGGAAATGAAAAATTCAAAGCGTTCTCCGCTTCTTCAATTACTTCGTCAATATGAAATTGAGAAAGAAGAACTTGATAATATAGCCGAAAGCATAAAAGAAAATAGCGATCTACTGTTACAAATCGATGAAGTGAATGATTTAGAAAGAAGGATAAATAAGCGCTTTGATGATATTGTGAAAATAGATAAATCTACGGAGATAAAGCTTGCAACTATTGATGTTAATACACAACGCCTGTTAAATATTATTAAAACGATGGTGGGGCAGGAGCGTTTCAGACGTCCAATAAGCGAAAGCAGTTTGGGACTTAACAATATTCTTTATATTACTCTTATGTTGTTACTTATTGAAGATAAAACTATACCAAAAGTTATGAAACGAACCGTATATGAAGAGCTTTTAACAAAAGAAAGAAGCGAAATTATTAATCGATGCTATGAAATTAATGCAAATGGAAAGTATATACTTAGAGATGATCTTGCTGTTGACGTTTTAAGTAATTTGTATAACTTTTTAGATCTCCATAATCCTCCGCTAAGAGGCTTCACATTCTTGGCAATTGAAGAACCGGAAGCACATCTTCATCCGACACTTCAACGCATTTTATATCAGGATGTCATGCGTGGTTCAACATCGATTTTGCTAACAACGCATTCCACGCACATTACTTCAGTAGCACCTGTGGATTCAATTGTGCATTTATTGAGAACAACAACCGGGACAAAAATAAAGGCGACTGCAGAAGTACAAATATCTTTAAAAGAGAAAAGAGACATTGAAAGATACATTGATATCAAACGTGGAGAACTTTATTTCGGAAAAGGTATCATTTTAGTTGAAGGTATCGCTGAAGAATATCTAATTCCAAGTTTTGCTGAAAAAATGAACGCTTCATTGGATTCTAAAGGTGTTATCGTATGTAATATTAACTCAACTAACTTCAAACCATACATTAAATTTTTGGATGCACTTGGTATTCCCTATGTAATTGTCACAGATGGAGATTATTATATTAATACCACTAATGACAAGAATGAGGTTGTTAGACAGTACCATCTCGGAAAAGAATCTACCCATACAAGTTATGGTTATTTGGGTTATGAATTAGCTTTTGAAACATTAGTAGAGATAGGGAAGCTGGCAGAGCGAGGAATACCAGTGAGCCCTGAATTACAAAAAGAAAAACTTGAAGAATTTGGGATATATGCAGGCGAATATACACTCGAGATAGAGATTATGAGAGCCTGTTTAGGTAACGCTGAACTTAAGGAAGTAATTACTGACATATATAACGAACTTACATTAGGTAAAGAAACGCAAAAAAGAAACTTTGCAAACGAACTGGACAATAATGAATATTGGAAGTGTCTCGCTAAAATCGAAGGAAAGGGTGTCGGGAAGGGGAGATTTGCTCAACGACTTTCTGTAATGTGCAGCGAAGCACATGTTCCAGTATTCGTGGCAAACGCAATTACTGCAATTCTTTCCAAAGTTGAGGTTGATGAAAATTGAGTACCTATTATCAACGAAAATTGGATGAACTTTTTAGCGATGATAAGCAAGCAGAAGCGTATATGTCTGAAAAGAATACTGTCGTGATTGCCGGACCTGGCAGTGGCAAAACTACAGTATTAACATTGAAAATTATGAAAGCACTCCAAGCCATAAGTCAACCAAGAGGGCTCGCATGTATAACTTACAGTCGAGCTGCTGCTGCTGAATTGAAATCTAGATTAAAGAAATTGGGCTGCAGCCAGTCGAGACAGAACGTTTTTGTTGGAACCGTCCATTCTTTTTGTATTGCAGAGATAATAAAGCCATTTTCACATTTGTATCCTACGTACGAAATTCCGGAAACTTTAGACATTATATCTGAAGGTGAAAAAAAGGCTTTATTTGCAAAGATAAAAGAAGAGCTAGGGTATGGTAATGAATACCTAACTATTGAAGAAATGGATAAGGAACGAAGCCTGAACATTGAAGGTTTAAGTGAAATTCATATAGAAACTTATGAACTTGCTCTAAATGTTGCACAACATTACGAACGCACAATTAAAGAAATGGGCAAAATAGATTTTATGGATATAGTCAAATTCGCCACATTATTGATACAAAAGGAACGTTACGTAAGACTATGTTTAGAAGCTAGATTTCCATGGATATTCGTTGATGAATATCAAGATTTAGGAAAACCATTACATGAAATGATCTTATCTTTATTCAACAGAACTAGCATTAATTTTTTTGTGGTGGGAGATCCGGATCAATCAATTTATGGTTTCAATGGAGCGATGCCAGACTATCTTAAAGAATTAGGGAACAAACCAGAATTCAGCACAATAAAATTGTCTTCAAATTATAGGAGCACACAACAAATTGTTGATGCTACTGAACTAGTTTTGGGAAACCAAGAGAAGAGAGAAGCAAGGGCTATAATCGATAAAGATACAGAATTCCACTTTATTCAGTGCGAATCGGAATTATTGGAACAATATGAAAAAGTTGCGCATTCGATTATACCAGAGTGTGTAGAGCATGGAATACCGTATAATGACATCGCAGTACTTGTAGCAAACAATACAAGTGCTAAGGAATTGGCGGAAATATTTAAAAACAATGATATACCCTATTACCTGAATAAATTGGAATATGATAGAAGTGAAGTGGTTATATGGTTAGAACAATGTGCAACGTGGGTTTTAAATCATGGAAGTCAATCGTTTAGTGCATTGTTTGATTTCTGGCTTCGTTTACTTAAAGAAAATGAAGCATCTTTGGACTCCAGATCCATAGCCTTGGAAAAAATAAAGTTCATGATGATTTTGCAGGACAGTATAGATTATGCTAGTAAATTGTCGGAATGGCTAAAGTACGTCTTCAGTTATCTTCCGTTATTTGAGTTACTTGAAAATTCCAGAGCTCATCAAAATGAAAACGAAAATTTAGAGAAAATTCTGGAGATCGCATCTTCGGGGAATTTTGAAAACTTCGATATTAGTCGGTTCGCCCAGTTAGGTAAACCTGATGATCAAATTACCATCTCGACTAGACATAGTTCAAAGGGTTTGGAGTTCGAAGTGGTGATTTTATTAGGAATGGAAGAGAATAATTTTCCTAATTATTTTTCAATTAATGACGCCAATAAATTGAGAGAAGATTACCGCCTTTTTTTCGTGTGCATCAGTAGAGCGAAAAGGGTATGTTACTTGCTCAGGAGTCAGAGGTACACGAAAAAAACTAAATGGGGCTTGAGAACCTTTGATCATGTTCCTTCTCGGTTTTGGGTCTTATTACATTCGGTATATGGTAATAAGCATTAGGAGCATTTTTTTAATTTGAAACAATAATCTTTAAACTATCTATTGTAGCTGTAATTATATCTTCATGTATGATTTTAGCAATGCATTCGTCAGCATCAAACCAAGATCCTAGAATAGGGTTTCCATAGTTCCAGACTTGGTATCTATTGAGGCTAAGAAATACACTACTAAAAATATGTATTTGCTTGTTATATTCTAAAGAAATCTTTTGTATTTCTTTTTTAAATTTATTTACGTTCTCTGCACCTAATTCATTAAAAATTGAGGCGTCCATTTCTAATGTGATCTCATGGGCTTCGATTTGCTCCTTCCAAAGAAAGGGACCCATTATTAACTGTTTTCGAATATAATCTTCAAACTGTCGAAACAACATTTCATTAACCAATTTATAATAATGGTATTGCGGATCTAAGTAGCAACTAGTGATTTCCTTTATAAACGTATATTCTTGATTTGAATTTACTGCTGAAAATTGATAGGAGGTGGGTGGTAAATTTAGATCTTCCACTAAATTGATTGGTTCACTTATCCCCAGATCTTTTTCTATAGCTTTGCTGAATCTAGTGTTTTCTTTTCTGAAAGTATCTATACATCCTGATAATCTTTTATATATTATGGGACCGCATGCCAAATTTAATTTATACAAAATACCACAACTCCTTATATATTTTTGGAGGTACAAAATGAGCGAAGATGACAAAATAACACCTATTAGAAAAATAAAAACAATTGAAACTGTTAAGCCTATTTTCCCGATTGACGAATATAATGCTCAGGTTAAAAGACCGAAAACAGCAACAGAAATAAAACAAGAAGAAGACCATAAACAAAAAGTAATAGACGAACAAAATAAAAAAGACGGTAAAGGTAATCGTTATAATGAACGTTATTGATCTATAAAAATATTAAGAGAATAAATTAAAAATCCTTTGAATATAATATTTTATAGGTATCAGGACGGTGAAAACCGTCCTTTCTATTTAAGGATTAATGTAATCTATGATGTGTAAATACTAACAGGAGGCAAGAACAAAAATGGAAACTGAATCATATCGCCAAATAATGGAACCCTATTCATATCCTTTGAATTCCACGGGAAATAAAACTTTTCTGGGAAATGCTCACGATAAAAAGTGTATATTTTGTGGGAAAACAGAACAAGAGGTCACATTCAAGAAAGAGGCTCATGTAATTCCAGCTGCCTTAGGTAATCGAACTTTATTTAATTTAGATGAATGTGATAGATGTAACGAGGACTACTTTAGCATACATGAAAATGAATTAGTAAATTTTTTAATGATGGACCGTATATTTATTAGAGCTCGAAAAAGAAGCGGCTCTCCTAAATATAAACCTTCAAAAGGAGAGTCCTTTATTGAAGGAAAAACCGGCTCCAATCACGTTCATCTAAGTATGTTAGAGGGGGAAGATTCTTTTGAAATTGAGGATTTTGAAAATGAAAACAAAATGGTTCTTACAATAAACGATGTTCCACCTTATTGTCCCGCGGATGTCTGCAAATGTTTAACGCATATGGGATGGTCATTGCTTTCAGAAGAAAAGCGAAAAAAAATAGCTTATGTACCTGAATGGCTCCTCGGGAAGATTGAATTCTTTCCATTATATTTAGATATTGCTTTTGTACCGGGGAATGGTTATTCAAATGTGATTTTGGAATTATGGGAATCTGTCGATGAGCAAGCAAACTATCCAATAGCTATCAGATTTACGTTTGGGTTAAAAATATTAACATTTTACTTACCTGGTAACCCTGAAGCCGATGCTCCTTTAGTCAGAAATGAAAGTTATTTTCAAATTCCTGAAGGGATCGACATAAACGTAGACGGGATGAAAATTCTAAATAATGAAAGATTAAAGCCAGGTAAACAAAATTACACTTGGCGCTATCGAACAAAAGGGGATAATGAAAAGGTTACTTAACTATAGGAAATAAAACAGAGGGAACAACTGATTGTTCCCTCTGTTTTATTATTTTTACATGTTTGTCTTGTTCTAAGTCCACACCTGTGTACGTACACCTCTGCTATTACCCCTAATAATGTGTTTGAGTCTTACCCGAGATAGCTGTATGGTATTAACGACTTAAGCAATAAATACTAGATATGGACCATTTGTCATAGATAATTAATATAATTACGCTTATGGTTAATTGATAGAATGAAATAAATGGTATTTATCATTTATTGAAGGAATGAAGTGCTTTCAAATTTAGTGACAAAGGGGCATCTTTGTGGGTCAATTTACTCTAAGTGAAATAAAAAAAATTAATGAGTTAGTGGATTCTAGAAATAAGCTCTACCAAAACACTCAAGAAATTAAATCGATGTATGAAGCATCACGAATGATGTATAGTGATGACTCTGCATTTGTATCAGAATTACTGCAAAATGCTGATGATTGTGCTGCAAGTAAGGTTGAAATTTGGTTAAATAATAGTAGTTTTATGCTCAACCATAATGGAAAATGTTTTGAGTTAGATGATATAGAGCAGATAACAAAAGCGAGCCAAGAAAAAAATAGAAAAGCTAATGACGATAGTCGGATTGGAAAGTTTGGCATTGGATTTAAGTCGGTATTTAATATTACGGATAAACCTCAAATAACTTCGGGAAAGTATCAATTCGAAATTCAAGATTATATAATCCCTAACTTTATTGTTCCCAATATTGATGGCGATACTAGCGATCTTACATATGGTGAGAATTTAGATACAAGTATTAACCTTCCGTACTCTGATTTCACTGTTTTTGATAAAGTAAAGGATAAATTAGAGTACATTTCTGGACGATATTTGCTTTTTCTGAATCATATTATTAATTTGAAAGTTAATTTTGAAGATCAAGAAATAAACCTGTGCAAAGAAGAAATTACTACTACCTTCTTTGATATGGATCAATTTAATGAAGAATTTAAGCATCTAGTAGATGCAGGTATTGTTACTGTTTTCGAAATTGCAAATCAAGTTTATTTAGTTATTGACGGAAGAATAATTGGAGATCAAAAAGAAACGGATAATTATTATAAAAATATTAAAATTGCTTTTGAAGTGTCCAAAAATCTAGATGGAACAATTAACTTCCGATATGCTCGTAACTCGAATTTTAACGTATTCTTTCCAACTAATACGCCAACAGGTCTTGGCTATTTAATCCAAGGAAATTACACAGTTGGAATGAGTAGAAAAGAACTTAACAATGCTAGTCAAGACTTTTTAGGCGATAAAAATAATAGTGAAATTATTAATATCACTTCACAGATATTAACTCGTACCATTGATTTATTTGCTTTAAATAAAATTATTAACAAAAGCTTTTTGAAAGTGGTTTTGAATTGGAATGGTGCGCCTGATTCATTAAAGATTAAATTGGAAGACACTTTTATTGATTATTTCTCAAATCACAATAAAATTTTGCTTTCTGAAAATTGTAGCGAAATTGAAAAAGTTATATTCGTTGATGAAGAAGAGCTGAAGACCATTTTTAAAGCTAAGGATCTTTATGAGGATTGTTATTGGGTTGAAGATCATTATATTGAATTTTTTTCATTTTTCTCCAAAATAAAAGGTCTTAAATTATTAAATCTTGAAAAGGTTATTGAACGAATAAATACAGATAAAGATATTATTGAGAAAACTAATATTGAGAATCTTTATAGATATTTATTAAATTTTAAAAGAAAAAATAAAATAGAAAATCTTGAATTCATAAAGACGAATGGCGGGAATTATGTCACAATTAAGCAGAAGATATTTTTGGAAAATCAAATTACAAATTTTGAGGAAATAAAAGATGAAATAAATAAAAAGACCAGCCTAACTTTTTATCCGATTTTCATAGATAAAGAATTGGGAGGGAAAGTTGGGTCAATTCTTAAGTTAGAAAAACTGAGCTATTCTTCTGTACTAAGATATATAGAACAAGAATTTTTTGTTACAGGAAATTCTGAAATAAAAAATATTGCTCAATATTTTGGTGGGTTTAATTTAATTTTAAAATTAATGAAAATCTCGCAGGAAAAAATAGAACTTAAAAATGTCCCGATTATTGTTAAAAATGACAAAGGGGGCTACTTCAAGGAAAATCAAAAAACTGTATATTTTATTGAAGACGAAGATATCAAATCGTTATATATGAATGCTGGTGTGTTGAAGCTTAATGATTTTGTAGATAATGATCTTTATAAAAAGCATGTGCCAATTGAACTAAATGATGAATTGAAAACATTTTTCATTGAATCGAAAGTTAGAAAAAGAATGTTCGATGTTAAAAAAATAGAAGTACCTAGTTACCAATTTTACAGTAAAGAAAATATGCAAATTTACTATAATATTCCGAAGCCTAAACAATATACTAATATTTTTACTGTTTATAATCCAATGATTAAAGAAACACAAAAAATCCTTGAGTACTTGAGTCAATATGGTGGGATGGAAGCAACGCGCACATTTATGAAGTTAGTTTTTAAATTTTTTGATGAAGTTAAACACTTAAAGGGATACATTGAGTATTTTTATAATAAGACTGATATTTCATATTTATCGGAACTTGATTTTATAACAATGCTTAAGGATTATTCATGGATAGTTATTGATAATAAACGCCTTAAACCAAAACAAATCACATTGAAGATTTTAGAAAAAAATGATTACCTGCCATTTGGATATAGTGAGCAATTATTGTTTTCGATTTGCGATTTGATTGGAATTGATAAAGGTGAGTATAGTAAAGATATACAAGATATTTTATCTTTATTGAAAAATAGAAGTTCCGACGAGCTAGCTATAATAAATTCGGAAATTTTAAAAATAATTATTAATAATCAGAATGGACAAGTATAATATTTTATCTGGTGCTCTTTTGCACTTGAGCATGCTGTAGTTTTAGTAACAATAGATATTGTAGTACTCAAAATATCTTTCACTAAGTCTATTAATTGTATGGCTCGTGAGTATGTTGATAAGTTTATAAACGATTTAAATAGCCGAACAAAATAGACGTATAAACAAATAATTACCTAAATAAGAGCCCTATGCGACAACGTATCACATAGGGCTCTTATTAGATTTTTTTGTTATGCTTTCCCGTAATTGCCCCACTAAGTACCTGTGTTTCGCGTGATAGTTTATTTTGAAACTCACGTTGCTGTTTAGTTACCTTCATAAAACCATTATTTATTGCTTCCAAATCCCTGTTACGTCGATTTAGCGACTCGACATTTTGACGGAGTAGAATATTTTCTTTCTCAAGTAGACTGATGTCATCGTCATCAAAATTAATAATCTGTTCGCCCATAATTATTAAGGACCTCCTTCTTAGTTGCAAATTTATGAGGTTATTATATCCACATATTTGCACAGATATTCTTTATTAACGTTTTCTTTAAGTGGACGATGGGGTAAGGATTTTTGCGGTTGAAATCTAAGAATGAAAGTCATTAATTAGAGGGGACTCATCATTTGAAATTTAATATGACCTTTTAAGGGGTGTTTATTTGACCAAAGTAGTTGGAATTGATGTCGCTGGATCAGAGAATACTTGGATGTGTTCGCTACATTTGACTCCTTCGCATCCTTCACCCATGGCTATTGTCCCCCAACTGATTTCTTTACGAGAGATAGTGGAATATTGCTTAAATCCCAAAAATAAAGTCAAGATCATTGTCATCGACGCTCCATTGTCCTATGCATTGAATGAAGAAAAGGGTTACCGTAATTGTGAAACTAGTCTTCGGAAAAACCTTCGTAAAGCTGGATTTAATAGCAATTTTATATTGTCAAGTAATTCGCTTATGGGTGTGACTAGTCGAGGAAGGCAACTTGCCGAGGAATTACGTGAGCGAGGATTCAGCGGTGAAATTATTGAAACGATACCTCGATACTGTTTAGCTCAAATTGCTTCGTTCGTTGGGAAGAAAGCAGTAACAGATGCTGTGAACCGGTATAAGAAAAAATCAGTTAATGTAATACAACATCGAGAAATTCTTTGGAAATTTTGGCGTTTGAGTCATTTTTGGAAATCAAGCATTCTTAAGCCATCATTAACTCATAAAAAAAGTGATGGAGTAATTGATGCTTTTGTTTGTGCCACTATAGGCTATCTGATAGCTAATAATCCTAAAGCTGTTCATTTGGAGCGCCATGTAAATAATATTGAACCAATTCGAGGATTTGTGGAAGGAGTACATGTCCTTAATTATCCCTTCACTCCATCTGCAATAAACAAGTTTAGAACACAACGTGGCGTACGAAAAGAGATAAAAACATTAACCTCATTGTATTACTGATAAAGCCGTTATCATTCTCATGGGAATGATAACGGCTTTATCAGTAATTATGGCAACAAATGCGGCTATTTATCATGAATTTTGGAAACTGTCGGCGTTTATCAAAGTGATTGGTAATTTGTACGCTACTTATCATAAGGAGTGGGAATGTCTTATCACGTTCTATGGAAACGGTGTTGATGTGGCGCGGTTTTTCCGAGGTCAAATTATCATTAATTCTGGTGACCTACACCGGTGCCGGACCGTCAGTGGTTCGCGCCGGGATAATGAGCATGATTGCTCTGCTTGCCGCAAGGCTCGGTATCCTTAAGGATGGAATGAACATTCTGGCCGCTGCCGCGCTGATGATGCTGGTCTGGAACCCGTATCTGCTGCTCAGCGTCAGCTTTCAGCTGTCCTTTCTGGTGACAGCAGGTCTCATGGTGTATACGCCGCTGGCCGCGCCATTATTCAGACATTTACCTCCCTGGCTGGCGGGTGCGCTTTCGGTTACTTTTATCGCACAGCTGGTCTCTTTCCCGCTGACTATTTATTACTTTAACCAATTTTCGCTGCTGTCCTTTGCCGCCAATCTGCTGCTTGTGCCTTTCATCACGTTCCTGGTGCTGCCGCTTGGTACGCTGGCGCTGATAATTGGACGGTTCTGGAATACTGCAGCCCTCTTAACTGTGCAGCTTGCAGAGCTGCTGAATAATGCTACGTTTGCGGCGGTAGAGTGGGTAAACGGGTTTACGGCAGGTGTGCTGATCTGGGCTTCACCTTCATTACTGTGGATTTGCCTATACTACGGGCTACTTTACGGCTTGTTGTATGCGTTGAAGAGACGGACAGAGATTACGCTTGCTCCACAGTATATGGAGGATGAGACCCGGCCGCTGACCGAGCTGGAGCTACCGGGAAACAGCCGTGGTAAGGCCGGAAATACCAGCAGTAACAAGGCGGTCCCAGCGGCAGCTTGGAACAGCAGAAGAGCCGCGCTGGCCTTCCAGGCCTTTCCGCAGCCAGACGCTACGCGCTGGGGCAGCCTTGCCGCTGTGCTGTGCGCTGCCGGTCTGACGCTTCTGCTGTACAGAGGCTACAATGCGGAGGACCTGAACGGTGCGGGAGCGATCAGCTACCTGGATGTGGGGCAGGGAGACAGCATCCTGATTACCACGCCGGGCGGAGCCCATATTCTGGTGGACGGCGGCGGAACGGTAAGTTTCGGGAAGAAGGAAGCCTGGCGAATCCGCCGCAGCCCGTTCGAGGTCGGGGCAAAGACGCTGCTGCCGCTGCTGAAGCAGCGGGGCATCCACCGGCTGGATGCGGTGATCCTGACGCATGGCGATCAGGACCATGCCGGAGGGCTGCAGGCGGTGCTGGAGGGTATGCCAGTGTCGGCGCTGATGTTCAACGGCATGCTGGCGGATACGGAGCCGTACACCAAGCTGATGACTACAGCGCTTGCCGCAGGAGTCCGGCTGTATCCGGTACAGCAGGGCATGGTCCTGGCTCCGGGTGAGGCGGCGCAGCTGCATTTTCTCTGGCCGGAGCCGCCTGCGGACGGGCAGACTCTGCTAAAAGAGGTAGAGGATCAGAACCACGAATCGGTAGTGTTTCGGATGGAGATGAACGGCCGCAGCTTTCTTTTCACAGGCGATATGGACCAGGCAGCGGAGGAAGCGATATTGCAATCCGCACAGCAGGCCGGAATACAGGCAGGTAAACCCATCGACATCCTCAAGGTCGCCCACCACGGCAGCAAAACCGCAACCAGCGCAGACTGGCTGACCTTCTGGCATCCGGCCGCGGCGGTAATCTCTGCGGGTGTGAACAACTTGTACGGGCATCCGAATGGAGATGTACTAGCGCGGCTGGAGGACGCAAATACAGAGGTATACCGGACCGACCAGCATGGCGAGGTTCAGCTCAGGGTGGGTAAGAAAGCGATAATAATGAGACATAAGCTTAATATGAAGGATACGGAATAAACTATTTACGATGAACAAAAAAATACATCAAACCCTTTTGCATTCCTTGGGTACGTCACCTTTATGCACCCACATGTCGACCATTTGATTAAAGAAGTCTGGCCTCGCCAGAGAGACCCCATGTCCAATGCCAGGGATGATCACGCCATTACAATTGGAGCTGGCAGCAACAAGATCCTTAGCGGATTGCTTCATCACAGCTTTTTCTTTCTCACCTACTGTAAACAGTATCTTGCCTGTGGCCTCACTGAAACCGGTTGGAATAGTGAACGTCATATTCTCTTCCAGCACTGCGATCAGGGCGTCAGGCTGCATCCGGCAGCTTTCTGCATAATATCGTTCAAAGTATTCATTGCCCAGATATAGTGTCTTAGCTTGAAGCCTGGAGAACCATCTCTGTTTAATTAAAGGGAAGGTTAGTCTGACTGCCGGTCCAATCCACCTTTTAGCGTACGACATGGGTCTGACCAGAGCACTGTTTATTATGGCAAAATCAATGAGCGCAGGTCTCAGGCTTACCATCTGGACAGCAACCTGTGCACCTAAAGAGAATCCGACCAGGACGACTTTCTTTCCGCCTGCCTTTTCTCCGATTATTTGGATTAATTGTTCTGCACTGCTTTGAATTGAAAATATAACGTCATCATTACTTAACCCGTGTCCAGGCAAGTCTGGAACCATGCAATGATAATGGGCGAAATATTCCACTTGTCTATCCCACATCCAGCCGCTCACTCCGCCACCGTGCAAGAATACCATCAGATAAGATGCGCTTTGATCTCCATACTCCTGATAATGCATAACCAAGCAAGCTCACTCCTCATTGGAAAAAATCCACTCCTACTGGTACGTTCCTGCATGGAGTTAGTCTCAAAAAAAGCACCCGTCAGCTTGTCTCTCAGCTGGCGGGTGCCTTATTAATTAAAACTATATAAGCTGAATAAAAGAATATAACCAAAAGCGGGAAGGACCGGAAGGGAATTTTGGAACTGTAGGAGCGTTAGCGTTCGCCTTTGTATACGGATTTCCACCGCGAACAGCGGGTTCAATCAAGAAATCTGTATACGGGCAGCGGCCGGAAGTCCAAATATTCTCGGTAGTGACGGCTGAGCTTTAAGTTAGGTTCTTAGATTCAGCTTCTATTTCAGAAGCTGAAATCCTCATCCCGCAAAGGCTCCACGTTCATCGCACGGACGTAGCCGTTGCCTTTTTTGGAGAAAAAGTCATGCTGCTTGGTGTGGGTGCTGATCCCGTTCTGGACGATCGGGTTGATCTCTTCCTCTTCGAACAGCGGGTCCAGCCCCAGGTTCATCATCGCCTTGTTGGCGTTGTAGCGCAGGAAGGACTTCACTTCATCTACAAGCCCGATCTGGGCGTAGATTTGCTCGGTGTATTGCTCCTCGTTGGCATGCAGCAGACGCAGCAGTCCGACCAGAGTCTGGTAGACATCGCGCTGATCGTCTTCGGACAGCTCTTCGAAGATCTCCTGGGCGAGTACGCCGACGTAGACGCCGTGGATGCTCTCATCCCGCAGGATCAGGTCGATGATCTCGCCGCTGCAGGTCATTTTGCCCTGGCCGGCCAGATAGAGCGGGTAGAAGAAGCCGCTGTAGAACAAGTAGCTTTCCAGCAGAACAGAGGCAGCCATTGCCAGATAGAGGTCTTTGGGCGACTCGATCTTCTTGTAATATTCCGAGATGGTCTCTGCCTTGAATTGCAGGAACGTATTGTCCTCCACCCAGCGGAAGATGCCGTCGATCTCCTCGGTCGAAGCCAGTGTTGTGAAAATACTGCTGTAAGACTTGGCATGGATCTGCTCCATCATCCCCATGAAGCCGAGGACCGCCTTGCGCTGCAAGCCGTCCACATGCTCCATAATCTGCGGCATGCCGACGCCGCCCTGGATGGTATCGAGCAGGGTCAGTCCGCCCAGCACCTTCATATAAGAGTCCTTTTCGATCTCGCTCAGCGTGAGCCAGGACATTTTGTCATCGGATAATGGAATTTCGTCGTCGGTCCAGAACTGCATAATATTCTGATTCCAGAACATCAGCGAGTAGTCGTCGTCGGGACGGTTCCAGTTCACGGCTTTGATTGCGCTCATAATGATCTATTCTCCCTTTCTGTACCTGTGCCCGCTCTTAGATGGAGCAGGACAGGCATTCCTCGACAGACAGTTTATTGGTCCGGGTGTAGTACAGGGATTTCAGCCCTTTGTGTGCCGCATACAGGTAAGAGCGGGCCAGCTCACGGGTCGTTACATCACTGTTCACATGCAGGACCGTCGAGATACCCTGGTCGATATGAGGCTGAATTTCCGCAATCAGGTCAATCACCTTGAACTGGTCCATCTGGTATGCAGATTTATAGAAGAATACATTGTCCGGACGCAGGTAAGGCATCGGATAGTAGGTGGTCGAGTTGGCATACGTGCGGGTCTCGATCTGTTCTACAATCGGCATTACGCTGGACGTGGCATTCTGGATGTAAGAGATGCTCGCAGTCGGCGCAATCGCCAGACGGTAGGCATGGTACAGGCCGTTCTTCATGACGTCATCACGCAGCTGCTTCCAGTCCTCAGTTGTAGGAATATAGATGCCCTGGAACAGCTCCTGCGCTCTTGCAGTAACCGGACGGTAGTCCGTGGTCAGGTAGCGGTCGAAATACACGCCGGACGCATAATCCGATGCTGCGAAGCCATGGAAGGTCTCACCAGTCTCAGCTGCGATCTGCATACTCTTTTCAATCGAATGGAAGTTCATCGTCATGAAGAAGGTCCGGGCGAAATCGCGGGCCTGCTCACTCTCATAAGCAATCTTGTTCTTGGCAAAGTAACCGTGCAGATTCATCACACCCAGGCCGACGGAGTGCATCTCTTTGTTCGCTTTAGCCACACCCGGAGCATTGGAGACGGTAGTCATATCGCTGACTGCAGTCAGTGCGAGCATGCCTTCATGAACGGATTCACGAATCTTGCCATGCTCCATCACATTCACAATGTTGAGGGAAGCCAGGTTGCAGCTGATATCACGGCGGATCGCGTCCTGCTCTCCGTAGTTGTTAATCTCGGAAGTCTCCTGCAATTGGAAAATCTCGGTGCACAGGTTCGACATCTTGATCTGACCCACATTACGCAGGGCGTGAGCGGCATTGGCATTGCTCTTGTTCATAATATACGGATAGCCCGATTCGAGCTGGATCATGGCAATTTTGGTCAGCATGTCGCGTGCGCTCATGGCAACCTTCTTCTTCACGCGCGAATCAGCAAGCAGGGTATCGTACATCACGTCCAGATCCATATCATCCAGATGCGTTCCATACGCCTGATACACAGTATAAGGAGCGAATACATGCAGCGGCTGATTATCCTGTGCGAGCTTGTAGAAGCGGTTAGGCACGATCAGGCCGATAGACAACGTCTTCAGGCGTGTCCGTTCGTCGGCGTTGATTTTTTTGCTGTCCAGGAATTCGAGTACATCCCAGCCGAAAATATTATAATAAGCCGCGCCCGAACCCTTGCGCTGACCCATCTGGTCCGCGTAGGAGAAGCCGTCTTCCATGAGCTTCAGGACAGGCATGATGCCTTTGGCCGCATCCTCGACGCCCTTGATGGTCTCGCCGCGCGAACGCAGCTTGGACAGATTAACCGCCACACCGCCGCCGATCTTGGACAGCTGCATGCAGGTGTTCAGCACATAGTTGATCGAGTTGAGCGAGTCATCCATCTCCAGCAGGAAGCAGGAGACCATCTCACCGCGGCGGCTTTTGCCGGCATTGAGGAAGGTCGGGGTAGCCGGCTGCAGGCGCTGCTCCATCATCGAGCGGGCCAGCGTGCGGGCTGTCTCCACGTTGCCGCGTCCCAGATGCAGGGCCACCACAGCTACGCGGTCCGGGTAATGCTCAAGATATTGCTTACGGTCATTGCTTTTGACGGCATAGTCTGTGTAGAACTTGGAAGCCGCCATATAGGAAGGGAACTGGAAGTTATATTCGTGGGCAATCCGGTAGACGTCCTCCATCTCAGCTGCGGAATAACGGTCATACAGGTCCTCGTAGTAATCATTGGCAATCATATAATCGATCTTCGCTTTGGTAGTTGTGAAAGTCAGGCTGCGCCGCTCCACATCCCGCATGAACTCGGCTACTGCTTCCTGGTCCTTATCCAATTGGAAAAAGCCGCTTTCGTCTCTCTTCATCAACATGTTGTTCAGTTCAATATGCCGCAACCCGGTCCACCTCCTGTTTTATGCGCTGTACATCACCAAATGTTCCCGACAACTCAAACTTGCCGACCACCGGTACGTTGTAACGCTGTGCAATTAAATCTGCGCTGTGTGCGTATAGCTCACCCCAGTTTTTGTTGCCGCTCGCGGCGATGCCTTTGAGCCTGGAATGGTTCTTCTCTAAGAAAGAAGCTACCTTCTCTGGAATCTGTCCAAATCCGGTGGTGTATGTAACAAGCACGTAAGGCTCGTCGATCGTCATATGCTCTTCGATTTGAACAGCGGGAAGCTTCAGCTTATTAATGAACCTTCTAACGTTGCCGGTCTTGGAATCGTAAGCAATCAACATGGTTCCTAACCTCCTATAACATGTAGCTATTTCTACTTGACAAATGATGACGGGCAATTTCACTAGATTTATTGGCTTTTCTATTATATACACTATATTTAGTAACGTTTAATCATTTTACTACCATATATTGAAAAGTCAATAGACCAACTGGTCCTTCTAACCCCCTGATTTGCCTATGAAAAAGGGAGAAAACCACGCCCCGCCTGCATTCTATTCTCTTATAATTTATTAGTATTTTTTTTAAGCTTTTTTGTGGGCCGGTGTCGGGTGAGAATTGAGTCCTGTAGAATGGGAAGTTGCCCTTTGCAGCCGCTGACGCTCAGCCAACTGGTACCCGGACAAATGTGCAGACCAAACCCCCAAGCGATAAGCCGCCTGGGGGTTGTTGTTTTTTTGCAGGACAGAGGCTGGCGAGGATAAGCTGCAGCATGTTAGGTGCTGGACCAGGTGAGCGTACGCAGGGGAGCGCACCGTCAGCAGAGTGAAGCGGACTCAAAAGCTCTTATTTCCCTGAAAAACCCTTTTCCGGGACTTAAGCGGACTGAGAATCAGCTATCTTGCTCATTTGAGCCTGAAACAGGCTGTCGCAGGCCAATTAGCGGAATCTGAGTCCGCTTAGCCGGCAAATCTGCCCCATTTGGGCGAATAGCGGATTTTCAGTCCGCCTGACTGGCTTAGGTTCCCCGATGGGCTATGGGGCTAAGATAAGCCCCGCCAAGCACTATATTATTCCCCGTGTGAGCAGCGCCGTCACGAACTCATAATATGACTCCGGCTCTCCTCCAGCAGCTCGGCATAATATCCTCCCCGCTGCCGCAGCTCACGGGGATGTCCGGATTCGGCGATCCGGCCTTCCTTCATCGCAATGATAAGGTCCGCACCGGCAATCGTAGACAGCCGGTGGGCGATGATCAGCGTTGTTCTGCCGCTGGCGACGTTATCGATCGCCTTCTGGATCAGCTTTTCTGTATGTGTGTCGATGTTAGCGGTGGCTTCATCGAGCACGAAGATTGCCGGATCATGGGCGATGGCCCGGGCGAAGGAGATCAGCTGCCGCTGGCCGGCAGACAGGGTGCCGCCCCGCTCAGTGACCGGGCCCTCCATCCCGCCAGGGGAGCCCAGCACGAACTCTTCCGCGCAGGAGGCCTGCAGCGCTTCCAGCACGTTCTCCTCGGCAATATCATCGCCAAGGGTGATGTTGTCGCGGATCGTGCCGGAGAACAGGAAGACATCCTGAAGCACGACGGAAATATTCCGCCGCAGATCATCCAGCCGGATATCGTTCACATTGACACCGTCAATCAGAATCTCGCCTTTCTGCACGCGGTAGAAGCCGTTGATCAGACTGATAATTGTAGTTTTGCCTGCACCGGTCTCGCCGATGAAGGCGGCGGTCTGCCCTTTAGCAATCACGAAGCTTACATCCTTCAGCACCCAGTCGGCGTCGTTATAGGCGAACCAGACATGGCGGAACTCAATGGTTCCGTGCAGGCGGTCCATCGATAAGCCGCGATCCGGCTGCTCCAGGCGGTCCTCCTCACGGATCAGCTCATAGATACGCTCTGTGGATACGAGGGCAGACTGTATGGAGGTGTACTTGTCGGCCAGGTCGGAGATGGGGCCAAAGAACTGCTTGATGTACGTCGTGAACGCAAACAGCACGCCGATCTGCAGGTTGCCGCCGGAGATCCGGCTGATGCTGTACCAGACCAGGATGGCTACGGCCAGACTCTGGAACATATCCGAGGCGGGCTTCAGCACACTGTTGAGCCGGACCTGAATCAGGGTGGTTTTGAAATATTCCCCGTTCAGCTTCAGGAATTGATCCTCTTTTTCCTTTTCTGCGCGGAAGCTTTGAATAACCCGCATCCCGGAGATACTCTCAGCAATGAACCCGTTGATCTGTCCAATAAAGTGCTTCATATGGAAGAAGTTCTTTTTGATCCGGTTCTTAATGAAGAGAACCAGGAAGGCCATCACCGGAATCACGGTAAAAGAAACCAGTGTTAAGGACGGGCTGAGCAGCAGCATGGCGTAGATGATCCCCAGCAGCAGCAGGACATCCTTGACCAGCGAGATAACCACATCGGTGTATAGCTCGCTGATCTCAGCGGTGTCGTTGGTGGCCCGGGTAATCAGCCGTCCGGAGGAGGTCCGGTCCAGATAGGGAAGCGGTAGCCGTTCAATGATGGAGAACACTCTCACCCGCAGCTCATGGATCAGGCTCTGTCCCGCTTTGCCGGCAATCAGCGCCTGAAGATACGAGAAGATCCCGCCAGCCGCGGCTACGGTCACATACAGCAGGGCTAAGCCCCCAATCGAATTCAGTCCGCTCTGAGCAGCGCCTCCGATCAGGAAGTGGTCGATCACGCGCTGCAGAATCAGCGGCTGGATCAGAAAAGCGCCATTTACAATCACCACGCACAGACAGGCAAGCAGAAGCTGGAACTTGTAAGGGGCAGATAACCGCAGCAGGAGCCTTACTGCACCAGCTTCGGATTTGTCCCGTCTAGCAGACCTCTCCTTCTTCAAGCTGTTCGGTATAGATGTCATAATACATGCCTCCTTTCTTCAGCAGCTGCTCGTGGGTGCCCCGTTCGGCAATGCGCCCTTTTTCCAGTACGATGATCTCGTCGGCTTCCATGATGCCCGATACCCGGTGCGAGATCAGGATATTGCTCTTCCCCTTGCGGGTCTGCCGCAGGCTGTTCAGAATTTGCCCTTCCGTTACGGCATCCACCGCTGACAGCGCATCGTCCAGAATCAGGATCGCCGGTTTCCGGATCAGTGCCCGCGCGATTGCGAGCCGCTGCTTCTGTCCGCCGGACAGGTTCACACCGCGTTCACCCAGCAGAGTGTCATAGCCGTCCGGGAACGCCTCGATACTTCCGGCAATTTGGCTGAGCGCTGCGGCATGCTGCACATCCTCGTCCGTATAGCCGTCTTTGAACAGGACAATATTGTCCTTCACGGAGGCGGCGAATACGAAGGTATCCTGCGGCACAACCCCAAGCCCCTCCCGCAGCGGGTCCAGGGCATAATCGTTGATATCCCGCCCGTCGAGCAGAATGTGCCCAGGCTTCACGTTGAAGAAGCGGAAGAGAAGGGAGGCCAGGGTGCTTTTGCCGGAGCCGGTCCTGCCGATGATTCCCAGCGTGTGTCCTTTTGGCAGAACGAGCGAGATCTCATGCAGTGCCGGAACATCGGAACCTTCGTAATAGAAAGTCAGCTGGCGCAGCTCCATAGCTCCTTCCGGCTGAATAGGGACAGCGTTGGGGAGATCCGTGATTTCAGGCTGAACCCGCAGAATATCATTTAATCTTCCGAGTGAAGCCAACCCGCGCTGGAATATCGTCACGATCCGTCCGATCGACACAATGGGACTTACAATCAGACTGAGGTAGCCGTTAAAAGCGACAAAGTCACCAATACTGATCTCCCCCCGCAGCACCATCCGGCCGCCAAACATCAGATTCATGACGAAACAGACGGCGAAGCCGAATTCAATCATCGCAGGAAGGGCGGCGGACACTTTGATCAGATCCAGGTTGGCTTGCTTCATACGGCTGCTCAACTCACTGAATTTCTCCATTTCAGAGCGTTCCTGCACATATGCCTTAATGACGCGGATGCCCGAAATGTTCTCCTGAACCCTGTCCGAGACCGCGCCGAACTGATTCTGTACGATTCTGAACCGGGTCTGAACCTTGCGGCCGCTGAAGAGCATCAGGAGGATGATGAAGGGGAGCGGGGACAATGTGAGTAGAGTGAGGCTGGGGCTGACTGACGCGAACATGAAATAGACCGAGGAGATACAGATAACAATTCCGTTAAAAGACATCGCCGTAGCCGGACCGAAGGTCATGCGCACCGCTGAAATGTCGTTGATGGCATAAGCGATCAGGTCGCCGGTCTTGCGGCTGCTGAAGAATCCGGGAGAGAGCTTCAGGAAGTGCCGGTACAGCTCCTCGCGGATGTAGCATTCCAGGTTCCGCCCGTTCGCGATAATAATGTTTCTCCAGAGGAAGGTACAGAGGAAGACGATAGCGGCAATCAGCACCATCCAGAAGACCTGG
This sequence comes from Paenibacillus phytohabitans, assembly GCF_013141775.1. Taxonomy (GTDB): domain Bacteria; phylum Bacillota; class Bacilli; order Paenibacillales; family Paenibacillaceae; genus Paenibacillus_AQ; species Paenibacillus_AQ phytohabitans. The sequence continues at coordinate 169,288 of NZ_WHOB01000097.1, forward strand.
GTCAGCACCTGCCCCGGCTCAAAACCGTTATTCTTCATCAGATCGACCGCACTGCCAAGCACCTTGGGGAACAGCGTTTGAATGAAGGAGGCGGCGAACATGAAGGCGAAGCCTATAATGTAGCTTAGCTTGCGGGACTTGAAGAACCGCAGTAATACAGATGAATTCATCGGTTTCCCACCTTTACAATACCCTTGTTATAGATAGTGCGCATGTTAAATAAAGAGCCCGGGTTTACAAAATCACAGCTCCCGCACAGAGTCCCGCTCCACCAGTGTACTGAGAATGGCGATGTTCTCGGCAGGCTTGCCGGGCTCAGCGATCCGTTTCAGCAGTGTGGCAACAACTGTGCGGCATGAATATTCGATATTCAGATCCATCGTGGTCAAAGCGGGCAGCGAGAAGGCCGAGACCTCGGTATTGCCGCTGCTGAGCACCGACACCTCTCCGGGCACCTTGATACCATGCTCCTGCAGCTCGCGAAGCAGTTCAACCGCAGTGAAATCATGATCACAGATGAATGCGCTGGGCAGCAGGCCGTCCGCAATAAGGCCGGACAGTCTCAGGGGAAGAGTCTCATCCCGCCCCAGAAAAAGCTTCTCATCCACAGGCACCCCGTGCTCTTCCAAAGCAGAGGTGATGCCGGTTTTCTTTTCCTTGTTGCGGTAAGCACTGGGATCTCCAATGAAACCAATCCGGCGGTGCCCGCGGTCCAGCAGATATTTGCACTGCTTATAGCCCGCGCCCAGAAAACTGAACCATACACTGTCGTAATCATAGGCCGGCGAATAACCGGTATAGAAAATCAGATTCGGAATCTGCTCATGGATAAACGAGGCGTATTCCAGGTTAAACCGGCCGATCAGGATAACCCCGTCGAACTTGAACCCCCGGCTCAGGCGGTAAGGCAGAATCAGCTTATTCTGATTCTCCTTATCCAGAAACTCGATGCTGTAATCGGTCTCCGCCTTCTGCAAAGCGAGCTCAATCCCTTGTACCATGTAGCTGAAATTGCTGTTATCATGCGAATAGGGCTTCTGGTGCAGCACCAGAATTCGGGCAGGCGTATGCTTTTTGGGCTTAATATAGCCCATTTCCGCTGCTTTCCGTACAATGGCTGCCTTCAGCTCGTCGCTGATTCCGGGTTGATTGCTGAGCGCCCGGCTGATTGATACAGGTGAGAGGCCCATGGCCTGGGCGATATGTGTGATCGTTACTTTTTTAGTCTTCAAAAGAATCCCCCGCTTTATCGTGCTGCCGCAGTATATCGCTTCCGGCACTGTTATTATAATCATCCATTCCATAGGAATCTACGATAAAAAACGTAAAAAACAACGTAAAAAATAAATTTTTTTAACGTAAATTTAAGGACAATCGTGTGCATCTCTTATTCGCAAATAATTTTTTACATGAATATGGGGTTTACTGGGAACCATTTCGGATTTGCTGAGTCTTATTGGGCGAGAGGGGAGAGTGAAGCATGCAAAGTAGAGAGATGCCTTATAGCGTGACCGTCGCTCCTTCCATAACCCTGCGGGAAATGATGGAGACTTACGGTTCGGATGTGTGGAACTATGCTTTTTTCTTAACCCGCAGCCGGGAGCAGGCAAGTGATATCAGCCAGGAGGTATTCCTTAAGGCATATAAGAGTGTCGGCAAGTACCGGGGCCAGGCCACTTTGAAAACCTGGCTGCTGACCATCACGCGCAACACCGCGTTCAGCTGGAGGCGGAACAGCTTCTGGCGCAGATTCGCTCCGCTTGGCGACCGGGAGGATACCGGAGAAGCGGCCTTGTCCGCAGAGAAGGAAGCCATCGGCAATCAATATGCGAACCGCATCTGGGAGATCATTATGGAGCTGCCGGATAAGTACAGAGAGGTGCTGGTGCTGGATATTCAGCAGGACTTATCGGTGGCCGAGATGTCCGCTCTGCTCGGCATCGCGCAGGGGACCGTCAAATCCCGGCTCGGCCGGGCCAGAAATAAAGTGAGAACGGCGATAAAGGAGGAAGACCTGTGAAGAGAGAGGACGGAAACGAACAAATACAAGTGATGAGCGGCACGCAGGATTGGTATGACAAAGCAGGACGCAACCCACTGGCCGAGCCGGGCTTTACACCGCAGCTGATGGCCCGGATTGAACAGGCTGCCGAGGAGCGTTCTTCGGGAAAACGCAGTCTGCGGTTCGGGCGTATAGCAGGCTTGGGTGGACTGGCAGCGGTGCTGCTGTTCGGCGTGCTGCTCTGGCCGTTCGGACAATGGGGGAACAGCAATCCGCTGGGGCAGCTGGCGGCGATCTTCAACCAAAGTTCTGGTGCAGCGGCAGTTCAGCCTTCGGCATCACCTGCAGCTACTTCTTCCGCATCGCCGCAATCTTACAATCCGCCGATTGGCTCTGCTGAATTTGAGATAGGCGGGATGAAGTACTACATGCCCCTTCCGTTAAACAGAAACAAAGGACTTGCGCGTGCCGTAGAAACGAATGCCGGGATTGTATGGTCGCCTCCACCCCCGATGGTGAATTACAGTAAGCCTAAATACACACATCCTACTGAGCCGTACACCTTGTATCTGTCTCCAAAAGGGCAGCCGGAGCTATCGGAGGCTACGTCTAAGCGGATCTATTCCTTTCCGCTGTATGCGGGAGGTTCGCAGGCCTATTATGAATTGGGCATAATCTTTGCCGGCGGCGATCATGTGGTTATGACCAGCAGCACATATACGTTAGGCAAGGGCGGAATCAGAACCCCGGTAAAACTCTCAGCCGTTAACGTAACTGCGGCCGCAGCCGGTGAGACCGTTACGCCGGTTGATCTGTTTACTTTGAAGAATGAACACTTCGAATACAGATCTTATCTTGCGATCGATAACGTGAATGATGATATGTTGCTCGTCTATTATAGCGATAATAGTCATAACGGTTACGACGTCCATGGCCGGCTATACGACATGGCAACAGGAGGAATTCAGGACGTGGACAGCAAGATCGGCATGGACATTCAGGGGCAGCAGCAGACGGCTACTTATGAAGTGAACGGGACAAAACGTAAAGCGGAAGTAGTGTTCCTCCTCGGCCGGAAGTGGTATTCCGATTCCGAATGGCTGAGTATGTTGAAAGGACAGTGAGTTACACAGCCAAAAAAGGAAATTGAGCATCAGGGTTTAATAATGATAAAACTCAACGATGCTGAGTGATGAACAGATTCATGTTACATTGCTTTGCTATCGTAGCAGGTGTTCCGGATTGCGCGAGTTGGAGCTTGGTGCTGCCTTAGATGTCGGCTGATGCTGCCCGAGGCTCCGGAGCTGACGCATGCGAGGAGATGCAGGAGGAAACCCGGTGAGATTACGGGGGACCTCTTCTTTCTGCTCCCAAATCCCCAACTTCTCACATTCTGCGGTTTCCTGCCAAACTCCTGCCCCTTACGGACTGTAAAGCGCTTATTATCTCTATTTGGCACATTTGACCACTCTTGCGGACTGGAGTGCGCTTATTGTTTCCCAATCGTGCAGTTTTCGGGTGACTTACAGTGAATAAGAGCACTGGAGTCCGCAAGCACGGCGAAATGATGCTTTTTAAGAAAATAAGCGCATCTCAGTCCGATCCTATCGTGCTGGCAGCGCTTCTTAGTACCCTCTACTATCGCCTGCCCACCGCTAATGCCCCGGCACTATCCGCCCAATTCCGAATTGCTTTCCCTAACCTTCGACACCTCATATTTCCAATTTTCACGCCCTTAGCTCCATCCCTCTAGATAATTTACTAAAAAAAAGCTATACTTTTTGGTAATATCAGAAAGTAAAGTTTTTCTCCGTTTATCACTAGTAATCTTAGAGGTAACGTAATGAACAGGTTTGGTTCTATATAGAAGAGTGGGGCGGGGTAAATGAAAAAGCTGACCATAGAAGATGTGGCCCAGAAAGCGGGCGTATCGAAAAGCACGGTTTCGCAATTTTTGAATAAACGGTTCAAATATATGAGTGAAGCGACCAGACAGCGTATTGCTGAGGTTATTGATGAGCTGAACTACCAGCCGAATGGACTGGCCCGCAGCCTGAAGCAGAACCGTACGCATATGGTGGGTATTATTGTGGCCAATATTGATTATTCGTTGTCCATCCAGTGTATCCGGGCGATTGAGAATGAGCTGCAGCGCCACGGAATTCAGGTCATTATCTGCAACGCTGACGAGAATGCGGACAAGGAGAATACTTATGTGGAGACCCTGGTCGCCCGCCAGGTGGACGGTCTGATTATTTTCCCGACCGGTGATCAGGCCGCGCCATACATCAGGCTGATTGAAGCGGAATACCCGCTGGTCTTCATGGACCGGCTGGTAGACGGGATCTCGACCCAGAGCCTGCTGCTTGATAACGAGATGGCGGTGAAGACTGCGGTCAAGGAGCTGACCAAACACGGGCATGAGGCGATCGCCATATTGTCACTGCCGCTTGGCCTGAATGCTATTACCCCGCGCAAAGAGCGGATGAGCGGTTACAAAAAAGCGATGGAGGAAGCTGGCCTGCCGCTGCAGGATGCCTATATGCGCAGTGTGCCGCGGGAAGAAATCGCCATTGCGCTGGATGAGCTGCTACGGCTTCCCCAGCCGCCGACGGCGCTGATTGCCGCCAATGATCTTGTACTGGGGGAGATCCTTAAGTACGCGAACCGTAATGCCATTGCCATTCCCGGCCAGTTGTCCGTCATTGGGATTGACGATGCCGAATTCGCCCGGATCTATAATCCGGACATCACTACGATCCGCCAGCCGGCTTATGAGATGGGCATGCAGGCTGCGAAGATTATGCTCTCCCTGATCAACGACGCGGACGGCTCCGTGCCAATTACCTACCGTTTTCCGCCTTCGCTGCAGCAGGGCCAGTCGGTCAGGCCGCCGGTGCTGAAGAAATAAAACGGTTTATATAAAATTCTGCACAATAAGGAGCGTCATAATAAGCCGGGTGGCTTATTATGACGCTCCTTATTTCAAATTATAAGATTTTATATGCTGTTTGCTGAATCGCACTTTTTTGGATCAGACGTTCCCGGCAGCTGCGGGAAGCCGTTTACACGCCAGCGTTCATGAATTTCTCCAGCCCGTCACGGGTTGGAAGCCCATCCATATCGCCAGGCGACATTACGGCGAGCGCGCCGATCGCATTGCCGCGCTTCACAGCTTCGGCTACGCTCAGCTTCTCCAGCATCGCGCTGATTACGCCAACGGCGAAGCCGTCTCCGGCGCCGACTGTATCCACAACCTGCTCCACCTTGAAGCCGTCCACATAACCTTCTTCACTGGTGGACGTTTTGTAATAAGCGCCTTCAGGACCGAGCTTGATGACAACCAGGGATACGCCGCGTTCCAGATAGTACCCGGCAATCTCTTCCGGAGTATCAAGGCCGGTCAGAATTTTGCCTTCACCGTGTCCCGGCAGGAACCAGTCGCAGCGGGTCGCCAGGTCATTGATTGTATTGACCATGGTTTCTGTGTCCGGCCAGAGGGTCGGGCGCAGATTCGGGTCGAGCGAGACGGTTTTGCCGCGCTGCTTCATGAATTCCATGGCATGCAGCGAGAACTCATGGCAGGAAGCCGAGAGGGCGGAAGAGATACTGGTCACATGCAAATGACCTGCAGAAGCGAAATAATCCTCATTGAAGTCAGCCAGGATCAGCTTGGAGGCGGCGGAATTTTTGCGGAAATATTCAACCTTGGGATCTCCGGTCAGCACTTTGGATTTGATCAGCATGCCGGTGGAGAACTCCTTGGTTGTTGTAATGCTGTCCGTATCAATTTTCTCTTTATTCAGCGCACCGACGATGAATTGGCCGAAGTTGTCCTCGCCAAGCTTGGTCACATAACCGGTCAGGTGCTCCAGGCGCGACAATCCGGTGGCCACATTGCTCTCTGCCCCTGCCAGCGCTTTCGAGAAAGAAGTAACCTCATGCAAGGGGCCGGCTTCATTGGCGTAGAACATGGCCATAGGCTCCCCGAATGTGACTGCATCCAGCTGTTTACTCATTAATAGTTCCTCCTAAAAGTTTTGATAGCATCGACTTCCTGAATTCACTTCGCAAAACTCGCTACGAAAGCATACGCTTAAGTTTTGATAGCATCGACTTCCTGAATTCACTTCGCAAAACTCGCTACGAAAGCATACGCTTAAGTTTTGATAGCATCGACTTCCTGAATTCACTTCGCAAAACTCGCTACGGAAGCGTACTCTAAGGGTTTGGTAAGCATAAGCTAAGGTTCAGCATGAACCCCGTATAAAGCTGTGGGATCGAATATAAATTGAAATTATCACATAAAACGGTTTTGTACAATATGGCATTGCTCATTCAGCGGTCTTATTTTATTGGGAAGTTGCGTAACTCAGGCCGTAATTCCTTGATATATAAGGTTTTTATGCATTTCTTTAAAGTGTATTTCCGTTGTTCACATAAATATATATTGACTGATGGCAACAATATTATTACTATTTTCTTAGAAGGATAAAGCCTGTTGTTAGTAAATTAGATAAATTAGTTTATCTAAATAAATATTCTTATCAGAATGTACCCAGAGAGGAAGTTTCTAAATGAAGAAAATCAAAGTATTGCAGAACATCACGTCTGTTGGCGTTGTAGCCGTTATCCGCGCGGATAATGCCGATGATGCTTATAAAATGTCGGCAGCCTGTATTGAAGGCGGACTGAACAACATTGAAGTCACCTTCACGACTCCGGATGCGGATGTGGCGATCAAGCGCCTCGTTGCCGAATATGGAAGCCGCGCTGTGATCGGTGCAGGTACAGTGCTCGACCCGCTTACCGCAAGAATCGCTATTCTGGCCGGTTCGGAATTTGTGGTCAGCCCTTCTTTTGAAGAAGATACCGCTAAGATGTGTAATCTTTACGGCATTCCTTATATGCCGGGCTGCATGACGCTGAATGAAATGAAGGAAGCCCTGAAGCTGGGCGTGGATGTGCTGAAGCTGTTCCCTGGCAGTGCGTTCGGACCGGATTATGTCAAGGCTGTTAAGGGCCCGATGCCGCATGTGAACATTATGCCTACCGGCGGCGTGGATCTGAACAATATGGAGAAGTGGATCAAGAACGGCTGTATCGCTGTCGGCATCGGAGGCAACCTGACTGCACCGGCCAAAGAAGGCCGTTATGACCAGATCACAGAACTGGCTGCACAGTATGTAGCGAAATTCAAAGAGATCCAAGGTCTGTAAGCTGGCAGAGCCGTTCGCGGATCTGAAGCTTTATACCATGTGAAATGTCTTGCCTCTATTAGGCAGGGCATTTTTTTGTCTGCCTGATTTCCCGGTTGTGTAAATGATGGAAAAAGGCCGATCAGGGCAATACTTACAACTAGGACTGGGGTGCTGAAGCGCCTGCCGAAATTGATGAGCTTTCCTGAAAGGTGATGCCATGCCGGGCGATGATATTCGCAGCAAGCTGTATCCCACTTTGAATATGGAAGAGGCGGAGTATATAGAAATCCGCTCCGCTGTACACGGCTGCAGGGTGACTATAGGGGCTTTTTATAAGCTTCACCGGAACTATAACCATCCGCAACTTTTTACGCAGGGTGAAGTATATGTGCTAGATGATGATTCCAGAGAGAATTATGCCGTCCTCCTGCTGTGCGCAGCTACACTTTATAAATTATAAGGCAGTCTTCATTCGCAGGGGGTTACCATGCGGGGCTGCCTGCTTTTCATGTCATTTTTGTAACAAACTTCTATAAAAGAGTATTTGAATGATTGAAGCATCCCCTGTATGCTTAGTAAGGATTATGGACCGGTCTGCGGCAGCCGCAGAATCGGGAACCAGGTTCTTCATTATGGCGTTATTATCCAAGTTTGGTATTCTAAAAATATTGATTACAGGCTTGCAACAAATTCGCAGTCTTGCGCGTCAGTAAGATTGCATAGAGAGGGGGAACCTTCGTGGTGGAGCAGGGACTCATCAGAGCCGCTCAAGCGGGCGATCGCGACGCTCTAATCACCCTATTGCGAGAAATTGAAGGACATGTGTATAAGACGGCCTTCTACATTCTGCATAATGAACAGGATGCTCTGGATGCATCCCAGGAGGCATTAATCAGGGTGTATACCAAGATCGGCTCCTATGAGGAGAAGGCCCAGTTCAAAACATGGGTTCAGCGGATCGTGACGAACATCTGTATTGACAAGTTCCGGAGAACGAAGCCTACTGTTTCTATCGATGAGCACGAAATGGTGTTCCAGGATAATAAGCATAACGTAGAGCGAGAAGTGATGTCGGGTTACCTGGCGGAGGATATCCGCGAGGCGATCGATCAGCTTCCTGAGCATCACCGGACGGTGATTGTACTCCGGTATTTACAGGATTTTTCTTACAACGAGATTGCAGACTGTCTGGATCTGCCTTTGAACACGGTGAAATCCTACCTGTTCAGGGCCCGGGCACAGCTGCAGAATAGACTTCAGGAGTATCAGAAAGGTGGTGTGTCAGGATGAAGTGCGCGGAGGTGATGGAATGGATGCACCGCTATTTAGATCATGATCTCAGTCAGGAAGAAATGCTTGAAATGTTCCGTCATATCGATGATTGTCCTTCCTGCGCGGAAGTCTTTGACCGGCTGACGATGCTCTCCCGGCAACTGGAAGAGCTGCCGGACGTGAAGCCGCCCTTCAGTCTGGTCGACTCTATCCTGCCGCAGCTTGAACAGCTGGACCGCGGCGTCCGGGAGGAGCCTGTTATGGTGGGATCTGAAGATCCCAAGATTGTTCCCTTTACACGCCAAAGCACCCGCGGCAAGAAGTCCAAGGGCGCTTCAATAGCAACACGGACAGGCATCGGTGCTGCTGCGGCAGCGGTAATTCTGTTATTCGCCGTCTTCAACATGCCGGAGAGTATGCCGGGTGCGGATATGGATCAGGCGTATAATGCAGCAGGAAGTGAAGCTTCCTCTAAGATGATGACAGAATCCGCAGACAATGCAGCCACGGCGGATGCAGGACAGAACAACAGTACTGACGGCAGCGGCGAGATCTTCTTCGTAGAGCAAGCCACAGCGGAGCCTGATGTTGAAGGTACTAATGGTACTAATCTGAATAGTGCAATACCTGCCACGGAGGATAGTGTGAAGGGTGCTGACACTCCTGCAGCAGCAGACTCCGGTCCGGCTCCGGCCAAGGAGCCTCCGGCAACACAAGCTCCTTCCGCCAAACGCAATGCCACAGCACCGCCGGTAGAGAGTTCCCGGAAGGGCAGCAACGGGAATGCTGACCGTGCCGCTGATCCCGCAGGCCAGACCCAGATATTCATGGGCACGGCCCAGGAGGATGCGGCGGCTGATATGGCAGCTCCCGAGGAGGGAGCATTGCAGCCTCCCGCAGCACCGGAGCCTGGAGTAATGGGTCTGTTGCCTGCTCTGGTAGCTTCACAGCCTTCATGGCCATCCCCCGACGGCCGTTATACGGCTGAGCTGGCCGGACAGCAGGTTGTAATCTACAGCGCTCCGGCAGGCAGTGCAGAGGGAGAACGGGTTGCGCTGAATTCTCTGCCCATGGAAGGGGCCTGGGTCTCCGGCGTGTGGTCGGAGGATAGCAGCCAGTTCACCTATGTAACACAGCTGCAGGATGGTACGCAGGCAACGAAGACATACACGGTTCCGGGAGAGACATCAGCACCGGTTCCTTCTATTGCTCCATCGGCTCCCGCTTCCCCCCAGTCCAGCCCGGTGATTACTCCGGACGCGGCAACGTCCAATAAATAATCGCGAACTGGAACTTTTTAAGCACCTGCGGAATATGCTAGGGTATGAGGACAGGAATTACAGGATTTGCGAGTATCATCGGTATGACCGCCGGATGGTAAGTTTCTAGAGCTTCCCTCTCCGTCGTTTATATAGATGCGCCGCTGAAACGGAGCAACTTTGGCCCTGGCTGCCGAGGTTGCTCCGTTTTTGCCTATGTTTGCAGGCGTTTTTTTGTTAAAATGTATGAATGTATGTGTTGTACGTTGTACGCAACCAGGCAATGAAATGGAAAAGGAAGTGGCGGGATGGATGCCAAAACGGCGGCCAAAGACATCAAACAGGGGAAAATTTCACCGCTGTATGTGCTGTATGGCAGCGAGAAATTCCGGATGAATGAATTCACGGCCATGCTGGAGGAACACCTGATAGCCAAAGAGGACCGTGACTTCGCGGTGATTCCCTTCGATCTCTCCGAGACGCCGGTGCAGGCCGTCATAGAAGAAGCAGAGACGGTTCCCTTTATGGTAGAGCGCAAGCTGCTGCTGGTGCGGGATGCCGCCCTGTTCACGGCAGGCAAGGAGAACGCTAAGATTGAACACCGTGTAGAGCTGCTGAGCGATTATATGCAGCATCCTGCTGAATTCAGCGTGATTGTATTCATGGTGAACAACGATAAGCTGGATGAACGCAAAAAAATCGTCAAGACTGCCAAGGCCTCCGGCACCGTCTTAGCCTTCAATCCGCTGGGTGCGGAGGAGCTGCTGCGCTGGGTGGAAAAGGGCTTCCGCGACCGGGGCTGTACGACTGCTCCGGGCACGGCCGAGGTGCTCATTGCAAGTGCTGGAACCGGGCTGCAGGGCCTGTCGGCAGAGATGGACAAGCTGTGTCTGTTCGCCGGTACTGGCGGTAAGGTGGATGCTGCGGCAGTAGAGAGTCTGGTCCACCGCGGCACGGAGCAGAACATATTTACGCTGGTGGAGGATATCGCGAATCTGCGCCTCGATAAGGCGCTGAATACACTCTATGAGCTGCTGAAGCAGCGGGAGGAGCCGATCAAGATCGCTGCACTGATTGCGCGGCAGTTCAGGATCATCCTGCAGGTCAAGGATCTGTCCGGTCTGAGCTATTCGCAAGGGCAGATTGCCTCCCAGCTCGGGCTGCATCCATATGCCGTCAAGCTTGCGGGAGAGCAGGCCCATAAGTTCGGCAGCCAGCGTCTGCGGCAGATTCTCAGCATACTGGCCGATCTTGACTATCAGATGAAGACAGGCGCAATTGATAAAGTGCTGGGGCTGGAGATGTTTATGCTTCGCCTTGGCGTGTAATCAGGTACAGGTTAGGGTAGCCTAAGAGCCTGTCCGCTCCGCATCCATGCGGGTGGGCAGGCTCTTGGACTGTTCCGGTATAAAAAAAGAGCACAAAAAAACCTAACCGTATGCAGCATAGCGGTCAGGTTCTTCAAGTGCTCGTTATGATTGTCGCCCGTGGCTTAAGCTTGAGCCTTCAGAGCGTTCAATTTCTTAGCCAAGCGGGATTTTTTGCGGGCAGCCGCATTTTTATGAACCAGGCCTTTAGTTACAGCCTTGTCCAGCTTTTTGGAAGCAGCTTGGAAAGCAGCGTGAGCAGTTTCCACTTCCGTACCTGTCAGTGCTACATCAGCAGTTTTCACAGCTGTACGAAGCGCGGACTTCTGGGAAGCGTTCAGTGCACGGCGTTTCTCGATCGTCTTGACGCGTTTAACCGCGGATTTGATATTTGGCATTGCATTCACCTCCTGGAAGACATTCGAAATCATCATATGATTCACAACTTAAAATAGTTTAGCATGAAGGGTAGCAAAAAGCAACACTAAAAGCTTTTGAATTATAGCACCGGGGATTGTATAAACAGCGGCTTTCTCTCGCACACTATCGGCAATATGCTTAAGGAGGCTGAACTAATAATGGAACTGGATCTTCAGCTGTATTCGGTACGTACGGATTTGGCAGTGGAAGCAAAAGAAATGGCTCAGGCGCGGTCCAATGCGCCCATTCCCGGCGTCAATGAAGAGGTGCAGGAAGCAGATGGCATCAAGGTTACCCGGCTTGCTGTAGCAGACAATGCCGGTTCCCAGGCGATCGGACGGGCCATCGGCAACTACGTGACGCTGGAGGTTCCGGCACTGCGCGGAGGGGATACCGGCCTGCAGCAGAAGGTTTCCACAGTGTTTGCCCGTGAATTTGAGCATTTTCTGGACAGGATCGGCATTAACCGTAACTCCTCCGTACTTATTGTAGGGCTTGGCAACTGGAATGTAACTCCGGACTCTCTTGGGCCGCTGGTCGTGGAGAATTCGCTGATTACCCGGCAGTTCTATGAGCTGGTTCCTGATCAGGTCTCGCCCGGCTACCGGAATGTGAGTGCAATTGCCCCTGGTGTGCTCGGCCTGACCGGCATTGAGTCCAGTGAGGTTGTGCAGGGGATTGTAGACCGTACGAAGCCGGATGTGATAATAGCCATTGATGCCCTGGCCTCGCGTTCGCTGGAAAGAATCAATACAACGATCCAGATTGCCGATATCGGCATCCATCCGGGTTCAGGCATCGGCAACAAACGGCGGGGTCTTACCAAAGAGGTGCTGGGTGTTCCCTGCATCGCCATCGGCGTCCCTACTGTCTGCTACGCCTCAACGATCGTCAACAACGTGCTGGAGATGATGAGCAATCATTTCGGGAAGATGGAAGGCGGCGGTGCCCATACCAAAGAGATTATGGGCTTGCTGGATGATATCTCCGAGCAGGAGCGGCTGGCGCTGGTTAAGGAAGTGCTTGAACCGCTGGGGCATGACCTCATCGTCACCCCCAAGGAAATTGACGAGTTTATTGAAGAGATCGCCAATATTGTCGCCAGCGGACTCAACGCTGCACTGCATGAAGCGGTAGATCCGGGCAATGTTGGAGCCTATACTCACTAATCTGCACCATTCTTCACAGGCCCGCACAGTCTGCCGTAAGGCAGCACTGCCCTGCGGGTCTTCTCTATGTCCTCTCATTCTAAGGTTCTAGCATTACTCTTCCGCTCATAGATTTGGAGTATGAGAGATTACAGAGGGCTTAGAGGAGGACATAACAATCATGAACAGAAAATGGTTTCAGCTATGGAATATTGGCCGGCTGCGGGGAAGGCTGCTGGATGTTCTGTCGCTGGGGAGAACGATGCTGCTGCTGGCCGGAGGTTCACTTGTATTTTTCATGCTGCTTGGAGCCGGCGGATTGGCCGGACAGAAGCTGAACTCTTCACCCATTCCCTCTATGAAGGGCTTGGCTGCTTCACTCTCCAGCGGATTCTTCATGGAGCTGCTGGGCATGGAGGTTCCGCATTTGCCGCAGGGTGAGGAGCCTTCAGCATTCTCGGGCGACAAGGTTACCTCCTTCGTATTCCGGCTGCTCACCAGCGTCGACCCGGGCGATCCCAAAAGTCTGGTATCGCGTGAGATGCCCGGCCTTGCGGCAGATGATCCCTTTCTGCTGCGGGAAGGCTCCGGGGGGACAGGTACGGCAGGGGCGCCTGCGGATTATCATCCCGGTGTCGATGAGTTAGCGGCTGGTGGAGAACCGGGAACCGGTGCTGATCCGGGAACGGATCTGGGCACGGGCACAGAGGCGGGGACCAATGATCCGCCTGCCGGCGGCGAAACGGACAACCCGGGCGGAGAAGTTGTGCAGCCGGAGGCTACGCCTGCACCGGATTCAAGCGGTACGGCTACAGACCCTGGTCAGAGCGAAGGTTATTCCGGGAGCGGAGATGCGGAGAACGGTACCGGGGATACCTCGATCAAACGTATCCTAATCTATCATTCCCATCCCCGCGAGGCCTATAATCCTCTGCTTGGCGCAGCGAGCGATAATCCAAGCTCTGCGGTTCCTTCCAAGAATGTAATGCTGGTAGGATCATATATTGCCAAGCGGCTGGAAGCCCGCGGGATAGGAACTGTCCATGCACAGGAGGATTACGCCACGGAGGTGCCGGATTATAACTGGAACTTCTCCTATAAATATTCACGCATGACTGTGAAATCGGCGATGGCCGCCAATCAGGAAATGAGTGAGCTGATCGATATCCACCGCGACTCGCAGCGGCATGGCAAAACCACAGCAGAAATCAACGGTAAAAATTATGCGCAGGTGTACTTCATCCTCGGGCATGCGAATAAGAATTGGAAGCAAAATGAGGCCTTCGCCAATCAGATTCATCAGCTGCTGGAGAAAAATTATCCGGGAGTATCCCGCGGCATATGGGGGAAATCCTCGGGAAACGGGAATAATGGGGAGTATAACCAGACACTATCCCCGAACAGCGTGCTGATTGAGGTAGGCGGAATCGATAATTCTGCCGAAGAGCTGAAGCGGACAGCAGATATTCTGGCAGATGCCATCGCGGATGTGTACTGGGCCAGCCGGGATGCAGAGAAAGCGGCGGCGCCTGAAGAGGGCGATGTCAAACTGGAGGGCACGAGCGCGAAGACATCCGCAGGCGGTGCTTCCTAAGCTAATTCACTTGAAAAAGGAGCGGGGAATATGACGCGGTTCGGTAAAAAGCTGGTCATGGTCGGGATATGGGCGGGAGTCGGGCTTCTGGTGGGTCTGCAATTCGGCGGCGGCAGCGGTTCAGGAGTCTCCGGCGTGCTGCCGGGCTGGAACACTATGGCCGGGAATACTTCTTCGGCCGGTGGACAGCTCCAGGCTGGGCAGAGCGGCACAGCGGGAGCTGCGTCTCTTCCGGCCGCGGGTAGGGCTCAGGGCGGGCAAGCCTATGTATATGTGCCGGTTGTCATTGATCCGGATACCGGGGCCTATAAGGTGCTGCCTGTGCAGCAGCCGGTTGCAGCTGGTACGGATACAGCAGCCGGCACGGGGAGCCTTCCGCAGCAGGAAGTGAAGGACTACACTACCCTCAGTCCTGAACAGATTCTGATTCCCGGGGAACAGAAGCCGACCGTAGATGTGCTCGCGGACAAGACGGCCGGCCTGCTGCAGCAGGCTTCGCAGAAAAGCATACGCTGGGTAGTCTCCCTCTTCGATTCATCGGAGGAGTGAAGGAGTGTCCGTGTGCAGCCGGACAGACTTCGAAGGTTAATATGCCATAATGCAACGGTTGCCGCTTAAATTGGAGCGCGCAGCCGTTCCTTTTTCACGGATTCTCCTGTAATTTGTGGCTGCCCCGGGTGTTTCTTTATTTTCCCGCAGCTGGCGGGATTGATGGGTGAAGCCCGTACTGTTATAATAAGAGGATTAACATTAGGCTGTCTGTGGGGGTAAGGAATGACTGACGTTCAGAAACGACAACAACAAATCCGCAATTTCTCGATTATTGCACATATAGACCATGGCAAATCGACACTGGCTGACCGTATTCTGGAGTATACAGGTGCGCTCACTTCGCGTGAAATGCAGGAGCAGGTACTCGATCAAATGGACCTGGAGCGCGAACGCGGTATCACCATTAAGCTGCAGGCTGTACGCCTGACTTATCGTGCCGACGATGGACAGGATTATTATCTGAATCTGATTGATACACCGGGGCATGTCGATTTCACCTATGAGGTATCCCGAAGTCTTGCCGCCTGCGAAGGCGCACTGCTGGTAGTGGATGCAGCACAGGGGATTGAAGCCCAGACCCTGGCTAACGTGTATCTGGCACTTGATAACAATCTGGAGATTCTTCCGGTGCTCAACAAGATTGACCTTCCGAATGCCGATCCTGACCGGGTGAAGCAGGAGATTGAGGATGTAATCGGGCTGGATACGAGCGAAGCGGTTCTGGCTTCGGCCAAAGCCGGCATCGGCATTAAGGAGATTCTGGAGCAGGTCGTTAAGCAGGTTCCGGCGCCGACAGGCAACTCCGAAGAACCGCTCAAGGCTCTGATCTTCGATTCCCACTATGACCCGTACAAAGGCGTTATCGTCTATGTCCGCGTTATGGACGGAAGTATCCGTGCCGGTTCCAAGATTAAGATGATGGCAACCGACAAAACCTTTGAAGTTATCGAAGTCGGGGCATTCATGCCGCGTATGACCATTGTGCCTGAGCTGAACATCGGCGATGTAGGGTTTATTGTGGCCGGGATTAAGCATGTAGGAGACACGCGTGTCGGTGACACCGTGACGGATGCCAAGAATCCGACGCCTGAACCGCTGCCGGGCTACCGCAAGATCAATCCGATGGTCTACTGTGGTCTGTATCCGATTGAGACCTCTGATTATAATGATCTGCGTGAAGCGCTGGAGAAGCTGCAGCTGAACGATGCTTCACTTAGCTTCGAGCCGGAAAGCTCCAGTGCCCTGGGCTTCGGCTTCCGTTGCGGCTTCCTTGGACTGCTGCACATGGAGATCATTCAGGAGCGGATTGAGCGCGAGTTCAATCTGCCGCTGATTACTACAGCACCAAGCGTTATTTACCGCATCAAGCTGACTAACGGTGAGACCATTCAGATCGACAATCCGTCGCATTATCCGGAGATCGGGACGATTGACTTCATTGAAGAGCCATATGTGAAGGCAGGAATTATTGTACCGAATGACTTCGTAGGTACAGTTATGGAGCTTTGCCAGAACAAACGCGGCGAATTCGTTAACATGGAATATCTGGATACGAACCGTGTAACCATAACGTATGAGATTCCGCTGTCCGAGATTGTCTATGACTTCTTCGATCAGCTGAAATCGGGAACAAAGGGTTATGCTTCCTACGATTATGAGATCTCCGGATACCGCCAGTCGAATCTGGTGAAGATGGATATCCTGCTCAACAATGAGCAGGTCGATGCGTTGTCCTTCATCGTTCACCGCGACCGCGCTTATAACCGCGGCCGGGTCATCTGTGAGAAGCTGCGCGGCATTATCCCGCGCCAGATGTTCGAGGTGCCGATCCAGGCATCCGTCGGCACGAAGGTGGTTGCGCGCGAGACCGTTAAGGCGATGCGTAAGAACGTACTGGCCAAATGCTACGGCGGTGACATTTCGCGTAAGCGGAAGCTGCTGGAGAAGCAGAAGGAAGGTAAGAAGCGCATGAAGCAAGTGGGCAGCGTAGAGGTGCCGCAGGAAGCGTTCATGGCTGTGCTTCAGATTGAGTAGCAGCGTGCAGGCTCCCTGGAGCTGACAGCTGGATTATAGACCTGCAAGGGAAGCCGTAGGGCTTCCCTTTTCTGGAAATATTATTTTTCCCGGAGAAACAGGATTAAGATAATAATCATCGCTTATTTCTCGCAGAAACGGGTGCCGTCCTAAGCAGGGCGGCGCAGCCGTTTCTTCTTACTTTTCAGCAGCAGAGGCTGCAAATAGCTTTTACATTAAATAGAACAAAGGAGACAGCTATGAACACAGCACGCAATGGCCGTCCCCCTGAGGCCGTATATATTCATATCCCGTTTTGCACCAATAAGTGCTTCTACTGTGATTTCAATTCCTATGTCCTGAAGGATCAGCCGGTCATGGAGTATCTGTATGCCCTTGACCGTGAGATGGAGCTGACCGTGAAGAACACGCCTCCCGGTGTAATCAAGACTATTTTTGTCGGCGGCGGTACGCCTACAGTGCTTAAACCGGATGAGATGGCATATTTCCTGCAATCGGTCCGCAGACACTTCCCGCAGTGGGATGAGAATATCGAGTTCTCTATGGAAGCTAATCCCGGCACTACCGATATAGATAAGCTCAGAGTAATGAAGGAAGGCGGCGTCAACCGGGTCAGCTTCGGCGTTCAGGCGTTCCAGAACGAGCTGCTGAGCGGAATCGGCCGCATTCATGATGTGGATGATGTCTACCGCAGTCTGGAGAATGCCCGCGCGGCCGGGCTGGATAATCTTTCGCTGGATCTGATGTTCGGCCTGCCGAACCAGACGGTGGATATGCTGAGAGAGAGCATCGACAAGGCGCTGGCGCTGGATCTTCCCCACTATTCTATCTATAGTCTCAAGGTTGAGGAGAACACGCTATTCCACACCCTATTTAATAAGAACAAACTTCCCCTGCCGAATGAAGAGGATGAGCTGGCGATGTATCTGCTGCTTATGTCCACCATGGAAGCTGCGGGTTATACGCAATATGAGATCAGCAATTTTGCCAAGCCGGGGATGGAGAGCCGCCACAATATTACCTACTGGCGTAACGAGGATTATTATGGCCTCGGTGCCGGGGCGCACGGATATGTAGGCCGCCAGCGGCATATGAATATCAAGGGCGTTAATCCGTATAATGAAGCTACGCGCAGCGGGCTGCCCCGTCTGGACAGCTTCCCTATCTCCGAGCAGGAGGCGATGGAGGATTTCATGATGGTCGGCCTGCGGATGCGCGAAGGGGTGTCGGATACGGCATTCCGCTCACAATTCGGGAAGTCGCTGGAGGATATTTTTGCGGGATCGCTGCATAAAATGCTTAAGGCAGGGCTGCTGGAGCAGACGGGGGACACCTATCGTCTGAGCAAGCAGGGAATCCTGTTCGGCAACGATGTATTTGGAGAATTTGTCGGTGCTTTGACAGAAGTTTAATTTTAAAATACCCCTTGAATTGTAATTCACTCTGTTGTATATTTATTCATATTAACAACGAGGGGTGAGTCAAAGTGCTTGTCAAAACGGATATGTTCCGCCAGTCTTCTCCTGCGGGAGATCAACAAGTGATATGCAGAAATGCTACAGTGGAGGATGTAGAGCCGCTGTATCTGATGATAGAGGAATACGCTCAGCGCGGAATTATGCTGCCCCGTTCCAGGCAAGCACTGACCCGCCAGATCGATCAGTTCGTGATTGCCGAAATCGGCGGCAGATTTGTCGGCTGCGGATCCTTGTTCAGACTCGGAAGCGACCTCGTAGAGGTGCGTTCGATCGGTCTGCGCGATGAAGGCAAGGGCAAAGGCGTAGGCTCGATGATTCTGGAGAAGCTGACGGAAGAAGCCAGACGCCAGAAAATCCCGAAGATTATGGCTTTGACCTATGCCGTGGATTTCTTCCTCAGAAACGGCTTCGATGTGGTGGAGAAGGAGATTTTCCCGGAGAAGGTCTGGACTGATTGTGTGCACTGCAAGAAGCAGCATGCCTGCGATGAAATCGCTGTGCTGAAGAGATTGGATTAAACCGGGGGGCCACAGGTTCTGCGGCAACCTATATAATAAGAAACCACTGCCCTACGGATCGGAAGCTCCGGGGGAGTGGTTTTTTTGCGCGGATATGTGGATGTTACACTTCACTCTATATAGTGAATATTTGGATCTGTGCTGCTGTTGTCGCTTCTAAGCATTCAAGTTGTATAACGTACAACAATTCCGCTTCGCACACAGATGCGGTTGACCGGTTACCTGGCATAAATAAGCTTGCGCTGCTGCTCTATCAGCTCGGCCAGCTCCGGAGTGGCATATGCAGAGTGAAATGAAGGGAACATTGTATTATAGGCAATCCTTCTGGTGGACCCGTCTTTCATTTCGATTTCCATCCAGTACAGATTGCCCACCCAGCTCTTGGTCTGTTTGGACAGCTCCTCTTGCGGGATGTACTCCAGCTTGGGGAATTCACGGATGAATATGGCGTTGGCCTCCGGAGTAAAGTCCATCAGCTCTGAACCGTCATTGCCGCTGATGAAACGGACGGTTTGTATTTTGCCCACGGCATCCAGCAGATCGTTAAGGGTTCTGGCTGCAGGGTTGCTGTACGCCTCATAGAGCTGGTCACCCGCCCAGATTCTCGCCGAAGGTTCATATCCATTCACTTCATAGAGCTGAGTACCTGTCTTCAGATTCGTGGCATCTCCATCCTGCATCTTCTTACGGGGACATCTATGCTCGGTTTTGCTGTAGGTAATCTTGCCGATAGCCTTTCCTTTGCTCAGTCCGCTGAGATCACTATCCGTATCACCGCCATAGAGGACACCATTCCATTGCAGGACGGATGCATAATCCACATCGTCAAAGTAACACTTGTTCTGAGTTGTTTTCACTGTATAGGCCGTAAGCAACAGCACACATAGGATCACGGCGGATAAGGCAAATAACCATGGTTTCATCAAGCGCATTTCATCACCCCTTGTTCTATCTGACGATGAAGCGGATGAATGGTTGCGGGGGCATATCCGAAATAATGGTTTTATCTTGAAAAAAATGCATCCGCCAGTGCTTTGTGATTTGTGAAACTGACTTGACAATGCCAAGGTCAGTTTGGTATTTTTGTATTAGTGGTTAGCACTCATCTGACTAGAGTGCTAACGAATCGGAGCCACAGCCGATAGGAGGGAATAACATGTTAACTGAACGCCAGAGAATGATACTGAATGCAATCGTAGATGATTATATTCTTTCCGCTGAGCCGGTAGGCTCGCGCAGTATCTCGAAACGCGGCGATGTAGGCTACAGTCCTGCAACGATCCGCAACGAAATGGCTGATCTTGAGGACCTGGGGTACCTGGAGCAACCTCATACTTCGGCAGGGAGAATCCCTTCTCATAAGGGCTACCGCTATTATGTGGACCATCTGGTACCGTGGAATTCCGCCGAAACGGCCGAACTGGGCACGATCCGCGCTTTTTTCGCCGAGAAGCTGAATGCGACAGAGCAGGTTATCCAACATGCGGCAATGATTCTTTCCAATATGACGAATTATACTTCCATCCTGCTGGGACCGGAGGTTTTTCATACTTCATTGCGCCACTTTCAGCTGCTTCCGCTCGATGACAACACTGCGGTGGCGATTATCGTTACCAGCACGGGACAGGTGGAGAACAAGATCGTCAACCTTCCTCCGGATATTTCTGTATCCGAGATGGAGAAGGTCGTCAATCTGCTGAACAGCAAGCTGGTGAATGTACCGCTCTATAAGCTGAAGAGCCAGCTCTATTCCGAGCTGGGTGAGGAAATGCAGCGTCACATCTCCCACTATGAAGAATTAATGCAGGTGCTGGACACGGCGCTCGAAAGCGACCATGAACAGCGCATCTATCTCAGCGGTGCAACGAATATGCTGACCCAGCCGGAGTTCAAGGACGTCGACAAGGTGAAGAATATTCTGGACCTGCTGGAAGAGACGCCAACCCTGCTCAAAATGCTGACCCCGGCAAGCGGCGGAACTGGGATGCAAGTGCGCATTGGTACAGAGAATAAGCATGATGCTTTTGCGAACTGCAGTCTGATTACCGCTACCTATTCGCTGGATGGCAAGGCGCTGGGGAGCATCGGTATCCTGGGTCCGACCCGGATGGAGTATGCGCGCGTAATGGGCATTCTGGGGATTCTGTCCCGGGATTTGACAGCGATGCTGGCACACTGGTATAAGTGAACAGAGCGTAATTGATTACGGTGAATGATGATAAGGAGGTGAAGACAACTTGAAAGAGGAAGAGGTTCAGGAAATGAATGAACAGAATGATCCCTCCATAAATGAAAACCAGGCTGCTGATGAGGCGGAAGCTGCAGAAGGCACTGGCACATTTACGGCTGAAGAGGCCGGCGAGGCGGCTTCAGGCAGTGGAGAGGATTTCGGACGGCTGCAGGAGCTTGCAAATGAACATCAGGCGCGCGCACTGCGTGTACAGGCTGATTTCGATAACTTCCGCCGCCGCACACAGAAGGAAAAGGAAGAGCTGGCGCAATATGCGACTTCCAAGCTCGTAACTGAATTGCTTCCGGTACTCGACAATTTCGAGCGTGCACTGGCTACATCTCCGGCAGGCGCGGATTCCGAAGCGTTCACCAAAGGCATCAATATGATTTTCCGGCAGCTGGATGGAGTGCTGAGGTCTGAAGGACTTACAGCTATGGAAACGGTAGGACAGCCTTTTAACCCTGAATATCATCAGGCGATCATGCAGGTGGAGAGCGAGGAGCACGAGGAAGGCATCGTGACAGAAGAAGTCCAGAAGGGCTATCTCCTGAAAGATAAAGTTCTTCGTCCGGCCATGGTCAAAGTCAGCATGTAGTTCTGTCTATATAAGTGAGCATTATTCTATGAAGGCAACGTTACACCACAATAATAATATGAATGGTTGAAGCCCCGGGCTTCACCTTATGTCTGAGGAGGCAAATTACAGTGAGTAAAGTTATCGGTATTGACTTAGGAACCACCAACTCTTGCGTTGCCGTTATGGAAGGCGGCGAAGCCGTCGTTATCCCGAATCCGGAAGGCGCGCGTACAACCCCGTCGGTGGTAGGCTTCAAGAAAGACGGCGAGCGTATCGTCGGCGAGACAGCTAAACGCCAGGCCATCACGAACCCGGACCGTACCATCGCTTCCATTAAGCGCCACATGGGTACGAACCACAAAGAAAGCATTGACGGCAAAGACTACTCCGCACAGGAAATTTCGGCGATGATTCTCCAGAAGCTGAAATCCGATGCTGAAGCCTATCTGGGCCAGACAGTAACCCAGGCCGTTATTACGGTTCCTGCATATTTTAATGACAGCCAGCGTCAAGCTACGAAGGATGCGGGCAAAATTGCCGGTCTTGAAGTTCTGCGTATTGTCAACGAGCCAACGGCAGCAGCACTTGCTTACGGTCTGGAGAAATCCGAAGACCAGACGATCCTTGTCTATGACCTTGGCGGCGGTACATTCGACGTATCGATCCTTGAACTGGGCGACGGCTTCTTCGAAGTAAAAGCTACCAGCGGTGACAACCGTCTGGGCGGGGATGATTTTGACCAGCTGGTTATGGATTATCTCGTGGCTGAATTCAAGAAAGAGCAAGGCATTGACCTGAGCAAAGACAAAGCGGCTGTACAACGTCTGAAGGACGCTGCAGAAAAAGCGAAAAAAGAGCTGTCCGGCGTACTGACAACTACTGTATCGCTGCCGTTCATCACGGTTGTTGACGGAGTACCACAGCACTTGGAGGTCAACCTGACCCGTGCCAAGTTCGACGAACTGACTGCAAGCCTGGTAGAGCGTACGCTGGGACCAACCCGTCAGGCGCTGAGCGATGCCGGCATGACGCCTGCTGATCTGGACAGAATCGTGCTTGTCGGCGGTTCCACACGTATTCCTGCCGTACAGGATGCGATCAAGAAGCTTACAGGCAAAGAGCCTCACAAAGGCGTTAACCCGGATGAAGTAGTAGCCCTTGGTGCTGCTGTTCAAGCGGGCGTGCTGACTGGTGATGTTAAAGACGTGGTCTTGCTTGACGTAACTCCGCTGTCCCTGGGGATTGAAACTGCAGGCGGCGTATTCACGAAGATGATCGAGCGCAACACTACGATCCCTACAAGTAAATCGCAGGTGTTCTCGACCTTCGCTGACAGCCAGCCGAGCGTGGAAATCCACGTACTGCAGGGTGAGCGCCAGATGGCGAACGGCAACAAGACACTGGGACGCTTCATGCTGAACGAGATTCCACCGGCACCGCGCGGTGTACCGCAGATCGAAGTAACCTTCGACATCGATGCCAACGGTATCGTTAACGTATCTGCTACGGATAAAGGCACCAACAAGAGCCAGAAGATCACTATCACTTCTTCCAGCGGCTTGAGCGATGCTGAAGTAGAACAGATGATGAAGGATGCCGAGCTGCACGCTGAGGAAGACCGCAAGCGTAAAGAACTGGTAGAAGCGAAGAACAACGCTGACCAGCTCGTATACTCCACGGACAAAGTCATCAAGGACCTTGCTGACAAAGTCGACGCTTCCGAAATCGAGAAAGCCAATGAAGCCAAAGACAAAGTGAAGGCTGCACTGGAAACCGACAACCTGGAAGAAATCACTGCTGCTACAGAGGCGCTGAATGAGATCGTACAGCAGTTGTCTGTGAAGCTGTATGAACAGGCTGCACAAGCTGAGCAAGGCGCTGAAGGCGGCCAGGGAGCTTCTGAAGGCAATGCCAAGAAAGACAACGTGGTAGACGCCGATTATGAAGTGGTTGACGATGAGAAGAATCAAGGGTAACCTTAAACGATAAGTTTCTATTTGGTGAGAGGGGAAGGTCAAAACCGGGGCATCCCGTGTTTTGGCTTTCCCTTTAAAATGTAAGGGTTTATGGGTTTCCCGTCATAAATTTCTTCTTACATTTCTCGAAGAAACGGTGCCGTCCCCGCGGGACGGCGTAGCCGTTTCTACTTGCCATGTTAAGGGCAGAAGAATAACGATGTACGGAGGTGAAAGCAGTGGCAGATAAACGCGATTATTATGAGGTTCTGGGCCTCGGAAGAGATGCTTCAGACGAAGATGTGAAGAAAGCGTACCGTAAGCTGGCGCGCCAGTATCATCCGGATGTGAATAAAGCGGGCGATGCAGAAGCCAAGTTCAAAGAGGTTAAGGAAGCTTACGACGTCCTCAGTGACGGGCAGCAGCGGGCTCGTTATGACCAATATGGACATATTGATCCTAACCAGGGCATGGGCGGCGGCTTTGGCGGAGGCGGCGGAGATTTCGGCGGTCTTGGCGATATCTTTGACATGTTCTTCGGCGGTGGCGGACGGCGTGATCCGAATGCACCGCAGCGCGGCGGCGATTTGCAGTATACGATGACCATTGAATTCAAGGAAGCGGTATTCGGTAAAGAAACCGATATTACCATTCCGCGTACGGAGACCTGTGATACCTGCTTTGGCTCCGGTGCCAAACCTGGAACGAAGCCGGAGACCTGTTCCGTATGCCACGGCAGCGGCCAGCAGGAATTCGTGCAGAATACACCGCTTGGACAGATGCGTAACCGCCGTCCCTGCTCCCATTGCAGCGGCACAGGCAAGATCATCAAAGAAAAATGTACAACATGTGCAGGCCAGGGCAAGGTTAAGAAACAGCGCAAGATTCATGTGCGCATTCCTGCCGGTGTCGATGACGGCGCACAGCTGCGCATGACCGGTGAAGGCGAAGGCGGCACACGCGGCGGCCCTGCCGGAGATCTGTACATTGTGTTCCGCGTCAAGAATCACGATTTCTTCGAGCGCGAGAACGATGATATTATGTGCGAGGTTCCATTGACGTTCGCTCAGGCGGCGCTTGGTGACGAGATCGAAATCCCTACCCTTACCGAAAAAGTGAAGCTTAAGATTCCTGCAGGCACACAGACCGGAACCTTCTTCCGCCTCAAAGGCAAAGGTGTTCCGCATCTGCGCGGCAGCGGAGTCGGCGATCAGCATGTCCGCGTCATTGTGGTCACGCCTAGCAAGCTTAGTGATGAGCAGAAGGACCTGCTCCGCCAGTTCGCCTCCCACAATGGAGAGAACACTCATGAGCAGGAGCAGTCTTTCTTTGACCGCGTGAAGCGTGCGTTCCGCGGGGACTGATCTTCATAAGAGTATTAATCCTGCGGCCCTACGGAGCCGCATAGCAACGCCCGCCTCCATGGAAATTGGAGGCGGGCGTTTTATATTTGGCTGGCGCAAACAGACCGGGCTGTCAGCAGAGTGGGGCGGACTGAGGCGGACTGAGGCGGACTGAGAATCGCTTATTTTCCGAAATACCCCGGTATTGAGGCTGAATCGGACTGAGATTCCGTTATCTTGTTCATTGGAGTCCGAAATCAGGGGTAGCTGGTCATATAACGGAATCTCAGTCCGTTTGGCCTGTGAATCGGCCTGAATTGCTGAATTAGCGGAATCTCAGTCCGAAACAGCGGCTGATGGGGTTATAATGGTCTCCGCTAGTGGGAAGTAAGATCTACGGGCACCAAGTATAACAAATTGATGTACTGTCTGTGCACAATAAACGGCGGCAGCATCCCCAAATCAGGATGCTGCCGCCGCTTTAGTAAAGCATATTAGTTACGATACAGATTACTTGTCTTACTGTTTACGCAGATCTTCGAGCACACGCTCCAGGATGACAGCAGCCTGGGCACGGGTCAGGGTACCTTTCGGGTTAAAGGTGTTGTTGCCTACACCTTGGAGGTAACCTTTGCTTACTGCATAAGCGATTGCGTTCTTGGCGTTAGCCGAGATATAACCTGCATCCTTAAAGGTCAGCGCAGAGGAAGTGACATCGGCACCGAGTGCCTCAGCCAGAATTACCGCTGCTTCTTCGCGGGTCAGGACATCGCGGGAG
Source organism: Paenibacillus phytohabitans (assembly GCF_013141775.1). GTDB lineage: Bacteria > Bacillota > Bacilli > Paenibacillales > Paenibacillaceae > Paenibacillus_AQ > Paenibacillus_AQ phytohabitans. The sequence continues at coordinate 195,019 of NZ_WHOB01000097.1, forward strand.
CCGCTTTCCTTGATGTGTGTTGTCCAGGTGTCACCTTTGCCGAGCAAACGGTCGAACAGGGTCAACAACTCGGCCTGATTCAGGCTGTCTGCAGGCTTGAAGCTGGCGGTAGTTCCTTTACCGGCTACGATACCGTGAGCGGCAAGAACTTCGACAGCATCCTTGGCCCAGTGTGTACCGATATCGGAGAAGCTGGTATTACGGGCGGCAGCAGTGTAGGTGCCGTCACCGGTAATGCTGAACTGCAGAAGGCCGTCTGCAGGAATGGTGCCTGGCTGCAGATAACTCCATGAGTTTTCTGCAGACTCTTTATAAGCCCCTGTCTTGCGGACATCCTTCAAGCCGTCAGGGTTCAGGGCAAGCTGTACAAATACAGGCTTGCTTGTGGTCCAGCCGTTCTTGAGGGTCAGTGAGGAGGAGCCGATATCAATACTTCCGGTACTGCCGCTTAGCGGAGCGGTATCTGCTTCCTCATGCAAACCGAGTGTGACGGTTAGGCCACTGGCGGTAATGAAGTCCGGAAGTGTGCCAGCCGGAATAGTTAGGGAGAATCCCTTGCCGTTCAGACTGAGTGCACTTGCGGAACTCTTCAGCTTGTCCGCCTGGGCAGATGTGAGCACAATGCTTACTTGTCCGTATTTGGAGAAGTCTACATCAGTGATGCTCAGTACGACATTGTTATTCACCGCACTCTTCAATGCAGCATCCAGAATGGAGTCGGAAACAGCCAGGCTCGCTGTAGGCTTACCACCTGCAGGATCAGCTGTTACAGTAAGCTGTCCGGAAGTCGCAGTAGTGCCTGAAGCTGCTGTTGGTGTAGTTGGAGATGGTGATGGATTACTTGAACTTGATGATGGTTCTTTCACGACAACACTCACAGTGGATGAACCTGCCGGAATTGTCGCCGAGTAATTGTCGCTCCAAAGCTTGATATCCGATAATTCAAAGGTATAAGTTCCGGCTTTAGTCGGAGTAAATGTGAACTGTCCTAAGGATCCGGTACCAATTCCATCGTAAGCTCCGTCTGTTACATGCACGCCATACTGCTGGACATCGCGTCCGTCCTCCAAATGAATCAGGTTCGTATACTCAGGCAACGGTACACCAGGGAAATGAGTTTCCTGATAGGTTGCCAGTTGTACGCTTGACTTGATATTTGGCTGAGCCAGGCTATTGCTGTAGAGCAAATTGAAAGTGGCTCCGTAGATACCGTACACATTCTCAGTTACGGAGAAGCCGGCATCAATGGTGATTGAAGTGCCCAGCTCAACAGTTGCACTGGAAGCTGTAGGTGAGACCGTTGCAACTGTCTGATTTGTGTTGTAGCGCAGAAGCTGAGCATAATCGAGCCAACCGTTTGATGCGTAATCGTAAGCGTACAGATAGAACTGATTCAAGCCCTCGGTCAAAGGAACCTCAATTTCAAAGTAACCGTTGGAATCAATATAGCCATCCGCTTCTTTTACAGTACCATCTGGTTCTTCATAGGCTGCAGATACTGCAAGCAGTTCATTCGGATCCGTCTGTTCATCGATAAGCTCGAACATCAGATCGTAAGCAATGACACCGCTAATGGTTGCACTTCGCGGTTCCTGCTCGTTCGTCCGGGCGTGCTCCGTTATGGTTGCACCGCTGACTTCCGGTGCTTCCCGGTCAATAATAACAATAGCAGACAGGTCATCGAACCGGGTCGTTCCGCCGTCTAGGACAGGGGTTATGGAATATATGCCGTCAGGCAATACATAAGACTCACCCTGAACATCAACGATGCCAGTCCATTCCGGTTCTTCATAGAGGCCCGGGTAGAATTTCTGCCCTGTGGCATACACATCTCCGACAACGGTTGTAGAACCATCCAGTGAGACAACTTCCAGCGCAAGGTTTTCTACCGTTTCATTTACAGAGAAGGTCAGGTAGGTGCTCTCCAGAAGTCCATCACCGTTAGGTGAAATGAACTCGAAATTCTCTGCACCGACTTCGAAATTCGTGATGGTATCAGGTTTGTACTGCGCACCTACTACCACGCTGAATGGCAGTGTCAGAGTCTCTGTACCTGAAGTTAGCGTCAGTACACCTTCGTACTTTCCGCTTAGAGCCTCCGCATCTACCGTTAGCGGTACCTGGAAGTAATCATCTGCTTCAACAGAGGTTTCAAGATTTGCGAACTCAATACCTTCATGGGATGAAGTACGCCATTCCACATCAATATTGAAAGTGTCAGGTTCCCCAGTCAGGGAGTCTACATACACGGTCTTAGTCACAGTGGACGGCGAAGTCACCAGTCCGAAGGACAAGGAGCTTGTGTCATAGTTAACCTTAGGTATTTCGGTTTCCGGACGTTTGGTATCAAGCACCTCCGGAACACGGGCGATGGCAGTAGCACTAAGTGCTTTTGGCAGATCAATCAGCCCGGCACCCTGCTCGTATACACTGTAATATTTATTATTCCGGTCGGAAAGAGTCGTGGCATTATTGGCTAACAGGATTTTAACCTGGTCCGGAGTCAGGGATGGCTCTTCCCCGTTATCAGGAATGCTTGCGCTCAGCAGCAGCGCAGCTGCCCCGGCCACATGCGGGCTGGCCATACTGGTTCCGTTGAGCTTGGTATATCCGGTGGAGCTTTCCCAATCCGGTACGGATGAATTCACCCCGACACCCGGAGCCGTTACATCCGGCTTGATGGTGAAGTCCGGAAGTGCAGGTCCGCGCGAACTGAAACCGGCAATAAGGTTGTCCTTATCTGGACCAACTTCGAATGACAGCGTATTACGGCCTTCAGCCAGTTCCGCTTTGATCGCTTTGCCTTCGTCCTGGGTGATGCCGTAAGTAGGGACTCCGGTAGCATCAGTAGCAGCATTGAGATCACCTGCTCTGTTGTTAGCAATCAGCAAGCCGACAGCACCTGCTGCACGGGCATTTGCCGACTTGTTCACGAAGGTATTTGTTCCGCGGTCAACAATTGCAATTTTACCTTCAACATCTGCGTTCTTATAATCATCTACAGTTAGCCCGAGTCCGGCATAGACAACTTCCAAGCCGTTGGCTTCTCCGGGAAGTCCTTCTTCGGAAGCCTGGATACCATAGACCGTCTGGGTAACACCCACCTTAATGAAAGTAATTTCGGCAGGGGTCGTAGAAGCGGCAACGGAAATGGTGCGGTGCGCACCGCCTGGTGTACCGACGGTTTCCGCTTCGGGACCGGCGTTACCTGCGGCCAGTACAACGGTGACACCGGCAGCAGCAGCGTTATCCACTGCGATGGCATCAGGCGAATACTGCTGGTTCACATCTGAACCAAGCGAGAGGTTAATAACATCGGCACCGTCGGCTACGGCTCTTTCGATACCGTCAATAACGTCGTCCGTAGTGCCGCTTCCATATGGACCGAGCACGCGGTACACATAAAGCTCAACATCCGGTGCTACGCTCTTGATAATACCAGAGACGTGTGAGCCGTGAGCCGTCTCATAAGGATTGCCGTTGATTGGCGCATAATCGGAATCAGGCGCTGTCTCTGACGGATCGTCGTCACCGTCGACGACATCATACCCGCCTTTATAAATTTTCTCAAGGTACGGATGCGTACGGTCGATACCGGTATCGATTACGGCAACCTGGATTCCTTCACCTGTGATGCCATCCTCATTCAGTTCATCGGAACCGAAGATATCCCCGTTTCCAACCTTTTCGGCAGCCCCGGCATCCTTAATGGTTTCGGTAAGAGTAGAGGCATCTGTTGCAGTTTCCAGCGCTTGAACCTTCTGGTTAGGGAAGACCGCCTTCACACCAGGTAAGGTCAGCAGCTTGTCCACTTGATTACCCGGCAGAGTCACAGAGTAGCCGTTGAATACCTCCGTGTATTCATGGCCGGTGGTTGCACCGAGTGCGGCGGCAGCGGCAGCGAAGCTGTTATGCTCTGTGCGGAGAATATTGCGCTGCAAAGCAGGTGCCTTACTCTTGGCGCCCTGGTTCTCAGCTACTTTGACCGGGTCGTTCTGCAATTGGACAATGAAAGTTACAGGCGCTGAAGTGGTGATGTTGCCCGCATAATTCTGCGGTTTGGAGGTTAATGCTGAAGTGTAGTTCTGGATGGATGATTTTAAGGAGTCCGGGGTGTTGCCTAACCTGGAGTTAAGCAGAGAGATATGATTCTTGAGATCCGGTGCTGCCGGTAAAAACGAAGTGCTGCTTGCGAAAGATGCGGAAGGAAGCAGAATGGAAACCGCTAGACTAAAACTTGCAGTGGCTATGCCAAATTTGCGAATGGAGCGTTTGAACATTTAATATCCTCCCCAGTAGTATTTGATTTTCATTACAGCAACCTTATAAACCGGTTCTCTCCCTTCCGAGTGGCTTAACTGCTTCGAAGAAAAATAAATTGTGAAAATTACATTTATTTTACAGTCAATTTACAGATTGGAATATACTACTTTAGTACCATATTACGGTAATGTGCTGAATAAATTGTCGAAATCCGATTAATATACTGGGCTATTGAAAAAAAAGCATAAAAATGGCGTTGCCAAGACAACATAAACATGTACAACTAAGAGCTTGAATCTCAAGAGAGCGGGGATACGGTCTTGGAACGATATATACTGGCGTACTTTAGGGCTCCGGAGGAAGCGGAAGGGGTCTCACGCAAGCTTCAGGCGCTGCGGGTAGAAGAGGTTTCCATTGACAGATTCAGCAGATTTGGCGGAAGCGGGCTGCAGTCCGGAGTGAATCCGGTCACCGGCAATTTGGCAAGTATGGATTCCATGACCGCAGTCAGCGAGCATACGGGCATCCTCTCTGCATCGCATACGAGCGGCAGCGGGATGAGTCACGGCGGGGATGGCGGACCGACAGGCAGAAATATTCTGCTGACTGTAATTGTAGATTCGGCTATTTACGATCAGGCGCTGTCACTCATTGAGGAAGCCGGCGGGATGATTTGATTGTCAGATAACACTACTTGGGAGGCTGATTAAAGGTGGACAGAGAAAACTCGAAAATTTTCTCCAAGACGGAAAAGTTGAAGATGCTCTATGAGGCAAAGGCAGAGGATGTTGAATTCTCAGCGGCTGAAGCGGACCACGATGATATAGAGGCAATGGATCGCTCCCGGGAGGCTGATAAAAGACAGCTGGAGGAGATTCTGAAGAAGGAATAGCGGAAACCATCCTTATAATGTGAGTTTGATACTGTTGCAAAGGATGCCCCACAGAAGTGGGGTGTTTTTGTGCGCAGCCGTGTATAATGAAGGGACATGCCAAACCGGGAGGGTACTGAAGTGGATACTGTTATTTTATGGGTTGGACTGGCGTTGCTGGTTGCGCTGTTAACCTTCCTGAACCAGAAGCAAGTCTATTCTTCCAAAGTAAAAAAGGCTTACCGCGAGCTTCGGGAGCTTACCGCGAAGGTCCGCACCGGACAATCGGAGGCTGCTGATCTAGAAGGCTGGGAGACTTCACTTGCCGAAATGGAGAAGCACCCTAATGAGTTCAATAAGCTGGAGAATGAGATCGGTCTGCGCCGGGCTTTCGTCCAGTATCTGGAGCGCCATTATCCCCAGGATGCCAGGCTCCCGGATCTGCAGGAAGCGGCTGCGTACCAGAAGGATAGTGTATGGGGAATTAAGATCGGGGATTACGGACCCAGAAAGTAGTACGGAATCTGTACATATGAGGTAGGCCACATCGGTGATTTCTCACCAGACGCATAACCCCATTCTAAGAAAGATAGTCCCATTCTCCGCCAGCCGGGGGTGGGGCTTTCTGTATAGATGGACCGTGACTGGCATCGGGAAGCCTTCCTTGTGCAGCTGCTTCATTTACGCTGATTTTTTTAATTCATTAATATAATCCAAACTGCCCGGATATCCGTTAATATGAGTAAAGCGAAGAATACCAAAACCAACAAAAAGCCGGATAAAAATTGAGATTTATAGGGAGTAGTCATAATGGAGAATCTATCAGCCCAAGTAGTTACAGACGAACTGGTTGTCAAAGCTTTGGAAAAGAATCTCGCATTGATCCGATTTGATCTGGACCGCCGGGTAGCGTATGTAAATGAGGTGTTTGCCGGTTCGATGAAATACAGGGTTGAGGACATGTATGGAATGCAGCACAAGGAGCTGTGTTTCCCATCTTTCGTGAACAGTCCCGGCTATGAGATATTCTGGGAGAACCTGTTTGCGGGCCGGAGTTTCCAGGATAAAATCGAACGGATGGACGCGGACGGGGAATCGGTCTGGCTTGAAGCCACGTATATGCCGGTGTTTGATGAGACGGATACGCATGTCATTGGGGTGTCGAAGGTGGCGACCAATATCACGGGCAGACAGAATAATATGAACCGTGTAGTGGAACAGATGCAGGAAATGGCTGACAGCCTGAATCAGCGTGCGGAAAAAGGAATTGAGCGCAGTCAGGATCTGCTGGTGAGTATTGATAAAATTGCCGAAGTCTCGAGCGAAAATACGGATACGCTGTTGAATTTGCAGACGCAGGCAGCGGCCATTCACGGCGTGGTGCAGACGATCCGTAATATTGCGTCACAGACCCACCTGCTTGCGCTTAATGCGGCTATTGAGGCTGCTCATGCCGGTGAGTTCGGCCGGGGATTCGACGTAGTGGCCAAGGAAGTACGCAAGCTGTCCGCAATGGTTCAGGATCAGATCACGGAAGTCCGCGACAGCGTCCAGGCCATCACAGAGGAAGTGGGAAGAATATCTAACGGACTTAACCTGGTTCAGGAGAATGTGGGTGTGAGCCAGCAGCAGATTCAGGTAGCCCTGAATGAATTCACTTTGATTGCTTCCTCTGCGCAGGAACTGGACAATCAGGCGCGTGAAGTAATGAACATCGTCTGACGGTTGCTTTCTCCGGATACTGTTCCAGTTCCGCATAGAATTTCCTTTTACAGCATGTATCCCGGGCATTTACGTGGAGACATGCTTTTTTGCTTATTGTGAGTAGAAAATGAACCTTTTGAAGCCCCCGGTTGTTATATAGGGTAGTCCAAACAAGAAAGGAGGCATGCTCAGGTGGGCAATAGGGAATTGTTCCAAACCTACAGTAAAGAGGTCTACCGGACCTGCTACTATATGGTGCACGATGCTGCCGATGCTGAGGATCTATGCCAGGAGGTATTCATTACCCTTTTCCGCAGCCAGTGGCAGAACATAGATCATTTGAAGGCTTGGATTATGAAGGTCACGGTTAATACCTGCCTGAATCACTTGAAACGCAGGAACAGCCTGCAGCAGAAGCTGATGGCTAATCTGCATTTGTTCAAGGGGAGTCCGGAGCCCCCGGTAGAGAAGCTGGCGGAGCAAAAGGAAACGAAGCTGGAATGGGCCGGATATATGTCCCGTCTTCCGGTGAAGATCAGGGCTGTGCTGACACTGCGGTATATGCATGATTTCAGTATGGATGAAATTTCCGGTATGCTGGCTATTCCGCTGGGAACGGTCAAATCCAGGCAGCACAAGGGGCTGCGCCTGATGAAGAAGATTCTTGAGGAAACGGGAGTTCAGATTATAGCTAAGGAGGAAGAGCCATATGGACAGAACCGAAGCACTGCTAAAGCGTCGCTTAAATGACGATAACGAGATTCTGTATCCTGATTTTGAGGAGATGTGGGGCCGGATGGAGCAGGCCGGACATGCAGGTACAGTAAGCAGAACCGATGCAGGGGCTCCCGCTCCGCACCGTCACCGCAGCTGGCGCAAGTTCACCATCGCTGCCTCTCTCAGCGCTCTGCTGGTGGCTGTACCCGTATATGCTGCTGTGCAATATGACTGGGGCATCCTGCTCAGATATAGAGGCGGTGTACAGGCCGCACTGGCGCAGAATCTGGGTCAGCCGCTTGGACAGACGATCACCAAGGATGGAGTAACCCTTACGCTGCATACGGCGCTCACTGATGAGAACCGGACGGTGATTCTGTACAGTCTGGATGTCGGTGCAGACAGGGAAAGCGGAATGTGGAATATTCAAGGCATGTCCCTTAAGGATGCGAAGGGGAACGGCGATGAAATGGAATACAATTATCAGCAATGGGACGAGAAGAATCAGCGGTATAACGGATATTTCGAGTCGAATTGGACGCCGGACCAGGAGACGGTCAAGGTGAGCCTGACGGCAAAGAGAATCGAGTCGTATTCACAGCAGGAGGTCGATCTGAACCTGGATACCGATTCACCGCAGCAGCAGAGCTTCCCAGTGAACCGGGATGGACTGGAATCCTTCAGTGTTCAGCCCTTTAAGGAGGGGAATGAACGTCTGATGCTGTCCACGGCTGCAGTCTTTAGTAATTCCGAAGCGAAGAGCTTAGCTTTCCCGCAAATCATAGCTTATAGAGACGGAGAGCTTGTCAGTAATTCTCAGGCAGGTGCTTTTGGCAAGCCGGGAGACAACGGGGAGTACACCTCGCTTCAGTATTATAAGCCGGATGACGTCCCCAAGGCTGATACAGTATATAAGCTCGGCTACACCAAGCTTGAACGCAATATAGACGGCCCTTGGACGTTTGATCTGGAACTGAGCAAGAAGAAGATGGCAGACGCCACAATCAAGACGGCGCTGGATCTGCCGCTGGAAGCGGGAGACACCGATAACAGGATTGAGCAAATGGTAGTAACGCCTACGCAAATCCGTGTGTCCGTCCGGAGCAAAGCTAAATTTGCTGAATTGCCGTATGTTAAGTATGCACTTGAGGTGGATGGCCGGAAGCTGGAAGGCGGAGCATGGTATTCGACAACCGGGGACAGGGATCTGACAACCTTGCGTTTCGAACGGCCGGCAGATCTTGAGATTACAAAGACGACGTCAATGACGCTTATAGGGAAATATAAAGTTACCCGGCATGAGGATGATAAGACACCACTCCAATTGACCAACATTTCCAGCGAGAAGCAGACACTGATCCGGGAAACCGGCGGTATTCCGGTACAGTGGACCTACTATATGCAGGGTGCGGATCTCTATGTAGAGACGAAGAGCGATGATCCCCATTTTGGCGGCGTGAATCAGACTCATATCGGCACAGGGAAAGACCGGATCTTAGGTAAAATAGTGACAGTGAACTTCCGCGGAGAAGGAAATAACCACAGCATTGATGTATATAAGGACTTCAAGGGAACAGAAGCTGCTATATACATGTTCTTCTATTCCACCAACGAGCCGAATAAAGAGACGCGGGTGCAATTGCAGCCTTAAAAGGCAGTCCAAACCTGAATGGGGGCGGACGCCTTTTTTTTCTTGGGAGACGCCTGGGAATTCATTGGGCTGAATATTTATTGTGCTTACATTGCGATGATCTCACGAATACGTTGCCGCGTTATGCTGGAATAACTTGTCCCAGGTGAACAAGAACAGACAACGAGGAGCGTGGCAGGCAGTGAGTAAGCAGCATCCGCTTGTAAAGAGAGTATTAACCGGGATATTGGCAATGTCGGTGTTGATCCCGTTCATTCCACCCTCCTTCTCATCATCGACCGTGTATGCGGATCCGGCTGAGCCTAACGGTGTCGTTATGCTGGAGGATTTTGAACAGGTGAGCCTGGCAGACTTGACGTTTGACAGTGCGCGCATCTACAGCGGCAATATGGCGCTTGAAAGTGATCCGAAATACGTCCGTGACGGGGCAAAATCCTTACGGATTGATTATGACTTTATCGGCATAACCGATAATCCCTCCCAGGTTGCAGTCGGGCCTGCAACGCAGTTAGCCTTGACAGGCAGAACGCCCCACAAAATCGGCATGTGGATTTACGCCAATAACGAAGGGCATGGCCTAACCTCCAAGTTCTATGTATCAGCCACCGGGAAGTCCAAAACGTATGAGATGAGAAGTGAAGAAACAGGGATAGACTGGAGCGGCTGGAAATATGTCGAGGCCGAGATAGGGAGTGATCTGACGCTGCCCGGTACCGTGGCGTTCTACTTCCAGATGAAAGAACGGCAAATGAGCAAAAAGAACAAAGGCTCCATCTGGATCGATGACGTCAGACTTATTTATGATGAGCCGGCGGATGAAGATATGGATGTTCCCGTGCTGGCTCCGCTTTCACCCGCACCGGATCAAATCTTGAATGCTCCCGTAGCCGATATTATCCTGTCGGCGGATGATGCGGAATCAGGCATTGATTCAGACTCGATCCAATTAACTGTGGATGGCCAGCCGGTTGCACCTGCCGGTTATGATTACGATCTGAACACTAAGGCCATTACATATCACCCGGAGGTGCCGCTGGATGGCGGTTATCATCAAGTGGTTGCTGAAGTGAAGGATCTGGCGGGCAATCCGGCTTCAGTGGAGTATGCTTTTACAATTGAGCATGGAGCGATGCTCACCTTGGAAGGGCCGGAGGAAGCGGTCAGCAACGAGCCTTACCGGTTGGAGCTGGCGGCGAAGAACACTGGCGGAGCGAGCAGCGTGCTGGCCAAGATCAAGTTCGACCCGCAGACGCTGCAGGCGGAGGCTGTGCACGCTCGTGACGGATTAAGCAACGTCCAGAGCACCATCGACAATACAGGCGGTTATGTTGAATTTAGCGCAGAAGGACTGCAGGGAGATTCTGCGGATGCTTTGGCCAGCATCGATTTCGCCGTGAGCCGGTCCGCAAAAATGGAACGTGGCGAGACCTACAAGCAGTTCACCATGGCGGAAGGCAGCTTTGGGTATCATAGCGGGACTGCCGTAAGCTCTTTTGCTTCTCCGGTTAAATATAAGATTGGTTTCCCGTATGCCTTAACCGTCAAGGGATCGGGCCTGCAAACGAAGAATATCATTACCGTAACTACCCATGCGGGAGCTCCGGTAGAAGGGGCGGAGATCGATTTTACCGATGCCAGCGGACCTCAGACCTATGTGACGGTAACAGCCGCCAATTCGAGTATATATACAAGCGCTGATCATTCGTCCGCCGTGCTGCTTACAGCAGAGAACAACGGGCAATTCTTTGCTACGGCAGGAAGCACTTCCGAATTCGTCAAAGTATATCTGCCGGATGGAACGAAGACAGGTTATATTGCCTCTGCCGATGTACAGCAGAAGAGTCTTACCGAAGGATTGGGACTGACGGATGCCAAGGGTGAAATTCATACTTCGCTGGCCAATCTTGCGATCGGCACCTGGAAAGTGCAGGCGGCCAAGGATGGCGGCACCAGTGAGAGCTTCAGTATGAACGTTGTGACCCAGTTCGGCGGAGAGGATCCGAAATATGTCCAGACCTTTGTTACCGAAGATATGAGTACGATGCTGAGCGTGGGCTGGCAGACGGCCCCCAGAGTTCAAGCAACTTCGATTCAATATGTGAAGAACAGCGATTGGGCGGACAATGGGTCGGACAGTGCTCAGCCAAAGGCGGTAGAGCAGTCTGCGCTTACTGAAGTGGAGGTCATCCATGAAGTGGAGGGCGGGCCGCTGGGCGAAATTAAGTTCCACAAAACATTGGTTACCAGCCTGGAGCCGGGTACGGCTTATCATTACCGGGTGGGCTATGAAGGCCATTGGAGTGCCTGGTACGAATACAAGACGCTGGATGCAGCACCGGAAACTCCCGTTTCTTTCGTATTCGTAACTGATTCGCATACCAAAGGAGATAATGGGCTTGAAATCTATCAGCAGCTGATTAGCGATGCTCTATCCCGTTATCCGGATACCCAATTTGTGATGCACGGCGGCGATATGGTTGACGATGGAGGAATCCTGAATGAGTGGAACCAGTTCTGGGAAGCTTCTTCGGTCTATGCCGCCTCCCTTCCTTCAGGCTACACGATGGGGAATCATGATGTGAAGGGTGAAGGCAAGGAGATTTTTGCCAAGGGACTAGATTTGCCGGAGAACGGCCCGGATATTCAGAAGGATTACGCCTATTCCTTCGATTCAGGCGAGGTGCATTTCATTGTGCTGAACTCCGAGGCAGACGAAGTAACCATGGCTAAGCAAGCCGAATGGCTGCGTGGGGATGTTCAGGCCAGTGATAAAAAATGGAAAATTGTAATGTTCCATAAGCCTGCTTATCATACCGAAGATGGGCGCGGGAATGTAATTGAATACACGCAAACGTATTTTGCACCTGTTCTGGAGGAACTGAAAGTAGATCTGGTGCTGGAAGGCCATGACCATGTGTATGCGCGCACCTATCCGATGAATGGAGGAAAGCCGCTGCTAAACGGCGAGCGCGGAACGGTCTATCTGGACGGGGGCGCCTCCGGCTGGAAATTCTATGATGGTAAGCAGTATGAGTATCTCAACTTCATGTTTGACGAGGACGTTCCGGTGTATTCTGCCATTCAAGTCAGCCATGACAAAATCACCATCCAGGCCCGTACTACGGAAAGCGATGCATTAATAGACAATTATACTATTGAAAAGAAGGATGAGCTTACGGTGACTTCCGTGGCGGTATCGCCTACGGAGCTGACATTGCAGGCCGGGGAGGAACGCGCGACAGTTCTCACCGCTACGTATAGCGATAAGTCCACAGCAGATGTCACGAATGAAGCGATTTGGACTTCCTCCAATGACAATGTGGCTACGGTAGATGCCGCAGGCGTGATTCACGCGGTAGCAGCAGGCGGTGCTACAATCGAAGCACAATACGGAAACTTGCCGGCAGTCAGCATTGCTGTAACGGTTCAGGCGGAAAGCACGGCTCCTGTTCTGCTGAAACTGACAGCTGATCCGGGTAAACATACGCTGCATGTGGGCCAGACCGCAGCTTCTGTAATAACGGCAGTATATGATCATGCAGAGAACCTGGTGGTCACGGATCAAGTCATTTGGCTATCTTCTGACCCTGCTATTGCTTCCGTCTCAGACAAGGGGCTTATCACGGGCGTTGCGGCAGGTGAAGCAACGGTCACGGCTTCGTTCGGAGGCAAGTCCGTTGCGATACCGATTGTGATTACGGAGGTTTCCGCACCGGCAGTGGTTGATTTGGAGGTGACGCCAGCTTCAGTCTCCCTGACAGCAGGTCAGACGCAAAGCCTGGCGGTCACGGCGAAATATTCCGACCTTTCTAGCGCCCTCAAGACCCTGGAAGCGAAATATGCCACTGGCAATCCTTCGGTTGCTGCTGTGAGCGAAGCGGGCGTAGTTACAGCAGTGGGTACGGGAACGGCAAAGATCACGGTTTCTTACGGGGGAGTAAGCAAGGAGATTCAGGTCTCCGTAACGGCGGCTACAGGCAACAATGACGGAGGCACGGTACCTGCAGCAACTCCAAGGCCAACATCAACGCCAACTCCGGCGGCAACGGTAACGCCGACACCAGCTGCAACAGTAAATCCGACACCGGCTGTAACTACGGGGCCAACGCTGCCAACCGTAACGAAGCCTGTGTTCAACGACAGAGTAGATCTTGATAAGGTAAAAGCGATCATGGCAAAAGGGCAATCCGCTCCTGCAGTTACATTCCCGGATACTCCTGCTGCTCTGTGGAGTACCGCATTCATTGAACGTGCGGCCCGGATGGGGATTATAACCGGCTATGCGGATGGTTCCTTCCGTCCTGACGCCAGAGTAACCCGCGCTGAGTTTGCTGCGATGCTGTTCAAGGCCTTTGGCCTGAGCCCTTCAGGCGGCACCGGCTTCTCGGATACGCGGGGGCATTGGGCCGCGGAAGCCATTAGTGCACTTCAAGACAATGGAGTGATCACCGGGTACGCCGATGGCTCCTTCCATCCCAAGCAGGAGATCACCCGGGCGGAGATGGTGACGATGCTGTCCCGTCTGACGAATTATGTGAGCAGCGATAGTGTTCCATTCTCTGACGTTACTGCGGGCTGGGCAGCAGGGCCTATCAATGCCTTTGCGGGAGCAGGTATCATAACGGGAAAAGGCAAAGGACAGTTCAAGCCGGAGGAACCGGCTTCCCGCGCCGAATCGGTAGTGATGATCCTCCGCCTTATGGATAAGCTCATGGAGTAATAGGCAGCATTTTGTAGCGAGTATAGGAATAAACAAGTCCAATTAGGAAGAGCAGCCCGGCCGGGGCTGCTCTTTTTATGCCGTAAGCTAGCGGGCGTCATCTGGCGGACGGATCTCGCAGTAGATAAATATAAAGGGTTGGCCGTGACCCGATTACGGGATATGCGGTATACTTAATTGCACTTTGTACAACTAAAACGTCTGATTTTCCACCGATTATCCGTTTAGTTGTATTTCATACAATTAAACAGCTCTATGTAGACGGATTATCGCCCATTGGGCAGATTTAGTTGTACAGACTACACTTATAAGTTGCGAGCATACATTTTCGCTGTTTTTAATTGTACATAATACAACTATCCCTGAATTTCCATTTCAGTGCATAAGGAGAGAACTATACTTGACGATAACACGCTGCGCCTGGGTAAATGAGGACCCTGTTTATATTGCCTATCATGATGAGGAATGGGGCAAGCCGCTATATGATGATCTGAAGCTGTTCGAGCTGCTTATGCTGGAGGGCATGCAGGCCGGACTGAGCTGGTATACGGTACTGAAGAAGCGGGAGAATTTCCGCGAAGCCTTCGACGGCTTTGATCCGCAGAAGATTGTGCTGTACGGGGAGGACAAGATCGCCGAGCTGATGCAGAATGAGGGGATTATCCGCAACTGGCTGAAGGTTAATGCGGTCATCCGCAATGCGGAGGCCTATCTGCAGATTGGCCGGGAGGAAGGCAGCTTCAAAGAATATCTCTGGAGCTTCATAGGCGGAACGCCGGTGGTGAATCAATGGAAGAGCAGAGCGGAGGTTCCCGCTACCACTCCGCAGTCTGACAGCATGAGCAAGGCGCTGAAGCGCAAGGGAATGAAGTTTGTCGGTTCAACCATTTGTTATGCATTCATGCAGTCCTCGGGGATGGTGGACGATCATGTACTGGATTGCTTTTGCCGCACCCGTGTGACGGATTAAGGGATCTGACCCGCAGTTTGGCGCTGCACGGGTAAGAAATGCTATACTATCCTAGATATGCTTCACACAACTAAGCCCGCGTTTTCGAATCCAGTTACGCGGAGTGATTTCAGGGAGACTGGGCTCTCATAACTAAGCTTATGCTTTCGAAGCAAGTTTTGCGAAGCAGAACCAACGGAGCATATGCTACCAAACTTTCAGGAGGATTTACTAACATGCTATGGCACGAACTGACGGTACATACAACGGAGGAAGCGCAGGAGATGATATCCAATCTGCTGTATGAGGCCGGTGCGGGCGGAGTTTCCATTGAGGAATCCGGAACGCTGAATAAAGTACGGGATACCCGTTATGGTGAATTATACGATGAGCCGCTGAATGACATCCCCGAGGGGGAAGCGGTAATTAAGGGCTATTATGCCGAAACGGTGGCAATGGACGAGATTGTGGCGGAGGTAACGCCAAGGGTGGAAGAGCTGAGAGGGTTCGGGATCGATCCCGGCAAAGCGCTGATCTCCTGGAAGACGGTGGATGAGGATGAATGGGCCCATGCCTGGAAGCAGTACTTCAAGCCGCTGCGCGTTTCGGAACGGCTGACCATTAAGCCTACATGGGAAGAATATACCCCGGCCTCCCCGGACGAAAAGATTATCGAGCTCGACCCCGGCATGGCCTTCGGAACGGGGACGCACCCGACGACGGCGCTGTGTCTGCGCGCGCTTGAGAAGCATATCGCCAGCGGCGATGAAGTGATCGATGTCGGCACAGGCTCCGGCATTCTTGCCGTAGGCGCTGTGCTGCTGGGCGCGAAATCCGTTCTCGCCTTGGATCTCGACCCTGTGGCGGTGGAGAGCGCCCGTGAGAATGTGGCGCTGAACCGGCTTGAGGCTGCGATCACGGTTAAGGAGAGCGATCTGCTCTCCCTGCTCGGCGGTGAACGGGCGGCAGATACCACAGCCGGTGATATGTGGCCTTCAGCCAGACCGGGCTATACTGCTGAACAGGCTGGACAGGAAGCAGTTCCTTCCGCTGCTCCGGCTGCTGACGGACTGGCCGTTACCTTGCCGGTGCGGGTTGTCGTGGCGAATATTTTGGCCGAGATCATTGTGCTGTTCACGGATGATGTGTACCGTGCACTTCAGCCGGAAGGAATCTACATCACCTCCGGTATTTACAAGGATAAGGAAGGACTTGTGGCGGAAGCGCTGAAGTCTTCCGGTTTCGAGATTATAGAAGTAACCCGTGAAGAAGATTGGGTGGCGTTCACAGCCGGAAAGAGGTAGAGATGGAATTTCTGCAAAGCTTTATACGAATGCCGCTGGAACAGCTTCCGTTCCTGCTTATTACCCTGCTGATCGCCTTTACAGTACATGAGTTTAGCCATGCTTACTTTGCGAATAAGTTCGGTGACCCGACAGCCCGCCTGCTCGGCCGTATGACCCTGAACCCGGCGGTACATTTCGATTTCTTCGGAATTATCCTGCTCGTGGTCGCCGGATTCGGCTGGGCGCGGCCGGTTCCGGTCAACCGTGACAATTTCAGCCGCCCCCGTCTGATGGGCGTTATCGTATCTGCTGTCGGTCCGATCAGCAATCTGCTGCTCGGGTTCCTCGGAGCAATGATTTATTCGGCTCTGGCGGCAACCGGAGTGCTGGAATCTATCAGCAATGACCGCGTGCTTCAGGCTATTTACTGGTTCTTCGGCATTTTCATTCAACTTAATTTCTTCCTGTTCCTGTTCAACCTGATTCCCCTGCCGCCGCTGGATGGTTACCGGATCGTGGAGGATCTGGCTCCGCGTCCGATCCGCGGGAGACTGCAGCAGTATGAGCAGTGGGCGGTCTTCATCTTTTTGCTGATTCTGTTTATCCCGGGTCTGCGTGCCTACACGATTACACCGCTGGATAACTGGGCCAATCAAATGAGCGCCGGAGCCGTGAAATTCTTTTTCGGATTATTCGGCGGCTAGAATCCAGATTGAGGGATGTTCATGTTGCTCTAAACGTTGTACAATATAACGTGGTATTTTCGAGGTTTAATCATGTGAGTGAAGCGGCGGCCGGGACCTGATTTGACGGGAACGCCGCCGCTTTTACGCTGAATAAGAGACAGGATGATGATAAAAGATGCAGCGTTATTTCGTAACACCGGCGCAGTTCGGCCAAGACAAGGTAAGCATTGACGGTGAAGATGCCCGGCATATTGCCAAGGTGATGCGCGGCAAGGCAGGGGATAAGCTGATCGTCAGCGACGGCGTGTCCCGCGAGGCATTGGCTGAGATCGCTGAAATAGAGATTGGTCTCGTAACCGTGAGCATACTGGAGAATCTGGCCATGACCCACGAGCCGCGGATTAAGATTACTGTAGCCCAGAGCCTGCCGAAGGGGGACAAGCTGGAGACGGTGATCCAGAAATGTACCGAGATCGGTGCGGTTGCCTTCACCCCGTTCCTCTCCGAGCGGACGATTGTGCAGTATGATGAGCGCAAGGAGAGCAAGCGGGTAGAGCGCTGGCGCAAGATCTGCAAGGAAGCCGCTGAACAGGCCCACCGGAATATTGTTCCGGAAGTACATTCGCCGCTTAGCTGGAAGCTGCTGCTGAAGAGCTTCAGTGAGTATGACGCTGTCTATTTCTGTTATGAAAAAGAAGAAGGGCTGCAGCTCCGCAGCGCAGCCGCGCCTTGGCTGTCCTCGCTGCCGCAGGATTCTACTGCGAAGGTAATGATTGTTGTCGGACCGGAAGGCGGCTTCAGTCCGGAGGAATGCCGCGCGGCCGAAGAGGCCGGTGCGGTCTCCGTAGGGCTGGGAGCGCGCATTCTGCGCTGTGAAACCGCAGGTATGGTCGCCGCCGCCTGCATTCTATATGAATCCGGAGAAATGGGGGGAGCTTAAACAATGCCATCCGTAGCATTTTATACATTAGGCTGTAAAGTCAATTTCTACGATACAGAAGCCATCTGGCAGCTGTTCAAAAATGAAGGGTACGAACAGGTGGATTTCGAAGGTTCCGCCGATGTCTACCTCATCAACACCTGTACGGTGACCAATACGGGCGACAAAAAAAGCCGGCAGATGATCCGCCGCGCGGTGCGCCGCAATCCTGAAGCCATCGTCGCTGTAACCGGCTGCTACGCGCAGACCTCGCCCGGAGAGATTCTCGACATTCCCGGTGTCGATCTGGTCATCGGCAACCAGGACCGCGAGCAGATCATGACCCATGTGAAGAATATCCAGGAATCGCGCCAGCCTGTGAATGCGGTTCGCAACATTATGAAGACCCGGGAGTTCGAGGAGCTGGACGTTCCCGGATTCGCTGACCGGACGCGTGCATTCATGAAGATTCAGGACGGCTGCAATAACTTCTGCACCTTCTGCATCATTCCCTGGTCGCGCGGGCTGTCGCGCAGCCGTGATCCGAAATCGATTGTCGCCCAGGCACGTCAGCTTGTGGAGGCGGGATATAAGGAGTTTGTCCTGACCGGGATTCATACCGGGGGCTACGGCGATGATCTGGAGAATTACCGTCTGGCCGATCTCTTGTGGGAGCTGGATCAGGTGGATGGCCTGGAGCGGGTCCGCATCAGCTCGATTGAAGCCAGCCAGATTGATGACAAGCTGCTTGAGGTGCTGAACCGCAGCTCCAAGATGTGCCGCCATCTGCATATTCCGCTGCAGGCCGGTCATAACGACGTGCTGAAGGCTATGCGCCGTAAATATACGACCGAAGAGTATTATGCCAAAATGCAGCTGATCCGCCAGGCGATGCCGGATGTTGGCATTACAACCGATGTTATCGTCGGCTTCCCGGGCGAGACCGAGGAGATGTTCCGCGCCGGTTATGACTTCATGAAGGCGGTCAACTATTCCGAGATGCATGTGTTCCCGTATTCCAAGCGGACCGGTACGCCTGCAGCACGGATGCTGAACCAAGTGGATGAAGAGATCAAGAATGCGCGTGTCCAGCAGCTGATTGACCTCTCTGAGGAGATGCAGCTGGCTTATGCCCGGAAATTCGTCGGCAGAACACTGTCAGTCATTCCTGAGCGTGCAGCCAAGGGATCACCGGGACGCAGCATTCAGCACGGCTTCAGCGACAACTATCTGCAGATTCTGTTCAGCGGTGATGATTCGCTGCAGGGCGAGCTCTGCGAGGTGAAGGTGACAGAAGCTGGTGTAAATGAATGCCGCGGTGAGCTTGTCAGTGTGAGCAGAGCCACAGCCGAACCGCGCCGCGCGTAAGCGTACGCAAGTATGAACAACACTCAGGGGATGCCTCCAAGAGCCGGTAACGGCTCTAAGGGCTCCCCTTTTTTTGCTTCCTGATCGATAGCTGACTAGTCTACTGACCCAAACCGCCTGCCGGTATCAAGAAATCAGATCTGCTGCGTCACAGCCTCAGCTGCGCTGAAGTAAGTGCAAGGATGATGAAGAACGCCATGGCTAGAGTAATTCCATAGTCATCGATAACACGGTTGAACGGCAGATGGATTTTGTCGGAGAGGAGACGGGAGTAGGCATAGAGCAGGATCGCTGCGGCCAGGCCGGCCGCTTTGCACAGCTGTCCGGCACGCCGGCAGAGGCTCATCAGTTCAGTTCTGTGCTTGGCCAGCAAGGCGCCGAGGATGAAGAACTAAATGTATAGATATAGAGCACAATTTTTATAGTTATAAAGACCTGAATTCAGCAGAAACTGAAAATTAACTGAAAATGGGGTAAAGACTTGGGCTCTATTTGTCGATATAGTGGAAGAGTGTGGTAAAAGCCCACCGATAATAAGACCGTCTAAGGAGAGAACAGATGACCGTGTACAGGAAAATGACAAAAACGCTCCTCATTATGATATTGCTCGTTGCTGCAGCTTTTCCGGTAAACGTCTTTGCCGCTGCTGGAGACATCAACTCTATTGAAATCGACAGCTCTGACAAAATAGAGCTAACCGTTGGCCAGACACCGAAGCAGCTTAAGGTATATGCCAATGTAGAAGGCTCTTCCTCCAAGAGGGATGTGACGGCATCCGCCACATGGACCTCCTCCAAGAATGAAGTTGTCAGCGTAATTAACGGTCAGATCAAGCCGCTTACTTACGGGACGGCAATGATTACAGCTACTTATAGTAATAATGCGGTAGATACTGTTGAGGTATCTGTTACGTATCCGTATAAAGATCTGACACTGAAACGCAGCACGGAGGGCAGCTATAAACTAGGAGACAAAGAAGCCTCACTCCTGGTTACCGCAACGGCCAAGGGCGGCGAATCAGCCACTGAAGAGAAAAATGTGACGAAGGACGCCGACTGGAGCAGCTCGAATTCAGGCGTACTGACAATTACAGAGGGTAAGATTACGCTGGTTGGCGAAGGAACGGCGACAGTTACTGCCAAGTACAAGGGATTAACCGAGACTTTCAAGGCGGTTGTGGAGCTTCCTTATTCGGCAATTGAACTGAAAGACAATAACGGAACGGTTGTCAAAGAGCTGGAAATGCTGGTTGGAGACAACCCGGTGCAACTGACCGCCAAGACGAAAGCGACTGCGGAGAGTACGGAATCCACCATAGCCAATGCTGATGTGGACTGGAGCAGCTCGGCTGAAAGTGTTGCTACAGTAGATGAAGGTAAGATTACTATACTCGGAGTCGGCAAAGCGGTAATCACCGCCAGTTACCTCGGAGTTACCCAGTCGGTGGATGTGTATGTGCGTGCACCTTATGAAGCGCTGCTGCTGAATCCTACAGGGGATCAATCCCTGTTCCTGGGCGAAAGCCTCAACGTGACGGCTTCCATGCGTAATGCAGTGAATTCGACCACCAATGAAACGGCAGCAGCTACCTGGACCTCCGACAACCTGATGGCGGCTACGGTAGCTGCCAATGTTAGCGATGCCACCAATGCTTTTGCTACAGTAACAGGCAAAGCGGTAGGGTCTTCTGTCATCAAAGCAGATCACCTCGGAATCAGCAAAACCTTCAAGGTAACGGTCTATCCAACCCTGACTGAGCTGACCCTGGAGAAGACAGAACAGGAAATATACACAGCAGACTCCGTCAGCCTGCCGAAGGTAAGCGGAACGAAATATGACGGAACCAAGCTGGATATCAGCGATGAAATCGAGTGGACCTCGGCGAATGAAGAGATTGTCTCGATTAAGGACGGCAAGCTTACCGGTGGCAAGGCAGGTACGGCTACCCTGACAGGCAAGATCAAAGCAGGTGCAGTAACTGCAGGTTCTGCGACCGCGATCCGCTCCAAGACGGTTGAGCTCAAAGTTACAGTTAAGAATAAAGTGCTTGTTCTGATTGGACCGGAAGATGCACTGGGGCTGGTCATCGGTGAAGAAACGCCGCTCCCGGCGGTTCAGGCCGTACTGGAGAACGGTGATGAGCTCGATGTGACAGACACCATTGTCTGGGAACTGGGCGGAAGCAACGCGGTTCTCAAGCAATCGGCAGCTGCCAAGACCATTAAAGGTCTGGTCAAAGGCTCGGCAACACTCAAAGGTACGTATTCCAATAAGACGATCAGTGTTCCGGTAACGATTGAGCAGAAGGTTGTGAAGCTTGTCGTAGAACCGGCTGTGCTTGAGATGAATATCAAAGGCTCCAAAACGATTAAGGTCACCGGATACTTCTCAAACGGCAAAACTGCGAACTTCTCGGGCGGAATGAACTGGGTATCGTCTAATCCGGATGTGGCTTCTGTGAAGGGAACGTCGGTCAAAGCGATTACGGAAGGTACAGTAACCTTGAGCGGTTCCTATCAGGGGATTCCTGCCACCGTCAAAATCTCAGTGGTGCCGAAGCTAATGAAGATTACGGTCAGTGAGAATAAGCTGAGCCTTGCTCCGGGTGCAGGCAAAAGCGTAGTTGTAACCGCATTGTATGATACAGGCAAGAGCGCTATTGTCACAGGAAACGTAGTCTGGACCAGTTCCAAACCTTCTGTGGCTAAAGTGAATTCTTCCGGGCAGATTACAGCGGTAAGCAAAGGAAACACTTCGGTTAAAGGCAAGCTGGGCACCAAGACAGTGACGGTATCTGTTTCAGTGAAATAGTACTGTACTGGATGCTGCTATCAGTAAGATCATTAGACCTGGACATTGCCTCTGCGGCGGTGTTCAGGTTTTTTATGTATAAACGCTACGGATATAAATTTGCTCTCCCCTATAGTAATCCCAAGTAAACCGATGTATAATTCGGAAAAAGCGTACTATAAAGTCCATTAAGGGAGATGAAGCAGGTGGCTAAGCACAAGGCATTATCCATTCAAACGATTGTGGCAATCGGCATCGGTTCGCCGTTGTTCGTAATACTGGGGAGGTTCGGCTCCATTCCTTCAGGTATTCCGAATACCAACATTGAGACTACATATGCACTTCTGGCACTGTTTGCGCTTCTATACGGACCGGTTGCGGGGCTCTTCATCGGACTGATCGGGCACACACTGAAGGATGCGATATTCTATGGCTCCCCTTGGTTCAGCTGGGTCATCTCCTCGGGACTGGTCGGACTGATTATAGGGCTGCTGGCAGCCAGAATAGCGATCAGGGATGGGGAGTTCGGCAGGAAGGAGATCATTGCCTTCAATCTCGCGCAGATTGTTGCCAACGCCATTGCCTGGTTCCTGGTAGCGCCGGTGCTGGACATTCTCATCTACGCGGAACCGGCTAACAAGGTCTTCACCCAGGGGCTGATCGCCGGAGCGTCCAACATCGTAACGGTGGCGGTCATCGGAACACTGCTCGCTATAGCCTACTCCAAGACGAGAACGAAACAGGGTAGCCTGAAAAGACTGCAATAATATATAATTCAAACAGAAAGGCCGGTGCCCGTCACCGGCCTTTCTGTTTGAGCGGGTCAGTTAGGATACGTAAATCAGCATATGAGGAAGGTTACCCATGAGCAAAACGGTTATAGAATTCACCGATTTCACCTTTAAATACCGGGCCCAGCAGGAACCTACACTGCATAAGATTAACCTGAAGATTCATGAAGGCGAGAAGATTCTGATTGTCGGGCCCTCCGGGTCAGGCAAAAGCACCTTGGCCCATTGCATCAATGGCCTGATTCCTTTTGCGTATCCGGGCGAAATAAGCGGTACTCTTACCGTTAAAGGGACAGACACGAAGGAGCTGGGGATTGCCGGCCTGTCGGAGGTGGTGGGGACTGTACTGCAGGACCCGGACGGGCAGTTTGTCGGCCTGACCGTAGGCGAGGATATTGCCTTCAGCCTGGAGAATGCAGCGGTTCCGGTGCGGGAGATGCATGAGCGGGTAGAAGCTGCGGCAAGAGCGGTCGATATTCAGGAGCTGTTGACAGCTTCTCCGCAGGAGCTGTCCGGCGGACAGAAGCAGAAGACCATGCTGGCCGGGGTACTGGTCAGTAATGTGGACGTCCTGCTGTTCGATGAGCCGCTGGCCAGCCTTGATCCCTATACGGGAACCGGGGCGATTGAGCTGATCGACCGGGTGCAGCGTGAGACCGGAAATACGGTCATTATTATCGAGCACCGGCTGGAGGAAGTGCTGCACCGGCCGGTGGACCGGATCATTGTCATGAATGAAGGAGTGATTGCGGCGGACCTGCCGGCTGCGCAGCTGCTGAGTTCACCGCTGCTTGCAGAGTCAGGCCTTCGGGAGCCGCTCTACCTTACTGCGCTCAAATATGCCGGCTGTGAAATTACGCCGGAGATGAACCCGCAGCATCTGGACGGGATCAGGCTGGAGACCGGAGCTGCCAGGCTCCGCGCCTGGTATGAGGCCAGTGAAGTACCGCAGGAGGCGGAAGCGGCACCTGTGCTGCTTGAGCTGCGGGATCTTACTTTTGGCTATGACAAGCAGGCTCCGGTGCTGCAGGGACTGTCTTTCAGCGTCCGCCGCGGCGAGATGCTCTGCATTGCCGGGAGGAACGGTGCGGGCAAATCAACGGTGTCGAAGCTGATTTGCGGGTTCTACCGGCCGTCAGCGGGAAGTATTCTGCTGAACGGGCGGGATCTGGCAGCGGATACGATCAAGGAGCGGGCAGAGCATATCGGCTTCGTGATGCAGAATCCGAATCATATGATCTCCATGACGCTGATCTATGACGAGGTTGCCCTGGGACTTAAGCTGCGGGGCTTCGCGGAAGAAGAGATACGCGGGCGGGTACATAAGGTGCTCCAAATTTGCGGACTGTATGAGTTCCGCGAATGGCCGGTTTCAGCGCTCAGCTACGGGCAGAAGAAACGGGTGACCATTGCCTCCATCCTGGTGCTGGAGCCGGAGGTGCTCCTTCTGGATGAACCCACCGCCGGACAGGATTACCGGCACTATAACGAGATTATGGAGTTTCTGCGCGGACTCGGCAGCACCGGGATTACGGTGATCATGATTACGCATGACATGCACCTGATGCTGGAGTATGCAGAGCGGACAATTGTGCTGGCGGAGGGCAGGAAGCTGGCGGATGCCCGGCCGGAGGTGATTCTGACGGACCGGGATATTGTGGGCAGCGCCAACCTGAAGGAGACATCACTGTTTGCTCTGGCAGTGAAGGCGGGACTTAACCAGCCTGTGGAATTTGTCCGGCGGTTTATCGAATATGACAGGGGGAACCGCGCGGATGAAAGCTAAGATGCTAACCTATACCAGGCAGGATTCACCCGTGCACCGGCTGACGGGGGCGACGAAGCTGATTATATTCGCCGTGTGGTCGGTCTCTGCCATGATTACCTACGATACCCGCTGCCTGCTGCTGATGCTGCTCTTCAGCCTGGCCGTATTCCGCATTTCACGGGTCCGGTTTCAGGACTATGCCTTTGTGCTCTACTTCATTCTGCTCTTCTTCCTGCTGAATCACATCGCGATCTTTGCCTTCTCACCGCTGGAAGGTACACGCATCTACGGCACCCGGCATGATCTGCTGCATCTCGCCGGACGTTATACGCTGACGGCGGAGCAGCTTTTCTACCAATTTAATATCGCTCTGAAGTATGCCGTGGTCATTCCGATGGCCCTGCTGTTCCTGCTGACGACAGATCCGAGTGAATTCGCCGCCTCGCTGAACCGGGTCGGGGTCAATTACAAGATCGCTTATTCCGTTTCGCTGGCCTTGCGCTATATTCCTGACATCCAGCAGGATTACGAGAACATCTCATTCTCGGCACAGGCGCGGGGCATTGATATCTCCCGCAAGGAGAAGCTGCCTAAGCGGCTGAAGAACATCGTATCCATTCTGCTGCCGCTGATTCTGACCAGTATCGAGCGGATCGAGAAGATCAGCACCGCGATGGAGCTGCGCGGCTTCGGAACTGGCCGCACCCGGACCTGGTACCGGGCCCGGCCGTTTACCCGCAGCGACTATGCTGCGCTGTGTCTGATGGTGGGGATATCCGCAGCCGCGACGATTATTACTTTTTATGACGGCTCGCGGTTTTATAGTATTTTTTGAGGGGGATGCTGGAAGTGGAGCTTCCGTAGAACTGCGGGGCGGATTGAAGTATAATAAGACAGTTGTAATCCTGGCCGGACGGTGTGGATTAGCGCTGAAGCCGCTGCTCCAGCCTGGTCCATACGGGCAGGTAGCACAGCGGCAGTACCCCGAGCGAGCACACAACATTAAAGATGGTCTGGGCATGGGCGAGCTGTGCGGCAGGTCCGCCGCCGATCCAGGCAGAGAGTGACTGCAGCGGTCCGATGAAGGGCAGGAAGAGCAGGGCGCCGCCGACATTGAGCGCCACATGCGACCAGGCAACGAACACGCCGGACGGCGTGCTGCCGATGGCGGCGATTACGGCCGTGACGCAGGTGCCGATATTCGCGCCCAGCACGATGGCGATCCCCAGCTCCGGCGGCATGACGCCGCTGGTCGCGAGGCCCATCGCCATGCCAATTACCGCCGCGCTGCTGTGCACCATCGCGGTCAGCACGGCACCAGCTGCCAGTCCCCACAGTGCGCTTGTGGCGGCATGCCCGAGGAACCAGCGGAACAATTCGCTGCCTTCAAGGGCGGGGCCGACCGACTGCATGACCGCGATGCCCCACAGGACCAGGGCGAAGCCGGCCACCGCGAGGCAGATGAACTGCAGCGGCCCCGAGATCCGGCGGCAGGCTTCAACCAGCCGCCATGCCTGCGGGGATAGCTCGCCGGCCATCACCGCGGCCGCCCAGAGGCATAGCGCGGCGGCTAGCAGCGGCGCCGCCATTGTGCTGATCTGCAGGCTGATCAGCTCTGTAGTCAGGCAGGTGCCGATGTTGCTGCCGAGGATAATGCCCAGCGTCCGGGCATAGGTCAGCAGCCCGGCATTGACCATGCCGATGGTCAGCACGGTTACGGCCGTGCTGCTCTGCAGCAGTGCGGACAGCAGGCTGCTGGCAATCAGGCCTTTGGCCGGCGTAGAGGTTGCCTTATGCAGACTCCGGGTTAGCAGCGGGCCGGCGAGCCTCGACAATGAGGCTTCCATCACCTTCATGCCGGCGAGAAAGATGACAAGGCCATAAATGACAGGGAACAGCAGGTCACGGATCATAAGGACAGGCTCCTTTTTGGACGGGGGTTGTACACCAATATATGAAGGCATTGCATGGGACATGTATACAAATCCAGCAACAAGAACAGGGAGTTGAAGTCATTGGCATCGGTAATTCTGGAACGAAACCGTAAGAAAAGACTGGAACAGGGACATCCGTGGGTCTACGCCAGCGAAGTGGCCTCGGTAGACGGGGAGCCGCAGGCAGGGGGACTTGTGGATGTGCTGAATCACCAGGGACGTTATCTGGCCACGGGGTATTACAATCCGGCCTCGCAGATCCGGGTAAGAATTCTGTCGCAGAGTAAGCTTGCGGCGATGGACACGGCATTTTTTGCCGGCCGGTTCACAAGCGCTCTGCAGCACAGGGAGCGTTTCCTGCCGGGTGCGGATGCTTACCGCCTGGTGTATGGGGAAGCGGATTTCCTGCCGGGGCTGATCATCGACCGCTTCGGTGAGGTTCTTGTCGTGCAGCTGCTGACGCTGGCGATGGATCAGCACCGCTCCGAGATTGTGGAAGCGCTGGTGCAGGTCATGTCGCCGCGCGGTATTTATGAGCGCAGTGATGTCAGCGTCCGCGAGCTGGAAGGCCTTGAGCAGACCACAGGCGTACTCTACGGGGAATGCCCGCGCCACATTACGGTAAGCGAGAATGGATTGAAGGTCATCGTCGATATTGAAGAAGGCCAGAAGACAGGCTACTTCTTCGATCAGCGCGAGAACAGAGCCTCCATCGCTCCGCTCATGAAGGGCTGGGGCGGGCGCAGCGGAATTACGCTGCAGGAGGTAGCGGCAGAGGACGGATCGCTCCAGATGCTGCCGGTCAACAAAAGCGGCAAGCCGGTCACCTTCCCGTTCTGGGACGGCGCAACCGTGCTGGAATGCTTCGCGCACACCGGCAGCTTCACCCTGCATGCCTGCAAATACGGCGCCAAGAAGGTAACCTGCCTTGATGTGTCTGCGCATGCGATTGAGAGTGCAAAAGCCAATGTGGAGATCAACGGATTCACCGACCGGGTGGAATTTGTAGTGGATGATGCGTTTGCCTTCCTGCGCAATCAGGTTAAGGGGCTGGAAGAACGCTCTGAGCGGGCGACAGGTCCGGCGGCAGAGAGCAAACCCGGCGCTAAGCCGGCTGCCAAGGCGGATACCGCGAAGCCGATGACGGCAGGCGGCGGACGTACCTGGGATGTCGTTATTCTTGATCCGCCCGCTTTTGCCAAGACCAAAAGTGCTGTAGCAGGCGCTGTCCGCGGATACAAGGACATTAATCTGCACGGGATGAAGCTCGTTAACGAAGGCGGATATCTGGTTACGGCCAGCTGCTCGTACCATATGCAGCCGCAGCTGTTCCTGGAGACCATTCAGGAAGCGGCCAAGGATGCCGGCAAAGTGCTCCGGCTGATCGAGTGGCGGGCCGCAGGCAAGGATCACCCGCAGATCCTCGGCGTGGACGAAGGGCATTATCTGAAGTTTGCCATCTTTGAAGTGCGCAGCAAATAATGATGTTAGTTCAAGCCGGAAGGCTTGTCCGGGAGAGTCTCAGCTACTGAGGCTCTCTTTTTTTCTTACAGGGAAGTTGCTGTGCACTGTAGCGGGGAACCGTCAGCAGAGCGAAGCGGACTGAGCAGCTCCTATTTCTCCAAAAAACCTCAGAATGGGGCCTAAGCGGACTGAGATTCCGTTATGTTGCCGGCTGGATTCCATTAGGAGCTCTGACTGGTCCCTTAGCGGAATCTGAGTCCGTTTGCCCGGCGAATCCGCCTGATCTGCTTATATAACGGAATTTCAGTCCGCTTCCCGGCTGGGGATCATGAATTACGCAGCGGAATCGCGCTGGGTGCTGCCCTGCGCTTGAGCCGGAATCAGCAGAGGAGTGACTCTGCTGATTTAATTGGATTTTCTCCATCTAATGAACCGGTTTCTACTTCCGGATTGATGCTAGATGGATTTATGACACTTAATTCTGCGGCTATCCCGGTTATATATCCGATCCGGCTAATTAATACACTCCATCCAGGCCCTCCCGACCAGCTGATCCATGGCTCCGGGAGAGTCTTCTTTGCTGTTGCCCTTGGTTGCCGTGGCCTGAAAAAAGCGGCAGGTATTTGCAAACAATGGCAAACGTACGTTCTGGAGCGCGCGGTGGAGGTATGCTATACTATTGGGACGAGATTATTCATAGATTCTGATATTCATCAGGCAATCCGCTTCTGTGTGTGCAGCAGCAGGGCGGCCTGCATTCTAATTCTCCGCCACGGAAGGAGTCTGCTGATATGACGGTTAACTTTTTGATCGGACGCTCGGGCAGCGGCAAGACAACTACAATATGGGAGACGGTATCCTCACGGCTGAAGACAGAGCCGCTTGGAGCGCCGATAATTATACTTGTCCCTGAACAGGGATCATTCGGTGCGGAGCGCGGGCTGTTGGCTGCGGGCAACGTGAAGGGCAGCATCCGCGCCCAGACACTCAGCTTCTCGCGGCTGGCCTACCGGGTGAAGCAGGAGACCGGCGGCAGCGCGAGTCTGCCAATCAGCGAGGAAGGCAAGAAGATGCTGATCTATAAGATCGTCAACCGGCGCAAGGAGGAACTGAAGCTGTTCGGCGCCTCCTCGGACCGGCCAGGACTCGTGGAACGGCTCAGCGACCTGCATACGGAGCTCAAGCGCTGCTGCCTTGGAGCGGGTGACCTCGAAGAACAGCTCGGCAGAATGCGGGATGCCCTGGGAGGAAGTCCGATTCTGGCCGGCAAGCTGGAAGATCTGCACCTGGTCTTCACTGAGCTGGAGCAGGAAATGTCACAGCTCTACATGGATCAGGAGGACAGGCTGGCTGAGCTGGCTGAGCATATTCAGGATTCCGGCTATATCCGGGGAGCCGAGATTTGGGTAGACGGGTTCCACGGGTTTACCAATCAGGAATTCATCGTACTGCGTGAGCTTATGCAATATGCCTCGGGGGTCACCATTGCCCTGACGCTGGACCGGATCTATCCGGAGGGCCAGGCACCGCATGAGCTGGAGCTGTTTCACCCGGCTGCGGTTACGTATATCAAGCTGCGGGGAATGGCCGAGGAGATGGGCCTTACAGTCTGGGATCAGCTTCTGGCGCCGCCAGTACTTCCAAGGTTCAAGGACAGTCCGGCTCTCGCCCATCTGGAGCGCGGATTCCAGCGCCGGCTGCGCTGGAACGGAGCAGCCGGGCAAGCGGAGGAGGCAGTCAGTATCCGGGCTGCGGCCTCCCGCCGGACCGAGGTCGAAGGCGTGCTGCGCGAGATGCTGAGCCTGGCCAGAGATTCAGGGGCCAAGTATGGTGAGATGGCTGTATTCATGCGGAATATGAGTGATTATGAGCCGCTGATTGCTCCGCTGTTCCAGGACTTCGGCGTTCCGTTCTTCCTGGACCAGAAGCTGAATGAGCTGCATCATCCGCTGGTGGAATTCATCCGTTCGGCTCTGGATGTAGTCCGCCGCCGCTGGCGCTATGAGGATGTGTTCCGCTGCGTGAAGACCGAGCTGCTGCTTCCGCTGGACGGAAGCATTACGCGCGCCAATATGGATGAACTGGAGAATTACGTGCTGGCCTGCGGTATTCACGGGTACCGGTGGACTGACGGCCGTTCCTGGAAAGGCATTCCCCGCCTCTCGCTGGAGGGGAGTGAGGCCGTAGATGAAGCCATGCTGGCCAGAATGGAAGCCTGCCGGAGCGCGATCACAGGACCGCTGCAGGCTTTTGAGCAGAGGGTCAAAGCCAGCCGCAGCGCCCTGGAGCTGTGCAGAGCGGTATATCTGCTGCTTGAGGACACAGAGGCGGCGCGCAAGCTGGAACGGATGGGGGCGGAGTCTCTGGAGCAGGGACGCCCGGAAGCTGCCCGTGAGCATAACCAGCTGTGGGGTGCTGTGCTGGATCTGCTCGATCAGATTGCCGAGATGATGGGCAAGGAAAGAATGGAATTTGAGCTGTTCACCGGCGTGCTGGAAACAGGGCTGGCTGAGCTCAAGATGGGGCTTGTCCCGCCTGCCCTTGATCAGGTGCTGGTCGGAACGATGGACCGTACGCGGGTGTCGGGCGTGAAGTATGCCTTCCTGCTGGGCTTCAATGAAGGTGTGGTTCCGGCACAGTTCAAGGAAGACGGGATCTTGTCCGAGGGAGAGCGTCTGCTGCTGGAGAATGCCGGTATGGAGCTCGCCCCCGGTTCATCCCGCAAGCTGCTGGATGAGCGCTTCCTAATCTACAATGCGCTTACAACTGCCAGCAGGAAGCTGTGGATTAGTTACGCAACGGCTGATGATGAAGGCAAAGCGCTGCTGCCCTCAGAGATTATCCGCCAGCTGCAGGGCATGTTCCCTGAAGGGCTGGATGAGAAGTATCTGTCAGGATTCCCCCAGGGAGGGGAAGCAGCTGAAGACAGCATGTCTGCACAAACGGAAGCGGTCCACATGAATTTTATCGGCCATCCTGAGCAAACCCTCCGCATGCTGATGCTTCAGCTCCGGCAGTGGCGCCAGGGGGTAGAGATTCCCCGCTTGTGGTGGGATGTCTATAACTGGTTTGCGGCCGATGGACATGCGGACAAACCGGTGAACACACAGGCAGCGGCAGATGGGCAGGCGGAAGTCTCAATGAAGCTGCAGCTTGAACGGCTGCTGGGCTCGCTGTTCTACCGCAACGAAGGGATCAGGCTGAAGCGGGAGACCAGCCTGCGGCTGTACGGCGGCTCCACACTGCGCGGCAGCGTGTCGCGCATGGAGAAATTTGTCGCCTGCTCCTTCTCTCATTTCGCTTCTTACGGGCTAAGGCTGAAGGAACGCCAGCTCTATAAGCTCCAGGCCCCGGATATCGGGCAGCTGTTCCATGCGGCTCTAAGCCAAATGGCGCAGCGGCTGCAGAAGGAGGGCCGCAGCTGGGGCAGTATGACGGCCGAGGAATGCCGCCGTGAGGCGGGTGAGACGGTAGACCGTCTGTCCCCGCTGCTGCAGGGCGAAATTCTGATGAGCAGCAAACGTTACAGCTATATCTCACGCAAGCTGAAGAATATTGTCGGCCGCGCTTCAGTGATCCTCGGCGAGCATTCGCGCAGAGGGAGCTTCGAGCCGGTCGGGCTGGAGCTGGATTTCGGTCCCGGGAAGGATCTGCCTCCGCTGAGAATTACACTGCCGAACGGCTGCGTAATGGAGGTGGTCGGCCGGATTGACCGTGTGGATATGGCTGAAGGCGAGCAGGGTATTCTGCTGCGGGTCATTGACTACAAATCAAGCCAGAAGGATCTCAAGCTGCACGAGGTCTACTATGGATTGTCGCTGCAAATGCTGACCTATCTTGATGTGCTGCTCACCTATTCCGAGCAATGGCTTGGCCAGGCTGCACTCCCGGCAGGCGCGCTCTATTTCCATGTTCATGATCCGCTGCTGACCTCAGCCAACGGAATGAACCGGGAGCAGGCGGAGCAGGAGCTGATGAAGCGCTTCAAAATGAAGGGTCTGCTGACGGCTGACCGTGAAGTGGTCTCACTGATGGATACCACACTCGACAAAGGCTATTCCTCTATTGTTCCGGTAGCGCTGAAGAGCGACGGCAGCTTCTACAGCAGCGCGTCTGTAGCTACCCCGGAGCAATGGGGTCAGCTGCTGTCTTCAGTGCGGAGCACGATTTCGGATATCGGTACGCGTATTACGGAAGGCGATGTGGCTATTCAGCCTTACCGCATCCAGCAGGAGACTGCCTGTACCTTCTGCTCCTTCCGCCCGGTCTGCCAGTTCGACGAGGCTGTGGAGGGCAATGGCTACAATAATCTGAGTAAGCCTGGCAAAGACGTAATCTGGGATCTGCTGTCCCGCAAAGGAGGAGAAAAATTGTGAGCATACATCCTGTAACGGAAGCGAAGCCGGAAGGGAGTCTGTGGAGTGACGACCAGTGGCGCGCCATTGCCGAGAGCGGCAGCGATATTCTCGTCGCGGCAGCAGCGGGTTCCGGTAAAACTGCGGTACTCGTAGAGCGCATTATCCGCAAAATCAGCAATGAGGAAGCAGGCTTCAGCGTGGACCGGCTGCTGGTAGCGACATTCACCAAGGCTGCAGCCTCCGAGATGCGGCAGCGGATCCGGGAGGCGCTGGAGCGCAAGCTGGAAGAGGACACAAGCGGTGAGAACGAATATCTGCGCCGCCAGCTTGCTCTGCTGGGCAGAGCCTCTATTACTACGCTGCATTCCTTCTGTCTTGAAGTGATCCGCCGGTATTATCAGCTGATTCCGATTGATCCGGGCTTCCGTATACTCAATGAGCATGAAGCGGAAATGATGCGCCAGGAGCTGCTGGAAGAGCTGATGGAGGAGAAATACGGTGAGGTCACTGAAGACGGGGAAGATAGCGTATTTGTCCGGCTTGTGGACTGGTTCAGTGGGGAGCGCAGTGATGACGCCGTGCATTCGCTGATTCAGCGGCTGCATGATTTCGCGCGAAGTCATCCCTGGCCGGCACAGTGGCTGCGGGATACGGCTGCTGATTTCTCACTGCCGGATGCAGAGTCTTTGAGCCATACCCCTTGGGTACAGAGCATTCTCGCCGAAGCCAGGCTGACGCTGGATGGTGCCATCAGCCAGCTGCTGCAGGCCCGCGAGATCGCGCTTCAACCCGGCGGACCTGCTCCTTATGCGGATAACCTGACGGCCGATCTGGATATGGCGCAGGGATTACGGGATGCGGTAGAATCGCAGCCATGGGCTGAACTCTATGATATTTTCATGGAAATCTCTTTCGGCAAGCTGAAGCCCTGCAAGAAGGATGCAACCGATCCCGGCCTGCAGGAGAGTGTTAAGGCAATCCGGGATCAAGTGAAGAAGAGCTTGCTGGAGCTGCAGAAATCCTTGTTCGGGCGCCCGGCGGAAGCATTCCTGGGTGAACTCCATGAAGCGGCACCGCTGATGCGCGAGCTGGCAGAGACGGTGATCGGATTCGGTGAACGTTACCGGCTGGAGAAGGCGGGCCGGGGGCTGGTGGATTTCAGTGATCTGGAGCATTACTGCCTGCAGATCCTGAGGCATCCGGACTCGCTTCCGGGGCATTCCCTGCCTTCGGATGCGGCGATGGAATACCGCAGCCAGTTCGATGAGGTGCTGCTGGATGAATATCAGGATACCAACAGCGTACAGGAGGAGATCGTCCGGCTGATCTCCCGTGAGTTCCCCGGCAACCGCTTTATGGTCGGGGATATGAAGCAGAGTATCTACCGCTTCCGCCTGGCTGAGCCGGGGTTATTCCTGGACAAATACCGCAGGTTCAGCGCTGAGCCGTCTGCTGGCGGTAACGGCAGTAGCCTGCTTGCCGGTGAAACGGATCCCCGGACTGAAGCCAGTCCCGGGCAGAACGATAATGGCGGCGGTTCGGTCATCGATCTGGCCCGCAATTTCCGCAGCCGGCTGGAGGTTGTGAATGCCGTAAATATGGTTTTCCGGCAGATCATGGACAGCAATGTCGCGGAGATAAGCTATGACGAGCGCGCAGAGCTGGTCTATGGAGCCAACTTCCCGGGAGCGGCGGAGAAAGGGCCGGATACTTATTTTGCGCCGGAGCTGCTGCTGATTGATAAGGGGACCTCTGCATCCGGTCAGCCGGAGGAACCCGGGGAGGACGATGAGCTGCCCCAGCAGGAGAATGAGGCAGTAGAGAGTGAGACTGCACAGCTGGAAGCACGGGCCATTGCCCGGCGCATCTCGCAGATGACAGGAATGACCGGCGGGGAACCGCTGCTGATCTATGATAAGGCACTGCGGATCATGCGTCCGGTAGTATACGGTGATATCGTCATCCTGCTGCGTTCCGCCCGTGTGTGGACGCCGCTGATGATTGAAGAGCTGCGGAATGAAGGCATTCCGGCATACGGCGACCAGAACAAGGGGTACTTCCAGGCTACCGAGGTGGAGATCGCCCTCTCGCTGCTGCAGATTGTCGATAATCCCCGCCAGGATATTCCGCTGGCCGGTGTACTGCGCTCGCCGGTGGTGAATCTGCGCGAGGAGGAACTGGCCAAGGTGCGCCTATGCAGCACCGGAACGTTCTATGACGCGCTGGTTGCGGCATCCGAAGCTGGGAATATCCCGGGGGACAATCCTCCGGCGATGGGTTCAGCGGGTGCTGCCCTGCGGGTGGGGCAAGGCGGCTATGCAGGCGGTGATTTAACGGCAGAGACTGCTGCCGCGTATGATCTTTTTACAACATCAGAGCAAGAGACTCTGCTTGAAGACAAGGCTGCCGAGACAGAAGCCTCTGCGGCGCTGACGGCTATTCATCCGCAGCTGCGGATGAAGCTGAAGACCTTCCGGGACATGCTGGAGGACTGGAGAAACGCCGCCCGGCAGGGAAGCTTAAGCGAACTAATCTGGCGTATTTACCGGGAAAGCGGATATCTGGAATGGGTTGGCGGACTTCCCGGCGGATTTCAGCGCCAGAACAATTTGAAGGCATTGTATGACCGGGCTGTTCAGTTCGAGAATGAGACCTCAGCCAGAGGCTTGTTCCGCTTCCTCGTGTTTATCTCACGGCTGAGAGAGAACGGCGGGGATCTGGGGGTGGCCGGAGGCAGCAGTGAGGAGGCTGGCGGCGTCCGGATTATGACGATCCACAAGTCCAAGGGTCTGGAGTTCCCGGTTGTATTCCTGGCAGGCATGGCCAAAATGTTCAATCGCCAGGATCTGCATTCCCCGTTCCTGATGCATAAGGAACTCGGCTTCGGCCCCCGCTTCGTGGAGAGGGAGACACGGGTCAGCTATCCGACGCTGCCTTACCTGGCCATCAACCGCCGTTCACGGCTGGAGCTGCTGGCTGAGGAGATGCGCGTGCTCTATGTCGGACTGACCCGTCCGCGCGACAAAATGATCCTGGTAGGCACGGTCCGCGATTTGCCGCGCACAGTATCCGGCTGGACTGCTATGCAGGGCCGGGAGGAGCTGCTCCTGGCAGACCATCTGCTGGCCCGGGGCCGCAGCTATCTGGACTGGGTGGGACCGGCGCTGATCCGCCATCCCGCAGCCGCTATTCTGCGCAAGCTTGCGGGTAGTGAAGGCACGGTGTCTACGGTGCTTCACGGCGATGAGTCCAACTGGAGCATATCGGTGCTCGGCGCTGCGGAGCTTGGCTCCGGATCTTTTCTGGCAGCAGACGGTGACAGTGACAAGAACGAAGAACGCCGTATAGCGCTTGAGGCGCTCCGTCAGGGCAGGACTGTGCCTTCGCTGGGAACTGCCTCAGCAGGGCAGGTTGCGGACAGGCTACAGTGGACCTATCCATATGCGGCTGCTTCCGGCATTCCCGCCAAAACATCGGTGACCGAGCTGAAGGCACTGCTGTCCATGCAGGACCAGCCCTCCCTTGATTTGCTGGAGGAAACCTATATTCCCGGGGGACAGAACACAAGAAGCGGCGGTACCGGATATGGGGACAGCCTGCATCTGCAGCGCCCGAAATTTATGGAAAAGCGGGGACTTACCCCTGCTGAGCGCGGAACCGCGTATCATACCGTTATGCAGCATATTCCGCTGGATGAGCCGGTGGACCGGTCTGTTCTCGAGGCCACGCTTGCACGGCTTGAACGGCTAGCCATACTCAGCAAGGAGCAGGCAGACGCGGTTGAACTGGGCGAAGTAGAGGATTTCTGTACTAGTGAACTGGGCCGCAGACTCTTTAAGTCTTCCTGGAAGACCAGAGAGCAGCCTTTCAGCTATAGCGTTCCTGCAGACGAGGCTTACCGGGGGCTGGCATACCTGGATGAAGCGGCGGCGGGACTCCCGGCTGACGGCGCCAGCGGAGCTTTTAATGAGACCGTTCTGATTCAAGGGGTAATCGACTGTCTGTTCCGGGAAGATGGGCGCCTGATTCTGCTCGATTACAAAACAGATTTCGTCCCGGTGCAAGAGGGCGGGCTCGAATCGCTGACTGAGAAATACCGCTTCCAGCTGGAGCTGTACAGCAAGGCGCTGCTTGATATTCTGGGCGAGCCGGTTAGTGAGGTCTGGCTGTACTTTTTCGATGGCGGACATGCTGTGAGGTTGTGAGAATAGGGGATTAAGAGGCTAAGAGGCTAAGAGTGCTAAGAGTGCTAAGAGTGCTAAGAGTGCTAAGAGTGCTAAGAGTGCTAAGAGTGCTAAGAGTGCTAAGAGTGCTAAGAGTGCTAAGAGTGCTAAGAGTGCTAAGAGTGTTAAGAGTGCTAACTGTGCTAACAGACTAACAGACTAAGAGACTTAGGATGCTATTAGACAAGAGGCTAAGGATTCTCATAGACTTAGAGATTAAGAGAATGAGAGATGTAACATATATAGGTTGAACATGAAAGTATATAGACAGGGGAACGTGGCGGGGAACCATTTTGGAATATAGGAGCGTCAGCGTCTGCCGTTGTCTGCGGATTTCCACCGTGAACAGCGGAATATTTCAAGTAATCTGCAGACGGGCAACGGCCGGAGGGCGAAGTGTTCTCTGGAGTCACGATATAGTTTGAGCGGATAGACTGACGAAGAGTTGCTATATAGACAGCGCTTAGACTGTAAACAAACAAGTAACCGGCCACCGCTATTCTGTCACTCGGAATCTTTTGATTTTTATACCTGATTTGTTAGTGGCAGAAAAGAAATAAAAGCCTTACGTTTACGCTGCACAGGAGCAAATGTTGTACGTTATACAACTTGAATTCTTATATTCATAGCTATTCGAAAGATTGTTGTACGAAATACAATAATTCTCCTTCTAATCCGCTTGGAGAAGCAGAAATGCTGCCTTTTATACAACAATTCTGGTTTAGGATCGATATTATGAGGAAAATGTTGTATTTCGTGCAGGATTTCAACAAAATACGCGGATGGTCAACACATATGGAAGATTATCAAACTTTTGCTCTGGCTACAGCAGCAAGAAATCCAAACATCTATATATAAATCTATGATTGCCGCAGACAGGCGGGGAAAAGAGGGCGGAAATGCGCATATTGCACACGGGAGACTGGCATCTGGGGCGGACGCTGGAGGGCAGAAGCCGGCAGAAGGAGCAGGAGCAGTTCGTGGATGAGCTGGTGGGGATTGCAGATTCCTCCGGAGCGGATCTGATTCTGATGGCGGGAGATGTCTACGATTCGGTAAATCCTCCGGCTGCGGCGGAGCAGCTGTTCTACGAGGCTGCGGCCAGACTGACAGCAGGCGGCAGGCCGCTGGTTGTCATTTCGGGCAATCATGATCAGCCGGAGCGCGTAGCTTCCGTGTCTCCGCTTGTCCGCAGACAGGGGATTACACTGGTGGGGATGCCGACCTCAGAGCCGGTGACGGTGCATGCTGCAAGGACCGGTGAGACTGCCAAAATCGCTGCGCTCCCTTACCCCTCTGAAGCCCGGCTTGGCGAGCTGCTCGCCGGTGACGGCGGAGAGGCTGAGCTGCGGCTGGCTTACAGCGCACGTGTCGGCAGGCTGATGAATCTGCTCGGCCGGGAGTTCTCGCCGCAGACCGTCAATCTGGCGATGAGCCATATTTATGTACTGGGCGGGGTGGAGAGCGACTCTGAACGCCCGATCCAGGTAGGCGGTGCCTATACCGTAGATCCTTCGGCGCTCTCCTGCGGTGCACAGTATACGGCACTCGGGCATCTGCACCGGGCCCAGCGGGTCAAGGGCGACGGCATGATCCGCTACAGCGGATCGCCGCTCGCCTACAGCTTCTCAGAGGCGGGGCAGGCAAAATCTGTAGCTCTGATAGACGTTGCGCCCGGCGGGGAGCCGGTCTTCGAAGAAATCTATCTGAGCTGCGGCCGTCCGCTGGTTAATTGGAAGTCAACCGGCGGATTGCAGGAGGTCTACAGCTGGCTGGATGAAGGCAGGGATGCGGGGGCCTTCATCGATCTGGAGCTACGTCTGACGGAAGCGATGTCGATGAACGATATCCAGCGGCTGCGCAAGTCTCGGGAAGGCATTGTACATATCCGTCCGGTTTATCCGCAGATGGAGCAGGAGCTGGAAGAGATGGCACGTTCACGCATGCCTGTGCAGGAATTGTTCCGCAAGTTCTACCAGCGCCAGACGGGCGGTGCGGAACCGGATGACAGCCTGATTGAGCTGTTCCTGGAGCTGGCTGAAGAAGAAAGGCAGGAATCTGCGGATGGGGAGGAGATGCTTAAGTGAAGCCGATACTACTGAAACTATCCGGACTGCAAAGCTATAGAGAGCAGCAGGAAATAGATTTTACCAGTCTTACCGAGACCGGGCTGTTCGGGATCTTTGGTCCGACGGGCAGCGGCAAATCCAGTCTTCTGGATGCGATCACGCTGGCAATGTACGGGAAAGTGGAGCGCGCAGTGAACGGGACTCAAGGCATTATGAACCATTCTGAGGACCAGCTCAGTGTAGCCTTCACCTTCGAGCTGACCTCTTCTTCCGGAGCGCGCCGTTACCGGGTGGAACGCAAATTTAAACGGACCGGTGAGCAATCGGTCAGTAATACGATCAGCCGGTTCATCGAGGTCAAGGATGACGGCGATGTTGTGATGGCCGATAAGCTTGCGGATGTTACCCGCTGTGTGGAAGAGCATATCGGGCTGAAGATGGATGACTTCACCCGGGCGGTGGTGCTGCCGCAGGGCAAATTCGCCGAGTTCCTGTCCCTGCGCGGTGTAGACCGCAGGCAGATGCTTCAGCGGCTGTTCCATCTGGAGCAATACGGGGACGGGCTGGCCCTTAAGCTTAGCCGCCGCGTCAAAGAGAACGAGGCGGCACTGCGCGCGCTGGAGGCCGAGCAGCAGGGGCTGGGCAGCGCGGGCAAGGCAGACGTGGAAGCGGCAGCTGTCCGGGTGCAGGAGGCAGTCCGGCATGCGGAGGAATGCCGCAAGCGGCTCGCGGAAGCGGCGGCGCGCGCAGAGCGCTTCGCCCGCATCCGCGAGCTGCAGGAGGAGCAGGCCCGCCGGGGGCAGCAGCGGCAGGCTCTACAAGCCCAGGAGGAGCAGATTCTCCTCCTGGAGCAGAAGCTCGGCAAGGCTGACGATGCTGAGAAAAGGCTGCCCGCGCTGAAGGCCTGGCGCAGCGCGGAAGAGGCCTGGAAGAGCCGCCATGCCCGCGCGGAGGGCCTGGAGGCTCTGGCCTCCGCCGCCGGTCAGGAGGCGGCGGTAAAGGCAGAGGCGGAAGCAGCGGCACAGGCCGCGCTTACCGCAGGGGAGCCGGCCCTCCGGCAGGAGGAGGGCCTGTTCCGCCGCGCGCTCGAGCTGGAAGCCGAGCTCGGCGGGCTGCGCCGGGAGCGCGCGGCGCTGCTGGCGCGCCAGGACGAAGCCGCCCGGGGCCTTGCCGCCGGGCGGGAGAGCCTGGCCCGGGAGCGTGAGCTTTTGGCCCGTGGCCAAAAGAAACAGCACGAGCTGCAGCAGAGCCTGCAGCCGCTCGCGGTCCGCTCCCAGGAGCGGCAGTCTCTGCAGGAAGCCATGCAGAGACTTCAAGGGCTGCGTTCTGCCGAGCTCCAGCGGGAGTCGGCAGCTCGCGAGCACCGCGAGCGCGCAGCGGTGCTCGCTGCGGCGCAGGCGCGGCTGGCCGCTGCTTCTTCGCGGCGGCAGGCGCTTGGTGCCGGGCGCGGGGAGCTGCTGGCTGCCGCTGCCCTGCACCAGGAAGAGCTGCTTGCGGCCGAAGGTGCAGCGGGAGCCGCTGCCGGCCGCCTGGAGCAGCACACCAGCGCGCTTGAAGCTGCGCTGAAGGAGCAGGAGGTTCACAGGCTCTCGCTGGCGCTCGCCCGTGAACTCCAGGAGGGTGTGCCCTGCCCGGTGTGCGGCAGTCAGCACCATCCCTCCCCTGCGCTTAATCAGGAGCAGGGGGGACATGAAGAGCTGGACCAACGGCTCCGCCATGTCCGCGTTCTGGCCAGGCAGGCGCTGGAGACGCGCCATTTGTTCCGCAGCCTGCTGGAGCAGGACGGATCATGGCTTGTCCAGCTGGGCGGAGCAGCGTCCGAAGAGGCGATGGAGCAGTCTGCTGCAACTGCTGCCGGCGGCTCTCTCGCAGCTCTTGAGTCTTCAGCCGCCCACGACTCTCACGCAGCTCTTGAGTCCTCAGCCGCGCGCGACTCCCTTGGGTCCTCTGCACATGACTCTCATGCATCCCTTGAGTCCTCGGCAGCCCTTGAGTCCCTCGGAGCCCCTGAGTCCGCTGCATCTCTTGCAGCCGCAGACATTCCGGATGAGGCAGCATTATCCGGTCTGAATGCCCGGCTGTCCTCGCTGAAGGCACGCTCCGGAGAATTGCGGCGTGCGGCTGCAGACTGGCAGCGCTCCATGCAGGAGCTGGAGCAGCTGTATCACAAGGAAGCGGCCGGTGCCGAAGCCGAGCAGACCTGGGTGCAGGGACTGGCTGCCAAGGCGGAGGAACTTGCTGCCTCGGCGAATAAGCTTAGGGAAGAATGGAACGGGCTCTTTCCGGAGCTTGCGCCTGAGGAGGCGGAGAAAGCTTATCAGGAGCTGCTCGCCAAGGATGAGCGGGCCGAGGAAATCCGCAGCAGGC
The DNA here is from genome assembly GCF_013141775.1 of Paenibacillus phytohabitans. Taxonomy (GTDB): domain Bacteria; phylum Bacillota; class Bacilli; order Paenibacillales; family Paenibacillaceae; genus Paenibacillus_AQ; species Paenibacillus_AQ phytohabitans. The sequence goes on from NZ_WHOB01000097.1 coordinate 235,917, forward strand.
TGGAGATCAGCGTCAAGTTCCTGGACGAGAAGAGTCTAGCTGTACAGACGCTGCAGGAGCAGCTGGCCGGGCTCGACAAGGAACTCGCACAGTGGGACGCTCAGCTAGAAGGCAAAGAAGCGCTTGCGCGTGACAAAGAGCAGCTGCTCCGGGAATGGACCGGCGGACGTCCGCCGGCGGCACTGCTGGCGGAATGCGAGCGCAGGCTGCTGGAGCTTCAGACTGCGCTTGAACGCAGCCGGCAGGAGCACCGCCAGGCGGCGGACAACGCCCAGCAGCAGACCCGGGAAGCAGCGGTTGCCCGTCAGGCGGCAGAGTCTGCCCATGAGCATTATACGGCAGCCGACTCCCAGTGGAAGGAGGCGCTGCAGACTTCGGCGTTTACTTCAGCCGCTGAGGTTGAAGCCGCGTCGCTGGAGACCTCTGAGCGGGCACAGGCGGCAGAACGGGTGCGGGCTCACCGCGAGGAGGAAGCGGAGTGTGCATTGCAGCTGCGGAGCATAGAGGAGAAGCTGGATGGTGCTGTGCTTAGCGGTGAGGAGTGGCAGGAGAGCCAGGAGTCACTGCAGAAGTGCAGGGAAGAGGATGAGAGTTCACTTCAGGCCCGCGCACGTGCGGAGCGTGATCTGGAGGATCTGCAGCAGCGGCACATCCGCTGGATGGAGCTTGAAGGCCAGCGGGCAGGACATGCTGCTATGCAGGAACGCTTGTCCAAGCTGCAGACGGTGCTGCGCGGCAACGCCTTTGTGGAATATATAGCGGAAGAACAGCTGATGCAGGTATGTCAGGCTGCCTCACAGCGCCTGCGTTTCCTGAGCAAGCAGCGTTATGCGCTGGAAGTGGACTCCGGCGGAGGTTTTGTCATCCGTGATGACGGGAACGGCGGTATGAAACGGCCGGTCTCCACGCTTTCCGGCGGAGAGACTTTCCTGACCTCCCTTGCGCTGGCATTAGCCCTGTCAGCCCAGATTCAGCTGCGCGGACAATACCCGCTGCAATTCTTTTTCCTGGATGAGGGCTTCGGTACATTGGACCCGGATCTGCTTGATACCGTGATAACCTCACTGGAAAGATTGCACAATGACCAGCTGTCCGTAGGCATCATCAGCCATGTTCCCGAGCTTCGTGCCCGTCTGCCGCGCAAGCTGATTGTAGTTCCTGCAGAGCAGGGCGGCGGGGGTTCAACCATTCTTTTGGAAAAAATGTGAAAGGCGGGGTTGAATGTGACAACGATCACAGATACACCTTCAACCCCCTGTTATAATACAGCTAAGCCGACATCATTTGAAACACCTCGGCGGACGTATGACAGGGAATTTGTTCCTTCTCATACGTCCGCCGCCGAAGCAGCTCTTATGAGCTGTGAAGGGTGTTTCTTTTTTTTTGTCTTTTTTTGAATGGAAATTTCTATGCCTTACATCCTCGCTCCACCGCATCTGAATTTTGCTGCCTGTTATAATACAGCCTTGTCCTCTTTGTCCTTATTTCATTTCTTCTCCCTGAGGCAGCCTTTATCTAAAAAAGCTGAGAATACTCCACCCTCGATAGGGTGGGGATGAATCAGCAGTTTTCGATTTCAAGACGAACATATGTGCTATAATATGAATGAGATCACTAAAAGGAGGTGTTGCACATGCTCGTGTCTGCGCAGGAGGTTTCTTCAAAACCCCTGGTTCATCAAGCCTATAAATATCGGATCTACCCCAATACAGAGCAAAAGCAACTCATTCGTCGAATGTTTGGCTGCTGCCGTTTTGTGTTCAATTACTTCTTGGAAGCTTGGAATCAAAGGTATGTGGAAACGGGAAAAGGCTTGTCTTATCACGCTTGTGCAACACAACTCCCCGGTTTAAAAGCACAATACGACTGGCTGAAAGAAGTCGATAGCATCGCTTTGCAGTCGGCTGCCCGTCATGTGGCGGATAGCTTTGATCGTTTTTTTAAGAAGCAAAATCAAGCGCCACGCTTCAAGAGCCGAAAGCATCCGATTCAAAGTTACACGACCAAATTCACCAACGGGAATATCGCCATGGAGGGCAGTCGCTTGAAGCTCCCAAAAGTCGGCTGGATACGTTTTGCAAACTCCCGGAAGCTGGAAGGCCGGATATTGTCCGCTACCGTTCGTAAAAACGCCAGCGGGAAATTTTTCGTTTCGCTCGTTTGCGAAGTTCAAAAGAACCCTCTGCCCCAAGTGGATACACATATTGGCATCGACTTAGGCTTGAAAGAATATGCAGTATGCTCAAACGGGGAACATATCGCCAATCCTCGCTTTTACCGTCAATACGAGAAAAAGCTGGCGCTTTGGCAGCGGCGGATGGCTCGGCGTACTCCGGGCGGCTCCAACTGGAAGAAAGCAAGGCAGCATATCGCTCGTATTCACGAACGCATTGCCAATAAACGAAATGACTTCCTCCACAAGCTGACCACGAGACTGATTCGTGAAAACCAAACGATTAGTATCGAACATCTGCGTGTGGCGAATATGATTCAGAACCCCAAGCTTTCAAAATCCATTGCTGATGCGTCTTGGGGCGAGTGGGTGCGACAGCTGACGTATAAAGCGAAATGGTATGGACGAAATCTTCGGATCGCCGATACGTTTGAGCCGACCAGTCAGCGTTGCCATGTGTGTGGCACGATCCACCCCGAGGTGAAGAACCTGTCCGTTCGGGAATGGACGTGTACGCCCTGCGGGACGATCCATGACCGTGACGAAAACGCCGCTCACAATATTGAACAAGTAGCGGTTTAACCGCCACCTAACCAAACGATAGAATTCAACATTTCACTTGCGTCAAAAATGTAAAACTGCGGGAACGCAGGGATCGCTTGCTCCATAAGAAGAGGGTACTCTTCTGTTCGCAAGAATCCGCCACTTCAAGCGTTAGCTAAGTGGGGGAGAATTCAAGCTTGGACTCCACCTTTCGTTATGTTTCAATTTCCTGTATGATTAGAGCCATAAACTATATTTGTCGCGAAGCGGATCAGGCCGGAATAACCAACAGATTCAGGCTAATGCGCCCCGCCGGCCAAAAGCTGAGCTAATGATTACAGGGTATGCCCCTGTGAGCGGTGGATTTTTATGAAGTGGAAACGGCCGTGAATACGCCTGTTTTTACAATATAAGGACTGCCGGTGCTACAGATTTTACCGCGGAAAGTGCCGGATGCAAGCTTCTGCATCACAAATTTTGGGGAGGAAGCGTTGTATGGAAACTGTGTTCAGCAAAATTATAGAAGGTTCGATCCCGGCGAGCAAAGTATTCGAAAATGAGCGGATTCTGGCGTTCTACGATATTGAGCCTGCAGCCCCTGTGCATGTGCTGATCATCCCGAAGAAGTTTATCGCTTCGATGAATGATGTCACGCCTGAAGACCTGCCGCTGATCGGCGAGATCCATGCTGTAGCACAGCAAATTGCGGTAGAACTGGGAATCGCTGATTCCGGATACCGGCTGATTAACAACTGCGGACCGGACAGCGGACAAGCGGTGCCACATCTGCATTATCATCTGCTGGGCGGAGCCAAACTCGGTGCCCTCGTCGGGAATTCTGCTTCCCACGCATAATCAGGAATTCAATAAAACAGACCGGCTAAAAAATAATAACACGAAGGTTGACACCTTATTTAGGTTTGACCTATAATGAAATTTGATGAACCGTGTTGTTATGCTCTTGGACGGTCTGGTCGGAGGGAGGGAAAACTGGTGTCTGAAACGAAAGTTCGCAAAAACGAGACAATTGATGCTGCACTTCGTCGCTTTAAACGTTCCATTGCTAAAGATGGTGTCTTGGCTGAGGTGAAGAAACGCAAGCATTATGAGAAGCCAAGCGTAAAGCGCAAGAAGAAGTCTGAGGCTGCTCGTAAGAGAAAGTTTTAGGAGGATTACCCACGCATGAATCTTAGCGAACGATTAAACGAAGATATGAAGCAAGCGATGAAGAGTAAGGACAAGTTCAGACTCTCCACCATTCGAATGGTTCGTTCTACAATAAAGTATCTTGAAATAGATTTGAAGAGAACATTAGACGACAACGAAGTGCTTGATATCCTTAGTCGTGAAATCAAACAGCGCAAAGATGCCCTCCAAGAATTTGAAGCAGCGGGTCGCGAAGAGCTTGCCGCGAGTACTAAGGCAGAAATCGAGATTATCATTCAATATCTTCCTGAACAGCTTTCCGAAGAAGAAATTAAAGTAATTGTACAGCAGACCATCCAGGAAACCGGTGCTTCTTCGAAAAGTGAAATGGGTAAGGTGATGAGCGCACTGATGCCTAAGGTCAAAGGTCGCGCCGATGGTAAACTCGTGAACCAGGCGGTTCAGCAATTTCTGCAATAATATAACGCTAGCACCCCTTTAATTAGGGGTGTTTTTCGTTATGTGGAGTGTTGCGGACTCCAAGTAGTAATAGCTTCGGATGCAGCAGCTTACATAATAAAAATATCAGCTTCTTTATTACCTCTATTAACATAAACCTCTCTAAACCTTTCTATTAACATATAGTTTCCCGTATTCCCTCTTCAAAACAGTTTTGCAATCCATATGTGAAGATGATCTTAATACATACACTTGATCCACTGTTGAAACGCCTATGCAGAAACAGCCGTACTAAGGATTATATGCTGCGTTTTATTATATGATAAGGATGCAGTGGTTTTAATTCGTGCAGAAGGGAGGCAGCAAGCTTGAAAAAGTTACGCATAGGGGTCTTGTCCTGCATTGCCGCGATGATGATCCTGCTGGTTCTGCCGTTAGCGGACAGGGTCCATGCAGATAATGAAGCGGTTCGCGCACCGGCTGCGGCTGCGGGTACAGTTGTGGGCGGTCCTGTGTTTATCATTCCGGTGGATCAGGAGATTGAGCGCGGATTGCAGAGCTTTCTGGAACGCGGATTTCAGGAGGCTGCCAATTACGGCGCGGTTCTGATTGTGCTGGAGATTGACACACCAGGCGGCCGGGTGGATTCAGCTGAACAAATCGGCAATATGGTCAGGGACAGCAAAATCCCTACCGCAGCCTACATCAAAGGCGACGCCGCTTCCGCCGGCAGTTACATAGCGCTTAATGCTGGCGCCATTATCATGAAGCCGGGCAGTATGATCGGTGCCGCTTCATTGGTAGACAGTAATGGCAATAGCGTGGATGACGCAAAAATGGTATCCTACTGGAAATCCAAGATGGTAGGTGCCGCATCGCTGAACGGGCGTGATCCGGAAGTGGCTGCAGGGATGATGGATATTAACCTGGTGGTGAACAAGCCCGGACTTGGCGTGTCCAAGGGGCAGGGGGAGATCATCGCTCTGAGCAGTGAGGAAGCGCTCCAGGCAGGTTATGCCGACCGTATTGCGGGTACAGCCAATGAGGCCATTACTTGGCTGGGTTATTCTACAGATGACATTTTTCGCGTTGAGCATACCGGTGCGGAGAAAATGTCGCATTTTCTGACGAATCCGGTTATTATGACGATTCTGCTCTTCGTCGGCATCGCCGGGGTATTCATTGAGCTGCTGGTACCCGGCTTTGGGGTGCCCGGAATTATCGGGACGCTGGCGTTCGCTCTCTATTTCTTCGGCAACTATGTGGCTGGCTTCGCCGGGGCGGAGACCTTGCTGCTGTTCATTCTGGGACTCGTAATGCTGGTGCTCGAGCTGTTTGTGCCTAGCTTTGGTATTCTGGGACTGCTGGGCTCCGTCAGCCTTGTGGCGGGTGTTGTAAGAGCTGCTTACAGCTTTACGCATGCGATGTTCAGTCTGGGCATTGCTTTTTCGGCAGCGGCAGTGGTGATTGTGATAGTGGCTGTGGTCTTCAAGGAGCGGGGGATCTGGAACCGGTTCATTCTCCAGGATAGCCTCACCAAAGAGCAGGGGTTTGTGCCTGTGACGGAGAAGCTGCGTTTGATCGGAGCTTCCGGGATCAGCGTAACTCCGCTGCGACCAGCAGGAACTGCCGCCATTGACGGCGAGCGGATTGATGTGGTGACAGAGGGCGGATTCATCGACGCACAGACCGCCATTTCGGTGGTGAAGGTCGAAGGCGGCCGGGTGGTCGTGAAGGAAGCCGTGAAATAGTTGTACCTCTGTTATGAGCTGGCAGCAACATGTAATACTGTATGGAAATAAGGTTAATCCCAAAAATAACGGAGGTTATAAAGCGTATGATGGAAGCATCTATGATTACTTTTTTGCTGATCGCGGTTGTCGTGATCATTGTACTAAGCGTCTTCTTCAGCTTCTTCCCGGTCATGCTGTGGGTGTCGGCCTGGGCATCGGGCGTTAGAATCAGCATTATTACACTGGTAGCGATGCGGCTGCGCCGGGTAACGCCAAGCCGGATTGTTAATCCGCTGATTAAGGCTACCAAGGCCGGGCTGGGTCTGAATATCAACCAGCTGGAGAGCCACTACCTGGCCGGAGGGAATGTAGACCGGGTAGTTAATGCGCTGATTGCGGCACAGAGAGCGGATATCCCGCTGGAATTCACGCGTGCTGCGGCCATCGATCTGGCCGGACGCGATGTGCTGCTGGCGGTTCAGATGAGCGTTAACCCGCGGGTCATTGAAACTCCGATTGTTGCGGCTGTGGCCAAGAACGGGATTGAGGTCAAGGTCAAAGCGCGGGTAACCGTTCGGGCCAATATCGACCGTCTCGTCGGCGGCGCCGGTGAAGAAACGATTATTGCCCGTGTCGGTGAGGGGATCGTAACCACAGTAGGTTCGAGTGATTCGCACAAGGATGTGCTGGAGAATCCCGATTCCATCTCGCGGACGGTATTGTCCAAGGGTCTGGACTCTGGTACCGCTTTTGAGATTCTGTCTATAGATATTGCGGATATTGATGTTGGGAAGAATATTGGCGCGTACCTGCAAACCGAGCAGGCAGAGGCGGATAAACGCATCGCCCAGGCCAAGGCGGAGGAACGCAGAGCGATGGCTGTTGCCCACGAGCAGGAAATGAAGGCCCGGGTGGTGGAGATGAAGGCGCTGGTGGTTGAAGCCGAATCCCAGGTTCCGCTGGCGATGGCCGAAGCGCTGCGCTCCGGCAAGCTTGGTGTAATGGACTACATGAACCTCAAAAATATTGAGGCCGACACGCAGATGCGCGGCTCCCTCGGTAAATTAAACGACGGGGACGACAGCAGCCGTCCGCCCCACAAATAAAGGGATGTGATTCCCATGAGCAGCATAATCTACATTGTGGTCATTGCGGTGATCGCGGTCATCAGCAACTGGAACAAAAATAAAGGCAAGTCCGCCCCGCGCGGCGGCATGCCTACCTTTGGCGGCGGGGGCGAAGGCAATCCGCTGCGCCGCCCCCGTGCTCCCGCCCGGACAGCGGATAGCGGGCGCCCTGAACGGCCGGGCAGCGGATTTCCGAAGCCCGGGGGGCGCCGGGGGAATTCGGGCCGGCCTGATCCCGCGCCGGAAGAGCGGGAATACGATGCTTCGCCGGCGTGGCCGGAGCGGCCAGAGCTGCCTTCGCCTGACTATGAGACAGGCGAAGGGATGTCCATGGAGCAGACCGGCGATATGGACGGTGTGCAGGCGCGGACAGAACGCATGCAGCGGGAGCTGGAGCGGCTGCAGGTGGCTTTTGACGGCATGGCGGCTGCAGTGCCTTCCACAGGCGCAATGACTGCCGGAGAGGGCGCCAGTCCGTCTCAGGCGGGTACAGGACAGCATCCGCTGGCGCAGGACCGTGAGGCGCTGCGCAGCGGCCTGGTGTGGGCGGAGATTCTGGGACCGCCCCGTTCCCGGCAGCCGCATGCCTCTGTCCGCAAGGAAGGCTGAACCCCTGGCAGAAGAGCGGCTGCTTTGCACTGCGGTTACCTCTTTGCTCTGCCTGAAAGCCCGGATCTGCTCCTTAAGAGGAGCAGATCCGGGCTTTTTGCCGTGTTTATCCCGTGTGCTTATCCTGCAGAATCCGCTGCATCTCCCACTGCCTGGCGGATGGAGCCGCAGGAGCTTCCCGGTACAAATGATGTGAGTTCTTCTCATAAACAAACGCACTCCCGCATAAGGTGTACAGAAGGCAGGAAGGGGGAGCGTCTATATATGACCCGTATTGGCCGCAGGCTGCGGGGATGGACAAACGGGGTACTGGATCTTCCGCAGGATGTGCTGCAGGAGATGCCCCGGATCACCCTGATCGGCAATAAGGAATTGTATATTGAGAACCACCGCGGCGTGCTGCATTTCTCATCGGAGCAGCTCAGGCTGGCGTTGGCCAAGGGATATCTGGAGATTTCCGGTGAAGGGCTGGTCATCCGCAATATTCTGGGCCAGGAGCTTGCCGTTGAAGGTATTATCGGTGAAATCAGGTATAAGGAAAGTGGGGAGAATCCATGAAAGAGCCGCCTCTGTCATCGCTGCGGGGGTTCGTTACACTGCATGTGACGGGACCGCAGGTGGAGACCTTTATCAACGCTGTAACCGGAGCAGGCATCGTCATCTGGGATGTGAGGCCTGCCGGGGACGGCGCTTCGCTGAACCTGCTGCTGGATGATTTTTTCAGACTCCGTCCGCTCCTTAAAAAGACAGGCTGCCGCATGCATGTTACGGCCCGTAACGGAATTCCTTTCCGGGCGGCCCGCCTGTGGAAGCGGAAGTTTTTTGCCGCAGGACTGCTGATCTTCGGTGTGGGGCTGCTGCTGCTGTCCTCTATGGTGTGGAGCATTAAGGTTGAAGGGAATACCCGCATTCCTACCGAGGACATTCTCGAAGCCGCACGCAAGGAGGGGGTGTACCCTTTTCAGTGGATTTGGCGGATGGAAGAGTCGGACAAGCTCTCCAGGGAGCTGACCACCCTTGTTCCGGGGCTGACGTGGGCAGGGTTTCACCGGACGGGGACGAGCATTACGATCCAGGTTGTCGAAGCCGACCGCCCGGAGACTAAGCCGCTACTCAGCCAGCGTCATCTGATCAGTAGGACGGATGCGGTTGTCACCGAAATCTATGCGGAGCAGGGCAGACCTGTGGTGAGCCGCAACTCCCGCGTCAAAAAAGGGGACATCCTCATCTCCGGAGCGCTGGGGGACGAGGAGAATACAGAGTTTGTAGTAGCCAAAGGCGATGTTAAAGGCCTGGTATGGCATGAATATAATCTTGAGGTGCCCCTCAAAAGAACGGGCAGTTCCTATACAGGAGAACGCAAAGACCGCACGTATCTCGTTCTTGGCAAATGGGCGGTGCAGCTGTGGGGGTACGGGGATTCCGGCTTTGAGAAGTCGCGCACGCTCACGGAGCCCGATATGCTGTCCTGGCGTTCCTTCCAGCTGCCGCTGGGCATGATGACCGAGAAGGAGCTGGAGATTAAATATACCGCTGAAATGCTGACGCCGGAGGCCGCGCGGGAGGAAGGCCTGACGCGGGCCAAGAGTGATATTTTCGCGCGTTACGGTGCTGACAGCGTCATCAAAAGTCAAAAAATTTTGCATGAGAAGAAAGAGAATGGTAAAGTTTATATGAAAGTGCTGTTTGAGGTGGAAGAGAGAATCGCGGAAGAACTTCCGATAGTAAACAATTGAGGAGAATGAGGCTACTTGTCAGAACAGACTGCAAGCATTCGTATATCTTTGCAAAATGCGGGAGAAGCTCAATCCCTGTTCGGCCCGCAGGACGGATTCCTGAAAATTATCGAGAAAGAAATTCCGGCGGTTATCGACTCGCGCGAAGCTGAAGTTACCATACGCGGCGCTGAGCGTGAAGTGGACATGCTGGGCCAGCTGTTCAACGTGCTGCTGTCCCTGGTACGGGGCGGTTACATACTAAGTGAACGCGATGTGCAGTACGCCGTAGAACTGGCGAAGGATTTCCGTGCCGATCAGCTGCTTGACCTGTTCAAAGGTGAAATTACAACAACTTTCCGCGGTAAACCCATCCGCGTCAAAACGATTGGCCAGAAACATTATGTGACAACCATCAAAAAGCGTGATATCGTCTTTGGCATCGGGCCGGCGGGAACAGGCAAGACTTATCTTGCCGTTGTGCTTGCGGTAACGGCGCTCAAGGAAGGGTCCGTCAAGCGCATCGTGCTGACGCGTCCGGCAGTGGAGGCAGGCGAGAACCTGGGCTTCCTTCCCGGTGATTTGCAGGAGAAGGTAGATCCGTATCTGCGGCCGCTCTACGACGCCCTGTACGACGTTATGGGACCTGATCAGGTAGCCAAGGCGCTGGAGCGCGGGCTGATCGAGATCGCGCCGCTTGCCTATATGCGCGGGCGTACGCTGGAGGATGCTTTTATTATCCTCGACGAAGCCCAGAATACGACACCAGAACAAATGAAAATGTTCCTCACCCGGCTGGGCTTCGGCTCTAAGATGGTCATTACGGGCGATGTTACCCAGATCGATCTGCCGCGCGGCAAAAAGTCAGGGCTGATAGAAGCCAAAGCGATATTATCCGGTATTGAGGAGCTCGGCTTTGTCTATTTTGCAGAACAGGACGTAGTCCGGCATTCCCTGGTGCAGAAAATTATCGTTGCCTATGACCGCTCTGCCGAAAACCTCCAATAAAAAAGGGGATTGTCTTCATGGCCTCAAAGCAACCATCGAAATTAAGCGGATTTGTATATAGCACTAACGGGTGGAAGTATAGCGCGGTCTCGCGCTATGCTCTTTTCCTGTTATTGGGGCTTGTTTTCTACTTCAGCCTGTCCTCTGACCTGCTGCCCAAAAAGTATGATATCAAAGAGGGTACACGCAGTGCCAAGGAAATCATAGCGCCCAAACAAATACCTGACACCAATGCCAAGCTGAAAGCCCAGGAAGAAGCGGCCGAGAATGTAACCAACCGGTATGCAATTATACCCATGCGGACCGAGAATCTCGTTACCATGCTGCTGGATAGAATTGACCGGCTGAACCAGGATGATACGATTTCACAAAGCGAAAAGACGGAGATTTACCGTGAAGTGATTCCTGAGCGTACGAACGATTTTATTCTTAATTTTGTTGCTGTCAGCCAAAAAGCCGGAACGTATTCGGAGCATCTGCTCGCTGAAATGCAGTCGGTCATCAAGGACCAGGCGTATGCGATCCCGGAAGAAACGTATATTAAGATTCCGCGGCTGACCTCCCAGGATATCATTGAGATGAAGCCGGTCGCCCGGGATATTGTCATCAAGCTGATGAATGACCAGATTACCGATGCCCAGACTGCGCGCGCCAAGGTGGCCGAGCAGGTCAGTATCAGCTCGCTTAGCCAGCGGACCGCCCGTGAGGTTGTGCAGGAATTGGTGCGGCAGGTCATTACCAGCAACAAGTTCTACGACGAGGAAGCCACCAAGGAAGCAAAGGTGCAGGCCCGCCAGAATACACCTGATGTATTCATCGAGCAGGGGGATGTACTGGTCGCCAAGAACCAGGAGATTACTCCGGAGCTGTATGCTCTTCTGGACGAGAACGGTCTGTTGAGCAAAGAAGTCAACTACTGGCCGCAATTCGGGCTGCTGCTGCTCTCCGTACTGCTGTCTTTTGGCCTGATGACATTCATCCGTTATAACGGCGGGACCTCCGGCTTCAAGTATAATAACTCCCAGCTGCTTATGCTGGTGCTGGTGTTTATAATTACAATTATTATGATGAAGCTGGCGGCATTCCTGCAGACGGATGTCCGGACGTATATAGGCTTCCTGGCTCCTGTAGCGATAGGTGCGATGCTGATCTCCATGCTGCTGGACATGACTTTGGCCTATTTCTGTTCTATTCTGTTCAGCGTTCTTGCCAGTATTATTCTGAACGTGCAGCAGAACACCGTATTTGATTTCACCTTCGGCTTCTTTGCACTTATTGTGAGCTATGTGGCTATTTTCTCCACCCATCGGGCAGGACAGCGCTCTACACTCCTGAAGGGCGGAATCATGGTATCCCTGTTTGGCTGCCTGACGGTAGCTATATTGACCATGCTGAGCGGAGGCGTGTGGAACGAGACGCAGACGTTATATTCCATCGGCTTTGCGTTTGCCAGCGGTCTGCTGACTGCCGTGCTGGTAATCGGCCTGATGCCATTCTTCGAAGCTACGTTCGGCATCCTGTCGGCGCTGAAGCTCGTCGAATTGTCTAACCCGAATCATCCGCTGCTGCGCAAGCTGCTCACGGAGACACCGGGAACATACCATCACAGTGTTATGGTCGGGAATCTATCTGAGGCTGCGGCTGAAGCGATCGGTGCAGACGGCCTGCTGTGCCGGGTGGGTTCGTATTATCATGATATCGGCAAGACGAAACGGCCGTTCTATTTCATTGAGAATCAGAACAATATGGAGAATCCGCATGATTCGATTGAGCCGAAGCTGAGCAAATCCATCATTGTGGCCCACGCCCGTGACGGGGTGGAGATGCAGAAGGAGTACAAGCTGCCGAAGCCGATCCGCGATATCGCGGAGCAGCATCACGGCACAACATTCCTGCATTATTTTTATCATAAAGCACTGAAGATTGCAGAGGAGAAGGGTGTGGAGCCCGACTTCACGGAGGAGGACTTCCGTTATCCGGGACCGAAGGCACAGTCGAAGGAATCTGCAGTGGTCGGTATCGCCGACAGTGTGGAGGCCGCGGTCCGCTCCCTCCGCAAGCCTACCGTTGTGCAGGTAGAAACGATGATCGAGAAGATTATCAAAAGCCGGCTGGATGACCATCAGTTTGATGAATGCGACCTGACCATCAAAGAGCTGGACATTATTGCACGGACACTTAAAGAGACTGTAATGGGCATTTTCCATTCCCGGATTGAGTACCCCGAGGATGTGCGCAAGCCCAAAAAAGAGGAAGGGGCCATCAAAAATGAGCCTGAGCGTCGTTTGGAGCAATGAACAGGAAGAGCATGAGATTAACGGCGAGCTGATCGCCCTGCTGGAGATTATTCTGCAGAAAGCGGGCAGCGCTGAAGGAATTGATGAGGGGGAAGTGGATCTTACCTTCGTTAATAACGAACGCATCCATGAGCTGAACCTGGAGTACCGGGGAATCGACCGTCCAACGGACGTGCTGTCCTTCGCGATGAATGAGACCGGAGAAGATGAGCCGGAAATTATATATGCTGTGCCCGCTGGTGAGGGCGAGGAGCTGGAGGAAGTACCTAACATGCTCGGAGATATCATTATCTCCGTAACGCGTGCGCAAGAGCAGGCGCTGGAATATGGACATTCGCTGGAGCGCGAGCTGGGCTTCCTGTTCGTCCACGGTTTCCTGCATTTGCTGGGATATGACCATCAGGATCCGGAATCTGAGGCCGAGATGATGTCTAAGCAGGAGAATGTTCTGGCTCAGGTCGGGTTGACACGCTAATGGTCAAGAACACGGCGGTCGGCCACAAAAAATTCTGGCATTCTTTTCGCTTTGCGGCTCATGGCATTGCTGCGGCTTTCCGGTCGGAGCTGAATATGAAGGTGCACAGCGGCCTTGCTGTTATAGTGTTGGCCGCCGCCGCTGCATTCAGGCTCCCCCTGTCAAGCTGGATGCTGCTGCTTCTGGCGATTACGCTGGTGCTGACCGCCGAGCTGCTGAATACGGCGATTGAAGCGACGATTGACCTGGTGTCGCCGGAGATTCATCCCTTGGCCAAGAAGGCCAAAGATACCGCCGCAGGAGCTGTACTGCTTACGGCGGTGTTTGCTGTTATTACGGGAATCTATGTTTTTTATCATCCCGTGATGGACTGGATCACAAGTCTTATGTCATAATCAGTTTACAACTTCAGCTTAGGGAGAGGCGGATCCGCTTTGTGCGCTCCGTCATCTTTACTTAGAACCACAATACCAGGTCATGTTTAAGCGGCCGGTAGTGTACGAAGAATAATGGATGCGGTGCATGCTTATAAAGCAGGGTTTTAGACGAAGAATAACCGAAGCGGTGTATGCTCACAAAACTAAGGTTATGCTTACGAAGTGAGTTTTGTACGGAGAATAATCGAAGTAGGATATGCTCACAAAACTAGGTCCATGCTTACGAAGTGAGTTTTGTAAGAAGACTAATCAGAGAAGTATATGCTCACAAAACTTTTAGGAGGACAACTATGGATTCTGCGCTACTTCTTCAGGAAGCGATCAAGGCAAGAGCCAATGCATATATACCTTATTCCCGTTTCGGAGTCGGTGCTGCGCTGCTGGATCAGGACGGGAATGTTCACCACGGCTGTAATATTGAGAATGCTGCCTACGGACCGACCAACTGCGGGGAACGGACCGCTATGTTCCGCGCGATTGCGGACGGGCATAAGCCGGGGACCTTCCGGGCTATCGCTGTAGTTGCGGATACGGACGGCCCCGTATCGCCTTGCGGCGTCTGCCGCCAGGTAATGGTTGAGCTGTGCGGCCCTGATATGCCGGTCATTCTCGGCAACCTGAAGGGCGACATCGTGGAGACTACCGTGCGCGACCTGCTGCCCGGCGCTTTCGGTCCTGCGGATCTGGAGCAGGGTCAGGCTCCGGAGTAGCAGCAAGACAGGTGAAGTATTTAGTTGGGTTTAATTATGCCTGTGATCATAGTTTAATTGTATTTTGTACAATTAAAATCCCGCTAGCTTCGCTAAACTTCGATATAACTGCAAAAAGTACAACTATATTTGCTAGTTTGTCCGAAAACAGCCTCTAATTCAGGAAATAGTTGTATGAAATACATTTAAACCTGTAGAGTCTCTGATTCTAAACAGAATAAGTGTACAAAATACAACTAAGTCTGTTTTAGAGGGTTCAAGTATGGTTTAGGTGTTCAAGTACCCAGTCTTTTCCGCGCCGCAGTATAGCGTGTCAGTCACTTATTGCGCCGCAGTAAAGCGTGTTCCGCAGGGAACGTAAGCGCTCCTGCTCCAACTCCGCTTCCCCAGTGCCGAACGCTCTGCCCACGCCAATTCCGGGTGTCCAGAGGGCCGGGGCCCTTGGGGTCCCCCTTGGCTAAGGGGGAATTAGGGGGATCGAAAGGTTTTGGAAGTATTGTTTTTGACCAAGCTTTGGGTTGTTCAAGTAACCAGTTTTTTCCGCGCCGCAGTAAAGCGTGTCAGTCACTTATTGCGCCACAGTCAAGCGTGTTCCCGCAGGGAACGTAAGCGCTCCTGCTCCAACTCCGCTTTCCCCATGCCGGACGCTGTGCCCACGCCAATTCCGGGTGTCCAGAGGGCCGGGGCCCTTGGGGTCCCCCTTGGCTAAGGGGGAATTAGGGGGATCGAAAGGTTTTGAAATGTTTTGTAAGGTTTTGAAACGTTTTTGACCAAGTTGTAAGATAAATAGGAGGATTTTATGAAATTTAAATCAGGGTTTGTCGCCATTATCGGCAGACCGAACGTAGGCAAATCGACACTTATGAACCAGGTGATTGGCCAGAAGATCGCCATTATGTCGGACAAGCCGCAGACCACCAGAAACAAAATTCACGGGGTATATACAGCCAATAATTCGCAGATCGTATTCCTGGACACACCGGGTATCCATAAAAGACAGTCGAAGCTGGGCGATTACATGAACCAGACGGCGATGAGCACCCTGCATGAAGTGGAGGCTGTGTTGTTCCTGGTGGATGCTTCTGAGGGGATGGGCGGCGGTGACCGTTATATCGCGGAACAGCTCAACTCCATCAAGACGCCGGTCATTCTCGTGATGAACAAGATTGACAAGATCGAGCCCGAAGCGCTGCTTCCGATGATTACCGAATACAACAAGCTGCATGAGTTCGCCGAGATCGTGCCGATTTCTGCCAAAATGGGCAGTAATGTCAATACGCTGCTGGAGCAGGTGCAGAAGTATCTGCCGGAAGGCCCGCAGTATTATCCGGACGACCAGATTACCGATCACCCGGAGCAATTCGTCTGTGCGGAGCTGATCCGCGAGAAGATTCTGCATCTGACCCGCGAAGAGGTGCCGCATTCCATTGCGGTGGCGATTGAGGACATGAGCGTTGAACCGAATGGCGTAGTGCATATTTCAGCGGTTATTTTTGTGGAGCGCGATTCCCAGAAGGGGATCATTATCGGCAAGCAGGGTGCCCTGCTGAAGGAAGTCGGACGGCGTGCGCGAACGGATATTGAGAACCTGCTGGGTTCGAAGATTTTCCTGGAACTATGGGTAAAAGTGAAAAAAGACTGGCGCAATCAGGACCGCGTACTGCGGGATTTGGGCTTCCATAAAGACCAATAAACCTTCCCTCCGCTTCTACTTGGCAGGAATTGCAAGGATAGATCCCCCAGCTTCGTACATCCTACTTCTGAAGAGACATCGTGTTTCCGAAGAAAGGATGAATACGAATGCGGAACTTTTCGTGGAAGTATTTTGCAATGACTGGAGATGTCGATGCTTATTTGCTGTACAGAGAAGCTGGAGATTCGCCGGAGAGCAGCGGACCGCTGCCGGCGGAGGAAGAGATGGTCATTGATGAAGAAGCACAATAAGGACTGGTTGCTTGCCGAGTGGTTGGGAGAAGAGGCATGCTATACAGGGTGGAAGGGATCGTCATCCGCAGCATGGACTACGGCGAAGGGAACGCAATTGTTACGCTTTGCACCGAGAACGCCGGTAAAGTAGGTGTTCTGGTACGGGGCGCCAAGAAGGTGAAAAGCCGCCATGCTGCCCTGATCCAGTTGTTCACAACAGGAGAATTTGTATTTTTCCGTAATAATGGCGGACTGGGAACACTGAATGCCGGGGAGATCACGAAGTCCCATCATCCGCTGCGTGAGGATCTTGTCAAAGCGGCGTATGCATCCTATGCCTGCGAGCTGCTTGACCGGGTACTGCATGATGAAGAGACGGGAAGCTTTTGGTTCCGTCAATTAAGCGCCTGCCTGAATGCACTTGAAGAAGACAAAGAGCCCGGCATCATCATAAATGTTTTTGAAATGAAAGTGCTGCAGGCGGCAGGCTACGGCCCGCAGCTGGATACCTGTGTAGTCTGCGATATGGACAAGCCGGATGAGGAGCTTAGAATCAGTCCGCGTCTTGGCGGTGTAATCTGCCGCAGCTGCCGGCATAATGATCCTCCCGCGATGGAGATTTCTCCGCGTGCCCTGAAGCTGCTGCGTCTATTCGCGCTACTTGATCTGACCAGACTTGGCAATGTGGATGTGAAGCCTGAGACACGCGCAGAGCTCAAGGCCATTATGCGGGCATTTATGGATATGCAGCTGGGGCTCCGGCTGAAATCGCAGAGTTTCCTCGATCAGCTTGATAAATACAATATTTGACGAAATGCGAAATATCCGTTACTATAAGTTCAGTTTCTTTTTACAGCAATTTATAGGAATGCCGTGATTGCTCCAGACATGGAGAGAGTGCAGCGATCGGGAAAGTAATGAATCGATTTGTCGCTTCAGCGAGCCGGGGATAGTGGAAGCCTGGCAGGACAACGTTCATGAACATGGCACCCGGGAGTACGGAAGCGGCAGAATGAAAAGTGGATTTCGCGTAGCGTAATCAAGTAGGGTGGAACCGCGGGAGAAGAATTCAGGCTCTCGTCCCTATGTCTGTTAATCAGGCATGGGGGCGGGAGCTTTTTTGCCTTGTGGCGGACTTATGAAGGATATACTCTCCATAACCAGCCGCAGGGATACAGAAAGAAGCCGGTGACCGCCTCCATCGCGCAGCAGCAAGAGCCAGTCATAAGTAAGAGGCAGTACACACTTGTAAAGCGAAGGAGTCGGTAGTATGAACTTTCAGCAGATGATTCTGACACTGCAGCAGTTCTGGGCAGCCCAGAACTGTATTCTCGTCCAGCCGTACGATACGGAAAAAGGGGCGGGCACGATGAATCCCATGACCTTTTTGCGGTCACTCGGTCCGGAGCCCTGGAAGGTCGCTTATGTCGAGCCTTCACGCCGTCCGTCAGACGGCCGTTACGGGGAGAACCCGAACCGCCTGTACCAGCATCACCAGTTCCAGGTCATCATCAAGCCGTCCCCGGACAATATTCAGGAGCTGTATCTGGATAGCTTGAAGGCACTGGGCGTAGATCCCCTGCTGCATGACGTGCGGTTTGTCGAAGACAACTGGGAGAATCCGTCACTGGGCTGTGCAGGCCTCGGCTGGGAAGTGTGGCTGGACGGAATGGAAATCACGCAATTTACCTACTTCCAGCAGGTAGGGGGAATTGAAGCCAGCCCGGTAGCGGTGGAGATTACTTACGGTATGGAGCGTCTTGCCTCCTACATTCAGGATAAGGAAAATGTATTCGACCTGGAATGGGTAGACGGAATGACTTACGGTGATGTGTTCCATCAGCCGGAGGTGGAGCATTCCACGTATACTTTTGAAGTTTCCGATGTCAAAATGCTGTTCACCCTTTTCAACACCTACGAAGAGGAAGCGCGCAGAGCGATGGAGAACCATTTGGTTTTCCCCGCCTATGACTATGTGCTGAAATGCTCGCACACCTTCAACCTTCTGGATGCGCGCGGAGCGATCAGTGTAACCGAACGTACGGGGTTCATCACAAGAGTGCGTAATCTTGCCCGCACCGTAGCGGCAACATATCTGGAGGAACGCGAGAAGCTCGGCTTCCCGCTGCTGAAGAAAGAAGGTGCTGACCTTGTCTAAAGACATTTTGTTCGAGATCGGTCTCGAGGAAATTCCGGCCCGCTTCATCCGCGCCGCCATGGAACAGTTGAAGGATAGAATAGCCAAATGGCTCGAAGCCTCGCGGATCAGCCATAATGGCGTTAGCGCATATGCAACCCCGCGCCGTCTTGCTGTACTGGTGAAGGATGCTGCTGAGCGGCAGGAAGATGTGAGCGAAGAAGTCAAAGGCCCGTCACGCAAAATCGCTCTGGATGCAAGCGGCGAGTGGAGCAAGGCGGCACTTGGTTTTGCCCGCAGCCAGGGCGTTGCGCCAGAGCAATTTACGTTCAAGGAACTGGCCGGCGTAGAATATATCTATGTAACCAAGAGCAGCACCGGGATCGAAACGGCCTCCCTGCTCTCTGAGGGGCTAACAGGTATTGTCAATGCTATGACTTTCCCGAAAAATATGCGCTGGGGCGCTTATGATTTCAAATTTGTCCGGCCAATCCGCTGGATGGTCGCGCTCTTTGGCCAGGAGATTATTGACCTTACGATTACCGGAGTCAAAGCCGGCAATGTGAGCCGCGGCCACCGTTTTCTTGGGAAAGAGACAGTTATCGCTGAACCTGCCCTGTATGTCGAAGCTCTGCGCAGCCAGCATGTGCTCGTAGATGTGAAAGAAAGAGAAGAGCTGATCCTCAGCGGAATCAACAAGCTCGCCGAAGAGAAGAGCTGGAAGATTGCGATTAAGGAAGATCTGCTCGAAGAGGTGCTGTTCCTGGTAGAAACACCGACCGTCCTGTTCGGTACATTCGACCCCGCTTTCCTGAACATCCCGCAGGATGTGCTGATTACTTCCATGCGTGAGCATCAGCGTTACTTCCCGGTGTTCGGCGAAGACGGCAAGCTTCTTCCGTTCTTCGTAACTGTCCGTAACGGGAATGCCGTATCGCTGGACGTGATCGCCAAGGGTAACGAGAAGGTGCTGCGCGCCCGGCTTCAGGACGCCAAGTTCTTTTATGAAGAGGATCAGAAGCTGCAGATTAACGATGCGCTGGCCAAGCTGGAGAATATCGTGTATCACGAAGAGCTGGGCAGTGTAGGAGATAAAGTACGCCGTATCCGTGCCATCGCTGACCGTCTGGCTGTGAAGCTTGCACTGCCGGCGAGTACTGCGGCTGAAGTCAGCCGGACTGCAGATATCTGTAAGTTCGACCTGGTTACGCAAATGGTGGGCGAGTTCCCTGAGCTGCAGGGTACGATGGGTGAGGATTATGCCCGCAAGGCCGGCGAAGCTGACAATGTATCCAAAGCGATCTTCGAGCACTATCAGCCGCGTTTCGCAGGGGATGCTGTTCCTTCAACGGAGGCAGGTCTGGTAGTCAGCCTTGCCGATAAAATCGATACGATTGTAGGCTGTTTCTCGATTGGGATCATCCCGACCGGTTCCCAGGACCCTTATGCGCTGCGCCGGCAGGCGGCAGGAATTGTGCAAATGGTGCTGGAGCATCAGCTCAGTATCAGTTTGCAGGAAATTTTCGCTGCAGCGCTGGAAGTTCATGAAAGTTTACGTTCAGAGAAACATTTCACCCCTGAACTGCGTATAAACCTTTACGAGTTCTTTGGTCTGCGCGTCAAACGCCTATTATCCGACAACAATGTCCGCTATGATGTTGTGGATGCAGCTACTGCTGCCGGTTTCGATGATATCGTTGACGTGGTAGGCAGAAGTCTTGCGCTTATGAATGCAGTAACAGGCGTAGCTGATTTCAAAATCACTGTGGATTCCCTGACCCGCGTCAGCAATCTGGCGGCCAAAGCAGCCGAAGGAACGGTAATCGATCCTTCTCTGCTCAAAGAAGAAGCCGAACAGAAGCTGTATCAGACTTGGCAGAGTATTCATGATCCTTACCGTGAAGCCTTGACTGCCTTGCATGCTGCAGAAGCACTGCAGATTCTGTCGGGGCTGAAGGATGCCGTTACCGGATTCTTCGATTCCGTTATGGTCATGGCTGAAGACGAGGCGGTTCGCGCTAACCGTCTGGCACTCTTGTCCGGCATTAACGCGGATTCCAGATTATTTGCCGATTTCGGCAAGCTGGTGTGGTAATCAAGGGCTGGAAATTCAATTAATGTTTGTGACTTATGGTATAGATTGAGGGTTTAGGGTATAAATATACGGAACGGTGCCAATGCGTAAGTTGACATTCGTTCCGTATTTATGCTTTACAAAGAAGGATTTCTGCCAAGCGGAGCGTATATATATTACACGGGAATTTGGTGAGGATCATGGTAAGGTCCCAGGAAAGAAAGATCGTCGTTGATGGGGATGCTTGTCCGGTCAAACAGGAGATTAATACCGTGGCCCGCAGCTTTGGCATACCGGTGCTGATGGTTTCTTCTTACGATCATGTGCTCAAAGCTGAAGAAGGTGTCACGGTTGTCCAGGTGGACCGCGGAGCTGACAGTGCCGATTTGTATATCGCCAATCATATTTCTGCGGGAGATGTCGTAATTACGCAGGATTATGGGCTTGCGGCGCTGGCGCTGGGCAAACGCTGCAGGGTGCTCTCGAACCGGGGGCAGGAGTATGAGGATTCCAAAATGGATTTTATGCTGGAGGGCAGGCATGCCCGGGCGGTAGAGCGCAGGCGGGGCCACTATTCCAAGGGTCCAAAAGCGATTACCGCAGAGGAAAAAATTTATTTTCAACATAAACTGACAAAACTTTTAACTTTTTTGCAGGAGAATGTACAGCTGTAGCGAATTATATTTATTTGTTAAGAGATGAAGGTGGCTAATGTGGCTAGCGGACACGGTAATATTCCGGAAGAGGTTATCGAAAGCGTGCTGGCGCGGCATGATATTGTCGATACAGTCGGTAAGGTTGTCCATTTGTCCAAGCAGGGGAAATATTTATGGGGCCTCTGCCCGTTCCATTCGGAGAAATCCCCTTCCTTCACCGTCACCCCTGACCGGGGAGTATTTCATTGCTTTGGCTGCGGTATGGGCGGAAATGCCATCAAGTTCAGGATGGAGATCGAAGGATTATCCTTTCCCGAAGCAGTCAGAATAATGGCGGAAGAAAGTGATATACCCGTGCCCGAGGGCAGAGGGGGAGCGCTCGCTCCACCCGATCCAGAGCGGGACCGGCTGATTCAGGCGTATGATTTATCGGCAAAGTATTATCATTATCTGCTGAAGAACACGGAATACGGCACAGCCGCCATGGATTATTTAAGAACCCGGGGTTTCAGCGATAGAATGATTGACCAGTTTCAAATTGGCTATGCGCCGGACCGTTGGGATACACTGCTGCAGTTTCTGGAGAAACGGAGCTTTGATCTCGCCGAGATGGAGAAGGGCGGACTGCTGTCTGCCCGGGGGGAAGGCAAGGGTTATCTGGACCGTTTCCGCGGCCGGGTCATTTTTCCGATTGCTAACCGCATGGGCAAGACCATTGCCTTTGCCGGAAGAATATTCGGCGAAGGGCAGCCGAAATACCTGAATTCCCCGGAGAGCCGGTTATTCAACAAAAGCCGGATCCTGTACAATTTGCACCAGGCCAAAGCATCCATCCGCAAAACGCGGCAAATCGTCCTGTTCGAGGGATACGGTGATGTCATTTCGGCTTGGGATGCAGGTGTGCATAACGGGGTGGCGACCATGGGTACATCGCTCACCGAGGGCCATGTGGCGCTGATGAAAAGCCTGGGGGATGAGATTGTTCTCTCCTATGACGGAGATAAGGCGGGACAAGCTGCCGCACTCAAGGCCATTCCGCTGCTTGAAGAAAGCGGGCTGAGAGTTAAGGTTGCGCTGCTCCCGAGCGGCCTGGACCCCGATGAATTCATCAACCGGCATGGCGGGGACAGATTCAGGGAACAGGTGATTGACTCCGCCGTATCATCCATAAAATTTAAGCTTATATATCTGAAAAAAAACCATATACTCCTAGAGGAAGACGGCAAAATTGCCTATGTCAAGGAGGCTCTGGAGATTATTGCCGGACTCCATTCTTCGACGGAGCGTGAGGTATATCTGAGGGAAATCGCCTCCGAGCTGGAGCTGTCCTATGACAGCTTGAAGCAGGATTGCAATTTACTTCGGGCGTCCATGCAAAAAAACATTCCCGAAGGGGATAATAACGACAAAAGGTGGAATAATGGTAGGCATAAAAAAGGGCAAGTGCAGACACCTACGCTGCTGCCTGCTTACCATGTTGCGGAACGGCGCCTTTTATCACTGATGATTCAAGATCCGGAAGCGGCGGCCTATGTGGGCGAACGCCTCGGGGAAGAGTTCAATATTGATGATCATGCGGCAATTGCCGCTTATCTATATGCCTATTATGCGCAAGGCAAACCACCCGGCATCAGCCGGTTTCTATCATCGCTTCAGGATGACCGTCTGGAGAAGACCGCTACGGCAATCTCCATGATGGATACCCCTCCGGACTGGAATACCCAGGTTCTGGACGATTGTATTCGTGAAGTGCAGAAGTATCCTCTGCAGCGCAAAATAGAACCCAAGCGTGAAGAGATGATTCAGGCGGAAAAATCCGGTGACTTTTTGCGTGCAGCACAAATAGCAAGTGAAATTTTAGCCCTAGAGAGACAATGAGACATTGACAGGATGTACCTAGGGAGGAGGGAGTCGAATTATGGCGAACGATCAGCATACTGAACTGGAAGCGGAATTTACTCTGGATCAGGTTAAGGATCAGCTTATTGATCATGGTAAGAAAAGATCATCATTGAACTACAAAGATATTATGGAGAAATTATCGCCGTTTGATCAAGACCCCGAGCAGATGGAGGAATTCTACGAGCAGCTGAGCGATCTGGGGATCGAAGTTGTGAATGAGAATGATGAAGAGGTCAACAGCCTCCGTCCAAGTGAGGATAATGAGGACAAAGACAGTGATGATTTCAGCTTCGACGACGATCTGTCGCTGCCTCCGGGCATCAAGATCAACGACCCCGTCCGGATGTATCTGAAGGAAATCGGGCGTGTTCCGCTGTTATCGGCTGACGATGAAGTGGAACTGGCAATGAGAATCAAGAATGGTGACGAGGAAGCGAAGCGGAGACTTGCCGAAGCGAACCTGCGGCTCGTAGTCAGTATCGCCAAACGTTATGTCGGACGCGGCATGCTGTTCCTGGACTTGATTCAGGAAGGCAACATGGGTCTGATCAAGGCCGTTGAGAAATTTGACCACAATAAAGGCTTCAAATTCAGTACCTATGCTACCTGGTGGATTCGCCAGGCGATTACCCGTGCGATTGCTGACCAGGCACGGACGATCCGTATTCCTGTTCACATGGTGGAAACCATCAACAAATTGATCCGGGTCTCCCGCCAATTGCTGCAGGAGCTGGGACGTGAGCCTTCGCCGGAAGAGATTGCGGCTGAGATGGAACTGACCGTTGAGAAGGTTCGGGAAATCATGAAGATTGCCCAGGAGCCGGTATCACTGGAAACACCAATCGGTGAGGAAGATGATTCGCATCTGGGAGATTTCATTGAGGATCAGGAGGCGCTAGCGCCTGCGGATGCAGCGGCTTATGAGCTGCTGAAGGAACAGCTGGAGGATGTGCTGGACACGCTCACCGAGCGTGAAGAGAACGTGCTTCGCCTGCGCTTCGGACTGGATGACGGACGGACGAGAACTCTCGAAGAAGTGGGTAAGGTGTTCGGTGTTACCCGCGAGCGTATCCGCCAGATTGAAGCCAAAGCACTGCGCAAGCTGCGTCACCCGAGCCGCAGTAAGCGGTTGAAGGATTTCCTCGAATAGACGTATAAGGCCGGACCTTCTGCTGCACGGTGGCAGGAGGTCCTTTGTGTATATTCTGGGGCCCCTCAAAGTACCTGAGTCATCATCGAAGCTAAAGCCCCACTTTGCGGGGGGTTATGTAACAGGCCGGAGGCAAGATCTGGAAAGAGGGATGAGCCGTTGAATTTGGAGAAACGTGACACTATTTTAAGAGAAATTCAGTACTGGAGAAGAAGCAAGCTGCTGCCGGAGCAATATTGTGACTTCCTGACCAACCTGTATGATGATCAAGCAGAAATTAAGGATAGCAATCCGGTGTCGCTGCGGAATCTCCAGCAGGGAAGCATCAAAATATGGCTGTTTGGTTTTGGAATAATTTCCTTGATTTTCTTGATTAGTCTTTATTTTAGCGTTTTTCCCTGGCCTTTGCAACTTGCCACGGCGCTCTGTGTATTAATTGTATGTTATGGCTACTCTGCTATTTATCAGGACCGCAACAAGATGATCAGTCTGGTACTGGCTGGAATCGGCAGCGTGTTAACCCTTGGGTTCGGGCTATGGTTAATTGCTTTGCATGATCTGGATCCGGACTTTTGGAGACCTTTGCTGATTGCAACCTGCGGTCTTCTATGGTGTGTACTTGGCTTCTTTTTGCGTATCGGACTCCTTCATTTTTGCGGTTTTGCTTTTTGGGCCCTGCTGTATGCCGGATTCTTCGGCCAGGCGCGGCCGGATGCTTCCATTCTCATGCTGGAACTGCTCTGGCTTCCGCTCTGTGTGCTGATGATCTGGCTAAGCTGGCTTTTGTATCACCGGGTTAGCGGGGTCTCGGGTGTGTACCTGGGCGTCGGCGTTTCACTCTGGCTGATGCCGGAAATCGATGCGCTGTGGCTCAGATCGGGATTCCCGGAATGGACTTCGCTTGTATTAATACTGAAGATCGCTGCTGGCTTAGCGCTGCTGTTCATCTTCAGAAAAAAATGGATAACGTGGGTGGCCTCATGAACAATGTAAAATTATCAGACCGGCTTCAGCTTTTGCTGGAGCAGGTACCGGAAGGAAGCAGGCTTGCTGACATTGGTTCGGATCACGCCTTGCTGCCTGTAGCTGCAGTTGAGAGCGGGCGTGTGCCTTCCGCAATTGCGGGGGAAGTAAACCTGGGACCATATGAAGCAGCAGGCAGAGGCGTAGCCGAAGCAGGCCTCAGCAAGCAGATTGCTGTACGGCGTGGAGACGGACTGGAAGTGCTGGAGCCGGGGGAAGCAGACTGCATCACAATTGCCGGCATGGGCGGATCGCTAATCGCCGCCATTCTTGAACGCGGCCGGCAACTGGGTAAGCTGGCAGGGGTGAAGACACTTGCGCTGCAGCCGAATGTGGGCGAGGATATTCTGCGCCGCTGGCTGCTTGGTAACGGCTGGGTGCTGATCTCGGAGCATATTTTGGAGGAAGACGGCAAAACTTATGAGATCCTGACAGCGGTCCCTGAAGGCACTGAAGGTGCCCGGACGAATGAACAGCTGTACCGGGAACAAGCGCTCGCCGGCGGCAAGGTGGCCCTAGATCAGGGTCTGCTGCTGCAGATGGGTCCTTGGCTGCTGCAAGCGCCGAATGAAGTGTTCATGGCGAAGTGGCAGGGGGAAATCTCTAAGCTGGAAGGTATCCTGACCTCATTGTCGCGTTCAGAGCTGGAGGCGGCAGAAGAGAAGCGCAGTAAGATCAGTGCACAGATTAAGCGGATAGCGGAGGTGCTGGGATGTTTGCCAAAGGACAGACTGTAATAGGATATATGGAGCAGCTTGCCCCGAAGCATCTGGCGGAGGAATGGGATAATGTAGGGCTTCAGCTGGGTAGTCTGCAGAAGGAGATTACCGGCGTGCTGGTCGCGCTGGATGTTAACGACAGTGTCGTGGACGAAGCGATTGCCCAAGGCTGCAATCTGATCATCGCGCATCACGCGATTATTTTCCGGCCGGTCAAAGGCATTCTTACAGATACTCCCATGGGCCGGCTGTATGAGAAGCTGATCAAAAACGACATTGCCGTCTATATCAGCCATACCAATCTGGATGTGGCCGAAGGCGGAATGAACGACTGGATGGCGGAAGCGCTGGGGATTGAGAACGGCGCACCGATCAAGGATATTCATACGGAGCAATTGTCCAAGCTCGTTGTATTTGTGCCGAAGGATCACCATCAGAAGGTGCTGGATGCGATTCTGAATGCCGGTGCGGGCTGGATTGGCAATTACAGCCATTGCAGCTTCAACATTGAAGGCTATGGCACCTTCATTCCGCAGGAGGGGACAGACCCTTATATCGGCAAGCAAGGCAAGCTGGAGCGGGCTGAAGAGATCCGCATTGAGACCATTGTGCCGCAACCGATCCGGAACAAAGTTGTGCAGGCGATGCTGAAGGCTCATCCGTATGAAGAGGTGGCTTATGATCTCTATTCCATGGACCTCAAGGGCCGCAGCCTCGGCCTCGGAAGAGTGGGTAAGCTTAAGGAGCCGACCACACTGGGAGAATTCGTGGAGACCGTTAAGGGCGGTCTGGATGTCGGCCATGTGCGGGTCGTCGGCGATCTGAACCGTCCTATCCGCAAGGCAGCTGTGATGGGCGGATCTGGTGCCAAATATTACAGCAGTGCCATCTTCAAAGGAGCGGATGTGCTGGTGACGGGTGATATCGATTACCATACGGCACAGGATGCACACCTGGCAGGCATCGCACTGATCGATCCCGGGCATAACGCGGAGAAGATCATGAAGGAGAAAGTAGCGGAATTTCTTGCCGGTAAGCTGACGGAGCATAAGTGCAGTACTGTGGTGCATGCCTCCAAGCTGAACACCGAGCCTTTTAATTTCCTCTAAGCTTGCTGGGCTGCAATTATTTACACTTGTGTCCGCTGGTCCAAGTCTGTATAATATACAATGTTGTTCCGGAAAGTTTGACAGACAATCGCCGGTGTGCGTGAGAACGCCGCGGGAGGAAAGTCCGGGCTCCATAAGGCAGGATGCTGGATAACGTCCAGTCGGCGCGAGCCGAAGGATAGTGCCACAGAAATGGACCGCCGATGGCTGCTTTCGGGCAGCACAGGCAAGGATGGAACCGAGGTGTAAGAGACCCCGAGGAACGCTGGTGACTTCGTTCCTGGTAAACCCCATCTGGAGCAAGACCTAATGAGACGCAGCGTCTTCCCTAACCGGGAGAAGCAGCCTTCGCCTGAGGCGTGTCTAGGTTGGTCGCTGGAGCTGTGCAGTAATGTATGGCCTAGATAGATGATTGTCGCTTATGGTGGGAGGGTAGTTCCCGTTTGAACCACAACGAGCACAGAACCCGGCTTACGGCAAACTTTCCTAACTGACAACGAAATAAGCACTGTGCGGTAACTCAATACACATACAGACATTAAGACGGCGGCCTCCTCAGGGGGCCGCCTTTTGTATACAGTTATAGGTAACATCCGGTGACTGGCTACATAGGAAGCAAGCGCTCCTCATACCGGGACATGGCTGTCTCCAGCCGCTGCACCGCAAGCGGCAGCAGCTCCGGCCGTGTATGGGTGAAGTTGAGGCGCATCGCATTCTTCAGCGGCCGGGCGGAGTAGAATACCTCGCCGGGAACGAAGGCAACGCCCTGCTCTACTGCAAGCGGCAGCAGCTCTGCGGTATTGATGCGGCCGGGCAGGGTCAGCCACAGGAACATGCCGCCGCGCGGCTCAAGGAAGCTGGCACCTTCCCAGTTCCGCGAGGAGAGCTCAGCCGAGAGCAGCTTCATCCGTGACTGATATTCACGGGAGATCACTCGGATATGACCCTCAAGGTCAAAACTCTGCAGAAGCTCATGCAGAGCGCGCTGATCAATGGCGCTGGAATGCAGATCGGCAGCCTGCTTGGCTTTGGCAACGACCCGAATCAGTTCCAGGGGCCCGGTGATCCAGCCGGTGCGCAGTCCGGGTGCAACGATTTTGGAGAACGTACCGGTGTAGACCACACAGGAATCCCCGTCCAGACTTCTGTCAATGGCGGCGAGCGCAGGCGGATATGCTCCCGGTGTCTCATCGAAGGCAATCTCGCCGTACGGATTGTCTTCCAATATCAGCACGCCGTATTTCCTGCATAGCCCTACAACTTGTTCACGGCGTTCTTTGCTCCAGGTTGCACCTGAGGGATTGTTGAACGTAGGGACGGCATACAGGAGCTTAGGCCGGTGCGTACGGAGCTGTTCTTCCAGATGCTCAGGCAGCATCCCTTGTTCATCGCTGTCTACAACACGGATGTCTGCGCGGTAGGAGCCCAGCACCTGCAGGGCAGCCAGGTAAGTCGGGGCTTCCACCAGTACGGCATCACCCGGATCAATAAGTATTCTGCAGAGCAGGTCTATAGCCTGCTGGGAACCGGTGGTGAGGAGCATTTCCTGTGCAGACACCGGAATACCCTGCTGTCCCAATCTTGCAGCGACCGCTTCACGCAGCGGAAGGTATCCTTCGGTTAAGCCGTATTGCAGCGCTGAAACATCACTGGAGAGTACACGGCTATAGGCATCGCGGACAGCCTCTACAGGGAACAGCTCCTCAGCAGGCAGGCCGCCTGCCAGCGAGATAATATCTTTGCCCTGCGTAATTTTGAGAATGTCACGGACAGCTGAGGACCCCAGGTGGTTCGTCATCTCAGCATAATTGATCTTCATGGTTCATGCTCCCCGCTAATCTGAATTTTGTTGTATCATAACGGTATAGCAGTATAACAGTAAAGCGCTAAATATAACAGTCAGGGGGAAACGGGATGCGTATTGATTTACTACGCAGCAGCACTAAATCTCTGCCGCAGCAGATCAGTGAGACATTCGCCCAGCGGATCACTTCCGGACTGCTCCAGCCGGGGAGTAAGCTGCCTTCCGTAAGAGGCCTGGCCTCCTCCTTGAAGGTAAGCCAGGTAACCGTAAGCAAGGCTTATGCTGATCTGGAAACCCGCGGCCATATTGTCTGCAGCCAGGGCAAAGGCTGTTATGTAGCGGAGCGGCAGCGGAATTTGCCCGATACTTCAGCCGGATGGCAGGACAGTTATGACGACTACCTGCCGCGGGCACAGCTGTGGCGCAACTTCAATTATTCGGAAGTGAAATATCCCTTCCATCTGGCAGCGATACACAGCAGCCTCCTTCCGCTTGAACCGATTGGCGCCACTATGGCGGCTCTGGTACAAGAAGAGCCGGAGCTGATGGCCTCCTACGGGAATTTCCAGGGGGATCAGGAGCTGAGGGAGGTGATGCGCAGGCATCTGCAGAGCCGGGGCATAGCGATTGGGTCCAATGACTTAATGATTACCAGCGGTTCACAGCAGGGAATCGATCTGGTGGCCCGGACCTTCGTTGGTCCCGGGGACACCGTGTATCTGGAGGCACCCAGCTATACGGGGGCCATTGATGTTTTTGCCGGACGGGGGGCAGAGATGATCTTCGTTCCGATGGATGAGCAAGGGATGCGGGTGGACCGGCTTACTGCAATGTGTGACCGCAGACCGCCGAAGCTCATCTATACGAATCCTACCTTTCAGAATCCCAGCGGCGCTACGATGAGCATAACAAGAAGACAGCGGCTGCTGGAGCTTGCCCGCAGTTACCGCTGTCTCATTGTGGAGGATGATCCGTTCAGTGATTTGTATTTCCATCAGCCGCCCCCGCCGTCGATCAAATCGATGGATGGCGCCGGGCATGTAGTCTATATGAAGAGCTTCAGCAAAGTGCTGGCGCCCGGATGCCGGATCGCCTGCGTTGCCGCTGAAGGCAATATCCTGTCCAGGCTGATTGCCGCCAAGTCGTCGAGTGACCTGGGCAGTCCGCTGTTGACCCAGCGGGCGGTATTGCCGTTCATCGACCGCAGGTATGAGGCTTACGCGGCGAAGCTGCGGACCGCCCTGCGCCTTCGCAAGGAAGCGGCGGCGATGCTTCTGAAGCAGTATGCCCCGGCCGGAGTCAGCTGGACGCTGCCTGAGGGCGGCCTGAACCTATGGCTGCAGCTGCCCCAATCCCCCGGGATTGACAAGCTGCATGCGCTGGCTGATCAGGATGGGATATCCTTCCTGCCCGGAGATGTCTGCTATGCCGGAGACACGCCTTCCCGCCATATCCGGCTCTGTTATTCGCAGCTTACGCAAAAAGACATGGAGCGCGGGCTCAGACAGTTCCTGCATCTGCTGGACCGGCATCTGCGTTCAATCCGCCAATAAGCCTTCCCGCGTCAGGCCAGGCGGACAAGCGCCTAACTCATTGCATGGATTTCAGCTGTTTACCGACATGCTGGGGGAATAACTGCAGGGGAACCTGACCTCCGCCGGCAGCCTGCAGTGTCTTGTAGATATCAACCTGACCCCAGCCATAGTATTTATCATGTCCGGCATCACCCAGATCCACCGCATTTGAGGTCAGCAGCTCGGTTACTTCCTTATTGGTCAGCTCGGGGTTCAGCGAGCGTACCAGCCCGGCGAGCGCTGCCACATGAGGGCTGGCCATCGAGGTGCCGGATAATGCCGCATACTGATTATCAGGATAGGTGCTGGCGATACTCTCCCCGGGTGCAGCCACATCGATATAATCCCCGTAATTGGAGAAAGACGCTCTCTCTCCGGTGGAATTGGTTGCGGCCACGGCAATTACCTCCTCATAGGCGGCAGGGTAGCCCGGCCGTTCGGTATTGTCATTGCCGGAAGCGGAGACAATGACAACGTCACGGTCATAGGCATATTTGATGGCATCATGCAGGAACTGGGAGTCGGCATAATTGCCCAGGCTGAGATTAATCACTTTGGCGCCATGGTCGGCAGCCCAGATAATGCCTTCGGCAACGGAATAAGTGGTGCCAGCCCCGGAGTTGTCGAGCGCTTTTACCGGAAGGATCTTGTTATACCAGCTGATGCCGGCCACACCTTCCTCATTATTGGTCAATGCTCCGATGATGCCTGAGACATGCGTGCCATGCCCGACATCATCATCCGGTGCTCCACCGTTAGTTATCGCATTATATCCGGCCAGCAGCTGGCCCTGCAGATCGGGATGGTCCGCCTGAACTCCGGTATCCACCACGGCTACAACGACTTCCTTGCTGCCTTTGGACAGATTCCAGCCCAGCTCTGTTTCAATGGCCGGCAGATTCCACTGATAGGTGGAGAAGAGCAGATCATTAGGCGTTATAACATTGGCTCCTGTATTTTCGCTCACTGTATCATTGGTTAAATACATATAGTGAGGCTCGGAATATTGCGGGTGCCATTTATAAGCGAAGTAGGTTTTGAGCTGGGAATAGTTCATCTTCTCTGAGCGAAAAATATAGGCATATCCCAGCTTACGCGGCTCCTTGCACTGAATATCTGCGGCAATGGTCTGGAGCTGGCCTGCTGTAGGATGCCCGCTCCGGAACCGGACGACGATCTCGTTCTCGTAGTAGTGGCTGGCATTCTCGTTGTCATGGCCGGTCTTGACAGTGAGATCCTGCAGCGTATCGGCATGAACGGATTCTACGCGGTACTTACCTTCCTTAGGATAAGGGATCAGACGGAGATTCTTCAGCTGGTGCTGGGCTACCCGGTCAAGGATCTTCTGATTGATCAGGGCGATGACGCCGAGCTGGCCCTCCTGGTCACGCTGTGCCACGAAATAATATTTCTTGCTGCCGATTACAAAAGACGGGGACTCATAGGCTTGATGCCCCTTGATGGCCGACTTGGCTGTGTTCAGGTATTTGAGCAGCTGCTTGTTCTCCTGCTCCGTTCCTTCCGGAAGGGAGGATTTGTAGGTAGTTGTCTTCTGCGTGCGGAAATCAATCAGCATCAGCATGGTGATATGACCGTGTCCCTGCTGTAAGTTCCTGGCATATGCTGAGATATCCTCAGGCGAAGCGCCGTGGGTATCCGAGAGCATAGTTCTAAGATGCTTGCTTACATCCACGCGGTTCAGGCGGTCAGTAGCACTCACATCCTGTACCAGGGCCGTTTTCTTAATGGTTTTCTCCTGAGAGGGATTCGGCACAGAGGCTTGTCTGAGGGTACCGCTTATGGCGCTGTCTTCCGGCCGCAGGGCAAAAGTAAGCAGCACCACCGTCAGCGCAGCAGTGACCAGACCGGCGACGGTTAAATTTTTTCGTGACATGGTTTCCGCTCCTTCCTGGCATTGTAATACCTATTAGGTTTAGAAGAGAGGGCCGGTTTTATGCATCGGAGAAAAGGATACCGCCGTACAGGGTTTTATGTTAATATCAGAAAATAAGCGCTTTCCGGGGCTTGTATCCGGTCTGCCGGACCGGGATGACTCTCCTCACCTGCGGTGGGTGGAGACCGGTGAAGTTTTGTGATACTATCAAGATAGAACTACTCGAAATGATTATGTCGTAACGACTACAAAGCAAGGACTAATAAGGGGGAGCAATCGCCATGTCAGCAGCTAATGTGCAGAAATTGTGTGAATCGACGAGAGAAAAACTTAAATCCGTAATCGGAAAAATGGAACTGTTCCTGAACGAGCATGCGCTTCCGCAACTGGTTGCCGAAGAGGATGAAGAAACACTGCATTTCTATCAAGGGTTCTTGTCCGATCTCCGCCATCTGCTGGTGTTCTCGGAGATGTCTTATGAGAAGCTTGGGGTTGCTCTGCGCCGCGCCACTTTTGATGAAGCCTTCGCGCAAAAAGCGCTATATAATGTATATCATTTTGGAGTAAACAACTTCT
This sequence comes from Paenibacillus phytohabitans, assembly GCF_013141775.1. Lineage (GTDB taxonomy): Bacteria > Bacillota > Bacilli > Paenibacillales > Paenibacillaceae > Paenibacillus_AQ > Paenibacillus_AQ phytohabitans. Next base: position 268,893 of record NZ_WHOB01000097.1, read on the forward strand.
TCTATCCTAAGAACGAAAGCTACTCCGAAGATGGACGCTATGCCTACACAGGTCAGGATGCGATCCGTTTCCGCAAGAAGCCGGTCCGTCCGGCACGCGATATTATTATGGAGATTACCAAGGTCTATGAAGAACTGCGTGATGATCTGGCTTATTATGAGAACGATTATTTAACGGAGAAACGGATGCAGAATCAGGTGTAATACCGGAGCTGCCGGTTTCAGGTAAAGGACCGGGTTTGTCATGAGCAACATGACAGCCTGGTCTTTTTTGCGTGCACAATTGGATGTACATATGAACGGCTCCATTCATCAGCTGGAAACCATTCAGCCGCATAGCAGTAATGCGGAGAGGACATAATGAAGCCGAGGTGATCATTATGACAAACGCAAAACCGCTTGTGAGATGCAGTGTGAGCAACTGTCATTATTGGGGAGAACAGAACCTGTGCCGTGCCGAAGAAATTGTAATTGAAATTGACAAGCATGCAGGCAGCCATTTCAAGGAAGAATATGCTGAAGAGCTGACGGCAAATAATCATCATGACCATGCCGGAACTTCATCCGCAACCTGTTGTCTGACGTTCAAGCCGAACGCCTAGAGGAGGCCCTTATGGACAATCAGAATGATGAACCCAAAGTGGACCGTTCGGAACGCAGGAAGATTATTTTGCGTCCGCGCAGAGTGGATTATCCCCGCCGGGACAGAAGTCATAACGAGGAATATGCTGCTGAAATCAGTCCGCTTCCCGTGCAGGTCCATAGTACCGCAGGCAGGGAAACAGAACGTACAACCGGCAGTGTAAAGGAAAGCGATGAACGGACAATCGGTTATATTGGCCTCGGATTTGGTGTGGTTTCCCTATTTATCTGGTCAATAATTATGGGGCCTATTGCTGCAGTGCTCGGGTATTATGCCTATGCCAGGGGGCAAAAAACTGCTGGCGCCTGGTCCATGGGACTTGGAATTGTCTCTACCTTAAGTTATTTTGTCTTAATACCTTTTGCCCGTTAGGGTAAGCTGCATGCAGAAATTTGATTTCAAAACAGGCTTTCAGACCTAACTATGCGGGTCTGAGGTCTGTTTTTTCTGTTTGGCATATAGTAATTACTGCAAATAAATTGTAAAATAAAGCCGTATTTCAAATTTAAATAGAATGCTTTATTTTGTTTATATAGATTTATGATGAAAGAGGGAATGGGAGCATGGCAATCGACCCCGCTGCAGCAAGCGGAACCGGGCAACTGAAATGGGTTGATCTGAGGAGTTCAAGCATGAAGGGCGGAAGCGGCAAGGTTTCATCCGGGGTAACAGGTTCTTCGGCAGCGGAATTCGCGGCTTTACTACAGCAGGCGGCCCTGCAATCCGCAACCGGCGGCAGCAGCGGAAGCACTTTAACCTCACTCACGGATGCTTCTTCACTAAGTAATCTGCTCTGGCAGCAGCTTGGTGGAACAGCTGAAACGTATGACGGCATTTCCGGGGAAATAACGCACACGGTGCCGACAGATTACGAAGAGCTGATCCAGACGGCCAGCGCGAAATATGGCGTTCCTGTTGATTTGATCAAGGCTGTAATTGATACGGAATCCTCGTTTAATCCTAATGTTGTTTCTTCTGCAGGGGCCAAAGGGCTGATGCAATTAATGGATGGAACGGCGAACGGTCTGGGTGTCTCCGATCCGTTTGACCCGGCCCAGAGCATTGACGGAGGCGTACGCTACCTTTCTTACCAGCTCAAACGTTACAATGGCGAGGAGAATATGGCACTGGCCGCTTATAATGCCGGACCAGGCCGCGTTAATAAGCTTGGCGTCAGCAACGATGCCGAACTGATGGCTAATCTCTCAGAGCTTCCGAAGGAAACTCAGGCCTATATTGCCAAAATAGAACGCGCCCGCGCGCAATACGCGTTATAATATAAAGGATCAAACGGAATCTGCATCCAGCCGCTCCGGCGGCAGCAGCCCGTTTGATCCTTTTTGCAACATATAAATAAAGTATGAATTTTGCTATACTTATTCTTTCTCGCTGAAACGATAAGCAAAGGAGAACGCCGATATATGCTGTATTGGGATTATGCCGCTGCTGCTCCGCCGTATGAGGAGGTAGTGCAGACTATGGAACAAGTCATGAGGCAGCACTTTGCCAATCCCTCATCTCTGCACCGTGCGGGGGCGGAGGCGGACAAGCTGATCAAGCGTGCGCGGGAAGTGTGTGCGGCAGCGCTTGGCGTGCAGCCGCAGGAGATTGTGTTTACCTCTGGAGCTACTGAGAGCAATAACATGGCCATCAAAGGGGCGGCGCTGCAATATCAGGGCAGAGGCCGCCATATGATAACTACCGAGCTGGAGCATCCTTCAGTCTATGAGAGCTGTCTTCAGCTGCAGCAGCTTGGCTGGGAGATTACCTTTATTGCACCGGACAGCTCCGGAGTCGTCGAACCCTCGCAGGTTGCCGCTGCGGTCCGGCCGGATACCGTGCTGGTCAGTGTAATGCATGTGAATAATGAGATTGGCACGGTGCAGCCGCTGCAAGAGATCGGACGGCAGGTCAAGGCGGTGAACCGCCGGACACTGTTTCATGTCGATGGGGTGCAGGGCTATGGCAAGCTGGAGACCCGGCTGAAGGAATGGCAGGCGGATCTGTACAGCTTGTCAGCGCACAAAATCCGCGGCCCGCGCGGAACAGGAATCCTGTATGTGCGGGAAGGCGTAACCTTGTTCCCTCTGCTTACCGGAGGTTCACAGGAGATGGGCAACCGCGCCGGAACAGAGAATGTGCCGAATATTGTAGCCACAGCCAAGGCGGTGCGCATGAGCGGCGAACGGCGGCAGGAATTCACCCGCCGGATTACGCCGCTAAAAAAACAGCTGGAGGATTATATATCAGGAATTCCGGAGCTTGTGCTGAACAGCAGCGGAGACGGGGCGCCTCATATTGTTCATTTCTCTTACCCCGGAATGAAGGGGGAGGTTATGGCCAGGAAGCTGGAGGAACTGGGAATGGCCGTTGCCACCCGCTCCGCCTGTTCGTCACGGCTGGCAGAACCGAGCCGGGTTCTGCTGTCCATCGGGAGAGACCGGGCTGCTGCGCTTGGCGGCATCCGTATCAGTCTGGGTGACAGCCATACGAAGCAGGAGGTGCAGCAGCTGGAGCAGGCGCTGCTTGCCGCTGTCCAGTCTTTGAAGATTGCTGAAGGAGGCGTGAAATAACAAATGACAATTATAGAGTCTGACAACGGAGCAAACGCTGCGGGGATTGGAAGCAGCATTGAATATGCGGACATGCTTCTGCTGCGCTTTGGAGAATTTATCTTAAAAGGAAAAAACCGCAGCCGGTTCGAAAAAACAGTGCTCCGTCATGTGAAGGAGATGGTTAAACCCTATCCCGGCGTGGTGCTCAGCAAAGAATTCGGGCGGATATATGTCGAACTGAACGGTGAGCCGGCGGGAGAGTTAACGGATGCACTGAAGAATGTATTCGGCATTGCTTCAATTAGCCCGGTGAAGGTGTCCCGGTCGGAATTTGAAGAGATTCTTGCAGCCAGCAGGACATTCCTGAATATTATTGCCCCGGCAGCAGGAACGACCTTCAAGGTTAGTGCTCGCCGGGTATGGAAGGGATTTCCATATGGCTCCATTGAGATGGGCAAGCTTATTGCCACTCCTCTGCTGCAGGGGTATCCCGGGCTGCTTGTGGATGTGAAATCTCCGCAGATGGAGCTGAGAATTGAGATTCGTGAAGGGCATACCTATATTTTCTGCGAGAATATTGCCGGTGTCGGCGGGTTCCCGCTCGGTACGAACGGCAAAGCAATGCTGCTGCTGTCCGGCGGCATTGACAGCCCGGTTGCGGGCTGGTCATCCATGCGCAGAGGACTTGAAGTGGAATGTGTCCATTTCTACAGCTACCCGTATACCAGCGAGCTTGCCCGTCAGAAGGTTGTAGATCTGACGCGGGTACTGTCGCGTTATGCCGGAGTGATCAAGCTCCACCTGGTTCCGTTCACGGAGGTCCAGACCTCTTTTACCGGAATTGGCCAGGATAATCTGATTATTACACTAATGCGCCGGGCCATGCTGCGGATTGCTACCGCTCTCGCCGAACGCGAAGGGGCGCTGGCCCTGATCACTGGTGACAGTCTGGGGCAGGTCGCCAGCCAGACGCTCCCAAGCATGAATGTCATTGGCCGTGCCACCGAGCTGCCGCTGCTGCGTCCGCTGGTGATGATGGATAAGAGTGAGATTGTCGGAATCTCCCAGAGCATCGGCACCTATGACTTGTCCATCCTTCCTTATGAAGATTGCTGTACGCTGTTCGTGCCCAAGTCGCCGACGACGAATCCGAACATGCGGATTGTGGATAAGATTGAAGCCACGCTTCCCGGGTACCAGGCACTCCTGGAAGCGGCTGTTACCGGAACAGAGACGGTGTCGATTACACCATACGGTGATGAGAAACCGAGCGATGTGATCCCTGTACAGGCAGGTTTACAGGAAGAATGGTTCTAGAATAGCTGAAGAAGAGGTGCCCTGCAGCCGGTAATACTGGTTGGCCGGGGCACCTCTTTCTGATATATGGCGATATATGCATTACCGGGTAGAGTTGCCGCTATGCGGAATTCTGCCCTGTGCGCGGTGGCGCTGCCAGAGGCCGGCGGCAAGGATGCCTGCAATCACCAGAGCAATAAACAGATAATGGAGCAGCGGCTGCTGTTCGAAGAAGGGGGCAACCCGCTTCTCACTGGTAATCATACTTGCGGCCGTGAAACCAAGCACGGCTGAGCCGATATAGATAATCCAGGAATATCTGTTGATCAGCTTGATGAACAGCGTGCTGCCCCAGACCACAATCGGCACGCTGATCAGCAGCCCGAGCACCACGAGTGTAATATTGTGTTTGGCTGCCCCGGCGATCGCGATTACATTATCCAGCCCCATCGCCGCGTCTGCGACAATGATCGTCCGTACGGCCGACCACAGTGTTCCTCCGGCCTGTATGTCCGTGTCCTCCGTATTTCCCCCTGTCAGCAGCCTGTAGGCGATCATAATAAGCAGCAGTCCGCCGAATAGCAGCAGCCAGGGCACTTTGAGCAGCCACACGACAAGAATCGTCGCGATAATCCGCAGCACTACGGCGCCGCCTGTACCCAGCAGGATCGCCTTCTTCTGCGAACTTCCCTGCAGGTTCCGCGCGGCCAGGCCGATCACTATGGCATTATCACCGGCCAGAATCAGATCGAGGAAGACAATATTCAGCAGGGATAATATGAAATCCGTAACGGATGGATTCAATAGGGGTCACTCCTCGAATTTGGTGGAAAGATATACGGGCTTTTTTGACATACGGCAGGCAGGCTATAATTTTGTATACGCTGGAACAGCCCCGCTCATGCGTAGTTTCTAAAAAAGCAGGACAGGATGCATAGCTTGTCACCCTGAGGCATACATGTATTTACATGGAGTTCAGGGAGGTTGAAAAGAATGGATTCTTTATTGCTGCTGGGTGAAATACTGATGATCAATCTGGTGCTGAGCGGAGACAACGCGATGGTCATTGCGATGGCCAGCAAGAATCTCCCGGAGAAGCACCGCAGGCAAGCGGTATGGTGGGGAGCTGCAGGGGCAGTGGGTCTGCGCTGCATCCTGACTTTTGCCGCAGTGCTGCTGCTCAAAATTCCTTATATTGAAGCCGGAGGCGCGATACTGCTGCTCTGGATCTCCTTTAAGCTGCTGCTGGAGGAAGAGGGGGAACTTAAGATTGAGGGGAGCTCCAGTGTATGGAAGTCGGTGCGCACCATTCTGCTCGCCGATTTCATCATGAGTCTGGACAATGTGCTGGCGATTGCGGGCTTGGCCAAAGGAGATCTGGCACTCATCGTAATCGGGATTGCCATCAGCATTCCGATTGTGGTCTGGGGAAGCGGCATCATCGTGGGCTGGCTGCACCGTTTCCCGGTGCTGGTCTTCATCGGAGCCTATATTCTGGCGTATACGGCCGGTAATATGCTGCTGCAGGATGCCAAATTTGGTGCGGTCATTTCCTTCATGCTGCCTACATTCCACTCCATGCTGCCGATGGTGCTGGGGATTCTTGTCGTAGTAACAGGTATGCTTAAGCGGAGGATGGTATCTGCAGGATAAGAAGCGGCAATACTAGAGGCTGTGCCAAAAGCTGGAAAGCTTTGGTGCAGCTTTTTTATGCAATTCCCCCGAATACACGAAGAATGATGGTGTTTTAATTATTTTTCAGATAAAATATAAAATGACGAGGGCCAGAGAAAAGACGCGAATTTTGAAGGGATGGGTGAAAGATGTCTTCCAAAAACGACATGAAACTGGGTGTGTTCATCGCCGCCGCCGGCATTGTGATTCTGTTCGGGAAGCTGGGGGTGTTCGGATTTCTTGGACATGCCTTGTGGCCGCTCGTAATTCTGGTTCCGGGCCTGTTCCTGCATGTGCTCTTCTTCACCCGCCGTGCTTCTGCATCTGTATTAATACCTGCGGGCATATTAACGGTATACGGTCTGCTATTTGGACTATGCAATACATGGGGCTGGGACCTGATGAGGCATTTATGGCCTATCCTGCTGCTGGGCATTGCGGTCGGACTTTATGAATATTCGCTGTATTCTTCAGCCAGAAGCAGAGGACTAACAACAACGGCTGTTATCCTGGGGCTGCTAAGCATTGTATTGTTCATCTTCACCCTGCTCGGGACTGGAGCCTTGTATCTGCTGGGTGCCGTTCTGGTTGCCGCAGGCCTATGGCTGATGCTGGGCCGGGGCAGACCGGGCGGGCGTAAGAAGTGGAACGGCGGCTGGTAAGAGAACCGGGTAAACGGCACAGATTGAGGGAATGGGCACCGCTGAATGTAACGCAAGGCAAAATTAGAAAAATTAAACGAAGTTGGTAACGTTTTTTTCAGAAAAAGACTTGCTTTTCATGGTGCTTTCACGATACTATTAAGGATATGTTGGAGCGTCGGGTTTCTGCCTGGCGCTTCTTTTGTGAGACTGCCGTGACATGCTATAAATTTAAACATTTTTAATTTGATAAATGAGAGGATTTGGATACAAATCATGCATTCAAGAAAAGATATTCGTAATATTGCGATCATTGCCCACGTTGACCATGGTAAAACAACACTCGTCGATCAGCTTCTCCAGCAATCAGGGATTTTCAGCGCGCACGAGCACTTGCAGGAACGGGCCATGGACTCTAACGACCTGGAGCGGGAACGCGGAATCACTATCCTAGCCAAAAATACAGCAATTACCTATAAAGAGTTCCTGATCAACATCGTAGATACCCCTGGACACGCCGATTTCGGCGGTGAAGTAGAACGTATCATGAAGATGGTTGACGGCGTACTGCTGGTTGTGGATGCTTATGAAGGCTGCATGCCGCAGACTAAGTTCGTTCTGCGCAAAGCGCTGGAGCAGCACCTTACACCTATCGTTGTCGTGAACAAAATTGACCGTCCGGCTGCACGTCCGAAGGAAGTTATTGATGAAGTTCTGGATCTGTTCATTGAGCTTGAAGCCAGTGACGATCAGCTTGAATTCCCGGTTGTTTATGCTTCTGCGCTTAACGGCACATCGAGCATGGACCCTGAGAAGCAGGATGAAACGATGCTTGCCCTTTACGAAACCATTGTTGAACATATCCCGGCTCCAACTGAAAAAGTTGAAGAGCCCCTGCAGTTCCTGGTAACTCTGATGGATTACAATGAATACCTTGGCCGTATCGCCATTGGCCGTGTTAACCGCGGTGTAATCAAGCAGGGCCAGTCCGTAACTGTTATCATGCGTGACGGCAAGAGCAAAACAGCACGTATCGAGAAGCTGTTCGGTTTCCAGGGCCTGAAGCGTGTTGAGACTGAAGAAGCGGGTGCAGGCGACATCGTAGCAATTGCCGGTATCAAGGACATCAACATCGGTGAGACCATTGCCGATCCGCAGCATCCAGAAGCGCTGCCTGTTCTGAAGATCGACGAGCCTACAATGCAAATGACGTTCCTCGTGAACAACAGTCCGTTTGCCGGTAAAGAAGGCAAGTGGGTAACTTCCCGTAAGCTGCGTGAACGTCTGTTCAAAGAGCTGGAAACGGATGTCAGCTTGCGTGTAGATGAAACGGATTCGCCTGATGCATTTGTCGTATCCGGCCGTGGTGAGCTTCACCTGGGTATCCTGATCGAGAATATGCGCCGTGAAGGTTACGAAATGCAGGTTTCCAAGCCTGAAGTTATCGTCAAGGAAATCGACGGAGCCAAGATGGAGCCGCTTGAACGCCTGATGATTGATGTTCCGGAAGAAAGCATGGGCGCTGTTATGGAAAGTCTGGGAACACGCAAAGCAGAAATGGTCAACATGATCAATCATGGTACTGGCCAGGTTCGTCTGGAGTTCCTGATTCCTGCACGTGGCCTGATTGGTTACAACACCTACTTCCTGACCCTGACCCGCGGTTATGGCGTTATGAACCATGCGTTTGACAGCTATGCTCCACTGATTGGCGGACAGGTTGGCGGACGTCACCAAGGCGTACTCGTATCCAGTGAAACCGGCAATACGACTCTATATGGCATGATGGGCGTAGAAGACCGCGGTATTCTCTTCCTGGAACCGGGAACTGAAATTTATGAAGGCATGATCGTAGGTGAGCACACCCGCGATAATGACATCATTGTAAATATCTGCAAAGAAAAACAGCTGACCAACGTTCGTTCTGCAACGAAGGATGAGACTGTTAAGATGAAGACTCCGCGTATGTTCTCTCTGGAAGGCGCGCTTGAATACCTGAATGATGATGAATATTGCGAAATTACACCTAAATCCGTTCGTCTGCGCAAAAAGATCCTGAACAAGGGTGAGCGCGAACGTGTAGAGAAGCAGCGTAAAGCGGCGCAAGCCAGCCAAGCGTAAGCTGTCACCCATTCAAGCCGCCGGATGAAGAATCCGGCGGCTTTTCTTGTTTATTTTCCCGGACAGAAGACCGTTCAAATTGCAGGGATTAAAAGCAGTATAAAACCGCTGAGGATGATATAATGTAAACGATACTTATATCCGGGAGGAGTGACGAGCTGTGCAGAGCTGGTTCGCTGAGCATCCAATTGTCGCTTACATTGTCATCTTTATTCTACTGACTTATGTGTATAACCGTGTATTTCGCGTCAACCAGAAGCTGCCCATCGGCAAAGAGATCGTACTTTATATTATGATGGCTATAGGCTCGGGAATGCTGCTCATCTTCCAGCATGACAAACTTCCGATCATCCAGTGCCTGCTGGTGGCGGTAGGGTTAATGCTGCTCGTGCGGGTCCGCTACCTGGTAGAGGCCCGGCAGAAGCGGAAAGCTGCAGCTGCGGCGAAACGGCACTAGGCGCAACTTTTAGTGCTCCGGATCGTCTAACTTATTATAAAGTTATCTAATTCTACCTGAATGAAAAGGACCTAATTCAATTATGAATACAAGCAAGGGCAGTCTGCCACCCAGATCGAACGGCCAGCAAGGAACCAACAGACAGCAGTCCAGACCCGCTGCCTCGACCAAATCAACGAAATCAACCAACTCAACTAAATCTAATAAGAAGAAGCCAAAGAAACGCGGATTTTTCGCCCGGCTGATGAGACTGCTGCTGATCATCCTCCTGGTTGCCGTAATTGCGGCGCTAGGCTACGCAGGGTACTTGTACTGGAAGTTTGATCAGGGAGGGTTCGGAGTGGACCAGCCGGTTCAAGCCGGGCAATCCGCTTCAGAGAAGCCGCTGACGATGCTGCTGCTAGGCACTGACAACCGTCCGAAGCACCCGTCCAATCTGACGGATGTGATTATGGTTGCGGCGCTGAACCCGGAGACCCAATCGGCAACCGTAGTTTCACTGCCGCGTGATACTTACGTAGAGCTTAGCGGCTATAAGAAAACGAAAATCAATGCGTTCTACTCCCGCTTCAAGAGCAAGGAGAAGACCTCAGGGATTCTGGCCGGGGATGAAATGAAGACCATGATGAGCAAATATCTCGATATTCAGGTCGATTATGTTACTGTGCTTGATTTCCAGGGCTTCCGGGATATCGTGGATGAATTCGGCGGTGTAGATGTCAATATCAGCGAGAATATGTGCTACACGGACAGTGTGGACGGAACAGATATTAATCTCAAGAAAGGCCAAGCCCAGCTAAACGGGGATAAGGCGCTTGATTATGTACGTTACCGTAAATCCAATTGCAGTCCGGCAACGAAGCCTTCCGATGATTTTGACCGCAATAAACGCCAGAATGAAGTGCTTAATTCGCTGATCGCGCAGATGCAGTCACTCGGAGGGGTGCTCAAAATCGGCAAGGTGCTGGATGCCGTGGACGATAATCTGGCCAGCGATATTGAGAATGCCCAGATCAAGAGCATGATAGCGACTTACTGGAATATATCTAAGGAGAATGTAGAATTTGTGCCGGTGACAGGAACCTGGCGCAGTCCCTATGTATATATTGACGATAAAGAGCTGGACGCAGCCAAGCAAAGCCTTCAGGACCAGATATCCGGCCTCTCAGGTGCCGCTGCTGCTGCGGCCGCAGACAGTCCTTAAAGAGCAGGAAAGAATCTACAAATTGAATGCAAGTTTCATCCTGTGCTATAATATAATAAATTGAATGCACTCACGCCGCATAGGGGGCCTGTACTTATGTCCGAAGCCGTTGCTCAGCTCAACGAAACTCTGCTAGCTATGCTGCAGTCGGAAACCTTTGTTCTTCTAAACACTGTGGATGCTGAATCCGGTGGCCCTACATCTACTGCGATTTCCTGGATCTATGCAGTGAGCCCTTCTATTGTGCGCTTATCGGTAGATCACCGTTCCAGACTTGTGAACAACATGAAGGTCAACCCGCTGGTAACCATTACTGTGTTTGGTGAGGGAACGGTTCATGCCATCAACGGGCGTGCTTCTGTGAAGCAGGACCCGCTGTCGGATGTTCCTTTTAAGATGTGCTGTTTTGATGTTGAGATTGAAGCGGTCCGCAATGCGCTGTTCTACGGCGCTCACCTGGAATCTGCTCCGAAATATGCGAAGGTATACGATGCGCGTGCGGCTGAGAAGCTGGACGGACAAGTATTTGCCGCCATGCAAAAAGCCTAGTGTGCCATCACTAGGCTTTTTTTGTCTCCAGATCCTGCGCTTTGTACAGGAATGTGCGAGCTTATTGTCCGTTGCCTTGCGGTTTGGTATCCTCCGGCAGCTGCGGAATGATCCGGCCGATAATGTCAGCCATTTCTGAGGCGAAGCCGGATACCGGGTTTCCCTTGGTAATATGCTTTCCCATCTCGGCTAACCTGCTGGTGAGGTCCATGTCGGCAGTAACGAGCGTTCTTACACCCCTCGGGTCCTTGCGGATAGCTTCCGCTACCGTGTATTTCACGCTTCCGACCCGTGAGCGGGTAAGCGATCCGTCGACATCAATGCCGACAACGGCAATGTTGTTCATTACGACACAGTGGGCTCCGTTTACACCGGGAACTCTTTTGGCTAACTGTTCAAAATGATCCTTAAGTGCAACATCGCTTTCGCCCTTAACGTCAGAAGGTTGTCCGTTCTCTGGTGTAGGTTCAAGGGCTGTACCATCTTCGGACAATGTCCGTACTCCGTGATTCCCCTGGCTGCTCAAGGCCTTTGACGATTGTTTATCCTGAGGAGAGGGTGATGTCTCTTTATTAGCGATACCGCAGCTTGTCAGCAGCAGCAGTACCAGCAACAGACACATTGATTTTCTCATATGTGCTTACTCCTTTCAGCCATAGTTCAGTGGTTTACCTTATCTTGCCCTTGCTGAAAAGAGTTATGTATGATCAATCAAACCAGGCGCTGTGGAGGGGATAACATGAAAAAGATATTCGTACTAGACACTAACGTGCTACTGCACGACCCCAATTCGATTTTTGCTTTCAAGGCGAATGAAGTTGTCATTCCCGCTGTAGTCCTGGAAGAAATCGACTCCAAGAAGCGTAATGCCGATGAAATCGGCCGCAACGCCCGCACCGTGTCACGCTTGTTAGACGGACTCCGGGAACTGGGCCACCTGCACAGCGGTGTGGTACTGGAACATGGAGGCACGCTGAAGGTAGAGCTTAACCACCGCAGCTTCGTAAAGGTACAGGAAATGTTCGGGGAGGTCTCGAACGATAACCGCATATTGGCTGTTGCCCTCAATTATCTCCATGAGGAGAATGAAAAGGCTGATCCCAGTCCTGTGGTACTCGTAAGTAAAGATGTACTCGTCCGCATCAAAGCGGATGTGCTTGGCATAACACCGGAGGATTATTTATCCGACCGCACCGGAGATTTGAATGAGCTGTACTCCGGCTGCCAGTCGCTGATGGTGCATCCTTCGCTGATCGATGAATATTATAGTCACCGTTTCTTGTCCATCAAACAGCTGTCGTTGTCCTACCCGCTCTACCCTCATGAATTTGTCATTCTGAAGGATGAGATTGGCAGCGGCAAATCGGCCCTGCTCAAGGTGAACAGCGATGCCAGCCGGCTCGAACCGCTGTACCTCGGCAATGATGCGGTGTGGGGCATCAGCGCCCGGAATGCCCAGCAGCGGATGGCGCTTGAGCTGCTGCTGAATGATGATATTCCGCTGGTGACCATTACCGGTAAAGCGGGTACAGGGAAGACGCTGCTGGCGCTTGCCGCCGGACTGTTCAAGGTGGAGGACGAACATAAATACAAGAAGCTGCTGATCGCCCGTCCAGTGGTCCCGATGGGTAAGGATATCGGATATTTACCCGGTGAGAAGGACGAGAAGCTCCGTCCATGGATGCAGCCGATCTATGATAACCTCGAATTCCTGTTCGATACCAAAAAAGCCGGAGATATCGATAAAATATTGATGGGCCTGGGCAGCATCCAGGTTGAGGCGCTCACCTATATCCGCGGACGTTCCATTCCGGCGCAGTTCATCATCATCGACGAGGCGCAGAACCTGTCCCGGCATGAAGTGAAGACGATTGTCTCCCGCGCCGGTGAAGGCAGCAAGGTGATTCTGATGGGAGATCCGGAGCAAATCGACCATCCTTATCTGGATGCCGCGAGCAACGGGCTCAGCTATATCGTTGAGAAATTTAAGCAGCAGGGCATCAGCGGCCATATTACCCTTGAAAAGGGTGAGCGTTCGCATCTTGCTCAGCTGGCTGCGGACTTGTTGTAGCCTTTAAGCTCTTCGCGCCAGGCATAATAGGCTTCAGCCCGCAAGCTTAACTGGCAGCACCCGCTCTTCAATCGGCAGCCCGCCGGTTGATTGGCACAATCACGGCCGGGAGATGACCACTCCCGGCTTTTGTCTGCCCGCCCCCGGAACGGCAGGAGGGGATCTCTGAGATAGCTGGAGCGGAAAGGCGATAGCACCGGAGGGGAATTTTGGAACTGGAGGAGCGGGAGCGTCCGCCTTTGTCTCCGGATTTCAACCGCGCACAGCGGTTCAATCGAAGAAATCTGGAGACAACAGCGGCCGGAAGTCCAAATATTCACCGCAGGTGCGAATACCGCCTAACCGGCGACCGGTTCATCAGACTCACCCCCTCATGCCGTTCACACCTATATAATAGAAAGAGAACGTTTTCACAAACGCAGACAAGCACGTATATGTCTGCTAAAATGAGGAAGACGAGGATCGCGGGAGGAGAGAGAAGCACGTGCTGAGACGCAAAAACTATTGGCTGCTGTTTGCTGTTCTGCTGCTGTCGCTGACAAGCCTGTCGCCCAGCATGGAGCTGGACACGGACGAGGGAAGTTATCCGCCCAGACAGCCGCTCGACCAATCAGAGCGCCCCCCTTCAGGAGAACTTGGGGACGAGCAGAGCTTGACCATCCGCGTATCGCTCAGCAGTTTGGAATTTGGCGTACTGCAGCGGATCAGCAATAATTACAGCCTGTCGAGCGGGGTCAGCGTACAGCTGACCAATGTGGACACTGAAGAAGACGGAGCCTCTCAGGTACGGGAGGAACTGACGGTTGGGGATAGTCCGGATATTGTAATGCTGGACGGCCACAGTATTTTTGATCTGGCTTCCCGGGGTTATTTGTTGCCTGTAGATATATACCAGAGTGTTCCCGGGAGCACCCCTCTTACCATGCTGATCCCGCAAATGCAGTGGAACGGATACGACTGGGGCGTTCCGCTCGATATTGATCCCTATGTATTGGTATATTCTCCGCAGCGGCTTGCGGAATGGGGGCTGTCCGGGGCACCGTCAAGTCTGGAAGAATGGAACGGACTGCTGGGCCGGCTGAACGGGGACGAGACGAAGGAACATTATTTGCTGGCAATGGATACGCGGAACCCTTATGGTTATGCTGCTGTACTGCAGAGCATGGGAGGCGGACTGCTGTCTATGAGTGAAGCGCAAGCAGCTTGGACGGAAGCTGCCCGCGGATATTTTTATCTGACCAGCCGGTTTAATCAGGATATCTGGGATATGCTGCAGGATGGCAAGCTTGCGGTGGCCGTAGTGCCGCTCTCCGAATGGAGAAAATATGGAAACTCCACGCTGGCGGTCCAAGCGCCGCTGGAACAGACGGGCCACAACATCTACGAGGCAATCCAAAGCCGCTTTTTTGCGCTCCCTGCACAATCCGGCAGCCCGGAAGCGGCGGTTAAGTGGCTGGCTTATGTGACCTCGAGCTCGGCTCAGCTGGAATGGCTGGAGAATACAGACCATCTGCCTGCACTGGATGAGCTGTACCGCTCTGGATTGCCTGAAATCTCCCGGCTTCCGTTCGACTCCGGATTATTCCTCACTGATGACAATGCCCCCGAGTCAGACTCTGAGGGCGAGTGGAGCCGCAAGGCGGAAGCGGCAATGCTGCTCCTGACCGGCAAGCTGGATGCTGCAGGATATCAAGCAGCGGCCGCAGCCTCAGAATGAGAGGGACAGCTTGACATGGAGCACGCCGTCCGAGCTGGATACTTCAGTGGCATGCAGGAATGAGACGATTTTTGACGGATAGAAGCCCAGATCGAACTCTTCCTCCAGCGCCTGACGGGTAGTATCCGGCAGCTCCAGTCCATTGAAGACCACATGGTCCACATGGAACATTAATCCGTTGACCGGTTCCTCCTGAATGGTGTAATGACCTGTCAATGTCAGTGACAGTCCGCCGCTTTTCCCCATGGCTGTGATCTCGTTATCCTTGAAATGAAAAGCGAAATCCTTGAACAGCGTATTCTGCGTGACCAGGAATTCGTTCAAATCCTCTTCCTTCAGCGCAAGATTATAAGTCATCCCCTTACGGACCAGCACACCGTCCCGGTTCTGGACGAACTGCGGCAGATGCTTCATCGCCGAGGATAACGCCTTGAAATAAGTCTTAACCTCATGTATTCCGATATTCTCCCAATATTTACTGAATTCCTCCAGCAGTACCCCCATGCGCTCAGGATCTGTACTGGCCTGAATCCCGCCCTCAATTTCTTCATTCAAAGCAAGCACACGCTTCTGCTGCTCCTGGAGCGCTGTTTTGAGCCCGGCGAGCTCTTCAGAGCTGCGCTGTGCGGCCGCAATTGTTTTTTTCAAATCCTTGTATTGTGTTTCATACTGTGACAGCGTGTCCCGGTCCTGCCCCATAATAATCTCATAATAATCATAAAGAGCGAGTACTCTGCTGATGCTTTTGGCGGACAGTAAGGCTGCAAGCAATCCGTCGCGTTCCCCCATATAATAAGCCCGCACAACTGCGCCTGCGCGTTCCTGCTGATCTGCAATGGCCGTTTGTTTGGCGGCCGACTGCCGGGTCAGCGTGGCGACTTCACTTTCAAGTGCTTGTTGTTCTGCCGTAATCCGGACAATCTCCCGTTCAATCTCCGCTGAGGACAGAGTCTGTTCGAGCAGCTTGCGGGTTTCTTCATTATCCGGAACGGCAGGTGCTGAAGCGCTGAGGCCGGAACCCGGGTCGGCGGACAGATATACCGGTGAAGCCAGCGGCAGAAGTGTGCAGGTGAGAAGGAGTAGAGCTGCAAATAACCGGCGTAAGGAACTGCGGAATAACACCACATCACCACCTTGAACAGAGTTGAGTAATAGGTATGTACTAATAATATGTTTCTGCCTGTTAAAATATCATACCCTGTTTCGGCATCCGGGAACTACATTCGGACAAACAAAATTACAGCGAAAACATATAAATTCCCATACAAAAAAAACGGAGTTGCTCCCTGAGATAAAGGAACACTATCCGTTTCAGTACTGTATATGCGTTACAGCGGCAGACCCATCTGAAAGACTGTCCAATAACTGAAGCCTGTAAAGGTCAGGATCATATAACCCCAGAAGAGCAGAATGTAGGTCTTTTCCGTGAATTTCATGTAGCCGAGGATCACAAAAAAAGCGGTTTGTAAAAAGAATAGCAGGGCCATTTCCGTAAGATCACCGGCGAATGCCATAAGTCCGATAACGAGTGTGAAAAATCCCAATACGCGAAACATGCGGTCCAAGAGAGAGTCCCCCTTCCAGTATGAATCCGGATACTGCTGCTTACCATTCATTATAACGGCTCCGCAAAACACTGTAAACGAATTCATTGAAAAAAAAGGCAGGAAATCATAATCTTTATGATTTTTATAATTGACACAAGCTTTTCTCTTCGAATTCGAGAATTTATAGCATTGTAAGTATGAGGTTCAGCCAAAATGGCAATACAATTTAGTATCAAATAGATTCTATGAACTCTAATAGAGGCATAGAAATGGAGTAAGCAGCTTTTATCCCTATTCACTACCCGGCAAGAGCTGCCGGTTCTGAAGATGGTTATTTCATGATGTTGTTAGGAGGGTTAGGCTTTATGACAGCCGTTAGACAGGATGCTTGGAGTGCGGAAGATGATCTGATATTGGCAGAAATAACGCTGCGTCATATCCGTGAGGGCAGCACACAGCTTGCTGCTTTTGAAGAGGTGGGTGAAAAAATCGGCAGAACCTCGGCTGCCTGCGGTTTCCGCTGGAACAGCTGCGTACGCAAAAGTTACGAGGATGCTATCGGAATTGCTAAAGGCCAGCGTCAGAAACGAAGTTATTTGAAGAAACAGCCGGCTTCCAGAGGTGCGCAGGTAGCGGGACTGATTCTTGGAGACATTGAAGAGGACTACGGACGAAGCGAAGGGTTAAGCGAGAACAGCTTATCGATTGATGCGGTAATCCGGTTTCTGAGACAATGGAAAGGCACGTTCCAGGAGGCTGGGCGGCAGCTGAAGATGCTGGAGCGGGATTTGCGAGAGAAGGAAGATGAACTGACGGAGCTGAGAGCAGAGAATGAACGCTTATCCAAGGAAGTCAATCTAGCCCAGAGCGATTACCGTGTAGTCAATGATGATTACAAAGCGCTGATCCAGATTATGGACCGGGCCCGCAGACTCGCATTTCTAAATGAAGAAGAAGAGGAAAAAACCCGCTTCAAAATGGACGCGAATGGAAACCTGGAACGGATCGAATAGAACATGAATCCCGCAGATCCTGCATCCCAGTGCCTCACGGCACCGGCATTGCAGGATTTTTTGTGTTTTGCTTTGAGCAGAGGTGCAGGATATAATTAGGAAAATTACCGGGCGGCAGGAGGATGTGTTTGCATGAAAATTGATATTATAGGGGCGGGGGCGCTCGGGCTCCTGCTTGCCGGCAAGCTCATCAGTGCGGGGAGTGAGGTCAGACTGTGGTGCCGGAGTGAGCAGCAGTGCAGAGAATTAGCAAGCAGCGGTCTAACAGTCAGCTATGAGGACGGCGGGGAGGCGATATCTGTTAAGGGTGACCGCTTCTCGGCCGAACCGGTGAGTAAGTATACGCAGCGGCAGCTGGCGGATCCGGGAGAGGTGACATTGCTAACCGTCAAACAAACGGTGCTGCATCATGAGCTTCCGGAGATTCTGCGGCCGCTTCAAGACCGGAATCTTACAATGATATGTTTCCAGAACGGCTGCGGACATATAGAGCTGCTGCAGGAGCTGCTGCCGGAATCCTCTCTCTGGGTGGCGGTAACCACTGAGGCTGCCAAGAGGAAAACATTAACAGAGGTTATTCATGCAGGTAAAGGGGAAATCTGTATAGGGAAAAGCAGTCACTCTCTGCATCACAATGAATCAAACGCGCAGGATTGGGACCGTGGCAGCGTAATAAGTTTTGCTGAGGCCCTTGCAGCAGCAGGATTCAACGCCTCTCTGTCGAAAGAAGTGGATACCATCATTTACCGGAAGCTCTTGATCAATGCTGTAATTAATCCTTTAACCGCAATATGGCGGGTCCCAAACGGCGGGCTGTTGGCTTCGCCTGAGCGTGTACAGATTATGAAGGAACTGTACACAGAGGCTGTACAGACCTATGATGCCTGCGGGATTACCTATGAGAAGCATGTCTGGGAGGCCATTCTTGAAGTATGCCGGGCTACATCGGGCAATATTTCATCCATGCTGGCCGATGTGCTTGCCTCAAGGGAAACGGAAATCCGCTGGATTAACGGAAGCATTGTGAATATGGGGCTGCAGCACGGGGCGCAAGTCCCGCTGCACCGCTGGATCTGCGGACTGGTAGAGGGCATGACTGTGAGGGAGAGGTGAGGCTGTTTGGAATTTTTGCGGAATTCGTTCGGCGTGTTAAGCGTTATTCCGATTGTTCCTTTTTTAATTGTATATTTCACGGGCATCGGTCTTAAGCAAGAGAAGAGGAAAACTTTTTTGCTGGCGATGGACGTGACTACTTTATTTTTACTGCTGTCAGTTTCAGGATTATTTAATACGATCTTTCATTCGAATTTCGGGTTCTTTCTTATACTACTTATTGTATTAATATCCGCTGGACTGATTGGAGGCGCGCAAAACCGGCTCAAAGGATCGGTAGACGGAAAACGGTTACTACGGGCAGTTTGGCGACTTTCTTTCTTTTTTATGGGTGCCAGTTACGTATTATTTATGATTGTAGGCCTTATACGATACATATCACAAGCGATGTAATGTTCCGCTGCTCCGGTGAAGCGTCAACGTCACAAAATTTTAAAGAATTAAAAAAAAGTCGTTTTCAGAAAATATTGCTCTAGATTTTTTTGACCACTGGTTGTATAATCATAAACCATATACCACATTCTATTTAGGGGGAACTGCTAGATGAAGAAGAGTAAAAGTCTATTGCTCATGTTCGCATTAGTTTTGGTTATCGGCACAGTGCTTGCTGGCTGCGGCGGAAACAACAACAATGCTAACAGCGGCACCAATGCTGCAGCAACAAATGCAGCTGGTAATGAAGGTAGCACGAACACAGGAACAAGTGGTGACGAGAAACTGGCTGCTGACCAGACACTTAGAGTCAACCTGACTGCAGAACCACCTACTTTTGACCCTGCTCAAGCTCAGGACAGCCAAGCTAATACCGTCCTGAAAACTATGTATGAAGGTTTGACCCGCATGAACGACGAAACTGGCCAAGCTGAGCCGGGAATTGCCGAATCTTGGGAAATTTCCCCTGACGGTCTGGTATATACATTCAAACTGCGTGATGCACAATGGAGCAACGGCGACCCTGTAGAAGCTGCTGACTTCGTTCGCGCTTGGAAAATCGTGCTGGATCCTAACACAGATCCAACTGCACCTTATGCTTACCAATTGTACTACCTGAAGAATGCTGAAGAATATTATGGAAAGAAAGTTACAGATTTCAACGAAGTGGGCGTAAAAGCTGTTGATGCGAAAACTCTTGAAGTTACGCTGAAAGCACCAACTCCATACTTCCTTGGCCTTCTGTCCTTCTATACTTATTACCCTGTACACAAATCCGTTGAGGGTAATACTAAATGGGCAACAAACAAAGATACTATGATCACTAACGGTGCGTTCACATTGACTGAGTGGACTACCGGCCAATCCCTGCAAGTAAGCAAGAACGATAAATATTGGGATGCTGCTAACATCAAGCTTGCTAAAATCGACTTCTCCCTGGTTAACAGCGGTGCAACTGAACTGCTGAGCTACAAGAACGGTGAACTTGACCGCGCTGGTGCACCACACGGCGAAATCCCGCAAGAACAGATTCCTATCGTACAAAAAGAGCTTCCTAACGAATTCCAGAGAAAAGGTATCGCAAGTACCTACTACTATGAATTCAACATCACTGAAAAACCTTTCGACAACGTTAAAATCCGTAAAGCCCTGGCAATGACTGTTAACCGTCAATCGCTGATCGACAATGTAACACTTGGCGGACAAATTCCGGCATACGGCTATGTACCTCCGGGTATCGCTGGCGCTGACGGTGAATTCCGTACTGCAGTTAAAGACAGCTACTTCACTGAAGATACCGAAGCAGCTAAGAAGTTGCTGGCTGAAGGTCTGGCTGAAGAAGGTCTGACTGAACTGCCACCGGTTGAACTGTCTTACAACACAAGTGAAGGCCACAAGAAAATCGCTTTGGCTGTAGCTGACATGTGGAAACAAGCTCTGGGCATCACTGTAAACACTGTTAACCAGGAATGGGCAGTATTTATCGACAACCGTCAAAACCTGAACTACCAGATCGCACGTGCTGGCTGGACTGCGGATTACAATGATCCAATGACCTTCCTGGATATGTGGGTAACAGGCGGCGGTAACAACGATACTGGTTACGCTAACCCTGAATATGACAAGCTGATCGCTGACGCTAAAGCAAGCTCCGACTTGGCAGCACGTCAAGAAATGTTTGCTAAAGCTGAAAAAATGATCATTGAAGATGATATGATCCTGATTCCGTTCTACTACTACACAAACAACTCCCTGACTAAAGAGTACCTCAAAGGTGTAACTCTTGACTTCAGCGGTGCAATTGACTTCACTCGTGCTTACCTGCTTGAGCACTAAGAATTGTAGAACCTTCGGTTAACATAACTGAATAGTGGTTGTCTGAAGGTAGCAATATACTTCGGGATATATATGTGGAATTCCATATATATCCCTTTTTTTTGCATTTCAGGCTTTTTGTTAAAGATTTCACGAACTTACAAAATAAGAAATTAGACAAATGGCCATTTTTTTCATAAAATCTAATTATGTGTCTCAAAAAAATTGTCGAAGGAGGTGTTGATGGGGATGGTTCGTTATGTTGCCAATAAGTTCTTCTATATGCTTGTCTCGCTGTTTGTGCTAATTTCAGCGACCTTTTTTCTGATGAAAGCCATTCCGGGGGACCCGTTTACTTCTGAAAAGAAAGTTCCGCCGGAAATAAAAGCGCGTTTATACGAGCAATATGGACTGGACAAGCCGCTCTATCATCAGTATTTCAAGTATTTGGGTGAAATTGTCCAGGGTGATCTGGGTGTATCCATGAAGCGTCTGAATCAGGATGTAACTCACTTGATCGGACAGACGTTCTCGGCGTCTCTAAAGCTGGGGGTTATCGCAATTATTGTGTCGGTTATTGTCGGAGTCTTTCTCGGCATGATGGCGGCACTCTATCACCGCAAGTTTATTGACAGTGCGGCTATGGTGCTGGCGGTGCTGGGGATTGCAGTTCCGAGCTTTGTAGTCGCCTCGCTGCTTCAGTATGTGTTCGCCTACAAGTTCCACATGTTCCCGGTTTCCGGATTTAAGGGGCCGCTGTATTATGTCTTACCTGTAACCGCACTCTCGGCACAGCCGATAGCCTTTATAGCGAGGCTAACGCGCTCAAGTATGCTGGAAGTGCTGCATGCAGATTACATCAAGACGGCTAAGGCCAAAGGCCTAAGCTGGGCAGCAATCCTAAGCCGTCACGTACTGCGGAACGGAATTCTGCCGGTTGTAACTTATATGGGACCTATGACGGCTAACATCGTAACAGGTTCTGTAGTTATCGAGCAGATCTTCGGTGTCGGCGGTATCGGTAAGCAATTCGTCGAAGCGATTGGTGTGCGTGACTATACCGTTATTATGGGGATTACGATCTTCTACGGTGTATTGCTCATGCTAGCACGCTTTATCACGGATATTGCTTATGTGTTTGTAGATCCGCGTATCAAACTAAGTGGTGGAAAGGAGGGCTAAAGATTGGCTTCTGACAAAAAATTGGTATCGCAGGATGCGAGCCTGAAACCGGAAGATTTCCGTAAAATCGGAATTGATGAGCGGCAAGCTGAAGTCATTCAGCGCGAAAGTTTGTCTGCCTGGCGGGATTCCTGGGAACGTCTGCGCCAGAACAAAATGGCAATGACAGCACTGGGTATTCTTGGACTGATTATCCTTGCGGCGCTTATCGCTCCGTTGTTCTCAAAGTACAATTACTACTCAAATGATTTGCTCAGTACCAATAAGCCTCCTTCATCCGAGCACTGGTTTGGTACAGATGATCTGGGACGCGACATCTTTGTCCGTACCTGGTACGGTGCACGTATCTCACTGATTGTCGGCCTGGCTGCCGCTGCCATTGACCTTTTGATCGGGGTTATCTACGGCGGAATCATGGGTTACTTCGGTGGACGTGTAGACAATATCATGAATAAAGTATCTGAAATTCTTTACTCCATTCCTTACCTGCTGGTTGTTATCCTGCTCCTGGTTGTGCTTGAACCAAGCCTTGGGACGATCATCCTGGCGCTGACGATAACGGGCTGGATTACCATGTCCTGGATTGTCCGCGGCGAGATTATGCAGCTGAAGAACCGTGAGTTCGTTCTGGCTTCGCGTTCGATGGGTGCAGGGTCCAAAAGACTGTTGTTCAAACACCTTTTGCCGAATGCGGTAGGTCCGATTATCGTAACCATTACACTGTCTGTACCAAATGCCATCTTTGCTGAAGCGTTCCTGAGTTTCCTCGGACTTGGTGTACAGGCTCCTGTAGCTTCCCTCGGATCGATGATCAATGATTCACTGACTGGCTGGCTTTATTATCCGTGGCGTTTCCTGTTCCCGGCTATCCTGATCAGCTTGACCATGCTTTCCTTTAATATTTTTGGTGACGGTCTCCGTGATGCACTGGATCCTAAGCTGAAGAAATAAGGAGGTGAACAATGATGGAACCCATTCTGCAAGTCAAGGATTTGCAAGTTTCCTTTTTTGTAAAAGGCGGAGAGGTTCAGGCTGTACGCGGTATGAACTTTGAAGTAGGCAAAGGCGAGACCGTAGCCATTGTCGGTGAATCCGGCAGCGGCAAAAGTGTCACTGCACAGTCAATTATGCGGCTGCTGCCTGCCCCGCTCTCCAAAGTGAAGCAAGGCGAGATTGTTTTTCAAGGAAAGAATCTGCTGGACCTTAGCATGAAACAAATGGAATCGATTCGCGGCAAAGATATTGGCATGATATTTCAAGACCCGATGACTTCTTTGAACCCAACTATCAAAGTGGGCAAACAGATAACCGAAGTTTTGATCAAACATCAGAATATGTCAGCGGCCGAAGCGAAACAGCAAGGTATTGAAATGCTGCAATTAGTAGGCATTAAAAATGCGGAGGCTCGCTTTAACCAATATCCCCACGAATTCTCCGGCGGGATGCGCCAACGCGTAATGATTGCCATTGCTCTGGCCTGCCGCCCGGCTCTCCTGATTGCGGATGAGCCGACAACGGCGCTTGACGTAACCATTCAGGCGCAAATCATGGAAGTTATGAAAGAGATGCAGCAAAGACTAGGGACCTCCATCATCCTGATTACACATGATCTCGGCGTGGTTGCCGGCATGTGTGACCGGGTCATCGTAATGTATGCTGGTGAAGTGGTCGAAACAGGGACACGCTGGGAGATTTTCAAGAATCCCCAGCATCCTTACACCAAAGGTCTTTTGCGGTCGATGCCGCGTCTTGACCAAAAGAAGGGTGAGCCGCTGATTCCGATCATCGGTACTCCCCCGGATCTAATTAAGCCGCCGGTCGGTTGCCCGTTCACAGCGCGTTGCAGCGAAGCAATGCATGTCTGCGAACAGATCGATCCCGGCGCCACAGAGTTCAGCGAAACGCATATGGCGCGCTGCTGGAATCTGCATTCGATGGCCAAGGAGGTGCAGTTCGTTTGAGTAAGAATCTGATTGAAGTAGAAGGTCTTAAGAAGTATTTCAATGTAGGCAAAGGAAGAGTTCTTAAGGCTGTTGATAATATTAATTTCTCGATTCGCGAAGGCGAAACCCTGGGTATGGTAGGGGAGTCCGGTTGCGGTAAGACTACTGCAGGCCGTACGGTTCTCCGCTTGTACGAGCCGACTGCAGGAAGCGTGAAATACAATGGTGTAGATATCTACAAATTGTCCGGCAGCAAAATGAAGGCTATGCGCCGTGATATGCAAATGATCTTCCAGGATCCGTATGCCTCGCTTAATCCGCGGTTAACGGTTTCGGATATCATTGGTGAAGCACTGGACATTCACAATCTTGCGGGAAGCCGTCAGGAACGCAAGAAACGGATTGAAGAGCTGCTTGACATGGTTGGACTTAATCATGATCATGCAACCCGCTATCCGCATGAATTCTCAGGCGGCCAACGCCAGCGTATCGGTATTGCCCGTTCCCTTGCGGTTAACCCTAAGTTCATCGTCTGCGATGAGCCGATCTCCGCGCTGGACGTGTCCATTCAGGCACAGGTAGTCAACCTGCTCAAAGAACTTCAGGATCGTCTTGGACTTACTTATCTCTTCATTGCGCATGACCTGTCCATGGTTAAACATATCAGTGACCGTGTAGCTGTTATGTACCTGGGTAAAATGGTTGAACTTGCAGAAAGCGAAGAATTGTACGCTAACCCGATCCACCCGTACACCAAGTCGCTGCTCTCGGCGATTCCGGTTCCGGATCCGGAAATCGAAGCGAACAAAAAACGCATTCATCTGCATGATGAGCTGGGCAGTCCGATCTATGCTGCCGGCGAAAAAACAAATGACAGCGAATTTGAATTGGTCGAAGTGTCCAAGGGACATTTTGTTGCTAAACAGTTCGCTTAAAATTTAACAGCAGCATAACCGTAGGCGGGAGCGTTCAGCTCTCGCCTATTCTTTCAATATAAGCTTGTATAGCTCCATGCCGGCGCTTCTTTCTTTGACGCCGCACCTAACTTTGGATACAATCATAAAGGGTTTACCGATTTATGATTACATACAGCAGGTTATAGTAGAACAGGAGGCAATTGCATATGAATGTTGTACCGGAACCACTTCCTGGCGGATCTGCGCTCGCCAGTGACTATATACATCAATATGAAACTGTAGGACATTTGTACGGCGGGGATTTCCGCAACCGGGAGAGCCGGGTTAAGCGCGCAGAATGGCTTGATGGAACGGCAAGCCTCCGTGCAGACCGTACCGGGGTTGTTTCATACCTACGCAGCTATAACGCAGAGCATAATGCCCATGATGCGGTAATGCGCTCCCTTGACTTATTGGAGCAGCCGGATACGCTGGTGGTCACAGGCGGCCAGCAGAGCGGTTTGTTCACAGGTCCGCTCTTTGTAGTATATAAGGCTATTACTGCAATTCAGGCTGCGCGGGAAGCAGCAGCCCAGCTTGGGCGTCCCGTTGTTCCGCTGTTCTGGATTGCCGGTGAAGATCATGACTGGGATGAAGTCAACCATACCTATGTACTGAACCGGACGGGCGAAATTACGCGGATTAAGCTGGATAAAGGCGAAGGTCCGCGTTCTTCTGTCAGTGAAATCAAGGTGGAAGCAGAGAGCTGGCTTCAGGCTATAGGGCAGCTGGACGGACTGCTGCAGGATAGCGAATTCAAGCCGCAGGTTATGGAGTTTGTCACAGCAGCTTCGCTGGGTGCGGACAATATGACTGCAGCTTTTGCCAAGCTGATGGGTTCTCTGTTTGGGCAATACGGGCTGATTCTGCTGGATTCTGCCGATTCCGCGCTGCGCAGACTTGAAATGCCAATGTTTGCTGCAATGATCAAGCGCAATGACGAACTCGAGGCTGCCTACACCGCAGCGGCTGATCGTATTGCTGCGGGCGGATACGTGCTGCAGGCGGATGTGACACCCGGGAATGCCAACCTCTTTTATATCCATGAAGGCGCAAGGCTTCTGCTCCATAAGGAGGGGGACAGATTCACAGACCGGAAATCGGTGGTATCATTCTCCCGCACAGAGCTGCTGGAGCTGTTGGAGAGCCACCCTGAGCGGTTCAGCAACAACGTGCTGACACGGCCTTTGATGCAGGACTATGTACTGCCAGTGCTGGCTACGGTGCTGGGACAAGGAGAAATGGCTTACTGGGCGATTCCGCATCAGGCCTTTAAGGTGATGGGCGGACAAATGCCGCTGATTATTCCGCGCATGTCTTTTACAGTCATAGAGGGAACGCTTCACAAGCATATGGATAAATACGGACTATCCTTCACGGATGTACGTCTTGGTCTGGATGATAAACGCAAAGAGTGGTTAACGGCGCAGGATGAGCTGAAGATTGAAGAACGGTTTGAACAGACCAAAGCCGCATTCTCCGCGATGTACGAGCCGCTGATTGAGCAGCTTGGCGGAATTCAGGCAGGTCTGCTGAAGCTGGGGAACAGCAACAAGGACAAGATTATGGATCAGATTTCCTTCCTGCAGGGCAAAGCACTGGATGCGATGGAGAAGCAGAATGAGGCGGCGCTGCGGCAGTGGGAACGGATTGAGCTGTCCGTTATGCCTCTGGGTAAACTGCAGGAGAGAGTATATAATATGATGTATTATCTGAACCGTTACGGTCCGGGCTGGCTGGAGGAACTAATGGCCGTACCCGCCGATTACAGCGGAACACACCGCATCATTTATATGTAGGAATATATTTTAGGAGGTTATAACATGAGTTCTTTGTCCAAGGAAAATAGTATCGTAACCGATATGTCGCTCGCGCCCGAGGGGCATCTCAAAATCGACTGGGTTCGCCAGCATATGCCGGTACTGAACCGTATCCGTGAGCAGTTCGAAGCGGAGCAGCCGTTCAAGGGCCTTAAGGTATCGATCACGCTTCACCTGGAAGCCAAGACCGCTTACCTGGCCAAGGTGGTACAGGCTGGCGGTGCCGAAGTTACGATTACCGGCTCGAACCCGCTGTCCACACAGGATGATGTGTGTGCCGCATTAGTTGAGGACGGCATCACCGTGTTCGCCAAATATAATCCGTCACCAGAAGAATTCAAGGCGCTGAACATCAAGGCGCTGGAGAGCAAGCCGGATCTGATTATCGATGACGGCGGAGATTTCGCCACACTGCTGCATTCTGAGCGTCCTGACCTGATGGAGAATATCCGCGGCGGCGCTGAAGAAACAACTACAGGAATTATCCGGCTGAAGGCGCTGCAGAAGCAAGGCATGCTGAAGTTCCCGATGGTGGCTGTAAATGATGCCTATTGTAAATATTTGTTCGATAACCGCTATGGCACAGGCCAATCGGCATGGGACGGCATTGTTCGCACAACCAACCTGATTGTAGCCGGCAAGACAGTGGTTGTAGTGGGCTACGGCTGGTGCGGTAAAGGTGTAGCGATGCGGGCCAAGGGTCTCGGAGCGAACGTGATTGTTACTGAAGTGGATGCGATTAAGGCCGTAGAAGCCCACATGGACGGATTCCATGTGATGCCAATGCTGGAAGCAGCGAAGCGCGGCGACTTCTTCGTAACCGTTACCGGCAACAGGTATGTTATCCGCGGCGAGCATTATGATGTCATGAAGGATGGTGCGATCCTCTGTAATGCCGGACACTTCGATGTTGAAGTGAACAAGCCGGAGCTGGCTGAACGCTCCACCTCCCAGCGGACGGTGCGGAAGAATATTGAAGAGTATCTGCTGAAGGATGGACGCAAGCTGTACCTGCTGGCTGAAGGACGTCTGGTGAACCTGGGCGCAGCCGATGGCCATCCGGCAGAAATTATGGATACCACCTTTGCGCTGCAGGCATTATCCCTCAAATATGTGAATGATAATTATAAAGATATCGGCGTCAAGGTGGAGAATGTTCCGTATGAGCTTGATGAGCAGGTTGCGCGTTATAAGCTGGAGAGTCTGGGAATCGCCATTGACAGCCTGACGCAGGCACAGGTGGACTACCTGGACAGCTGGAATCTGAACGACTAAAGAATGGATCTGCAAAACCCGGAGCCAATCAACTGGCCCGGGTTTTTATTTTTTACGGAATATTGCAGAGCCACTTGACAAACAAGAAAAAATTACCTTGCTTCGGAAAAAGGTTTTTGATTTTTAATGGCGAATCTATTATGCTTAAGTGGTGAAAAGTGGGGCAAAGTGGGGAATCGGTACTTAGGGGTGGGGAAAGATCATGTTTATGGGGGAATACCAGCATAGCATTGACGACAAAGGCCGGATCATTATCCCGGCTAAATTCCGTGAATTGCTCGGAACCTCCTTCGTGGCGACCCGCGGCCTCGACTCCTGCTTGTTTGTTTATCCCATGGAAGAATGGGGAATCATGGAGCAAAAGCTTAAAAGCCTATCACTGATGAAATCGGATGCCCGTGCCTTCAGCCGCTTTTTTTTCTCGGGAGCGACCGAATGTGTATGGGACAAGCAAGGCAGGGTGAATCTGCCGGGGAATCTGCGGCAATATGCCAAGCTGGACAAGGACTGTGTTATTCTGGGCGTTTCGAACCGGGTGGAGATCTGGAACAAGGAGCTATGGGAGCAGTACTTCGAACAGTCAGAGGAATCGTTCAACGAGATTGCCGAGAAATTGGTTGATTTCAATTTTGATCTATAAAACATACAATTCGAATTACTGCCTTGGAGGGATGCAGCTTGTTTCACCACATCACGGTGCTTAAGGAAGAAGCGACAGAAGGGCTGCACATCAAGAAGGATGGTATATATGTTGACTGTACGCTCGGAGGAGCCGGGCACAGTTCGCTTATTGCATCCAAGCTTAGCGGCGAAGGCCGGCTGATCTGTCTGGACCAGGATGACTGGGCGCTGAACAATGCCAAAGAGAGATTGGCCGAGTACGGAGACAAAGTGGTTACGGTTAAGACCAACTTCCGTGACCTCGAGCAAGTGCTGAAGGAACTGCCTTTTGTTCCGCAAAAGGACGGAGTTCCCCAAGTGGACGGGATTCTGTTCGATCTGGGGGTATCTTCTCCGCAGTTTGACGAAGGGGAGCGGGGCTTCAGCTACAATCACGATGCTCCGCTGGATATGCGGATGGACCAGTCGGCACAGCTGACTGCGGCCGATATCGTCAATACCTGGAGTGAACAGGAAATTGCCCGTGTGCTTTTCCAGTATGGAGAAGAGAAGTTCTCACGGCGGATTGCCCGCAAAATTGTGGAGCGCCGGGAAGAACGTCCGGTGGAGGGCACCGGAGAATTGGCTGAGCTGATTAAAGAGGGCATTCCAGCGGCTGCGCGGAGAACAGGAGGACATCCTGCCAAACGGAGCTTCCAGGGCCTGCGGATTGCTGTCAATGATGAGCTGGGAGCTTTTGAGGATGGCCTGCATGCTGCTGTACGCTGCCTTGCACCTGAGGGAAGAGTATCCGTAATTACCTTCCATTCGCTGGAGGACCGGATCTGCAAACAGATTTTCAGCAGCTATTTAAGCAGATGTACCTGTCCGCCTGATCTGCCCTACTGCGTGTGCGGCGCCAAAGGAACCCTGAAACTGATTAACCGCAAGCCCATCGTACCCGGAGAAGAAGAACTGGAGCTTAATTCACGTGCCCGTTCAGCCAAACTGCGCATTGCAGAGAAATTGTAAATGACGATAAAGGAGAGTCAGAGATGGCCTATACCCGCGGCAATTTAGCAGTTCAACCCAAGAGAAAAGAAGAGGTAAACCCGCTTTACCGTGAGAAGACAAAAGTCGTCACCAGGCGGAGAGTGCTTCCGCTGCAGGAGAAGCTTTTGTATATGATGACGCTGGGAGCCTTTATCCTGGTATCTGCCGCCCTGATCTGGCGTTACGTCCATATTTATGATTTGAACTTGCAGGCACAGAAGCTGGATAGCGAGATCGCGAAGAGCAAGAAGCAAATTGCTACCTATCAGATGGAGAAGCAGACCCTTGAACAGACGGTGGTCAAGCGGGCGGAAGAGATGGGATATAAGACTCCTCCTGTAGATTCAACAATCTATGTACCGCTTAGTAAACAGGTCACTGACAAAGCCGGCAACTAATCAGCGATTGACTTCAATCGCAATAATAGAATCTGTGAGGTTTGCTATGGTAAAAAGAATAAAACTTCGCACGCTGTTTATAGGAGGGTGTATTACCCTCTTTTTTCTTGTTTTAGTCGGCAGAGTTTTCTGGATTCAGGTAATGCAGAGTGAAAAGTGGCAGAAGGAAGCAGCTACGCAGTGGGCACATACTTCAACCATCAAGGCGGTCCGCGGTGTGATTGAAGACCGTAACGGCAGTGTTCTGGCCAGTGACGTTCCTGCCTATACTGTTGTGGTTGACCCCGAGGTCATTGCCGAGAAGGGGATCGGCCAGGAGGTCATCCAGGGACTGAATGAACTGCTTGGCAAGCCTGAAGATCAGCTGAAGAAACTGGTAGAGGCCAAAGACGATAAGGGCAACTACTATAAGAACCGGGAGATCCGCAACGAAGGCTGGAAGATTAATCAGGATCTGGCCGATAAGGTAACGGCTTTTGTGGACAAGCTCAAGAAAGAGCATGATACCCTGGAAACGGGTGTAGGTCTCGTAAGGGAGCAGAAGCGTTATTATCCGAAGGATTCGCTGGCTGCGCATATTCTGGGCTACACCGACAGGGACGGCAATGCGGTCATGGGTCTGGAAAAGTACTTCGACAAACAGCTCTCCGGTACGGATGGTAAGCTGAATTATCAGAGTGACGGCAAGGGAATCAAGCTGCCCGATTCGCAGGATAGCTACCAGCCTGTAGTGAACGGAAGCAATTTCAAGCTGACCATCGACAGCACCATTCAGCACTATATCGAAGAGGCGATGAAGAAGGCTTATGCCGAGTACAAACCAAAGTCGATAAGCGTCATTGCTGCCGATCCGAATACGATGGAGATTCTGGGACTGGCAAATATGCCGACCTTCAATCCCAATGAATATTATGACCTTAATCAGGATGCGGCTGGCTTCTATAACCACGCGATCATGTCGAGATTTGAGCCGGGCTCCACGTTCAAGATTGTACCGCTGGCCGGTGCCGTTCAGGAGAAGCTGTTTAATCCCGAAGAGACCGTCCATTCGGGCTCTATCCGGATCAAAGGGTACAGCAAACCGATCTATGATATGAACAGAGCCGGTTATGGAGATATCACCTTGCTTCAAGGGGTCAAACGTTCAAGTAACGTAGCCTTTGTCAAGATTGGTTATGAGCTGCTGGGCCAGGAAAAGCTGCTGAAATATATCAAGGATTTCGGCTTTACGGAAAAGACAGGCATTGACCTTCCGGGTGAGACCACCGGTATTGTCAACCCGAATCCGAACAGGCCGATAGAGAATGCTACCTTGGCCTATGGCCATGGCAAGCTGCTGGTTACACCGATTCAGCAGCTCACGGCGATGGCTGCGATTGCGAACGGCGGCAAGCTGATGGTGCCGCATGTAGTGAAGGAAGTTACCGATCCTAATACAGGCAAGACTACGGTGACTCAGCCGGAGGTTGTACGGCAGGTGATTTCAGAGGAAAGCGCCCGCGAAACCGGCAGCTACCTCGAGCAGGTCGTGGCAGACCAGGTAATCGGAACCGGACGGCATGCTTATATCGAAGGATACCGGGTGGCCGGCAAGACCGGAACGGCGATTAAGCCTGACGGCAAGGGCGGGTATGACCGGGATAAGGTACTTGCCTCCTTCCTCGGCTACGCTCCGGCCAATAATCCGAAGATCGCGGTATTCGTCGTAATTGATGAGCCTGCGGATGCTGCCGGCGGCGGAGCCGCAGCCGGACCTATTTTCAAAGAGATAGTCTCGCAGTCCCTGCAATATATGGGCGTACCCAAAACGGTTGAATCGGATAACACAGTGGGAAGCAAAACGTCAGTCAAGCTGGCGGCTGACTCCTCAGAGCTGCGCAGTACACCTGATCTCGTGAACAAAACCGTTAAGGAATCCAGACAGCTGCTCCTTAATCAAGGCTTTGACTTCGAGATTGTCGGCACAGGGGCAAAGGTAATCAGCCAATATCCGGATAAGAGCACAAAGCTTGCCGCCGGACAGCGGATTTATCTGCTTACCCAGCAGGATGAAGCAATAACTATTCCCGATTTGAAGGGAGAATCTTTGCGTGATGCCCTGGAAATTCTCAATCTGCTCAAAGTAGGGATAACGGTTGAGGGCGAAGGTTATGTCACAGAGCAGACGCAGACCAAGAATAACAACAAAACGCATATTTCTCTGAAGCTCAGTCCCCTGAATGAATACGGGGAGAATATCCCTGTAGCCGTCAACGTTGACCCCGATGCAGAGGATTCTGCGGAGTAGCGCCTGTATAGGCTTGTTCTAACCCCTGTTTGTCCCGAATAGTCATGAAGATAAGAGATCATGTCTATACGAGCGAAAGCGGGGAGAACGGAATGAAGGTTTCGAAAGTCGTAACTCGGCGGAGAATGCTGTGGACGCTGCTGGGACTGGCCGTGTTGTTCGGTTCGCTGGCCGTGCGTCTTGCCTATGTACAGTTATCACAAGGGGAGAAGCTGAGCGCCAAGGCTGAGGAATCCTGGCGGCGGAATATTCCCTTCACCGCCAAACGCGGCGAGATTCTGGACAGGGAGGGCGTTGCACTGGCTTATAATATCAGCTCGCCAACGATCTATGCCATTCCTGTGCA
This sequence comes from Paenibacillus phytohabitans, assembly GCF_013141775.1. Classification (GTDB taxonomy): domain Bacteria; phylum Bacillota; class Bacilli; order Paenibacillales; family Paenibacillaceae; genus Paenibacillus_AQ; species Paenibacillus_AQ phytohabitans. Next base: position 301,600 of record NZ_WHOB01000097.1, read on the forward strand.
GGTGAAGGAAAAGGAACAGACCGCGAAGCAGCTGGCTCCGCTGCTCGGTATGACCGAGGAGAAGCTGGTCACTCTGCTGACCCAAAAGAAAGCCTCGGTGAAACTGCAGCCCGGCGGCCGCAAAATTACGATGGAGCTTGCCGCGAGCATCCGTGATTTGCAGCTGCCGGGCATCGTTGTGGCTGAGGATAACAAACGGTATTATCCCTTTGGCGATTTAGCCGCACATATTCTCGGCTTCACGGGAATAGACAATCAGGGGATCACCGGGATAGAGAGCATATACGATAAGCTGCTTCAGGGCAGCGCTGGCAATATATCGTATCTGTCCGATGCCGGAGGACGGCTGATGCCTGGCTCCTCGGAGAAGTATACCGAGCCGCAGGACGGGCTGAGCCTGCAGCTGACGATTGATAAGCAGATTCAGTCGATCATGGAACGCGAGCTGGATCAGGCCATGGTGAAGTATCAGGCGCAAGGTGCCTGGTCGATTGCGATGGACCCCCGCAATGGTGAGATTCTAGCCATGGCAAGCCGTCCGGGTTATGAGCCGGGCTCCTATAAGGAATACGATGCCGATGTATATAACCGGAATCTGCCGATCTGGATGACGTACGAACCGGGGTCCACCTTCAAGATCATTACCCTGGCTGCTGCACTGCAGGAGGGGAAGGTTGATCTGCAGCATGAGCATTTTTTCGATCCGGGATATATTGAAGTGGGCGGTGCCAAGCTGCGCTGCTGGAAAAAAGGCGGCCACGGAAGCCAGACGTTCCTTGAAGTGGTGGAGAACTCCTGCAACCCCGGGTTTGTTGCCCTGGGACAGCGTCTCGGCAAGGATACCCTGTTTAAGTATATCCGTGATTTCGGGTTTGGCACGAAGACAGGGATCGACCTCAACGGTGAAGCGAACGGGATTCTGTTCAAGCCGGCGCAGGTAGGTCCGGTCGAGCTTGCTACCACGGCCTTTGGCCAAGGGGTATCCGTAACACCGATCCAGCAGATTGCTGCGGTGTCTGCAGCAATTAACGGCGGCAGGCTGTATACTCCGCATGTTGCCAAAGCCTGGATTAATCCGGATACCGGTAATATAGTATCCGAGGTAGAGCCGGAGGAAGTGCGGCAGGTGATCTCGGAGGAGACTTCGAAGAAGGTGCGGGCCGCCCTTGAGAGCGTGGTTGCCAAAGGCACAGGCCGGCCGGCGTTTATTGACGGCTACCGTGTGGGCGGCAAGACAGGGACGGCACAGAAGGTTATTAACGGCCGGTATTCTCCTACGGAGCATATCGTTTCTTTTATCGGATTTGCACCAGCGGATGATCCGCAGATCGTAGTCTACACTGCAGTTGACAATCCCAAGGGAATTCAGTTTGGGGGTGTGGTAGCAGCTCCGATCGTCCAGAATATTCTTGAGGATTCGCTTCATTATCTGAAGGTTCCGCAGCGTAAGGATCAGCTGCCGAAGACCTATAAATATGGGGAGACTCCGATTGTAACAGTTCCCGATTTAACAGGAGCTACCGTTCAGGATATTTATGAGGATTTGAACATGAATTTCATGCTGGCCCGCTCCGGATCAGGCAATACAGTGATTAATCAGGCACCCAAAGCGGGGGCAAGAGTGGAGCAGGGTTCAACCATCCGGATTTATATGGGAACTTCCAGTGAATAATAGGGTAGTCTGACAAATGTAGAGTGAGGGATTACTATGAAAATTAATGAATTGTCATCCTGTCTTGCCGCTTCGCGTCTATACGGGGAAGGTGAGACCGAGATTACGGATTTGCAGGTGGATTCCCGCAAGGTTAAGCCGGGCGATTTGTTCATTTGCCTGCCCGGCCATACAGTGGACGGACATGATTACGCACCGCAGGCAGCCGCAAGCGGTGCGGCTGCCCTAGTCTGTGAGCGGAAGCTGGAAATCGATCTGCCGCAGATCGTGGTAGATGACTGCCGGTTTGCGATGTCCGTGCTGTCGAATGCGTTCTTCGGCTCACCCAGCAGCCGGATGAAGATGATTGGGATTACCGGGACCAACGGCAAAACCACCACTACGTATCTGATTGAGAAAATCATGCAGGACCATGGCGTGAAGACGGGGCTGATCGGGACGATTCAGATGCGTTATGACGGACAAAGCTATCCGATGTCCGGTACTACGCAGGAATCGCTTGAGCTTCAGCGCACTTTGAACGATATGGCCTCCAAAGGAGTGCAGTGCTGTGTGATGGAGGTATCCTCCCATGCACTTCAGCAGGGACGGGTGAAGGGAACGGACTACCGCACAGCGATATTCACTAACCTGACTCAGGATCATCTGGATTATCACCATACGATGGAGGAGTACCGCGCGGCTAAGGCATTGTTCTTCTCGCGGCTTGGCAATGTGATCTCTCCGTGGAAGGAAGAGCGTAAATATGCAGTTCTCAACGCGGATGATGCAGCAAGCAGTTATTTTGCTGACCAGACCGCTGCGGAAGTGATTACATATGGTATCGACAACCCTGCCAATGTCCGGGCCTCTCAAATTTCGATCACGTCCAAAGGAACTTTTTTCCATGTGGATACGTTTAAGGGGGAGACAGATATTTCGCTCCGGATGGTCGGCAAGTTCAATGTCTATAATGCACTTGCGGCCATTACTGCTGCTCTGCTGGAGGATGTGCCGCTGGAAGATATCAAAGCCAGTCTGGAGTCAGTAGCCGGTGTGGACGGACGTGTCGAGTCTGTGGATGCCGGACAGGATTTCGCGGTCATCGTAGACTACGCGCATACGCCGGATGGTCTGGAGAATGTGCTGAAGGCTGTCTGTGAATTCGCTGCCGGCAAGGTAATTACCGTCTTTGGCTGCGGGGGAGACCGGGATACGACCAAACGGCCGCTGATGGGCAAAATAGCTGCCAAATACAGTGATCATGTCATGGTTACCTCCGACAATCCCCGGACAGAGGATCCGCTGCTGATTCTGCGCGATATTGAAGCGGGACTTCTTGAGGACGGCGTATCACAGGAACGGTATGAGATGATTCCCGACCGGCGGGAAGCGATCAGAAAAGCTATTGAAATGGCAAGCCCCGGCGATGTAGTATTGATTGCGGGGAAAGGTCATGAGACCTATCAGCTAATCGGCGGGGTCGTTCATGATTTTGATGACCGCATCGTAGCCAAAGAAGTGATAAGGGGCCGAAGCTATTGATTACAAGAACGCTGTATACTATCGCGGGAATGTGCGGGGGAGAGCTGTCCTCTGCTGAAGATAAGGATATTGAACTTGCGGGAGTCGTAACCGATTCCCGCAAAATTACGCCTGCCTGCCTGTTCGTTCCGCTGGCCGGAGACAACTTTGACGGCCATCATTACGCTGCTGCCTCTCTGGCATCAGGAGCGGCCGCTACGCTCTGGCAGCGGGATAAGGGGCCTGCGCCTGAAGGCGGTCCTGTTATTCTGGTTGAGGATACACTGGCCGCTTTGCAGAGACTGTCCTCGGCATATCTGGGGGAGCTCGCGCCGCGTGTAGTCGCCGTGACAGGCAGCAATGGCAAGACAACGACCAAAGATATGATTACCGCTCTTCTTGAAGTGCAGTACAAGGTACACAAAACACAGGGCAATTTCAATAATCACATCGGTCTGCCGCTTACGATTCTCTCCATGGACAGTGATGTTGAGATTGCTGTGCTGGAGATGGGCATGAGCTCGCGCGGTGAGATTGCCCTGCTGTCCAGGATAGCTGCCCCTGATGTGGCTGTGATTACCAATGTGGGCGAATCCCATCTGCTGCAGCTCGGGTCCCGCAAGGAAATTGCCCGGGCGAAGCTTGAGATTGTGGACGGACTTAAGCCGGGCGGCCTACTCATCTATAACGGGGATGAACCGCTGCTCGCAGAAGTTATGGCAGAGCCCGGGTTTAATCCGCCGGAAGGGATGCTCAGCTTCCGTTTCGGGCTGTCCGGAGACAATGATGACTATCCTTCAGGTCTCATGACTCATGGCGCTGGAATGACCTTCACTTCGCATCTTCATGCCGAGCGTGCCTTCACGCTGCCTCTGCCGGGGCGTCACAATGTCATTAACGCACTCGCTGCACTAGCGGTTGCCCGGCATTTCCGTGTGACTGACGAGAATATAGAGACCGGATTAGCCGGGCTTAAGCTGACCGGCATGCGGATTGAAGTGATGCAGGCAGCGAACGGGCTGACGCTGCTGAACGATGCTTACAATGCCAGCCCTACGTCCATGAGAGCAGCGATAGATGTGCTGCAGTCCATGAAGTGCAGCGGGAGCAAAATCGCAGTGCTGGGGGACATGCTGGAACTTGGGCCTGATGAAGTTCTGTTCCACCAGCAGATCGGCAGCTATCTCGATCCTGCATCGACGGATGAGGTATACACTTACGGACCGCTCGCTGCTCATATTGCTGCGGCTGCGGCGGAGAGATTCGGGGCCGGACATGTATTTGCTTTTGAAGACAAAGAAGCCTTAATCACGGCCTTGAATACCAAATGTGGGCCCAGGGATGTAGTACTCTTCAAAGCGTCCCGGGGGATGCGTCTGGAGGAAGTGCTTCACCGCCTGAAAGAATATTCTGAAGCTGACTTAAACTAATGGAGGGGGTGTACCCATGGATTATCAATTACTTCTGCTGACTATTGCTGTGTCCTTTATCCTTGCGGTCATTGCCGCTCCGCTGATTATCCCGCTGCTGCGCCGGATGAAGTTCGGACAACAGGTTCGCGACGACGGGCCTCAGACCCATCTGAAGAAGGCGGGAACGCCTACAATGGGCGGAATTATCATCATGGTGGCATTCACGTTGTCTTTTCTGAAATTTTCGGTGATTAATTCGGATTTCTACGTACTTCTGGTAGCTACGCTGGGTTACGGTCTGATCGGTTTCCTGGATGACTATATTAAAATTGCCTTCAAACGTTCCCTAGGGCTGACGGCACGCCAGAAGCTTGCCGGCCAGCTGCTGGTTGGTATCATTCTCTGCGCCCTGCTCATTTCCGGCGGACATCATACAAACATCAGCATTCCGGGAACATCGGTGAGCTTTGACTGGGGCGGCTGGTTCTACTATCCGTTTATTGTCCTGATGATGATGGCGGTAACCAATGCGGTTAACTTCACGGATGGTGTGGACGGACTGCTGTCCGGTGTCAGTGCGATCGCGCTCGCTGCTTTTGCTGTAGTCGCCATGCAGGCAACCTCCATTGCTGCCGGTGTCTGCGCTGCAGCGATGATTGGTGCAGTACTTGGCTTTCTGGTATTCAATGCCCATCCGGCTAAAGTGTTCATGGGTGATTTCGGCTCCTTCGGGATTGGCGGCGCGATTGGCGCGATTGCCATTGTAACGAAGACCGAGCTGCTCTTCGTGGTGATCGGCGGTGTCTTCGTAGTCGAAATGCTGTCCGTAATTATTCAGGTTGCTTCGTTCAAAACACGGGGCAAACGGGTGTTCCGAATGAGCCCGATCCATCATCACTTTGAGCTGGGCGGCTGGTCGGAGTGGCGTGTGGTTGTCTCCTTCTGGGCGGTGAGCCTGGTGCTCGCGGCTGTTGGACTATATCTCATCAAGGGGTTGTAACATATGAAGCATCCGGATTTGTACCGTGGTGAAGAAGTGGTCGTCCTGGGGCTCGCCAAAAGCGGCGTCCAGGTGGCCAAGGTGCTGCATGAGCGCGGCGCGGTTGTAACGGTCAATGATAAAAAGGAAAGAGATCAAAGTCCCGAAGCTTCCGAACTGGAATCTTTGGGAATTTCTGTTATATGCGGCGGGCATCCGGAGGGGCTGATTCATGAGGGTGTTGCGCTTGTTGTTAAGAATCCGGGGATTCCCTATTCCGTGGCTCCGGTGCAGCAGGCTCTTGGGCTTGGCATCGAAGTCGTAACGGAGGTAGAGGTGGCTTACCATCTCTGCGCCGCACCTATGATCGGTATTACGGGCTCCAACGGGAAGACGACTACAACGACCTGGGTTGGCCGTATGCTGGAGGCAGCGGGGATGAGGCCTATAGTTGCCGGGAACATCGGTACGCCGCTCTGTCAGGCCGCTCAGGAGGCTGACGTGGACAACTGGATGGTTGTCGAGCTCAGCAGCTTCCAGCTCAAGGGCACGGAAGCCTTTCGGCCCAAGGTCGCTGCCCTGTTGAATGTTGCCGAGACCCATCTGGATTATCATGGGGGGATGGAGGATTATGTGGCCTCCAAATCCAAGCTGTTCGCGAATCAGGGGCCAAGCGACACGGCTGTACTGAACTGGGATGATCCGGTGTGCCGCGAGCTGGTTCCTTATATCAAAGCAGGAATCCTGCCCTTCTCCATGACCGAAGAACTGGTTCAGGGCATCTTTGTCCGTCCATCCTTTGTGCCGGAGACAGAAGATGCTCTGAAGCGGGTGATCATCTACCGGGATTATACGGAGAGCGAGACCGAAATAGCCGATGTGGATTCAATCGGCCTTCCGGGCCGCTTCAATGTGGAGAATGCACTGGCCGCCTGCGGCATCGCCATTGCCGCAGGCGCGGACCCGGCAGTGCTTGGCGGAGTGCTGGCTTCCTTCCGCGGTGTGGAGCACCGGCTGGAATATGTGACTGACAAGGCGGGAGCCGCCTACTATAACAATTCCAAGGCTACCAATTCCAAAGCTACAGCCATGGCGCTGGGGTCCTTCAAGAAGCCGGTCATCCTCGTTGCCGGAGGGCTGGACCGCGGTTCTGATTATATGGAGCTGCTGCCTGTCCTCGGCGGGAACGTCAAGGCACTGGTGGCTCTTGGGGAGACGAAGGACAAGCTGGCCGCGGTTGCGCAGCTGGCAGGAGTAAAGACAATCATCTCCGTCGATAATGGGGAGAGCGCCGCCGCCGTGCTGCAAGAGGCCGTGCGGGAGGCTTCCGCTCTTGCGGAAGCAGGAGATGTAGTTCTCCTCTCTCCTGCCTGTGCCAGCTGGGATATGTTTACATCCTATGAGGAGCGCGGGCGTATTTTTAAAGAGGCGGTGCATAACCTTTAAGTAGGGGGGTGGATAAGCCCCTACTACGGATGCAAGAGGTGTGCTCCTGATGAACAAATCCCGTCATGCGCCCGATATCTGGCTGCTGCTTCCGATATTGGCTTTGCTGGCCATCGGTATGGTAATGGTATACAGCGCCGGGTCCGTTTTGGGCTTCCGCAATTATGGCGACTCGTTTTATTTTGTCAAAAGACAGCTGCTGTTCGCAGGCCTGGGTCTTATCGCCATGTTCATCACCGCGAATACGGATTATGTGGTGCTGAAGAAGTTCGCCAGGCCGGCCCTGATTTTCTGCTTCGTACTGCTGGTGCTGGTGCTGGTTCCCGGCATCGGGGTCGTGCGCGGCGGTGCGCGCAGCTGGCTGGGAATCAGTTCTTTCGGCATTCAGCCCTCGGAGTTCATGAAGATGGGGATGATCCTCTTTCTCGCCAAATGGCTCGGAACAGAGGATTACGATATTTCCAGCTTCACCCGCGGCCTGCTTCCGCCGCTTGCGCTGATCGGTTCCGCTTTTGCGCTGATCATGCTCCAGCCGGATCTCGGTACAGGCACTGTCATGTTCGGGGCTGCCTTGATGATGGTCTTCACGGCAGGGGCCCGGATGAAGCATCTGCTCTCCCTGGGCGCACTGGGTGTTGCCGGGTTCGTGGGGCTTATTGCCGCCGCACCCTACCGTCTGCAGCGGATTACGGCCTTCCTGGACCCCTGGTCCGATCCGCTCGGGGCCGGATATCAGATCATACAGTCGCTGTACGCGATTGGACCCGGAGGACTGGGGGGCTTGGGTCTCGGCATGAGCCGGCAGAAGTACAGCTATGTGCCGGAGCCGCAGACCGATTTTATTTTCTCCATATTGGCTGAGGAGCTGGGGTTTATCGGGGGGCTGGCAGTGCTGCTGCTCTTCCTGATTCTAATTTGGCGCGGAATGAAGGTAGCGATGAGTCTGCCGGACCGTTTCGGCAGCTATCTGGCCGTAGGTATCGTCTGTATGGTTGCTATTCAGGTGATCATCAACATCGGTGTGGTTATCGGCCTGATGCCGGTTACCGGCATTACGCTTCCGCTGATCAGCTATGGAGGCTCATCGCTGACCCTGATGCTTACAGCCCTTGGCATTCTACTTAATTTATCCCGTTATGCGAGGTGAAAGACATGCGTATTGTATTAAGCGGCGGCGGTACGGGCGGACATATCTATCCGGCCGTAGCCGTAGCCAGACAGCTGGAATCCGAAGAAGAGAAATCCGTCTTCCTGTATATCGGGGGCAAACGCGGTCTGGAGAGCAAGCTTGTTCCCCAAGAGAATCTGCCCTTTAAAGCGATTGATATTACCGGCTTCCGCCGTAAGCTCTCAATGGACAATGTGAAGACGGTAATGCGTTTCCTGAAGGGGGTGAAGGCCTCCAAAGCCATGCTGCGGGAGTTCAAGCCGGATGTTGTCATCGGCACAGGCGGATATGTCTGCGGGCCGGTAGTGTACGCTGCATCCCGGCTAGGCATCCCGACGCTTATCCATGAACAGAACGCGATCCCCGGCCTGACCAACCGCTTCCTCAGCCGGTATGCCGATACGGTCGCCGTAAGTTTTGAAGGCACGGAGCCGGCTTTTCCGGGGGCTAAGAACGTAATCTACACAGGCAACCCCCGGGCAACTACGGTAATGACTGCCAACCCGCAGCGGGGATTCGCTTCACTGGGGATTCCTGAAGGCAGTACGGTTGTGCTGGTAGTCGGAGGCAGCGGAGGCGCCAGGGCAATTAACCGGGCGATGATTGAAATGGCTCCGTTTGTGGGTAAGGGTAATGGTGTTCACTATGTGTACGTTACCGGAGAGGCTTATTTCGAGGAAACCCGTAAAGCTGTGCGTGAGAAGCTCGGAAGCTTGCCGAACTCCCTGCATATTCTTCCGTATATTCATAATATGCCCGAGGTATTGGCCTGTACTTCACTCATCGTGAACCGGGCGGGGGCATCGTTTCTTGCAGAGATTACTGCGCTAGGCATTCCCTCTGTGCTTATCCCTTCTCCCAATGTGACGAATAATCACCAGGAAGCGAATGCCAGACAGCTTGAACGTGAAGGGGCAGCCGTTGTGCTGCTGGAGAAGGATTTAAGCGGCGACGCACTATTCGCAGCGGTGCATAAGATTATCGGAGCGGACGCTGCACGCCGCAGTATGTCTGATGCCTCAAGGCGGCTGGGTAAAAGAGACTCCGCCTCGCTGGTTGTCGCCGAGCTCCGCAGATTGGCCGCAGGCCGGAAACGCTAGAATCCCGGGCTTACATTGTCACACACGAGAGGTCACGAACATAGGATGATCCTATAATCGTGACAATCACCCAGAGCACTTCCAGTTCATGAAATGTGGAGCGGGGTAGCTTCCCGGCCTATTTCTGTTGATCTGTGTACAGGAAGTGCCCAACGGTGGGTGAGCGGTAATCTCGGAGGTGATACATTGGACAAATTGGTGATTGAGGGTGGAAATCCCCTGTCAGGCACCATACGTATCCATGGAGCGAAAAATGCGGCCCTGCCGATTCTGGCGGCAAGCCTGCTGGCCGAAGGAGTTCACTCACTGCATAATGTGCCGAAGCTGCTGGACATCGAAACTATGCTGGATATTCTGGAAAGGCTGGGCTGCAGGGCCGTGCATGAAGATGAAACAGTTACGGTCGATACAACCTGCGTCGCAACCTCCCATGTTCCGGAGGATTTAATGCGGCAGATGAGATCCTCCATTTTTCTAATGGGACCGCTTCTGTCCAGGTTTGGTGAAGTAACGATTTATCAGCCGGGCGGCTGTGCCATCGGGGAACGCAAAATTGATCTTCACCTGCAGGGTCTGAAGCTGCTCGGGGCGGAGATTGAGGAGACCAGCGGGATGATCTGCTGCCGGGCTGCCAAACTGACAGGCTGTGATATTCATCTGGATTATCCAAGCGTCGGAGCCACGGAGAATATCATGATGGCTGCCGCTATGGCGGAGGGGACCACAACGGTGTCCGGAGCGGCCAGAGAGCCGGAAATTCAGGATCTGCAGAATTTCCTGAATGCGATGGGTGCGCAAATCATCGGTGCGGGAACAGATACGATCACCATTCAGGGCGTCTCCAAGCTGTATCCTTGCAATTATGAGGTCATTCCCGACCGGATAGTTGCCGGGACCGTAATGATCGCAGCTGCAGCTACAAGGGGGAATGTGACGCTCACCCACACCAACGCAGGACACTTGACTTCTCTGATTCATGTTCTGAGGCGTGCCGGTGTTCAAATTACAGTTTGCAATGATATAATTAATATCAGCTGTATGGGGCGTCCGCGTGCAGTAGAAAGAATTGTAACCTCCCCGTATCCTTCGTTCCCTACAGATCTGCAATCCCAGGTGATGGTCCTTTTGTCCCTGGCTGACGGATTCAGTGTGATTAAAGAAACTGTATTTGAAGGACGCTTTAAGCATGTGGAGGAGATGGCCCGGATGGGAGCCGACATTTCCATTGACCTGAACCGGGCGTTTATACGCGGAGTGCAGAGATTATACGGGGCTACGGTAGAAGCCACCGACCTGCGTGCCGGAGCTGCCCTGGTTATCGCCGGACTTGCCGCTCAAGGAACTACCGTTGTTGAGCAGGCGCATCATATTGACCGCGGATATGACGGCATCGAGATACTGTTTCAGAAGCTGGGTGCACGCATTAGCCGCAAGGTACCTGTGCCGGACCCGCTGGATTTGGCCAATTAAAGCTCCCTGTCTCCTTCGGCCCGAGTGCGCGGGAAGGAGACAGGGCCTTATTACGGAGATATGAGAATGCCTAAAACCCGAATGCCTCTTCTTAAAGAGGACAAGCCCAGTAAGAGAATGAGCCGTAAAATCACCATTATCCTGCTGCTGCTGTTTATTGCGCTGCTGGCCGTGATATTTTTCCGTTCGTCCGTCAGTAAGATTACGGCTATCAATTTCCAGGGGGATAAATATACATCCCGGGAGGAATTGCTTACCGCAAGCGGTCTTACAATCGGCGGACAGTTCTTCGCGGTCTCCGGAGATTCCGTGGAAAGTGCACTGACAGGACTGAAGACGGTTCAGGAAGCGGCTGTGGACAAGAAATTCCCCGGTGTGATTAACATCAGCATTAAGGAATTCCCCGCAGTGGCATACGAGCTGGATGAGGCTGGATCGCTTGAGGCGATTCTGTCCAGCGGAGCTGCAGTATCTGTCAAGGATACAGGGATTGCCGTTGAGAAGCCGATATTAACCAACTGGAAGGCTGATGATCCTTACAAGACGAAGCTGTGCCAGGCGCTGGCTGATATTCCGAATGAACTGACCAGTGATATATCCGAGATCGTCCCCTCCCCGACTTTGTCTTTTCCGGACCGTATCAAGCTGTATACACGTTCACGGTTTGAGGTCATTACGGCAATTTCACTGCTTAAGGATAAAGTGGAATACCTGAATCAAGTGATTGAAAACGAGCAGCCGGGATTGATCAAGATGCTTGAGGCCGATTCTTATGTCCCATTTCATACGGAAGCTGAGGATTCCGGGGAGGATGCAGACACACAAGAGTAAATAGTCCCTACTAATAGAGCGGAAAAAATGCTACAATCGGTTTTACGGGCAATAAGCAATATCCCTCTTTTTTCTGCGGATTTTTTGAAATGCATTCATGGATATAGCTGTCATTTCTTAAAAGGTAAGAACTTATATGCTTTACGCAAAATTGAAAGCAGTTGTTTGCATGTCAAAAGGCTGTTATATTATTCCATTCAAAAAATTTGTAGAAAAAAGAGGGAAAGGATTAGGGATGTTGAATATGTACAGAGAAGTTTCCCGGGACCGGGATCAAAGCGTATTTTCTATTTATTTGGCTTCACAATTCATTATGATTATAACAGGAGGTGCCATAGGGCTTGAGCAACAATGACATCATTGTTAGTTTGGACATCGGTACATCCAAAGTTCGGGCAATTATTGGGGAAGTTACCAATGGAACCTTTAATATTATTGGCGTTGGATCTGCTGATTCGGAAGGAATACGCAAGGGTGCGATTGTAGACATCGATCAGACTGTGCAATCGATCAAGAGTGCCGTAGAGCATGCGGAGCAAATGGTCGGTATTCAAATATCCGAGGTGTATGTCGGTATATCCGGTAATCATATCGGCCTGCAATCCAGTCACGGCGTAGTTGCCGTGCAGAATGAAGACCGTGAGATCGGCGAAGATGATATCGACCGCGTAATCAAGGCTGCTGAGGTCATAGCACTGCCTCCTGAGCGCGAAGTCATTGATGTTGTCGCCAAGCAATATATCGTCGACGGGCTTGAAGGAATTCAAGATCCGCGCGGAATGATCGGAGTTCGCCTCGAGGTTGAAGCAACGATCATTACCGGGGCTAAGACACCAATACATAATCTGCTGCGCTGCGTGGAGAAATCAGGTCTGAAGGTTAAAGATCTTGTGCTTATGTCTCTCGGGGCAGGCGGATTAGCGCTTTCCAAGGATGAGAAATCAATGGGAGCAGTACTGGTGGATATCGGTGCCGGCCAGGCGACGATAGCCGTATATGAAGAAGGTTCCTTGTGCGCAACCTCTACGATTCCGATCGGAGGAGAATTTATAACCAATGATATTGCATACGGTCTGCGAACGCTTACCGATCAGGCCGAGAAGGTCAAGCTGAAATATGGCTGTGCCTGGATTGATGACGCCGCCTCGGATGTCGTGTTCAAGGTTCTGCGGATCGGCAGCAATGTTGAGAAGGAATTCAACCAGGAGGATCTGGCGGCGATTATTGAGCCCAGAGTTCAAGAAATCTTCCATCTGATCCGCCAGGAAGTGAAGCGGCTTGGTTACAATGAGCTTCCGGGAGGTTATATACTAACGGGTGGCACCGTTTCGATGCCGGGTGTCCTGAAGGTCGCCCAGACTGAGCTGGCAGCCTCCGTACGTATTGCCGTACCTGATTATATTGGAGTACGTGACCCCGGCTTCACCGGCGGTGTAGGTATACTCCATACCGTTGTGCGCAGATTCCGCGGACGAAGCAGCGGCGGAAGCGCCAATAAGAAGACGGTTAACCGCAGCAAGCAAAGTGCTGCACCTAGCCAGGATTCTTCCAAGAAGCCGGGGCTGGTAGAACGTCTAAAGAATATGTTCAGCGAGTTCATATAAGTGTAAGTCCAGATATACTTGGACTGGCCATCCAAGCACTACTCAAGGGGGAGATGGAAACAATATGTTGGAATTTGATTTTGAAATGGAGAGCTTAGCCCAAATAAAGGTCATCGGCGTAGGCGGCGGCGGAAGCAATGCTGTAAACCGGATGATTGAAAATGGCGTTCAGGGTGTTGAATTCATCACGGTTAATACAGATGCCCAAGCGCTGCATATGGCCAAATCGGAGCATAAACTGCAAATCGGGGATAAACTGACCCGCGGACTTGGCGCTGGAGCCAATCCTGAGGTGGGGAAGAAAGCGGCTGAAGAATCCCGCGATCTGATTTCAAATACGCTTAAAGGTGCAGATATGGTATTCGTAACCGCAGGTATGGGCGGGGGTACCGGAACAGGCGCAGCGCCTGTAATTGCCGAGATTGCCAGAGAGTGCGGAGCATTGACGGTTGGCGTCGTGACCCGTCCGTTTACTTTTGAAGGCAGAAAACGTTCCAATCAGGCAGAACTGGGAATCGAAGCGTTGAAAGAAAAAGTGGATACGCTGATCGTGATTCCGAATGACCGCCTGCTGGAAATTGTGGATAAGAAAACACCAATGCTGGAGGCATTCCGTGAAGCGGATAATGTACTCCGCCAGGCTGTGCAAGGGATATCTGATCTCATTGCCGTTCCCGGCCTGATCAACCTTGACTTTGCCGATGTGAAGACAATTATGACGGAGCGCGGTTCAGCGCTTATGGGTATCGGTATTGCGACCGGCGAGAACCGTGCCTCGGAAGCGGCCCGCAAAGCCATTATGAGCCCGCTCCTCGAAACCTCCATCGAAGGTGCACGCGGCGTAATTATGAACATTACAGGCGGCTCCAACCTCTCCTTGTATGAGGTTAATGAAGCGGCTGAGATTGTTACCTCTGCTTCCGATCCTGAAGTGAATATGATCTTCGGTGCGATTATCGAAGAGAGCATGAAGGACGAAATCAAGGTTACGGTAATTGCTACCGGCTTTGAACATAAGCCTTCCCCTGTAGCGCCTGCTCGCCGTCCTGCATCCAGCAGTGAGCCGGCAGCGGACAAGGATAAGAATGCGAATCTGCGTCCGTTCGGCAATCAGACAACCTCTGATCAGCTGGATATTCCAACCTTCCTGCGCAACCGGACACGCGGCAACAATGATTAAGAACGAAGAGCAATGAACTGCATAGCTTTTTTACGGAAGCACCGTATTCGACCCGCCTAGAGCTGGGACGAATACGGTGTTTTTTTGTTTTTAGGCTGTTATAATAACGATAACGGGAGACGATGGAATGGAACTGCTGGACCCCCGGGTGGATTTTGTATTTAAACGGATATTTGCAAGCGAGAGTAACAAGGATGTGCTGCTGGCTTTTCTGAACCGGATATTCATGGATGCGGGAGATTCCCCGCTGGAGGAAGTAGTGCTGCTCAATCCTTATACAGATAAGGATGATCCGCTGGATAAGCAATCAATATTTGATATTTGGGCGAAGTCTGCAGACGGCAAGCTGATCAATATTGAAATGCAGCTGTTCAACAAATATGATATTGAGAAAAGGACCTTATATTACTGGAGCAAACGTTATGCGGGCCAGCTTCAGGTAAGCGGCAAATATACAGACCTCAAGAAATGCGTAACAATCAACATTCTGAATTATAAGGTGCTGCCTAACGAACATCCGCATAGTGTGTTTCACTTACGGGAGGATGCAACCGGAACGCCGCTCACGGATGATATTGAAATTCATTTTCTGGAATTACCCAAGCTGAATCAGCCAGCTGTTCCCGGCCAAGGCGGTCTGGTGAACTGGCTGCTGTTCTTGAAGGGAATAAACCACTCGGATTGGGAGGTGCTATTGATGAACGAGCCTGCTTTGAGGAAGGCGATGGAAACCCTGGAGTTTCTGAGTCAGGATTCGGAAGCCCGGCGTAAATATGAGGACCGCCAGAAGTTTCTGCTTGACGAAGCCTCGCAGAGAGACGGTGCACAAAGAGAAGGGTTTGCTAAAGGCATATCAGAAGGCAGAGAAGTAGGAAAAGCAGAAGGCAGAGCAGAAGGCATAGTGCAAGGCATAGCAGAAGGCAGAGCAGAAGGCAGAGCAGAAGGCGAGCTCGAGGCAAAATTGGAAATAGCCAGGAATCTCCTGGCTATGGGGCTGGATCTTCCTGCTGTAATGAAGGCAACCGGACTGACTGAAGAAGAGTTGAAATCTATCACTTGAATGAATATTCGAACTTGAAGTCAGCCTCTACAGGCTGGCTTTTTCTTTTATCCTCTTAATATCTCTGCTGACCTATAACTCGACAAAAAAAACGTAAGTACGCCCCCCAAGTTTAGACAGACTTTGAATGCGAGAGTTCCTATACTAATCTTATCGTCTAAAAAGAGAGCCTTCACCCTGGCCTCCGGCTAGATATCCGTTACCAGGCAGGTGAAAACACTGGTTGTTTATATTGACTTGATCTTCGCCGCCAATCTGCTGATCGACGGAATTCTATTGTGGCTGACCAGCTGGCTGGTCAAGCTGAAGGTGTCCTGGTGGCGCCTGTCTCTCTCTGCGCTGGTTGGCGCGCTCTATGTCGTGATGATGTTTGTACCGGAGCTGTCCTTCATGTACACCTTCCTCATCAAATTCGGGTTGTCGGTAGTGATGCTGTGGATCGCGTTCGGATTTAGAAGTCTGCAAAGCTATCTTCGTGCATTAGGGGCATTTTATATCATTAATTTTGCGGCGGCAGGAGGTATAGTAGGGATTCATTATTTGCTGCAAAGCTCAGGCGACATCTGGAACGGGATTATCTTTACTTCTTCAGGCGGCCAAGCTTACCGGTTGAAAATTGGATTCTGGTTCGTGCTTGCGATGCTTCCGCTGGTGCTTCTTCTCTTCAAGCTGATTCAATCCTCGCGCAGGCGCAGGGAGCAGCTGGAGACATATATCGGTGAAGTGACCGTGGAGATTGACGGAGTATCTGTTACCTGTCCAGGGCTGCTGGACACCGGAAACCGGCTCAATGATCCGCTTACGCGAATTCCGGTCATGGTTATGGAATCCTCACTATGGGAAGGCCATCTGCCGGCCTCATGGAAAGGGAGGCTGACACAGACAGGGGCAGATACACTTGTGCTGGAAGCGGACGGGCAGTCGTTTGCGTGGCAGGACAGAATACGGCTGGTGCCGTACAGAGGCGTTAACCGCGGGGCATCCTTCATGCTCGCGTTGAAGCCGGATTCAGTGATGATAAAGCTTGGCGGAGAAACCTTTTACAGCAAGAGGGTTCTCATCGGGCTGGATGGCGGGACACTGTCGGGAGACGGAGCGTACCGGGCGGTCATACATCCTGACCTGACCCACAATGAGAGCGCTGTAGAGGCGCCGGCAGACAAGGCTATGAGTTAAGGAACATATAGGAGGAACAATAAATGGTCAAATTCAAACTTGTGCTGCAACTGCAGTATTATCGCATGCTGTTTCTGCTGGGACTGAAGAGCCAGGAAATTTATTATATCGGGGGCAGTGAAGCGCTGCCTCCTCCGCTTACACGGGAAGAGGAAGAATTCCTGCTGCAGCGGCTCTCAAGCGGTGATGCGGCAGTCCGGGCCATGCTGATTGAACGCAACCTGCGGCTGGTGGTGTATATCGCCCGGAAATTCGAGAACACAGGGATTAATATCGAGGATCTTGTTTCCATCGGGGCGATTGGACTGATTAAGGCGGTCAATACCTTTGATCCGGAGAAAAAAATAAAACTGGCCACCTATGCCTCACGCTGCATTGAGAATGAAATTCTGATGTATCTGCGGCGCAACAGCAAAACTAGAAGCGAGGTTTCTTTTGATGAACCTCTGAATATTGACTGGGACGGCAACGAGCTGCTGTTATCGGATGTGCTGGGAACGGAGAATGACACGATTTACCGGAATATCGAAGAACAGGTGGACCGCAAGCTGCTGCAGAAGGCGCTGGAGAAGCTCAGTGAACGGGAAAGATTAATTATGGAGCTGCGGTTCGGACTGCGCGGCGGTGAGGAAAAAACCCAAAAGGATGTTGCTGATTTGCTTGGCATTTCCCAATCCTACATCTCGCGGCTGGAGAAAAGAATTATCAAGCGGCTGCGCAAGGAGTTCAACAAGATGGTGTAAGCTGAAGGAACCGAGGAATAAAATGCCGGACCGGGGAGATAATGTACAGTAATGTTTCTCCTTGGGAGGTAAATCATCATGACCCGAAATAAAGTCGAGATTTGCGGTGTGGACACCGCTAAGCTACCCGTTCTTACGAACGTGGAAATGCGGGCATTGTTCACTTCGCTGCAGCAGCAGGGCGAGCGATCCGCCAGAGAGAAATTGGTAAATGGTAACCTTAGACTTGTTCTTAGCGTAATTCAAAGGTTCAATAATCGTGGGGAGTTCGTGGATGATCTGTTTCAGGTAGGCTGCATCGGACTCATGAAAGCCATCGATAATTTTGATTTATCGCAGAATGTCAAGTTCTCTACCTATGCGGTGCCGATGATCATCGGAGAGATCCGCCGCTACTTGCGTGACAACAACCCGATCCGGGTATCGCGCTCGCTGCGGGATATTGCCTATAAGGCCCTTCAGGTCCGTGACAGCCTGACCAATCAGAATTCGCGGGAACCGACGATCCTCGAAATTTCAGAAGCGCTCGGGGTACCTAAAGAGGATGTCGTCTTTGCCCTTGATGCTATTCAGGACCCGGTATCCCTGTTCGAGCCGATCTATCATGACGGCGGTGATCCGATCTATGTGATGGATCAGATCAGCGATGATAAGAACAAAGATGTATCCTGGATTGAAGAGATTGCTCTTCGTGAAGCCATGCAGCGGCTGGGACAGCGCGAGAAACGTATTTTGTCCATGCGGTTCTTTGAAGGTAAAACCCAGATGGAGGTAGCGGATGAGATTGGGATCTCACAGGCGCAGGTATCGCGGCTTGAGAAGTCGGCTATCCAGCAAATGCAAAAGCATGTGAAGTCTTAAACAGCAGGCTATAGATAAGCGGGGGATATTCCGGAAGGCGCGTGAGCAGCTGCCCGGGGTATCCTTTTGTATGTAACGGCGAAGGCCGGAAATGAATTAAGACATGTTGCCAAGCCTTAAGGACATATACTGGAGCTATAGGTCTGAATGTACAGGGGTGGCAGGATGAATGAAGATTCCGTAGGGTCAGGCAAAAAGATGAAAATTTCTGATTTTCAAACCAAGGATGTCATTAATATTGTGGACGGCAAGCGGCTCGGGCAGATTAGTGATCTGGAGCTGGATCTGCGCCGCGGGGTTATTGATGCCATCATCGTACCGGGATATACAAGGTTCATGGGACTGTTCGGAGGCGGTGCCGATCTGATTATCCCGTGGCGGAATATCGTCAAGATCGGTGCCGATGTCGTCCTGGTGAAGATTGAGGAATCCCGGATGCCTCAGGGCCAGGAAGAGCGGGAGATGATGTATCTGGAGCGGCCGGAACGCAGCGAGCGGCGCACTTATTAATCGGGTGCGTCTTTTTTCTGCGGATATAGGTAAAGGCATAGGGTGGGCTCAGTCGGGTCCCCGCAAAGTACTTGGATAGGCATCGGAGCATAACATCGCTTTGTGGGGATTATTTTGTCTGGCAGGTTTTCGGGGTCCCCGCAAAGTACTTGGATGGGCATCGGAGCGTAACATCACTTTGTGGGGTAGAGTTTATGGGGCTGAGTTTATGTTACACTTAAGCGGAGGTGAAGATATGGAACCGTTTATGCGGAGTGACGGAACGCCTATGCTGCTTCATCTGGAGCCGTGGCGAGAGAAGTATAATGCAATCACAGCAGGATTCACAGGCAGAGAAGGCGGCAGCGGTACGAAGCCGTATGACAGCTTCAACTGTGCATTTCATGTCGGTGATGATCCGGCTGTTGTGCTCAGCAACAGGAAGCTGCTGGCGGAAAGTCTTGGTTTCGGGCTCCAGTCCTGGACCTGCGGAGAACAAACCCATGGTAAGGATATAGCAGTAATTACAGAACAGGACCGCGGAAAAGGCAGCCTGGACCGGTCTACAGCTTTTCAGGCTACCGACGGGCTCCTGACGAATGTGCCGGGTGTGCTGCTGACTTCCTTTTATGCGGATTGTGTGCCGCTCTACTTCTATGACCCCGTGCACAGTGTTGTGGGGCTGGCGCATGCAGGCTGGAAGGGGACTGTGGCAGAGATCGCAGCAGCGATGGTGGACAGAATGACTCAGGAGTATGGAAGCCGTCCAGAGGATATCCAGGCTGCCATAGGCCCTTCGATTGGCGAATGCTGCTACGAGGTAGATGATTATGTAATGGACCACGTCCGCCGGCTGGAGGCCGGGCTGAACCCGCTGATGATGGTGGAAGGGGCGCCGGACTTATATAGAAGCTCGGATAAGGACAGCAGCAAAAGTATGCTTAACTTGAAAGAAATGAATCAACGCATTATGATAAAAGCAGGAATATTGCCGACTCATATCGAATGTACAACTTGGTGTACAAGCTGTAACAGTGATCTGTTCTTTTCGTACCGCAAGGAAAATGGGGTTACGGGGAGAATGACGAGCTGGATCGGAATAAAGGAGAGTTGAATTTTGGCCTCATTACAGGAAAGAATCGCCATCACCCTGGAACGTGTCGCACAGGCCTGCGCTGTCAGCGGCCGTGATGTAAGTGACGTCAAGGTTATCGCGGTGACGAAATATGTACCTCTGGATACGGTAGCCGCTGTGCTGGAAGCAGGGCTCACGGAGATTGCGGAGAGCCGCTGGCAGGATGCAGAGCCTAAATGGAATGCGCTTGGACACAAGGGAATCTGGCACTTTATCGGGCATTTGCAGACCAATAAGGTAAAAGACGTTATAGGTAAATTTGAATATATACACTCGCTCGACCGGCTATCGCTGGCACGGGAGCTGCACAAGAAGGCGGACGCCGCCGGACTGGATGTTAAGGTGTTCCTGCAGGTGAATATTTCCGGAGAAGATACGAAGTTCGGTTTGCCGCCCGAAGCGGTGGAGGGTTTCCTGAAGGACATCGCCCCGCTAAGCCGTGTGAAGGTAATCGGACTGATGACCATGGCTCCGCACGAGGAAGATCCGGAGCTTACCCGTCCCGTATTCCGGGGGCTGCGTGAGCTGCGCGATTCGCTTAATCAGCTTGCTTTGACACCTGAGCCTATACAAGAGCTGTCGATGGGAATGTCGAATGATTTTGAAGTGGCGATACAGGAAGGAGCCACCCGGGTGCGCCTGGGTACGGTACTAGTAGGTCATTAGGAGGGAGATTGATGGGCGTGATGAACCGGTTTATGAGTTTCTTGGGTTTGCAGGAGGAAGAGGAAATAGTGGAGCGGGAGCAAATTTCCCGTGATGAGGATGAATACGAACCCGCCCCTGTAGAAACACGCAAAAATCAGCGGGCCAACGTCGTCAGTATCCATTCGCAAAAAAATGTGAAGGTTGTGCTCTACGAGCCGCGTTCGTATGACGAGGCCCAGGAGATTGCCGACCATCTGCGTGCGCACCGCACGGTAGTTATTAATTTGCAGCGGGTGCGTAACGATCAGGCAATGAGGATTATTGATTTTTTAAGCGGAACGGTTTATGCCCTGGGTGGAGGAATATCCAAGATTGGGGGCAATATATTTATGTGCACTCCAGATACAGTGGAAATTCAAGGCTCCATAACAGAAATTCTTGGTGACGATCAAGACTACAACAGAATGAGGTGAGCAGGTTTTGGATCAAATATCTTCAATTATAGACATCCTATTTACAATTTACTATTACATGATTATCGTATACATTCTCATGTCCTGGCTGCCTAATCTGCGTGAGAACTTTATCGGTGAGCTGCTTGGCAAGCTTGTGGAGCCGTATCTTACGCCATTCCGGAAAATCATCCCGCCTCTGTTCGGAACCATCGACATCTCCCCGATTATTGCGATCGTGGTGCTCCGGTTTGCGGTAGGCGGGCTTCATTCCATTGTGGCCCTGGTGTTCGGCTAATCACATGAAGAATGAAATTTACGGCCACTTCCACCCGGATGAACGGCAATTTGTGGACAAGGCCTGGGAATGGGTTACGAATGCAGGAGAGTACCATGAGACCAAGCTGACTGAATTTCTCGATCCCCGTCAGGGTTATATACTGCAGAGCCTGGTGAACCGCCACCCCGATGTCATTGTACGCTGGGAGGGCGGTTCTGACGATGCCGAGCGGAAGCGGGCTATGGTTGCGCCGGATTACCGTGATCTCACGGGTGAGGACATGGAGCTGAAGGTGCTGGCCATTACCTCGGGGGAGCAGAAATTCCTTGCGCTGGAGCATGGTGATTATATGGGGGCCATCCTGGGACTGGGCATCAAAAGAGGCAAGATCGGTGATATTCATGTGCTGGAGGACGGCTGTCACGTTGTGGTAGCTGAGGATATCGCCGATTATTTGTCCATGAATCTGACCGGTGTACACCGGATCAACGTTAGTACAGAGATACTGCCATTATCCGGCTTACGCAGCAGCCAGGTTAAGCTGGAGACGATGGATTTCACCGTGGCTTCCCTGAGACTTGACGGAATTGCAGCGGATGTGACCCGGCTAAGCCGGAGCAAAATTCTGGCTCCCATCAAAGCCGGACGGGTGCGGGTGAACTGGAAGGTAGAGGAGGATCCGTCCTGCAGTCTGAAAGACGGTGATGTAGTTTCGATCCAGGGCTTCGGGCGGTTCAAGGTGCTGGAGATCGGCAGCTTGACGAAGAAAGGCCGTTACCGGATTCTGGTAGGCAAATTTGTCTGAGTTCTTTGCAGGATTACAGGCGTGCTTGTCGAAATTGATATTCTCAAGGGAAACACCCCCCTTCACTTTTGGGGATATCCAAGCAAGCAGTCTTTCATCTTTGTCATCCGGACAGACTATCGTTCAGGGACAATGGATGTCCGAAATTTCTAGGAGGTGCACAGCATGCCATTAACACCGCTCGATATACATAACAAGGAATTCTCTCGGAGAATCCGCGGTTATGACGAAGATGAGGTCAACGAATTTCTGGATCAGGTCATTAAGGATTACGAAAGCGTTATTCGTGAGAACAAAGAGCTGCACAACCAGCTTTTATCCATTCAGGAACGCCTTGATCATTTTGTCAATATTGAAGAAAGCCTGTCCAAGACCATTATCGTAGCTCAGGAGGCTGCAGATGATGTGAAGAACAACTCCAAAAAAGAGTCACAGCTGATCCTCAAGGAAGCGGAAAAAAATGCGGACCGGATTATCAACGAAGCGTTGTCCAAATCCCGCAAGGTAGCGATCGAGACAGAAGAGCTGCGCAAGCAGGCTTCAATCTACCGTACCCGTTTCCGGACCCTGCTGGAAGCCCAGCTGGAGCTGCTGTCGCAGGATGACTGGAATGCGCTTGAGAGCCGCGAGGTTACTGAGAACGCCTTGTGAGCGGGAATCCGGGCCATTCATTTGAATAAAAAACTCCTTAGTAGAAGTTATTGATCTTGTTTGTTTAATAAACAAGACTTCTACAAAGGAGTTTTTTTGTGTTTTATTGCGGCGCAAAAACCTTTGCAGTAATGATAACAGGGCCGGTTACAGTGATGTCTCCCTGAAGATCCTCTTGGTTTGTGGCAAATACCTGAAAAACATGATGTCCTACAGATACATTCCTAAGGATGGTCTGGAACATTGTGGTCATTTGAAGCGGCTCATCTTCATCGTTCGAAACGGACTGTTGTTCAGCACTGCCTACAAGGATTCCATCCACAAGGACTTGTAGTAAAAGCTTCGGCTGAACGGGCGGGGTAGCAAATACGTTGGTCACCTGCCAGCCTACGGTTGTAGTAAGTTCTAAAAAATTTATTGAAGTAGGAACACCAGCACCAAATTCTAATATTAAAGTTGGTGTTGCCTGAACTGGAGCGACTACTCCATGGCTCAGATTGGTTTGAAGACTCCTGACAAATTCAACTAAGGTATACGCCATTTTTTCACCTCCAATTTTTCATAATCACATTATATGGACTTGGTGGATATTATGTTTGAGACACCATCCTATACTTAAGAATAATCTGTGATTTGCAAAGGAGGACTAGAGTTGAATATTCTATTTATTACTTCAGGTTTTCGGGCCGTTTATCACTTTTTTGAAAAAACTATAATAGAAGCGTTCCAGAAAACAGGTCACGATTGTGAATCCTATAATTTAAATAATGGTTTATTAAATGGATTGAAGCTTAAGAGCGAATCTATGCAGCCAGATCTAATTTTGGTCATGTCCGGGTTGAAAATCTCCATACCTGTGCTGGAATTCATAAAGCAAACACAAGTGAAGTCAGCCATATGGATGACGGAGGATCCTTATTACATGGACTGGACCGTTCCGCTAACCCCGTATTTTGACTACATTTTCACTATCGATCAAGCCGCATTGGAGCAATATCAACAGCGTGGCCATCCCCGTGTATATCATCTGCCGCTGGGAACAGATCCGCAGCTATTTCATCCCGCACCCATCTCTGAAGAGTATGCAAGTGATCTTTGTTTAGTAGGAGTACCTTATAGGAACCGGATTGAGCTGATTGAATTCCTGCTGGAGAGAACAGACTATCATATTCAAATCGTGGGGAGAGGGTGGGGCAAATATTATAAGGAGTGGGTACAACACTCAAACCGGAATATAGAGCTGGTGAATGCCTGGGTAAAGCCCGAAACCGTAGTAAATTATTACAATGGCTCCAAGATCGTTTTGAATGTCCATCGTCCTTCTGATGAGAAATATAATAGAAATCGTATGGGGATTATCGCTAAAAGTATTAACAACCGTACCTTTGATGCTGCCAGCTGTGAAGCCTTCCAGCTTACAGATTATAAAGAAGAGCTTGAATGTAATTTCAAGGATGGCGAAGAGGTTATTTCCTTCAGAGATAAGGAGGATTTACTTAAGAAGATTGATTATTACATGACAAACGGTGAGGAACGCGACCATATTGCAAAAGCAGCCAGAAAACGGGTTCTGGAGTCACATACGTTTCAACACCGGATTCATCAATTATTGATGAAGGTCCAATCCTGAAATACCGGGTTTACCGGAATAACCGGAATTATCAGGTTTACCTGACTTACCGGACTTTAAAACGTTTAACAGGGAATCTGTTAGGCGTTTTATTCATATGCGGCTGTATATCCGGTGAAAGTTTGTGCTATTTCATTTGAAAATTTAGTCTTCTAACCTATAACGTTTTGATTAGCGAGACATATTATAGCAAGTAAACAGCGAGGGAGGTTTTGTATTGCCAAAGGTAACTGTAATCATGACCAGCTACAATAAGGCCGGATATATCGCAAAGTCCATTGAGTCCATGTTGAATCAGACGTTTACAGATTTTGAGCTCTTCCTGATGGATGATAACTCGAATGAAGAAACCAGGAAAGTCATTGAGCCATTTTTAGAGGATAAAAGAATAAAGTTTATTAAGAGTAATATTCAAACCATGAAGGAGCGGGTGGAGAAGGTTAGATATGCTGTTCTAATCAATGAAGCCCTGGAGAAATCGTCGGGTGAGTATATTTCATATGCAACGGATGATAACCGTTATAGACATACTAGACTGGAGCAAATGGTGGACTATCTGGAGAATCATCCCGACGTCATGATTGCTTACTCTGCATCACTCGTCAATTATCTGAATGAACACCAAGAGATTACCAAGAGCCAGCTGAGGCCGGCCAAAAAAATAGTCTCGGTAGCGCCTTGCGTAATCGATCATTGCTCCGTTATGCACAGAAGCTCCATTCTTCCGGTAATCAAAGAGAAGTTCGGCTCCTACTGGGATGAGAATCCGGAGTTTTACCGGATTGGCGACGGCCGATTTTTTTGGCGGCTCAATCAGTTCTGGGATTTCTACCCGGTAGAGGACGTTTTGGATGACAACTATATTACCGAATTATCTATTCACTATCAATTGGCGCACCAGGAGAAGAGTCAATTCATACAAATGCTGCCCCCCCAGAGAACCTGCAAGGAGCTGAGAGAAGAACTGAAATTAATGCAGCAAAAGAAATAATGGATCTGCAAAACGGTGCTTTAAGAAGGGGGAAACGGATTGTCCGTCTATCTGTCTAATTACTGGTCTCTCTATAGCGAATTCATCCATGTAACAAAGGATCTGAAGTATAGAAACATTCCCATTGCCCTCATGACGAATTTCTATCAGCAAATTGATGATGAGCTTAGAAGCGATATGGGGAGCAAGGAATTCGCGATGCAATTGAAGCATTCCAGCATTAAGGAGCAACATCAGATTCAGCCTTTTTTTGAAACGGTGGTCGCACCTCTAAATCAGCCTTTGAGGTCCAATCGGAATGGAAAGATCCTAATCAATCTCGACTATATAAGAATTTCGGAGACAACAATAAGCGAGCACTTCAGCGGAGATCAGGCAATGATATTGTCCCGTTCCAGAGCTCCTGAGCTTTACGGGATACCCAATGTATGCAGCCTGGACTTTAAGGAGGATACCAAGCAAGCAGCGGAAGAGCTGGTTAGTAAAGCAGCTTCAACTTTGGCTAACTACGAAGGACATCCTGCTTTTAGCAACGATTTCTTCAGCCAAACCTTCATCAAACGGATTCCCGCCATTGTTGAGGCAATTGAAATGGTTTTTAATCTTTATGATCATATTCCGGTAGCCGCTCTAATGGTTGGGACGACAGAGGATGTGGTCAGCCGGACCCTCGCCGTCGTTGCAGGGATGAAGGGCATTCCCAGCGTTTGCCTGCAGCATGGAATTCTGATGGGGGAAGAAGCGTTTATCCCTGTCTTCTCAAGTCATATCGGAATATATGGAGAATACGAGCATGAATGGTATGTGGCAAGAGGGCTTGAGGACAAGCGGATTGTGATCACCGGCCACCCCCGGTATGATGACATCTTCACCTCAACACCACCCTCCAAGGGCAGCTTTATAGATTTATATGAGCTTGACCCCCATAAAACTACGTTATTAATAGCTACAGGTCCTACTTTAAATGAAAACAAGATACAGGCGCTAATTACTGAGCTCGCTGCGAATCCGAAATTTCAAATCGTCATCAAACCCCATCCCTGGGAGCTCTCCAAAAAACTGATTTCACTGTATACCGGTTTGGAGTCACAACATAATAATATCCGAGTTGTTACAGACAGAAAGGCTGACACGCGTAATCTGATTATGAACTCAGACGCTGTTGTCGCGACACTCTCTACCGTTGCTTTGGAAGGTCTTTTATTTAACAAACCCGTGTTTGTCTATAATTTCATTGAAGCCAACCGTGAATATAATTACTATAATGCTCTTGAAAAATATATTCAGAAGGAGCCCGGCGAATTAACAACAATCGTCTCTTTATATTATTCAAGTAACAAAGAGAAGTTACACTATAGAGCAGTGAAGAATAAGTTTTTGCTGCAGTCCTACAGCATCCGGCATTCCGGCAGAGAACTGTCGGAGTTGATTAACCGATTGACTAATCTAACACAGGGCTTATGAGAAGGGAGGAGGAAGGATGTTTTTTAGGAATAAAAGAATCCTGATTATCGGCGGAACGGGCACCATTGGAAAGAGCATTGTCAGACTGATTTTACAGGATGAGCCTAAAGTTATCAGAGTATTCAGCAGAGATGAATATAAACAATTTGAGCTGCAAAATGAACTGGGCGGACATCCAAAGCTAAGCTTCCTGATTGGGGATATTCGTGATTATGACCGTGTGTTGTATGCGATGCAGGATATGGATTATGTGTTCCATACAGCGGCGATGAAGCATGTGTCATTTTGTGAAAATAACCCTTATGAAGCTGTCCTTACGAATATTGTCGGCACGTACAACGTGATTAAAGCCGCGAATCAGCAAAACGTGCAAAAAGTCGTGTTTACCAGTACGGATAAAGCTATTGCTCCGACCAACAATTATGGTGCAACCAAGCTATCCGCGGAGAAGCTTATCTCCTCTGCTGAATATTCGCGGGGTTCCGGCACAACCGTGTTCTGTACGGTGCGCTTTGGCAATGTGATGGGCTCCAGAGGTTCGGTCATTCCCTTATTTGATAAGCAGGTCAGAGAAGGTAAAGCCATCACCGTGACAGATTTATCGATGACAAGATTTATGATGACCTTAGAACAGGCGACCAGGCTAACCGTCCAGTCCCTGCAACTGGCTAAAGGCGGAGAAACGTTTATTCTAAAAATGCCTGTAATTAAACTGAACGACCTGGCAGAGATTGTTGCGGAATTGGCATCGGAGAAATATGGGCTTCATCCGTCAGCAGTGGACATCGTTGAGGTTGGCCTAAAGCCTGGTGAAAAAAGGTATGAAGAGCTGATGACGTATGAGGAATCCTTAAGTGCTTATGAGCTGCCGGATCTGTATATTGTGCCCTCTCCGTTTGCTTCTCCAAAAGCATACCGGAAGGCAAGCAGGCCGAAGCCCGGTACCTACAGCTCTGAAGGCGAGATTCCGCTGACTAAGGAACAAATAAGGAAGTTGGCCATTGCACAAAATCTAATCTAGTGGAGGTTATTATGAACATACTCGTAACCGGTGGCACAGGCTTCATTGGCAGATGGGTTGTAGGGCGTTTGTTAAAAGATGGACAAAAGGTATGGGTAATCGATAATTTGGCCAATTCATCGCTGGATAATTTGAACGAGTATGCGGGCGATGAAAATCTGCAAAGGGTTAAAATAATGGATCTCAAAAACAGAGCGTCCTTACAGGAGCTTTTCCGGGAGAACGCATTTGACCTGTGCTACCATCTTGCCGCGAGCATCAATGTTCAAGACAGCATAGACGATCCTGAAACGACGTTTAACAACGATACAATGGCTACCTTTTATTTACTGGAAGAGTGCCGTAAGCAGAAAGTGAAAATGGTCTTTATGAGTACATGCATGGTCTATGCCAGAGCCAATGATGAACAGGGCATTGACGAGTTGTCTCCCATCAAGCCGGCATCCCCCTATGCAGGCGCCAAAATTGCTGCTGAAAATATGGTATTATCCTATTTCTTCGCCTACGGATTGCCCGTTGTGGTCGTGAGACCGTTTAATACGTATGGCCCTTTTCAGAAGACCGGCGGTGAAGGCGGAGTGGTCGCCATCTTTATTCACAATAAATTAAAGGGCGAGCCCCTTAATATCTATGGGGACGGCACACAATCAAGGGATTTGCTGTATGTGGAGGACTGCGCTGATTTTGTGGTTGAAGCGGGCTATAGCGATCAGTTAAACGGAGAAATTGTCAATGCGGGCACCGGAAAGGATATTACTATTAACCGTTTGGCAGAGCTTATTTCAGATGGACAAGTGCCTATTCATCATATTCCCCATATTCATCCGCAAAGTGAGATCCAAAAGCTGTTATGCAATTTTCAAATGGCTGAACGGAAGCTGTCCTGGACACCGAAGGTACCGATTGAAGAGGGAATCAAACAGACGGAGCAATGGATTCAATCCGCCCTTCATCGAAAGGAGCCTTTCCAATCATGAGTAAAAGCAGATTGGCTATCCTTGGCGGAGCTCCCGTACGTGCGCAATATTTGCCTTATGGACAACAGATCATCGATGAAGAGGATATTAAAGCGGTGGTGAAGGTGCTGCAAAGTGACTTCTTGACAGGGGGTCCGGCCATTGAGCAATTTGAATCCGAGATCGCAGCGTTTACCGGAGCAAAGTATGCAGTGGCCTTCTCAAGCGGGACAGCAGCACTGCATGGTGCCTGCTATGCAGCCGGAATTGGCGGGGGAGATGAGGTTATTACCACACCAATGACCTTTGCTGCCTCATCCAACTGTGTGCTCTACCAGGGAGGAAAGCCGGTATTCGTCGATATCGATCCGCTGACGTATAATCTGAATCCAAAGCTGATCCAGGCCAGCATTACACCAAACACCAAAGCAATTATTCCTGTTCATTTTACCGGCCAGCCCGCTGAGCTGGATGAAATCATGCAAATTGCCCGTGAACATAACCTGATTGTGATTGAAGATGCGGCCCATGCGCTGGGTGCAACATATAAAAACAGAAGCATCGGAGCCATCGGTGACATGACGATGTTCAGCTTCCATCCGGTAAAGCATATAACAACGGGAGAAGGCGGAATGATTGCGACAAATAACCCGGTGTATTATGAGAAGCTGCTGCAATTCCGGACCCATGGAATCACAAGGGATCAGAGCCGCTTAAGGGATAATCATGGCCCCTGGTATTATGAAATGCAGTTTCTCGGGTTTAACTACAGAATCACAGATATTCAAACCTCACTGGGTACCTCACAGTTACGTAAAATCGGCAGCTTCATCGAAAAACGCAAGCAGCTGGCGGAACTGTATATCCGGGAGCTGGGCGCAATCCAGGAAATCATTCTCCCGCATCAGCTTCCCTATGTGGAGTCGAGCTGGCATCTGTTTATTGTCAAGCTTCAGCTCTCCAAACTGAATGCCACCAGAAGACTGATCTTTCAGGCGCTGCAAAAAGAAAATATCGGTGTGAATGTCCACTATATCCCGACGTATCTTCACCCCTATTACGAAAGCTTAGGCTTTCAAAAAGGAATTTGCCCGGTCGCTGAAAGCTGCTACGAGGAGTTTATTACTCTTCCCTTATTCGCAGGAATGGATCAGGAGGATGTAATGGATGTGGTGGCTGCCGTGAAGAAGGTAATCAGCCATTATTCTAATCAATGAAGAAGGGAGGGATCAGGATGGCCAAAGTAAAGGTGATTGCGGAGATTGCCAATGCTCATTCAGGTGATCCCGGGCAGCTGAGCGCATTGATTCTTGCTGCCGCCGGCAGCGGCGCGGATGGGGTGAAATTTCAATGGTTTAATTACGGCAGTATAGCCACACCGGACTTTATCCACTATCAGACGTATATGGATTTGTCCATGGATAAGACCCTGTGGGCCGATGCCGTAACTCTTGCGAAGGGTCTCGGATTAGAAGTATGGGTAGACATCTATGATGAATGGGGCGTGGAGCTGTTAACCGAGCTGGAGGATCAGGTGGACGGTTTGAAGCTGCCAACGACTGTATTACAGTCGAAGCCCCTGATTCAAGCGCTGAAGAAGTTTAACAAGCCATTGTTAATCGGGGTGGGCGGCTGGTATGAACAAGAAATGGAGACCCAAGTAAATTATATTAAAAATAATTTTAAAGGTCCGCTCATTTTGATGCACGGCTTTCAAGGATACCCTACACGCACGGAAGATGCCAATCTAAGCCGTATTGCCTATTTCAAGCAAAAATATCAATTGAAAGTTGGATTTGCCGATCACGAGGATGGGGGCCATGAAATGGCGGTAGATATGCCAGTGTATGCGTATTTACTGGGGGCAGATCTCATTGAAAAGCATATTACTATGAACCGTTCGGAGAACGGGATAGATTATTATTCCGCACTGGAGCCGAGCGAATTCAAGCTCATGGTGGATAAGCTGCGCAGCGCAGAGAGTGTCCAGGGCAGCTTGGAAGTAAAAGAATCAGAAAGAAAGTATCTTGAGGATTCCACGTTAAAGATAGTTTCCAGAAAGGATCTCCGTCCGGGTGAGCTGATTACAGAAGAAAAAATTATTTATAAACGCTCTTCTGTACCCGATGCCTTCATGGCACAACAGGCAGCGGAACGATTTCCCCTTATCTCAAGGGTAGCTGTTCCAGCCAATACTCCCATCACTCCAGATAAGGTACACGAGCCCAAAATTTGTATTGCCGTGCTCTGCAGACTGAAGTCAACACGGCTCCGGCGGAAGGCGCTGCTTCCGATCCATGGTGTCCCTTCCATTGAAAGATGTCTAATGAATTGTCTGGCAGTCCCCAATGGTTATCAGGTAATTCTGGCTACTTCAGATCTTCCGGACGATCAGCCCCTTACGCAGTTCACTCTGGATAACCGGGTGAAGATTGTAACTGGAGATCCGGAGAATGTTGCGGAGAGACTGCTGATTGCTGCTGAAGCAACAAATTCGGATATTGTTGTCCGTGTCACAGGCGACAATCCTGCTATTTCACCGGAGATGCTTGGCTTCATGATAGAGCAGCATGTAAAAAGCGGAGCCGATTTCACCCATGCCAAGGAGTCTACGATGGGCACAGTCGGAGATGTCATTACCGTTGAAGCGCTCAGAAGGTTGTTGCAGCATACAGACCAACTGACGCATGCAGAATATCTGTCCTTTTATTTCATCAATAATCCCACCATCTTTAATGTAAATGCCTTAGTCCTTCCCGAGAAATGGGTCTATCCGGACTGGAGACTGACACTGGATGAGGCTAACGATTTGGAGCTGTTTGAGCAAATATACCGTGATTTGGACATTGGAAAAGGACCGCTTCACTTTGAAGAATTAAAGACCTATTTGCTGAACAACCCTAAGGTGACCGCGATAAACAGAGGGAATACAGTGAAATGGCGGGATGATACGATACTGGTTCATGAGCTGAATGAAGCGACAAAACTGAACGGACTATGAACTATGTGAGGCTTCGGATGATGAATAATAAAACCAGGCTTATGCTGGGTACGGCCCAGCTGGGCGGAAATTATGGGATTGCAAATGCAGAGGCTAATCTGACTGTGCAAAGCAGCAGACAATTAATTAACTATGCCATTTCTGCAGGGATCGGTTATTTAGACACAGCACCGGGATACGGGGACAGTGAAACCATCATTGGCGGTTGCTTGGGAGATTTCAATCCGAAGACCAGGCCTGCAGTTGTAACGAAGCTGCCTTCGGTACAGAGATTAGGGCTCAAGACGGAAGAAGAGCGCAGAAGCTTCGTATATTCCTCCGTTATGTCTTCGCTGGACAGATTAAAGCTGGCTGCTCTGGATGTCTGTCTTTTACACGATCCTCTGGATATGAGCGCCTACAAGGGCGGAATAATTGAAATTCTTAATGAGCTAAAGCAAAAACAGATGATCCGCAGAATCGGTGTTTCGGTATATGATCCTCAGGAGGTTGAGACTTTTTTGAGCTTGGAGGGTGTGGACAGTATTCAAATACCAGTTAACTTGTTTGACCAAAGATTGATAAGGAATGGAATGCTAAACCGCTTATCTGAAAAAGGAACAGAGATCTTTGCCCGGAGTGTCTATCTTCAAGGACTACTTCTTATGGACCCGGAGAAGCTTCCTGATAAGCTGAAACAAGCCGAGGCACCCTTGAACCTGCTGCTGAAGTATTGCGAAGATACAGGGATATCCATAAAGGAGCTTTGCTTTTTATTTGTAAGAGATCTTCCGGGGTTAACGGGGATCGTAGTCGGGTGTGAGACGGTGGAGCAATTAGAGGAAAATCTTAAATGGATGTCCTTGCCTCCTTTGAAGCAAAAGATAATGAAAGAGGCGGGTGGCTTATTCGCTGAACTGTCTTTACAGATCATTGACCCCAGGAGGTGGAAATGACATGGTGCGCACGCTGAATGAACTATTTAATTTAGACGGCAAAACAGCGGTAGTAACAGGCGGTGCAGGGTATTTAGGCACAGCGATCTCAGAGGGGCTTGCTGAAGCCGGTGCTGCCGTGTACCTTGTAAGCTCCAATGAGCAGAAATGCAGGGAGTCTGCGGAGAGGATCGCCGGGCAAACTGCCGCCGCATGCTTCGGTAAATATATGGATATCCGCAAAGAAGAATCTATAAAAAAATGTTTTGAGGACATCTCCGCAGAGGCAGGGAGCATTGACATTCTAGTGAATAATGCCGCCTTCAGCGCACCGGGAAAGCTGGTCACCATGACTGAGGAGCAATGGCTGGCAGGGATGGATGGCACGATTAACGGGACGTTCAGATGCATTAAAGCCGTATTGCCTTACATGATCGAACAAAAAAACGGCTCTATTATCAATATATCCTCCATGTATGGCCTGGTCTCTCCAAACCCCGTGATCTATGGTGACAGCGGGATGGATAACCCGGCAAATTACGGGGCAGGCAAAGCGGCCATTAATCAATTCACCCGTTATATTGCCTGCCACTTCGGGAAACACGGAATCAGAGCCAATACAGTATCCCCTGGCCCTTTTCCCAATCCATCGGTTCAAGATAATCCCCATTTCATCCGGCAGCTTGAAGAGAAAAATCCGTTGGGCCGGATCGGTAAGCCTGAAGATTTAAAAGGGGTCATGGTATTTCTTGCCTCAGCGGCATCAGGCTACATTACAGGGGAGAACATTTCGGTAGACGGCGGGTGGACCGCATGGTAACCGGGGCGCATAAGCAGGTGAATATATTCTTCCGGGTCGATTCTTCCCGTCAAATGGGTACAGGCCATGTTATGCGCTGCCTTACACTTGCTAATGAGCTTGCCGGAAGAGGTGCGGGGGTTACGTTCATTTGCCGTGACCTGCCCGGAAATCTGGCACATTATATTATGGATCAGGGCCATCAGGTATTGCTGCTGCCTGCGCCGGGTGATCCGGCTTATGCGGCATCCTGGCTCCAGGTAGACTGGCGCCGGGATGCGGCGGAGACAGCGGAGCGAATGACCTCCTCTTCACCGGCGGATTGCCTGATCATTGACCATTATGGCATTGATCACAAATGGGAGGCAGTCCTTGCGGAGAAGGTGGACAGGATTGTTGTAATTGACGACTTGGCCGACCGGCCGCATCAATGCAGCATGCTGCTGGATGCCAATGAATCGTATGCCAAGGATCGTTATCAGGGTCTGGTCCCGGACGGCTGCGTGAAATTAATAGGTACCCGTTATACCCTGCTGCGGCCTGAATTCCGCTCTGCCAGGCGGCGGTTAGCGGAACGTGACGGAAGAATCAACAGAATTCTTGTGTTTTTTGGCGGCACAGATCCAACCGGAGAAACCTTAAAAACATTACAGGCCTTAACCCTTCCTGCCTTTGCTGATATTCACATTGATGTAGTAACCGGCGCTATGAACAACAACAAGGAAGCCATTGCAGAAGCATGCAGCGCTATGCCGAATGCCGTATTTCATTGTCAGATCGATTATATAGCCGAATTAATGCGGAAGGCTGACCTGTCCATCGGAGCCGGCGGAAGCACAACCTGGGAGCGGTGCTATTTAGGCTTACCTACGCTCTCCGTTGTAACGGCTGATAACCAAAGGGAGATCACAGCCCTGGTTCATGATAAAGGGGCTGCCCGTTGCCTGGGCCTTAGTGCTGACGTAACCGTACAAAGAATTGAAGACGGATTAAACGAAATGCTTGCCAGCCCCTCACTGGTGAAAGAAATGTCTGAGAAGGCTCTTCAGCTTATGGGAGAAGGGCGGTTGAATGAGGTTATAGACAGGATCATGGGAGGGGACAATGGCGGACATTAACGACTATAAGCTGGAGAACCTGGGTCAAGAACACAAGAGCCTTGTCCTGGAGTGGCGCAATGCCGGCCATATCCGTCCTTTTATGAATCATGCTGAGCCCATTCCCTTAGAGGAGCATTACAGATGGCTGAATTCTGCGGAGAAGGATGCAAGCAAGCTGGTGAAATTATGCTTTTATCAAGAACAGCCTATAGGTCTTGTTCAATTCTCACATATCAATCTCACTAACCAAACCTGTGAATGGGGCTTATATATTGGGGATCAGGCTTCTCCCCGGGGTTCGGGAAAGATCATGGGGATCTTAGCGCTTGATCTGATTTTCAAAGAAAGACAGATGAGGAAGGTAAGCGCCCAAATCCTGGATTTTAACCAGAAGAGCTTGTCCTATCACCGCAGATTAGGGTTTGTGGAGGAAGGCAGGCTGTGCAAGCAGATTCTAAGAAATCAACAATATACCGATGTGGTATTAATGGCGATCTTTCGCGAGCAATGGGAGAAGCACAGTGAAGTGTTGAAAGAGGAGGCTGCGGGAGCAAATGAAGGAAATCACGATCGGTAACCGGCGTATAGGAAGCGGGCATCCACCTTTTATCATCGCGGAAATGTCCGGCAATCATAACAAGTCACTTGACCGGGCGCTTGAGCTGGTTAAGGCAGCGGCCAAGGCTGGCGCACACGCGTTTAAAATTCAAACGTATACACCCGAAACGATGACGCTGAATATCCATGAGAGAGATTTCATGATTCCGGAATCCAACGGGCTTTGGAAAGGAAAGTCTCTATTTGAGCTCTATAAGGAGGCGTATACCCCCTGGGAATGGCACGGTAGAATATTCGACGCCTGCAGGGAATTAGGGATGATTCCCTTCAGTACACCGTTTGATGAAACCTCGCTTGAGTTTTTGGAGACCCTGGGTGTTGCCTGCTATAAAATTGCCTCTTTTGAAAATAATGATATCCCGTTGCTCAAAAAAGTCGCCTCCAAGGGAAAGCCGATGATTATTTCCACAGGAATGGCTTCGCTCGGCGAAATCGAACATGCGGTAAACACAATAACCGGTGCAGGCTGCAGTGAGTATATTCTATTAAAATGCACAAGCAGTTATCCGGCTTCGCCCGAAAACTCAAATCTGAACACCATTCCGTATCTGAGCGTAGTATTTCATTGCCAGGTAGGCTTATCAGATCATACCCTGGGCGTGGGGGCCGCCGTTGCAAGTGTAGCGCTGGGCAGCACTGTCATTGAAAAGCATTTTACCCTTAACCGTGAGGATGGCGGGGTTGATGCGGCTTTTTCACTGGAGCCCGGGGAATTTGCTTCCCTCGTGAGAGAGACGGATACGGCCTGGAGGGCACTCGGCAGGGTTTCCATCGGTCCCACGAAGGACGAGGAGAAATCACTTCAATTCAGGCGGTCGATATATGTATCTAAGGATATAAAGGCTGGTGAAGTGCTGACTGGGGATAATATTAAAGTAATTCGTCCAGGATATGGTCTAGATCCGAAATACTACGACCTGCTGTTAGGAAAACAAATGAAAAAGGATCTTCCCCGCGGCACTCCGGTAAGCTGGGAGCTGTTATTATAACCCTGCCTTCCCGGTTCCGGGCCTATGGATCTTGACAATTGGTTCTAAACAGACTATAACTAGAACATATCTGTAATCCATTGAATCGAAATTCGATGACGGGACAAGTACGATAAGGTAACGTTCTCCAGAGAGTCGGTGTTTGCTGCGAGCCGATCGTTCACGCCTTGCCGGAAGATCCTCCCCTAGAAGCTAAGCTGAAGCGTATATGCATACGTGTGTAAGCTATGCCGTCTGCCGGACGTTATCCCGGACCCGTGTGGCATTTCTGCATGCGGAACTGAGATTGTACTGAATACACTCCCCTAAGGATGTGCATGAGGTGCAAATTAGGGTGGTATCGCGAGCGCTGTCTCGCCCCTTTGGGGGCTGGATGGCGCTCGTTTGTGTTTACATCCCCCTAAATCCCCCTTTCCAAGGGGGACCCCAAGGGCTGGCCGCCCTCTGGACACCCGCAACAACTGCTCCGAGTGGGGAGGGACGATGGCGGAAGGGGAAGGATTACTGCGGCGGAGGGCGCGGCCCTTCTTAGGCTGCCCTGACGGGTACGCCTGCGGGGCCTTAACTACAACGACAAGACCCGAGGCGAAGCCCGGCCCAGCGCTGCCCTTCGGGTTCGCGGGCCGGGTGCCAGGGCAAGAGCGAAGCCCCGGCCCAGCGCTGCCCTAACGGGTTCGCGGGCCGGATGCCCGGCAAGAGCGAGGCCCCGGCCCAGTGCTGCCCTAACGGGTTCGCGGGCCGGATGCCCGGCAAGAGCGAGGCACCGGCCCAGCGCTGCCCTTCGGGTTCGCGGGTCGGATGCCCGGGCAAGAGCGAAGCCCCGGCCCAGCGCTGCCCTAACGGGTTCGCGGGCCGGATGCCCGGCAAGAGCGAGGCACCGGCCCAGCGCTGCCCTCCGGGTTCGCGGGCCGGGTACCCGGCAAGAGCAAGGCCCCGGCCCAGCGCTGCCCTTCGGGTTCGCGGGCCGGGTACCCGGGCAAGAGCGAGGCCCCGG
>NZ_WHOB01000098.1 GCF_013141775.1 Paenibacillus phytohabitans
TTTATGAAGAAATGTTCGGCTCGGTAGCTCAGTCGGTAGAGCAAAGGACTGAAAATCCTTGTGTCGGGGGTTCGATTCCCTCCCGCGCCACCATATTTTTTACAACTTAATATGCCGGTGTAGCTCAATTGGTAGAGCAACTGACTTGTAATCAGTAGGTTGGGGGTTCAAGTCCTCTCGCCGGCACCATCCTCGGAGGCTTAGCGAAGTGGCCAAACGCATCAGACTGTAAATCTGCTCACGTACGTGTTCGGTGGTTCGAATCCATCAGCCTCCACCATTTTTAGGGGCATAGTTTAAAGGTAGAACAACGGTCTCCAAAACCGTTGGTGTGGGTTCAATTCCTGCTGCCCCTGCCAAGTAATATCCTATAAAATTTAATATGGCGATCGTGGCGAAGTGGTTAACGCACCGGATTGTGGTTCCGGCATTCGTGGGTTCGAGACCCATCGGTCGCCCCATTTATTTTATAAGAGTTATAAGGCATTGCAATTAAATAAGCTTCATATGGCGACTGTGGCGAAGGGGTTAACGCACCGGATTGTGGTTCCGGCATTCGTGGGTTCGAGACCCATCAGTCGCCCCATTTTATTAAATCAAATGTTGGGGATTAGCCAAGCGGTAAGGCAACGGACTTTGACTCCGTCATTCATAGGTTCGATTCCTATATCCCCAGCCATTATATGCGGACGTGGCTCAGCGGTAGAGCATCGCCTTGCCAAGGCGAGGGTCGCGGGTTCGATTCCCGTCGTCCGCTCCATTTTTTTGGTGCCATAGCCAAGTGGTAAGGCAAAGCTCTGCAAAAGCTTTATCCCCAGTTCAAATCTGGGTGGCACCTCCATTATCTTTTAGTACTAATTCTATGTATACGCCGGCGTGGCGGAATGGCAGACGCGCTCGACTCAAAATCGAGTGGGAAACCGTGGAGGTTCGAGTCCTCTCGCCGGTATAATTTATGAAACTAGTCCCTTAGGAGTCTGACTCCTGAGGGTTTTTTATATTTATACTCCATCTCAAATTAAGGATAAAACCCGCAACGAACTTAGATCCTCAAATTCGTTGCGGGTTTTAATATGTTTTATATGTTGATGCTAAGACCCACTTAAGGAAGCACATTACCCGCTGCGCGGTAGATCTCATACCATTCCTGGCGGCTGAGGGTTATATCGGAAGCTTTGGCGATATCGAGCAAGCGCGCTGTGTTGGTAGTGCCGACCACCGGCTGCATTTTGGCCGGATGTCTCAGCAGCCAGGCAATGGCGATAGCAGTATCGGCAACCCCTTTTTCCGCAGCCAGACGGTCAATGACTTCATTCACCTCCGGGAACTTCTCATTGCCGAGGAATACGCCTTCAAAGAAACCGTATTGGAACGGTGACCAAGGCTGGATCGTCATATCATGCAGGCGGCTATACTCCAGGATGCCTCCATCATGGACAACAGATCCGGAATTTGTCATATTGACGTTGATACCGGAATCGATCATGCCGGTGACCATTACGCTGAGCTGAAGCTGGTTGAACAGCAGGGGCTGTTTGACGTTCTTTTTCAGCAATTCAATCTGCAGGGGATTCTGGTTGCTGACGCCGAAGTGTTTCACCAGACCTCTGCTCTCCAGCTGATCAAAGGCTTCTGCTACTTCTTCAGGCTCCATAAGGGTGTCCGGGCGGTGCAGCAGCAGAACATCGACATAATCGGTCTTCAGGCGCTTCAGGCTGTTCTCTACCGAGCTTACAATATGCTCTTTGGAGAAGTCGAAGAAGCCATTACGGATCCCGCATTTGGTCTGAATCAGCAGTTGATCTCGCATGCCCGGACTTGCAGCCAGCACATCGCCGAATACCTCCTCAGCTTTACCGGCAGCATAAATGTCAGCGTGATCAAAAAAGTCTATGCCAGCCTCAAGGGCGCTGTGAATATGTACATCGGCCTCTTGTGGCGACAGATCTGCAATCCGCATACAGCCCAGGGAGATTTCAGCGACCTCCAGCGCACCATTAGCAACGTTAATTCTTTTTACCATTAATTATTCACTCCTTAAATGAAGGTACAGTGTTAAGCTTAGACCTTAGAGTTAGGTGTAAGTCAATAGATTTATAGAGCGGCTTTTCATAGAAACCAAATGGTGTTACCTTAAGAGATGAAACCGATACCAGCTGACAGAAGGGAGCTGCAATAATGGGATACAGCATCAAAACCATAGCACAAAAAAGCGGACTGAGCCAATATACGCTGCGTTACTACGAACGGGAGGGCGTATTGCCGGTTGTGGCAAGAGATGTTAACGGCAACCGGTGTTTTGACGATGAGGATCTGGAGTTAATTTCGTTAATCTGCTGTCTTAAGGATACAGGGATGGCGATTGCCGATATCAAGCAATTCATTGCGCTTTCGAAAGAAGGGGTAAGTGCTTTGCCCGATCAGCGCAGACTGCTGCAGGAGCATAAAGTGCATATTGATGAGAAGATTAAATTCTTTCAGAGCTTTGCGCAAAAGGTGGACCACAAAATCGCTTATTTTGCCTCCCTGGAGAATGAAGCGAAAGCAGCCAGACCCTAATCTTGAGCCG
This sequence comes from Paenibacillus phytohabitans, assembly GCF_013141775.1. GTDB lineage: Bacteria > Bacillota > Bacilli > Paenibacillales > Paenibacillaceae > Paenibacillus_AQ > Paenibacillus_AQ phytohabitans. Next base: position 2,570 of record NZ_WHOB01000098.1, read on the forward strand.
CAGGGTCGTATGATTATTGTCGCTGCAATTAAGGATTAGAAATGCTGCAGCCAGTACTTAAGCTTGTAGCGAAAACGGTATAAGAATGAGATGAATTATAAATAGAGTAAGGCCATACTGGGTTGAAATCCTTGCGGAGACCGGGTTCCCGGGTTTCCTTAAGTTGATTATACAGTAGATAAGAAGGGGAGCAGAAAGAGCGGAATATCCGGGAAAATGGAATGCAAAGTCCGTTAATGTTATGTTATATAACATATAAATTGACCGTTTTTTGACAAAGCGGTTTATAATCTTGACGGGAAGCCTCTTGATGATATGATAAAGGTACTTAAGGAAGCCGATTCCGGATATTGCGTTATAAAAGATTACATAATGCTGCCGGGCTGCTTGCTTATCAGATGGACTAATCAAATAAGCTCTTGCTCTTGTATAAGCTCAATAATTTGGTTTGAGCGTTTCGACCAGGCGACCGTAAATTGCCCCAGGCTACAGGAGGTATGTGATAGGAATTGCTTTTCACTGTGCGGAGGTATCCGGGTGAGGCAGTGTTTACTATTATGTGCCTTTTGTACCCTGGGTTTTTTGTTGTGTACAGAAGCGTGGAGCTGATCTTGCCTCGTCCGGCCAGAGTGGGGATTCAACCAAATTATAAAGAAGAGGTGTGTATTCATGGGTTATGAACTGATCATTAAAAATGCGAGCATTCCGCAAGGCGACAGACAAGTGCTGACGGACATTCTGGTGAACAAAGGCGTTATCGTAGGGTTCGCCAAGGATATTGACGCGGAAGCCGATACGATTATTGATGCACAGGGCAAATTGGTGCTGCCTGGAGTTATTGATTCGCATACCCACTTTAATGATCCGGGGTTCACACACCGTGAAGACTTCGTTACTGGAACCAGCAGTGCGGCGGCGGGCGGGGTAACGATGATTGTAGATATGCCTTGCTGTAGTGTGCCGTCCGTACGTTCGGTGGAGAACCTGCATAACAAGCTGAATGCACTGGAAGGTAAAGGAATCGTCGACTACGCCATGTGGGGCGGGATTACCGGCGAGGATGTACGCAATGATGTGCTGGATATTGTGAAGGAGCAGGCTGCTGAGGGCGTGGTTGCTTTTAAAGTATATATGACACCGTCTGTGCCATCCTATCCGCGTGTGACGGACCCTGAGATGCTCGAAGCCTTCTATGCTGTAGCTGAAACTGGAATGCCCATCGGAATTCACGCTGAGAACTATGCCATCTGCGATTACTATACCCAGAAGCTGAAAAAGGAAGGACGGATGGATTATCCGGCATGGGCTGAAGCGCGCAAGATTCTGGCGGAAAAAGCGGCGATCCAGCTGGGCATCAGCTTCTCGGAGGAATCGGGAGCCCGTCTGCATATCGTGCATATGAGTACGGCGGCAGGCAATCAGCTGATCAAGGAAGCGAAGCTTAAAGGGGTGAAGGTGACAGCGGAGTCCTGTCCGCACTACCTGACGCTGAATGCGGTGGATGCGATGACGGAGTTCGGGACTTTTGCCAAAATTGCACCTCCGCTGCGCCGTCCGGAAGATAATGAAGCGCTCTGGCAGGGGCTGGCGGACGGAACGATTGACTTCATGGCTACCGACCATGCCCCTTATGAGATTGCTACGGAAAAGGATGCACCGGGCATGGATGTCTGGACTTCCTTCCCGGGGATTCCGGGTGTAGAAACGCTGGTGCCGATCATGATTAGTGAAGGCTACAACAAAGGCAGACTCAGCTTGTCCCGCCTGGTGGAGCTACTGTGTACGAATCCGGCCATCCATTATGGCCTGTATCCGAAGAAAGGCGCGCTGGAAATCGGCACCGATGCCGACTTCACGATTGTCGATCTGGAGAAGGAATGGACGCTCGATAAAGATAAAATGCACTGCAAACCGAAATACACCCCGTTCCACGGAATGAAGCTGAAGGGCAAGGTGGATAAAACCATTGTCAGAGGCACACTGGTCTACGATGATGAGCTTGGTGTGGTCGGTAAACCGGGCTATGGCGAGTTCGTGAAACGGCAGACGATCAGCGAGCTTCCGCGTTTGCTGAAATACTAGGAGAAGGGGAGAGAACATAATGGCTAAACACGCGGTAGTAATTATTGATATGCTGAATGATTTCATCCATCCGGATGGAGCGCTGACTTGTCCGAACGGGACGGGAATCGTGCCTGCAATTCAGGAGCTGATCGAATTCAGCCACGAGAATGATATTCAGGTGATCTTCGTACAGGAGGCGCACCGGCAGAATGATGCTGACTTCAGGGTTAGGCCGGTTCATGCGATTAAGGGCACCTGGGGATCGGACTTCATAACCGAGCTGACTCCGCAGCCGGATAAAGGCGATTATATCGTGCAGAAAAGACGGCATAGTGCGTTCAGCTATACGGATATGGATCTTTTTCTCCGTGAGGAGGGGATTGATACGGTTGTAGTTACCGGGGTATGGACCAACGTCTGTGTCCGCTCTACGGCATCCGATGCGATGTACCACACTTACAAGGTCAAGTGTATCAGCGACTGCTGCGCCTCCAAGGATGAGGAGATGCATGTCTCCGGTCTGCGGGATATCGGGATTTTTGGAGAAGTGCTGACGCTGGCCGAGTATAAAGAGGTTAATGCTGTTGTTAAAGGCTAATAGGCTGAAAGACTGAAAGGCTAAACCTGTTACTATAAAAGCTCCATGCTGTACGGCGGTTGCCGCTCAGCTGGGGCTTTTTGCGTGAAAGCGGAGTGGAGGGTGTTCCTCTTAATATACAGATAAATAATCCAGTAAAAACGGTAAATATGCTATTCCATTTGCGGCTGCTAAAAGCTTAAGATGCAGTAAGAGGCCAGGGTCAAATGCCCCAAAGTCAGCTATGTGCACCTTAGTTGTGATCCTGCACTATGAACCTGCGAAGGTCTTGGGTAAAATGAAGCTGGAACTGCTGACGCAGACGGTAAGGGAATCATGGAAGAGAACAAAATTATTGTGAGAGAACATGAAGGAGGAAAATATAATGCCTAGCAACAAGCCGGGTCTGGAGTGGTTGAGCGATGTTTCGGTTTTTAAGGTGAACCGATTGGAAGCGCATTCGGACCATCGTTATTACAAGACCATGGAGGAAGCGGAGCGGCAAGCCCCGATGGAGCTGCGTCATTCCCTGAACGGAGACTGGAAATTCAGCTACGCGGTGAATGCGGCCAGCCGGATTCAGGATTTCTATAAGGCGGATTATAATACCAGAGGCTGGGGGGACATTCAGGTGCCCGGTCATATCCAGCTTCAGGGGTACGGTAAGCCGCAATATGCCAACACGATGTATCCCTGGGACGGGCTTGATGCTGTGCGGCCGCCGGCGATTCCGGAGGAGAGCAATACGGTGGGGAGTTATGTGAAATATTTTGAGGTTCCGGTGAATATGGAGAACGGGCCGGTCTTTATTTCTTTTCAGGGCGTAGAGGCGGCTTGTTATGTCTGGCTTAATGGACAATTCGTCGGCTACAGTGAAGACAGCTTCACACCTGCGGAGTTTGAGTTGGCCCCTTATTTGCAGGAGGGGGTGAACAAGCTGGCCGTTGAAGTCTATCAGCGCTGCACGGGCAGCTGGCTGGAGGATCAGGATTTCTGGCGGTTCTCGGGTATCTTCCGCGAGGTGTATCTGTATACGGTACCGAAGCTCCATGTACAGGATCTGCGGATTAACGCGGGGCTGGATGCTGCCTATCAGGAGGGAACGTTAACTGCTGAAGTTAGCATGGCAACGGCGGCAGACGCTTTTGTGAAAATCGGGTTGAAGGATGCGGCCGGTGCCGTTGTGGCGGAAACCGAGGGGCAGGTTGTGAAGGGAAAGGCAGCCTTTACCCTGGAGGCAGGTACGGTGTCGCTGTGGAGCGCAGAAAATCCGTATCTCTATAGCGTCTGTATCTCTGTATTCGATGGCCGCGGAGAACTGGTGGAGGCGATTGTGCAACGGGCGGGGTTCCGCGTGTTTGAACTGAAGGACAAGCTGATGCTGCTGAACGGCAAACGGATTATTTTCAAAGGAGTCAATCGTCACGAATTCAACAGCCGCAGAGGGCGGAACATCACCAGAGAGGACATGATTAAGGACATCATCATCCTGAAGCAGAATAATATCAATGCTGTGCGGACCTCACATTATCCGAATCAGACGCTCTGGTATGAGCTGTGCGATGAGTACGGTGTCTATGTGATTGACGAGATGAATCTGGAATCCCATGGCTCGTGGCAGAAGATGGGCGCGGTTGAGCCGTCCTGGAACATTCCCGGTGATAAACCGGAGTGGCAGGATATTGTTATGGACCGTGCAGTGTCGATGCTGGAGCGCGATAAGAACCATCCGTCCATCCTCATCTGGTCCTGCGGTAATGAATCGTATGCGGGTGAGGTGATTCTGAATGTGTCCCATTATTTCCGCAAAACCGATCCAGGGCGGCTGGTGCACTATGAAGGGGTATTCCATAACCGTAAATACAATGACACCAGTGACATGGAGAGCCGGATGTACGCCAAGCCTGCGGATATTGCCGAATACCTGGAGAGCCAGCCGGATAAGCCGTACATCAGCTGTGAATATATGCATGCCATGGGCAATTCAGTAGGGGGACTTCATAAGTACATCGAGCTGGAGAGCCGGTATCCGCAGTATCAGGGCGGTTTCATCTGGGATTATATCGACCAGGCGCTGGTGGCCAAAGACAGATACGGAGAGGAGTATCTGGCCTATGGCGGTGATTTTGACGACCGGCCGACGGATTACAGCTTCTGCGGCAACGGGATTGTCTTTGCCGACCGGACCGTGACCCCGAAGATGCAGGAGGTGAAGTTCCTCTACCAGAACATCCGGCTTGTACCGGAACGGGATGCAGTGAAGATCATCAACGGTAATCTGTTCGCGGGGACGGAAGGGCTGCGGCTGGAGTTCCGGCTGTACCGGGAAGGGCGGCAGATCTTCAAGGGGGAACAGGAGGTGGCGGTTGCGCCGCAGGCAGAGGCGCGGATTCCGCTTGCGCTGCCGGATGTGTCAGGAGCTGCGGGAGAGTACACGCTGGCGGTAAGCCTGTTGCTGAAGGAAGCGGAGCTGTGGGCAGAGGCGGGATTCGAGACGGCTTACGGAGAGTACGTCTTCCGGCTTGAAGCCGCTGAGGCTGCGGCGGAACTAGAGGACGCTATACTGCCTGAGGCTGGAGCGTTCAGGGTGATCGAGGGAGACGTGAACATTGGCGTAACCGGCCGCGGATTCGCTGCCCTGTTCTCCAAGCAGGCAGGTTCGCTGGTGTCGCTCTGCTACGGGGGGCGTGAGATGATTGCTACTCCGCCTGCTCCGCTGTTCTGGCGGGCAACCACAGATAATGATAAGGGCACTTCGCTTGCTTACCACGCAGGCGGCTGGTTCGCGGCCAGTCTTGCCCGCAGCTGCGTGGCGGTAAGGCTTGAGACCGGGAAGGACCGGGCCACGGTGACCTTTGACTATGCATTCAGCATCAGCCGGGAGCTGAAGACCCGAATTGAGTATACGGTCTACGCAGACGGCAAACTGCGGGTCCGTATGGTCTATACCGGAGCGGCCGGCTTGCCGGATGTGCCGGTTGTGGCCGTGTCCTTCCGGATGTCCGCCGATTATGGAGAGTCGGACTGGTATGCCCGCGGGCCGGAAGAGAATTACAGTGACCGCGCGTCTGGAGCGCGTCTGGGACGCTTCCGGCGTAAGGTGACGGAGCTGCCGTCACCTTATCTGGTGCCGCAGGAGTCCGGCAACCGTACCGGCGTACGCCAGGTACGCATTACGGACGAGCGCGGCCGCGGGCTGCAGATTCAGGCGGCTGCAGGAGAGCCGCTGGAATGTACGCTGTCGCCATACACAGCGTTCGAGCTGGAGCAGGCAGCGCATCCTTATGAGCTGCCCAAGGTGCACTACACGGTTGTCACCATTGCCGCGCAGCAAATGGGTGTCGGCGGTGATGACAGCTGGGGCGCGCCGGTACATCCGGAATACCGGATACCTGCTGACCAGCAGCTGGAGTGGGAGTTCTGGATGACTGCGGCGTTGCCGGAGACGGAGTAAGCATTAGTACAATAACCCTGCAAAGCGGGATTTTGGCTTCGATAATTACTCTGGTAATTTGCGGAGACCCCGAAATATATACAATAGTGAAACAGGCCATCAGCGGAGGAAACCGCTGATGGCCTGTTCTCATGAGAAGCGCTGGCGGTACTCCCGCGGTGACAGCCCCTCCAGCTTCATGAAGGTGGAGCTGAAGTAAGGCGCCTGGTTGAAGCCGACCTCTTCGGCAATCCGGGCGATAGGGAAGCTGGTCTGCATCAGCAGCAGCTTGCTCTGCTCGATCCGGTAACGGAGCAGATATTCCATCGGTGCACAGCCATACGCCTTGTTCATGCAGCGGGCAATATAGACCGGATGAAAGTTAAGGCTGTCTCCGAGCATCGCCGTAGTGATCTCTTCGCGGTAATGGGCGCGGAGGAAGGAGGCGGCCTGCTCAGCGCATACAGTGGACTGGGAGCTGTGCTGCTCCGGCTTCACGGAAGCGGCAAGCAGCTGCAGAATATCCTGGAAGAGAGTCTGCTGCCGGAAGCGGACCGATTCCAGGTGGGCAGTGGCTTGCAGCTGCCCCAGCTGGGCTAGCAGCTCTTCGATCTTGACCGGCTGCAGCAGAGTGACGAATTGCGACAACGCGAGGTTAAACGAGCTGATATTGAAGAACGAAGCGGGCAGGCCGCCCACCGGCTCATTCGGGCTGCCGGAATCAAGTGCGGAACCGGGCAGCGCAGGCCAGTCATGGAAGGTTTGAAAATGAAGCCAATAATAGGCTGTCTCCTCCCGGCAGCCCTCCGTTCCGAAGTGGTGGCAATCCGGACGAAGGATTAAGGCATCTCCTGCCTTTACCGTAAACCGCCGCTCCTCTTCACCGATGTACAGGCAGCCTTGCCGGACGACGAGCAGATCGAATACTTTGATATGCTGGCGGTTCGGATGCTGATAGCCGGGCGGGTAGTGATTGAAGCCGCTTGCAATATAATGCGGCAGGGGAGGAATACGGAATAGGAGCGGATTCATTAGAGTAGCCTCCTGCAGGATGGTTTGAATATTGAAAGTTTAGGTTTGAGATATGGTACATTTTCCAGAGTATATCATCTATAATTTATTCCGAGCAAGCTTGAATTGCAAGGCTTGATTACACAGGTTATAGCAGCCGCATATCGGCAGAGGAGGGTTTATTCCATGAAACCCATGGGTGGGAAGAGCGGACTGTGGATGCTGGCCTGGCCAATATTTATTGAAATATTTCTGCAAACGCTGCTCGGGACAGTGGACACGATCATGGTCAGCCGGATCTCTGATGATGCCGTTGCCGTTGTAGGCATTTCGAATCAGTTATTTGGCGCTTTGATTACACTGTTTACCACGTTCGCCGGAGGTGCAGGTATACTGATTGCGCAGCGGCTCGGCTCTGGCCGCAATGAAGAGGCGCGTACGATTGCGATTATGGGAGTTACCGTAAGCACTATCCTGGGGGTTGCCTTCAGTGTCAGCTTGTTTCTATATGCCGATCCGGTTGCCCGGATGCTTCATATTTCAAGAGAGCTGATTCCGCTATCTCATGTCTATCTCACTTATGTAGGCGGCGGATTGTTCATGGTTGGAATGACTGCCTCTCTAGGCTCTGCAATCCGCAATACAGGCAATACGCGCGGGCCGATGTATACGGGAGTGGCTGTGAATGTTATTCATATCCTGCTCAATTATATTCTGATCTTCGGCATGTTCGGCCTGCCGGAGATGGGACTAAGCGGCATTGCAGTCTCCACGATGATCAGCAGGCTGATCGGTGTGGCTGTACTGCTGTATATGTTCAGCAGCGCTTTTGAGCGCAGAATCAGGCTGCCGGATTTCCGGACCTTCCACCGCAAATTATTCGCGGAGATCGTCAGGATCAGCTGGCCGCTGGGACTGAACTCCTCCTCCTGGGTGCTGTCACAGCTGGTAATCTATTCTTTCCTTGCCATGCTGGGTGCCAAAGAGCTGGCTGCACGTACCTATCTGAACACGCTGGAGTCCTTCTGCTTCACGCTGGGTTACGCCATCGCCATGGCCGGGCAGATTCAGATTGCCTATCTCTTCGGTGCCAAGCAGACGCAGGAGGCCTATCGCGCAGCATACCGGACGCTGTACATAGGGCTGGCTATCGTCAGCGCCAATGTGCTGCTATTGTATTTGTTCGGCCGGTCGCTGCTCGGATTCTTCACTGCCGATCCGGAGATTGTCGCTATCGGCGTATCCCTGCTGGCGCTTAATCTGCTGCTGCAGCCGTGCAAAATGCTAAATATGGCTATGGGCAACTCGCTTAATGCGATTGGTGACACCCGCTATACCATGGTGGTCTCGATGATCTCCATGACGCTGATTGGCGTAGGCGGCTCCTACTGGCTCGGAATTTCGTCCGGCTGGGGACTGCTGGGTATCTACTGCTGCATGATTGCCGATGAAGCGGCAAGAGGAGGACTGGTGCTGCTGCGCTGGCGGAAACGGAAGGTGCTGAGTCAGGCTGAATCGCAGTTTGCCGGGCGCCAGCAGGGAGTTAGGGAGAAGCCGGGCGTGGCATGTTCGGTAGAGCTTTAAAAGTATATATGATGATATAAGCGCGGGAGTATGCATACCATTCCCCCGGATTCTTCTCCTGAAGGAGAGTAATCCGGGGGCTTATTTGCGTTCAAGCGTGGTTACTGCACAAAAGTATGAAATGTACACCCTGGGGTTGGCAATAAAATACAGGAAAAGCTGTAAGGTTCACTGTTCAGCTGCAGGAGGTATCTTCTATACTCAGGGCATCCATTGGACGAAGCCATAAGGGCCGCGAGGGGCAGAGGCTTCGGAGCCAGTGCCGCCAACTTAAATAGGTATAGGAGAGTGAAGGCTTTGAGACACCGTAAGCGCAAGTCGGGTATGCCACTCGCTATCCAGCTTCCACTGAAGGGAACAGGCGGGCTGTCCCCGCAGATAGAGTCCGGCACGCGGAAGAGAAGGAAGAAGGGATTTCTGCATGAGCTGATTCATAACCGGATTCTTTTTCTGATGCTGCTGCCGGCGCTGCTGTTCTTCCTGGTCAATTCGTATTTCCCGATGGTCGGCGTGTATTATGCGTTCACCCAATTTGATTTCAATTCCGGGTTGTTCGATGCTCCCTTCGTGGGTCTGAAGAACTTCGAGTTTCTCTGGAAATCGGGTACGCTGATCAAGCTGACGCTCAATACCATCGGCTACAATCTGGCCTTCATCCTGCTCGGCAACGTACTGGCGATTGTCTGTGCGATTCTGCTTAGCGAGCTGCGCCACAAATGGTTCAAGAAGCTGACCCAGTCGATTATGTTCCTGCCGTATTTTGTTTCTTTCGTTATTCTGAGCGTCATCGTCTACAACGTGTTCAATTATGACAGCGGTTTCTTGAACACCTTGCTGGCCCGGTTCGGAGCGGGACCTGTGGATGTCTATAATAAGCCGCTGGTCTGGATCTTCCTGATCATCCTGTTCTATCTGTGGAAAAATCTCGGCTACAGCATGGTCATCTACCTGGCGGCCATCACAGGGATCAGCGATGAGTACTATGAAGCGGCCAAAATTGACGGAGCTCATATTTTTCAGCGGATCTGGTATATTACGGTGCCGATGCTGAAGTCTACCTTCGTTGTGCTGCTGCTATTCTCACTCGGAAGCATTATGAAGGGGCAGTTTGACCTCTTTTACCAGCTGATCGGCAACAACGGGGTGCTGTATAACACAACAGATATTCTGGATACGTACGTCTTCCGCTCCCTGAAGGTGACCTTTGATATCGGCATGGCGACGGCGGCGGGTCTGTATCAATCCCTGTTCGGCTTCATCCTGATCATGACGGTGAACTACATTATCCGCAAAATCAATGATGATTACGCGTTGTTTTAGGAGGAGAGAAAGAGCATGCATATTAAAGACGATCACTATACCAGACTGCTGCAGGGGCTGGCGTACACGGTCATTATCATCGGCTCGCTGGCGTGTCTGATCCCGTTTCTGCTGATTATATCCGCCTCGCTGTCCTCCAATGAATCGATTATCAGGGACGGTTACCATCTGATTCCTGCGGAGTTCTCGCTGGAAGGGTATAAGACGGTGTTCACTTTTCCGGATGAGGTACTGCGCGCCTATGGCGTTACTCTGTTCACTACACTTACGGGGACGACGCTGGGGCTGTTCTTCATGACTATGGCTGGTTATGTGCTGGCCCGCAGGGATTTCAAATACCGCAATACGTTCTCGTTCTATATCTATTTCACCACGCTGTTCGGCGGGGGCCTCGTGCCCTGGTACATTATGATGACCAAATATCTGCATCTGACCGACTCGTATGGAGCCTTGATTCTGCCCGGGCTGATGACGCCGTTCCTGATTATTCTGATGAAGAACTTCATCCGTTCTGCTGTTCCTGAGGAGCTGTTCGAATCTGCCAAGATTGACGGGGCGGGTGATTTCAAAATATACTGGCGGATTGTGCTGCAGCTGTCGATGCCCGGCATTGCCACGGTTGGACTGTTTCTCGCGCTGACGTACTGGAACGACTGGTTCTCGTCTTCCCTGTTCATCAATGACACACATAAGTATCAGCTGCAGTTCCATCTGTACAATGTGATCAACTCGGCTTCCTTCATTGCGAATATGGGAGCGGGAACCGGGGTAAGCCTCGGGGCAGATCTGCCTACAGAGTCAACGAAAATGGCCATGGCCATCGTTGTCACCGGACCTATTCTGTTTCTGTACCCGTTCATACAGCGTTATTTCGTTAATGGCCTGACGATCGGCGCGGTAAAAGGTTAGAACCTTGTAGCGGCTCCGCGCTGTTCTTCGCGGCTGCTATTCGGCTAACATAGATATTGTGAGGAGCTGAACCAGGAAGCTGTACTATCAAACAACATTTTTGGGAGGGTTCATGATGAGCAAGAATGCACGGAAAAAACCGCTGGCTGTCCTGACAGCCATGCTGGCGGTCTCGCTGCTCGCTGCGGGATGCGGCGGCAGTAACGGCAACAATAAAGAGGCAGCGGGCAGCACGGATAGCGGTAAAAACAACACGGCTGCGGCAACGGAGGGCAGTACCACTGCTACGGCAGAACCCGGAATTGACACCTCCAAGAAAGTGGAGCTGCAGTTCTACATGCTTGGCGATGCGCCGAAGGATCTACCGGCGATTGAAGCCGAAGTCAACAAGATGGCGGCGGCGGAGCTTAACACAACGGTTAAATTCAACTATACGAGCTGGACGGACTGGGATCAGAAATACAAGCTGCTGCTCTCTTCGGGTCAAGCGATTGACCTGATCTTCACGGCGGACTGGACACAGTATGCTTCCTATGCGAAACGCGGCGCATTCCTGGCCCTCGATGATCAGCTGCCTAAGGCCGCGCCGGAGCTGCAGAAATTCGTTCCTGAGTCGATGTGGGAGGATGTTAAGGTAGACGGCAAAATCTATACAGTGCCTGCGACGTACAAAGAATACGTGACCAACGGCTTCGTCTGGCGGGAGGACCTGCGCAAGAAATACAATCTTCCCCAGCCTACGGATCTGGCCAGCTATGAGGCTTACATGGACGGAATCCGCCAGAATGAACCGGATATGATGCCGGCTTCCCTGAACAGCGATATCGGCAATAATCTCCATTACATTTATACCGAGCTGAATAAGATGGTCGGTGCGCTGCCATATGGGATGGGCGTGAAATACGAATCGCCTACTGAGGTGTACTCGTACTGGGGCTCCGATGAGCAAAAAGAAGAGCTGAAGGTCATGAAGCGCTGGCAGGAAAAAGGCTTCATTCCCAAGAATGTGCTGAATATCAAGGATACGATGCAGGACCCGATTACTTCCGGCAAGGCGGCGAGCATGTTCGGGGATAATCCGACGCGCTTTAATGATATGGTTATGAAGATCAGCACCACACATCCCGAATGGGAGCTGGGATATTATCCGTTCGGCAAGACAACGGGGTATGCGACTCCGGTGCATCCGGTTCACAATGGTTTTGCGATTCCGAAGAGCAGCAAGAATCCGGAACGGGCGCTCGCTTTCTATGAAAAGCTGGTGCTGGACAAACGCTATAACCAGCTGACCGAATATGGGATTGAAGGCAAGAACTATACTGTGGAAGACGGCTATTACAAGCTGCTGGGAACAAGCCAGACCAACGGCTTCACCCGGGAGGGCATGAACGGCTGGGCGTGGAGAAATCCGGAGTATATGCTGTTCGACAAGGGTTTTGACGGGGTGAAGGCAATCTTCGATGAACTCGACAAGATTCAGAAGCCGGATCTGTTCCTCGGCTTTGCAGAGGACTATTCTTCCTATCAGGCGGAAAAAGCGGCGCTGGAGCAGGTCGAGAAGCAATATCTGTTCCCGCTCGAAGCGGGATTGGTGGAGGATATCGACAAGGGGCTGGAGACCTTCATGCAGAAGGCCAAGCAGGCTGGACTCGAGAAGATCCAGGCGGAGTGGACGAAGCAGTGGAATGCTTATACTGCGGAGAAAGGTATTAAGTAGAGAGGGGCCCCGGAAGCCGCATGGCTTTTGGGGCTTTTTTATGGGCAGGTGGTTGGTGCGGGTGCAGGGGCGGGTACAAGTGCGAGGTGCAGAGCGGGTGCGAGTGCGAGGTGCAGGGCGGGTGCAGGTGCGAGTTGCAGGGACGGGTGCGAGTGCGAGGTGCAAGTGCGGGTGCTGGTGTAGGTGCAATGGAGGCGCATTGGGTGGACGCTCCGAAAACGGAATGATGTTCCGATCGCTGTTGTATCCGGATTTTATTTATTTTTACCTTAGCGGTGAAAATCCGTATACAAAGGCGACCGCTGCCGCTTCTCCACATTCATTCCGTCTTCTCCGCTGTTTAAGCAGTAGCTAGACCTGCATACAGCACTCGAAGAGCAAAAGCCACGTCAGACATCCGCTTCCGTGGCAGGGGAGGAGAGCAGAAAAGCCCGTCTCCGTGTACTTGGAGACGGGCTAAAGCGGAGGGAATATCTCCGTAGAGTTAGGGACGGCTTGGTGTTCCACCAAAGCGAGGGAGCAACCACCAAAGCGTGGGGATATCTAGCAAAATGGAGGGAGCACCTCCGTAGAGTTAGAGACTGGCTTGGTGTTCCACCAAAGCGATGGAGCATTCACCAAAGCAGGAGAATATCAAGCAAAATGGAGGGAGCACCTCCGTAGAGTAGTGACGGCTTGGTGTTCCACCAAAGCGAGGGAGTAACCACCAAAGCGTGCGAATATCTAGCAAAATGGAGGGAGCACCTCCGAGTAGTTAGAGGCGGGCTTGGTGTTCCACCAAAGCGAGGGAGCAACCACCAAAGCAGGAGAATATCCACCAAAGCGAGGGGCTTCTATGTGTACTGGAGACTAATCTTGCACAAAATACAACATTTCTGCTCAATATGCGCTAGCTAAGCGGGGATTGTTGTATGAAATGCAACATTTTGCCTCATTCTAGCGGCTAATCGCGAGGATTGTTGTATTTCCTACAACAATCCTTATAAATGCCCTGTATTGTTGGCTTAGAGTTGTAATACGTACAACATTTAGCTTGTCACAACCAATTTCAATGGGAACCTAACGGGAACAGGAATAGGAGCTGGAGCTGGAGTTGGATTGGGACTTGAGCTGGAGCTGGAGCGAGCTGGGACCGGAAATGGAACTGGCACTGAGCTGGAACTGAGACTGGAGTTGGATTGGAACTGGGACTTGAGCTGGAGCGAGCTGGAACTGAAACAGGAACAGGAACTTGCTACAGCAGAACAGCCGGAAATGCCAGCATAGCCGGCACTCCCAGAACATTAATGTGTCAACTATTAAGCATTCTTCGAACGCCGGTAATCCGTAGGCGTCGTTCCGAAGCTGCGCTTGAACATCCGGTGCAGATAAGAGCTGCTGGTGAAGCCGCAGCGCTCGGCAATGCTCGTTACCGGCAGGTCGGTGTTCTCCAGCAGGGCGCATACCTCGCGCATCCGCACCTCCAGAATGACATCGACGATGCTGTTCATGGTCTGCTGCTTGTAAAGGCGGCTGATATAGATCGGCGACATATCCAGCTCATCAGCAATCTGGTTGAGGCTTAGGTTCGGCTTCATGTAATTCTCGTTGATCTTGCTATTGATGAGGCAGATCAGATCATGCTGCTTGGAGTTTTTCTTCTCGTCCAGCTGTTCGCGCAATGCAGTGAAGAGAGCGGAGAAGGCTTCCTCCAGCTCGTCAATGGTCTCAATGGAATCCAGGCAAGGCAGCCCGCTGATTGCGTCATTTTGTAAACGGTTACGTTTCTGGACAGTACTCACGATCTCCCTGACCGTCACGCTGAGTCTGGATACCGTTAACTGCACCGTCTGAAAGGGAAAGGCTTCGGTCTCCCGGATAATGCTGCTGAACTGCCCGGCAGCGTCCTCCAGTTTACCGCTCAGTAGCGCATCGGTGAGCTTCTTCTCCTTGTCGGTAGGATAATGATACGTACTGGACTCAAGAGCACATATGTCCTGGGCGTTAATGATACAGCCATGTCCGTAGAACAGTCGGTGATTCGACGCTTCCCGGACCTGCTTGTAGAGCTGGTGCAGCTGGCCCGCGTTATGGTCAATATGACTGTAGGTGAGGGTAAGGCTTAGCTTCAGATAATCGGAGCAGGCCTGCTGGATCTGCCGGAGCAGCGCCTCAATCAGTCCGGTATCCGTATACTCCACGGGATCGATAATGTTCAGCAGCACAAGGATGCCGTCATCGTTCATATCCACAGTCTCGACCCGGTAGGTCTGGCCGCAAATTTCCGAAGCGATATTCATAATGGCAAACTTGGAGGCCAGCAGGTAGGAAGAGCGGGCTTCCCTGAACTCTTTGTAGTGATCAATCCGCAGCAGGATCAGGCGGAAGTCATCATTGAAGGTGAAGTGAATCCCGAGCTGACGCAGCTTCTCTACCTGCTGAATAGACTGCAACGGCTTGAGGCCGAGAATGAGATCGCGCAGTGTATTTTGCCGGATCATGAACATGCTGTCGCGTTTCTCCGTCTCGAGAATATTCATCTCGCTGACAATCCGGTCAATCGGCAGATACAGGCTTCTGGACATGATCCAGGAGAGGCCGATGCCGGCCACCAGAACAAGGGCTGCAATGAGCAGGGTGGTGTTGCGGATAGTATTCGTATGCTCAGTAATGTTGTCGTAGGGGGTAATCCGCACATACTGCCAGCTTAAGTCATCCGGTGCAGTATAAGAAATCAGCGAGTTCACGCCTCCGAAGGGCCCGATGAAATAACCTGCCTCCTGGCCTTTGATACGCTGTTCAATCCATCCGGCTTCCTCCGGGGAGAGCTCCTGCTGCTTCAGGCTGTTGCCGGACAGAAAAGCCCCCTGATCGTCCAGAATATAAGTGGCGCTGGCAGAATTAATAGGACTGGTGATTTCCTTATTGATCCAAGGTGCAGAGATGTTGACGATTACCGCAGAGTTGATGGCCCGGTCCCAGCCGATGGCATCCAGACACAAAAAAGTATAAGCACGAACCTGGTCATTCTCCCGCGCACCATTGGAATACACTCTGGGAATCGGTGTGAAGGCCTTGTAGTCCTGATAATGGCCCAGGATATCCAGAATAGGGGTGTCTACCAGCTCTTGCTCAGTAAATACACCGTTCTGCCCGTGGGAAGAGGCGATATACAGCTGTCCGCTTTTGGGATTATAGACATAGATAGACTCAATATAAGGCATGGAGCTCAAGTAATTGCCCAGCTCGGACATGGCTGCCGTGACATCATAGATATCGGGCTTGTCGTAGAAAACAATTTTGGAGATCGTACTGTTGCGGTAAATTTGAAAAGAAAGCGATTGCGCAGCATCGGTCATATTAACGACTTCCCTGCTGGTCTGCGTGAGGTTGCCGAGGTCGGACTGGAAGGCCTGCTTTTTTTCCACACCGATATAGTAATTGTAATAGATGATGGTGGAGACAAGAAAAGTTAAGGAGACGCAAAGCGTAATACTGACTAATAACCTGCTGTACAATGCTCTTCGATTGCCGAGTTTGTGCAGTCCCATAAACAGCCCCCTGATTCACTGTGTACTCTGGCGATACCGGCCTGATCTATATTGTTCATAGTACAATTATAAGCTGCATACCATGAACGGGACAGTAAAGCAAGGTTACAACAGTGAACAGGATGGAGAATCGGGCAGTGAACAAATGCAAGATTTGTGTACAAAAGCTACCATAGTGCAGTTTTAACGATACGGTATATCCCGGTAAAGCGGGGGTACAGCCGGAGCTGGTTCAGTAATCTGCATCATCAGCGGGGTTACCTTGAAGCCGTTGACCGGGGCCAGATCCTGCGAGCAGGAGGAGAGGGCGACGATCACATCGGTCAGTGCCAGGAGCGCGACATAATCGCCGGGCCGGGAGAGCGGCTCTTCAATGACGTAGTCGAGATTCCCGTCCAGCGCATTGTTCATGAACCAGTTGATGGGATCAGGCAGCTCTTTGTGACCCAGCTGATATTTGTGCAGCGCCTTCTGCAGATTGTCATGGCAGTTCGGATGCTCCTCCAGCCCGAAGTCGATCTTATAGCGGTAATAGTCGCATGCCGGAAAAAAGAAATCATGTTTCCCCACCGTATCCTTCGTCAGCTGCATAAGCGGTCTGCGGCGGTTGCTGTAGAGGCCGTCGCCGGGCTTGAGCCGGATACTGCTGAGCGAGGACCTCATATGTACGGGGGAGACATGCTCGTCAGGGTCTTCGGCATTGAAGCAGACGAAATCACCCACCTGCTTGCCCTCGGTATCGATGATGTAGAGCGTCTGTCCTCGGCGGACCCGCGCGCTTCTTCCCTCATAGGCCGGTACCAGGATTTCTTCAATTACCTTGTCTGTGGTCACGGTACAATCACCTGCCTCATCTGTTTATTCTATGAATACTGCGACGGCACGGATGGGGGAGCCGGTGCCTCGGCGGATCCGGAGCGGAAGTCCGAAATACAGGAAGCGCTTCTGGGCGATCAGATGCAGATTGCACAGATTCTCGGTATTGGTCATCCGGTACTCCCGGCAGATCAGGTGGCCGGAAAATAGCGGGTCCAGCGGGTTATCAATAGAAGGCGCATCAATGCCGATGTTAATGATCCCCTGCTTCGCCAGCCACCCGGCCGCTTCATAATCCAGGCCAGTATAGCGGCTCAGCCATTCTTCAGTGCCGTAGGCACGGTTATAATGTCCAGTGTACAGCAGGACGATATCGCCTTTATCCAGATGGAGATGGTCTTTGCGCAGCGCCTGTTCCAGATCAGGCCGGGTAATGTAGGCGTCCGGTGAAATATGGGAGAGGTCCAGGCAGACAGCCGGTCCGTAAAAATACTCCAGCGGCATCTCATCAATCGTCGGCCCGTGCGGATCATATTCGTAAATCGCATCGCTGTGGGTCGGGCCGTGCTCGTTAATCAGGAGGTTGTTCGTGGCAAACTCGAAGCCGAGCTTGTTCTTACTCTCTTCATGGCTCATATTGGGGAAGATCATCGTCTTCTGATGCGGCGGAAAAACCGGCATTCCCTGATAGATTTCCTGCGAGAGATCAATCACTTGAATCCCCATGTAGCGTACTCCTTTCATTTAAAATGCGGGCTCAGGCGAGCGGCGGCAGCACGGTGAAGGCATCGGCGTCAATCAGGCCGATGTCGGTGATTTTCCAGGCCGGGCTGGTGACCAGCGACAGGAAGGAGAGATGCATGAACGGGACATGCAGCGTACAGCCCAGCTCCTCGCGGGCCAGCCGGTGCAGCTCGGTAATTCTTGCGCTCATCTCTTTGCCGGTCAGCTCATCGGTCATCAATCCGCCGATGCGCAGCGGCAGATCGCCGACCACCTTGCCCCCTTCGATCATGGCGATACCGCCGTCCATCGCGATGACCCGGTTGACCGCAGTCACCATATCGGCGTAATTGGTGCCGGTGACGATAATATTATGGGTGTCATGCGCCACGCTTTCGGCGATGGCACCGGCCTTCAGCTTCATGCCGCGGACAAAGGTTTTGCCGATCTTGCCGCTGCGGCCATGCCGTTCTACGACGAGCAAGGGCAGCAGATCCTCTTCTACAGAGGGCTGCACAACGCCATCCTTCACGGCAGCGGTGAAGATGCCGGAGCCGGTCAGATTCTGGTCGGGGATGACCTCGATGGCGCGGACCCGGACTGTTCCTTGGGCGCCTTCAGCGGAAAGGTATAGATCTTCCGGCTTAACCGGCTTGCGCTTCACAGACTTTTTAACGGAGTCCGGATAGATATAGGAGGGGATCTCGCGGGTCAGCTCGCCATCACTGGCAACCTTGGCTCCGCTGATATAGACTTCGGCAATGGTCATGTTCGTCAGGTCGCTGATGACGGCGATATCGGCCTTCTTGCCTGGAGCCAGCACGCCGATATCCTGGAAGCCGAAATGGGTAGCCGGATTAATGGTGGCCATCTGAATTGCCTCAACCGGATCAATGCCGACGGCGATCGTCCGGCGGATGATATCATTCATATGGCCGTGCTTCAGCAGATCCTCCGGCACCATATCGTCGGAGACCAGGATGGCCCGCCGGGAATCCATACCTTCCTCGGTGATTGCCCGGATGCACTCCGCCATATTGCGCTGCGAGGAGCCTTCGCGCATGAATACACTGACCCCATAGCGCAGCTTCTCCATCATTTCTTCTTTGGTTGTTGTCTCATGGCAGGAGACATGGCCTCCGCCGCAGATGATGTGGGCAGCCAGCTCCTGGCCGGACAGGCCGGGGGCGTTGCCCTCAATGCTTTTGCCGATAGCCTTGGCATAGGACACTGAAGCGAGCAGATCATCGATCAGGTAAGGGGCGTTTCGGTATACGGGATGGACGTTGCTGAAGCCCTGCAGCTCGCCGATTCCCTGAACATAGTCGTCATTCAGCAGTTCCTGCATGTCTTTGGAGCTGATATCTGCGCCTGCGGTCTCAAGACCGGGCACATCAGGCGTCAGGCAAGGGACGGTGAACAGCACGCGGTTAGGCAGGGTCTTCGCTTCTTCAATCATCGCCTTCATTCCGGGAACGCCCAGCACATTGCCAATCTCATGCGGATCAGCCACCAGCGTGGTTGTTCCGGTTGGAATCGACAGCTTGGAGAACTCCGTAACCGTCAGCATCGCACTTTCAAAATGCATATGTGAATCAATAAAGCCCGGACTGATGAATTTGCCGTGCATATCCTCGACTACTGTGGACGGGCCGATCAGTTTATCAGCCTCGCCCACAAGCAGAATCCGGTCACCTTTAATAGCTACATCCCCGGGGTAGATCTCACGGGTGATTACGTTGATAATGTAGCCGCCCTTCAGTACCAGGTCGGCATGTAGCTGGCCGGAGAGCAGCACATCAATCATCCGCCGGCGCTGAATCGCATCTTTGATATCTGTAGTCAGCATAATCTACAAGCCTCCCGCTCTGGGACAATCTACACTATCCACGATTCCGACAATTGCGGCATCTATAGGAGCATTCGGATGCATCGTCGCCCTTGAAGCTACGCTGCCCACTGCATAGATAATGGTCTCTCCGATGCCTGCACCTACAGTATCAACCGCAATAAGCGGCTGTCCCGCCGGGGTGTTATCGGGAAGAATGGGCTGTACGATCAGCAGCTTGGCACCGATGAGGTGCTCGTCTTTTCGCGTAGCCACAACGTGTCCAGTAATGATTCCCAGCTTCATGTGATGGTCACCTCTTCTATTCAAGTCCTGCATGAATAATCTCTATTCCGTATTGCCGGGCTGTATCCCGGGCCAGGGGGGTAATCACTGCCGGACCTTTCAGACGGATGGTGGTTCTGCCCAGCTTGGCTGCTGCGGTGATATCCTCCTCTGTCAACACCTGCTTCCTCGGCGGTTCATTGCTGGAAGACAGCCAGCTTCCTAGATCGCTGGGCGCCAGCAGCCTGATCCCGTAGCCGGATATTGCGGTCACCATGCTGCACATTTTCTCTTTCAGCAGCGGACTGGCCTGAGATAAACCCTGCTCGCTCCAGCGGTAATGCTCCGGCTCCGCTCCGAGAGTAAGCGCGCCCACCGGCTTGCCGGCACATAGGTTCTCGACAATCAGCCTCACGAAGGGATGCCCGGTATCCAGGTGAACGAGCCGGGACAGGAGCGACAGCGATAGTACAGGGATCAACAAGGCGTCAGCATCGGCAGGGGAGAGTTTATGGGCCTGCCCGGGGGGGATAAGGTCATCTACTCCGGTTTGTCGTGCAAGTGCTCCGGCGCTATTTGTCCCGAGCAGCTGATCTTCCGCCCATAAGCGCAGCCTGAAGTTACCTGTGCCTAAGCCCCGCACCGCAGCGTAACCTTCCTCCATGCCGATAAAATGGCCGGCCAGCAGCACCAGCACCCGGGGATACGCTTCATTCAGCGCTGCTGATCTGGACCGGTAAGACAATCCCAGCAGGGCATTCTCCGCAACTGTGCTATGCCGGCTGTCCATAGGAGTGCTTATTCAATGCCTTTGGACAGCAGTGCGCGTTCCACTTCACTGTGCGGACGGGGAATGACATGAACGGACACCAGTTCACCGACCCGTTTGGCAGCGGCAGCTCCCGCATCCGTAGCGGCTTTTACGGCGCCTACGTCCCCGCGTACCATAACCGTGACCAGACCAAAGCCGATTTTTTCATATCCGCAGATTTCCACGTTTGCTGCCTTCACCATGGCATCCGCTGCTTCAATTGCGCCTACCAGACCTTTAGTTTCGATCAATCCGAGTGATTCTCCCATTATAAAAAACCTCCATAAGATTAAATTAGTTAAGCTGTATTCAGAAATGCCTTGTTGAATAAAGGCAAACAGTGGGGTGTAGTGGATATTCAGAACTGAAATTAAGGTTCTGAAATATCCGGGGTATCGCTGGCGGCCCCGGAAACCGCTGCTGCTGCGGTTCCGGCAGCGGCTGCTCCGGAGTCTGCCGGCAGGCCCGGCAGGAATCTGGACAGTATTTTGCGGTTCACATCTTCGTGGGCCTTGGCGATGACATGGGCGGAAATGACTGTACCTATCCGCTGGGCTTCGGCTTTGCCTGCATCTACCGCTGCGCCGACTGCAGCAACATCACCGCTTAAATGAATGGTCACACCGAGTGAACCGCCGACGCCGATAACCTTCTCAACGGCAATCAGCTGCACATCCGCCGCTTTCAGGGCCGCATCTGCGGCGGAGACGGCGGTGGTATATCCGAGAGTCTCAATTAATCCAAGTGCCTGCATCACCGGCACCTCCTTTGTTATTGATGGGCTTAGTCTTTAGGGCTGCTTGGGCGATAGGGCAGGATTCCTTGCTTTATCAGAGTTGCTACTGGTCTACAAAGCGTGTTAACCCAGGCAGCACGTTTGCCAGCTGAGCGGAGGTTCCGCTGATTATGCAGTAGTTGCGTTCGGCGCGGAGGCTAAGGCCTGCATCCGGGCAGCCGCCGAGCAGCTGTTCCGCGAGGCCGATGCTGCTCCAGCGCGAGGCGGCATCGATTACGGCAATGGCCTCCTGCTGGCCTGCAGCCAGATGCCGCCGCAGCAGCGGACCGGGCTGCAGGCTGCTGTATACCCGGACCCGGCGTGTGGAATCCCGCTGCAGGATGCCGGTGAGCTCCGTCAGCAAGCGATTCAGCTTGTCGGAATCGTTACTGAACAGCCGCAGCTCAAAGCTCCCGCCGCTGGCGCCCCACTGGATATCTGCTTCCAGAGCAGGATCACTGCCCAGCACTTCTTCTGCGGCGAACAGCTGGCCCGGATGGCAGACAGGGACGCTTAGTATGCCTGCTGAGCTGCAGCTGCGGCCAGCAGTGCCGAGCACGCCGCGAAGCCTGCTGCTGATTACAGGGAACAGCCAGGTATCCATAGTTCCATCCCGGATGAGGGGGAATGGAGTGTCCGGTGAAGCGGTGTTCCGGGAGTATGGTATTCCAGCTGAATCCTTGATCTGGGTAGCGCCAGCCCCGGGGATACCGCCGGACCGGCAGGGAATATCTCCGGCTGAATTCTTGCCCGAATGCTGAGCACCGGCTGGAATCAAAGACTGCCCACTCCCGGAAGATTGCCTGCTCCCGGAAGAATGCACGCTCCCGGTAGGAAGGGTGCGCAAGAGCAGAGGGGACAGACAGCGCTCGGCAAAGCTCTGGTGATCCCCAGGAACATTGACTGCCGGGGATCGTCCGGTAGCTGTGGATGCTGCCGGCTGCTCTTGAAGAATGTGTGAGGTGCGGAGCTGTGCAGCCGCATCCGGCAACCGGATTGGAGTAGGGGATGCGCCGGGCAGTCCGTGTGATTGGTGTGATCCTAGTGATTCTGGTGATCCGTGTGATACCGGTGACTCTGTCGAGCCGGGGTCACCGGGCAGACCAAGCAATGCGAGCCGCTTCCCGGCCTGCTGCTTCTGGTAATTGACCCGCTTGATCCCGCCCGGAGGTTGCGGACAATCCCGGGGACTGCTGCAAGTGTCCGGGCAGTCCGCCTGCTTGCCTGCTGAACAGGAAGGGCTGGCGGAAGCAGAAGCCGGAGCAGAAGAAGCAGAAGCAGCAGTAGAAGCAGCAGTCGCACCCGGAGCCGGAGCAGAAGAAGCAACAGGAGTAGCAGGAGCAGCCGTAGTAGCCGGAGCAGCAGAAGCAGCAGGAGTAGCCGTAGCAGAAGAAACAGAAGCCGGAGCGGGAGCGGGAGCAAAGACAGAAGCAAGCGCCGGAGCTGGAATAGGTAAGGTAACGGGTGAAGTAACGGTAACAAGTGGAGCAACGGTAACAGGTGAAACAACGGATATGAGAGCAGGAGCAGCAGGGTGATTTCGCTCCAGAATCTCGGCAACAATACTCTTCATGAAATCGGACACGGGTAATCACCTCCTAAACTAACTATTAATGCAATGCAGTATAAGTCTACTTAAGTCTACTTAAGTCTACTTAAGTCAACTCATCAGACGACTTTTCTGACAACTTGGTTCGCGTTGTTCACACGCAGAGAAGTGCTGCCAAAAGGAGAAACCTCCACTAATTATGGGGAGAGTTCTATTTATAGCGGGCAGTATAAGGCTGAATTTAAGACACTAACGAAAATCCTGCACGAAATACAACATTCTCCTCGTGAAATCGAGCGTAATCCGGAATTGTTGTATAAAAGGCAACAATCTTCCCACATTCAAGCTGCCAAGCGGACAATTGTTGTATTTCATACAACAATCCTTACAATTTCCCGAGTATCGGGGTGTCTAAGTTGTAAAACGTACAACTTTTAGGCCAGTACTTACAGATGTGCTTACAGTAGTACTCACAGTACTTACAGACGTACTTACAGTAGCGGCTAGGAGGCAGCACTTACAGGTGTATTTAAGTTAGCTCGTTTCGCTGCCGGGCAGCGGGCCGGAGAGTAACGCGTTAGTCCTCGGGTAGAGTGCCACGTGTTGTGTATAGCCAGCGCAGCTTCATGTATATTTACATACAGCCGCAGAACCTTTTCTTGCAGTTCCTGCTACCCGCCTTTAGAACCGCCTTGCTTCGGTCACCGCCGATTTGCAGCCTGTTTAGCTATAGTCTTGGGTGCATGCATGTAGTTCTATAGTTCAATCCATCTACAGCAGCATCCGCGCCAGATCCGGGTGCGGACGCGGAATCACGTTGGAGGAAATCAGCTGTCCTCCGGCCCGGGGGCAGGCGGTGATACCGGCTTCCACAGCCGCCTGAACTGCGGCGACATCGCCTTCGACGATAACCGTTATAAGTCCGGAGCCGACGCGCTTGAAGTCGACCAGCTTCACATTTGCTGCTTTGCACATCGCATCCAGTGCTTCGAGGGCCGGGGTTAGTCCCCGGGTCTCGATCAATCCGATCGCTTGCATGATCCACCTCCTATTAAGCTAAATTGTGTCTCGATGATCCGGCTTCATCGTCTATAAATAATCTGCGAGCTCAATACTCTCCTGGCCGGGGATGGAGGTCCGCCGGTAATGCTCCGCTTCAGCCAGCGGGAAGGTGGCGTCGATGCCCATTTTGGCGGTGACGCCGCGCAGGTTGTGCGAGGGCTCGAGCGGCGAACCCTTCGCTCCAGTGACAATGAAGGTGTCCAGATCAGCCTGGACACGGGTGGCGATGGCCCACTCCACATCAAGCGGGTCCAGCAGGTTGACGTCCTCGTCGACAACGACCACATGCTTGAGATCCTTGTCGCCGGCGAAGGCGGCGAGCAGGGCGGTTTTGCCGTCGCCCTCCTGCACCTTCCGGATGCGGATAACCGCATGATAACGCCCAACGCCACCCATGGTGATGTGAACATCTTTGACACCGGGAACGACCTGGCGGACGGAGCTCAGCAGGGCAATCTCACGTGCAATCGCCATCGGCAGCTTCTCCTCATAGCTGGCCGGGAGAATGGTCTGCCAGACCGGATTGTTCCGGTAGGTGACAGCAGAGAATTCGACGACCGGCTGCTCGGTGCGCGGGCCGTAGTAACCGCCGAGCTCGCCGAACGGACCTTCCGGTTCGCGGACCCGGGGGAGAATCCGGCCCTCGAATACAACCTCGGCCTCGGCCAACACTTCAAGATCGATCGTCTTGCAGCGGATTACTGCAAGCGGCTGGCCAAGCAGGGCAGAGGCGACCTCCAGCTTATCGGCATGGAACAGGTGGGTGCTGACCTGGGAAGCCAGCACGACTGCCGGGACGATGCCGAACATGAATGCCGCCTCCATCGGCTCACCGCGCTCCTCGAATTCCCTGTACTGCTGGAATAATTCAGGGGAGGAGATCAGGATGCTGGTCCGGTTGCCGTCCAGCAGCTGCATCCGCCGGATGGAGGTGTAGCGCTTCTGCCCGTCCGCGCCTTTGACGACCATCACCCCGGAGACATAATAAGCTCCGCTATCCAAGGCGTTATAGGTGCAGACCGGGAACAGCTCCCGCAGGTTAATCCGGCTCGTAATCACGTTGTCGTGTACCGGAGCCTGCTCACAGCTTCTCGTAGGCAGCGGATGAACAACGGCCTCGATCAGCCGTGGCAGCAAGTCTTCCGGCTGCATGCCCATACTCTCGGCGAGCAGCTCTTTGGAGCCGCCAAGACCGGCTGCCATCGGGACGGAATAGCCTTTTACCTTCTGGAAGACCATGGGCTGCATGCCCTTCACGGCCTTAATCACGGCCCCAAGCTCAAACTTGGGGTCCACCTCCTTGCGGATCTTCAGCAGTCTGCCGCTGCGTTCCCAGTGCTCCAGCAATTGCCGCATATTCATGAATGCCATCCGGGCTGCACCTCCTTCACCTCATTAATTGTTGTACTGCACATCGTTGTAAGCTTCAGCGTGCCTTGACTCGCACACCTTCCAAAAAGGGAATAAAAAAAGAAGCCGCAGACATAGAGAAAAAAGATTCTCTAAATCGCGGCTTCCTTCATTCTGTGAACAGAAATGGGGCAAACCTTATATTGGGGCAGCGGATCTGGATATAATCGGGATCAGCCGGTATAAGTCATCATCACGTAAGCTTAAGTTCCATTATAGTGAAAAAAAGCGAAAAGTAAATGACTAATGTTATATTATATAACCTTACTTCTGATGCGGAAAGTACGTGGGGAGAGTCCGCTCTCTCTTTTGAACATATTGCAGAATTGGGCATCATTGACGAATCCGGCAGCGGAAGAGACCTCCGAAATATGCATTTGGGTATGCAGCAGCAGAGATTTGGCATAATCCAGGCGCTTCAGTACAAGATAACGGTGCGGGGAATGTCCAAATCTTTCCTTGAACAGATGCCGGAAGCGGTCGTAGCTATAACCGGACATTTCTGCCAGAGAGGACACGGAGAGCTTATGGCGGTAATGCTCATTCATATAATTCAGCACATACTGCATCTGATCCTCTGCCGGGGAATGGAAATCCGAGGCGGCGAGCAGCCGCTGCAGATACACGGTAATTTCGCTCATTTGCAGATTCAGCAGCTCGGCGAACCCGTCGCGCTTGCGCTTGAATTCCGCATTCATCCGCTGCAGGGTCTGCAGTACGGTATGTTCCTTATCATCGTCAAAAACGCCGGATAGTGTATTGATAATCGGATTGCCGCAGTGGAAGCCGACGAACAGCACTTCCGGGCTGGGCTGATGATTCTCGTCATGCTTGAAACCTGCCGGAATCAGGCCAAAGGTGAAGGGCCGGAAATGATAGCTGCGTGGTCCAATGCTGCAGGTTCCCTGGCCATGGATATAATACACAAGCTCGAAACATTCATGCTGATGCGGAGGGATATACGTATTTGCTTCATGCTCTGCATTTACAATATATAGAACACGGTCCATGATGAGCCTCCCTTTATCGTCATTTAGCCGAATCGTACAAAAAGATGACCGAAAATATATAAATATTTATCTTTTCTTTTGTTATGATCTTATCAATTAAACCGAAGATTCTCAACTGGACTGGCCATCTTGTTCGGGTTTATGCGATTTTTTCGAGAAATGTAACATGAAATGTTTGGTTTTCAAGGTAAATTGCTTGTTTTCAGAATTTCAACAGTCTTTTATTCATGCTGCCCGATGCTATCCGTTAGACAAAACGTGTAATTGGAACTTTATGCTATTTTATCAGCGTTGATCTATTACAAAACAGGGGTGTGAACTTAGAAAATGAAAAAGAAGATGCTCGCTTTATTGCTGATGGCGGTTATGGTACTGGTCACTGCATGCGGAAACAACACGTCCGGCAATGGAAATGCGGTCAACTCCGGAACAAATGCTGAAGGCGGAGAGGCTGCTGCAGGGGACAAGCTCAAGGTTGTACTGCTTATTCCGGGAACGCTGGGCGACAAGTCGTTTTTTGATGCGGCGAACAGCGGCCTGCAAAAAGTGAAGGACGAGCTCGGCGCCGAAACAAAAGTGGTCGAAATGGGCGCGGACAAGACGAAGTGGGAACCTACCTTTAATGATATTGCTGCTGAGGATTGGGATGTTGTCATCTCGGGCGGCTCGGAAATTACGGAAATGTTCAATGCAACGGCTGAGGCGAATCCGGATAAAAAATTCATCAACTACGATACCGATATCGATGAAGCGCCTGAAAATATGTACAATATGTCGTATTCGACCAATGAGGTCTCTTTCCTGGCAGGGGCGGCAGCCGCACTTGCAACACAGTCTGATATGCCGAATGCCAACCCGGAGAATGTGATCGGATTCCTGGGCGGGATGGATATCCCCGGCATTAATGCTTTTCTGGTGGGCTACATCCAGGGCGCACAGTATGTTGATCCGGATGTAAAGGTAGCTGTATCCTATGCAGGAGATTTCGTGAACCCTGCCAAAGGCAAGGAATTGTCGCTGATCCAGTACAACTCGGGTGTGGATATTATTTTCAACGTAGCCGGCGGTACGGGACTGGGAATCTTTGATGCAGCCAAGGAAAAGACTAAATATGCTATCGGTGTTGATTCGGACCAGGCGCTGCTGCTAAAAGATACGGATAGTGAAAAGGCAAACCTGATTGTCACTTCCGCGATTAAAAAGATCGATACGGCCATTCTCGGCGCTGTGAAAAAACTGCAGGACGGGACGCTTGAGATGGGCAAACGCGATGTGCTCGGCTTCGTTGAAGACGGCGTAGGCATTGCGGAGAATGACATTTACAAAGACGTATTCCCGGCAGATCTTCAGGCTAAGGTGGAAGAAGTGAAGCAGAAGCTGATTAATAAGGAAGTTACCGTCGACAATGCGATGGGCATGGAAACGGCTGAAGTCGAAGCAATCCGCAATG
Organism: Paenibacillus phytohabitans; assembly: GCF_013141775.1. GTDB lineage: Bacteria > Bacillota > Bacilli > Paenibacillales > Paenibacillaceae > Paenibacillus_AQ > Paenibacillus_AQ phytohabitans. Next base: position 30,434 of record NZ_WHOB01000098.1, read on the forward strand.
CCGTGAAGCCTTAAGACTATTGATCAAACATACTTTATAAAATGAAAATGCGTATGCAGCTCTGCAGTTGGAGGCTCTTCTCTTTGGGAGAGCTCCAGCTGCCTATTTTTGCAGACCACCCAAGTTGAAAGGCGTTGATGACCCATGGCAAATGCTCTGCTGGAAATGCGGGGAATCACCAAAGTATACCCGAACGGCGTTGTTGCCAATAAGGATGTCGGATTCTCCCTGCGGGAGGGCGAAATCCATGCGATCGCGGGAGAGAATGGAGCCGGTAAATCGACTCTGATGAAAATCATGTTTGGGATGGAGGAGCCGAGTGAAGGCGCGATCTATATCCGGGGAGAACAAGTGAAGCTGCAGTCCCCGCAGGACGCAATTGACCGCGGCATCGGCATGGTTCATCAGCATTTCATGCTGGTGCCTTCTTTTACTGTGGCCGAAAATATGGTGCTGGGCATGGAGCCTAGAAAAGGTGTGGGCTTCAATGCTGGTGAAGCGGTGCGTCTGACGGAGGAAACGGCACGCAAATATAACCTCTCGGTAAACGCCAGGGCTAAGGTGGAGGATCTGTCGGTCGGCATGAAGCAGAAGGTGGAAATTCTGAAGGCGCTGGTTCGCGGGGCCAAAATCCTCATCCTCGACGAGCCGACCGCCGTGCTGACTCCGCAGGAAACAGAGGAGCTGTTCCATGAGCTGCAGCAGCTTAAGGAGCAGGGCCACACCATCGTGTTTATCTCCCACAAGCTGAAGGAAGTTAAAGCAATCTGTGACCGGATTACCATTATGCGCGGCGGCAGGAGCGAAGGAGTCTTCCAGACCCGCGAGGTGACGGAGCAGGGAATTTCCAGGCTGATGGTCGGCCGCGATGTCGTGCTGAAGTACGACAAGGACAGCATTCCGCACGGCAAGCCGGTGCTTAGGGTAGAGCAGCTGGCTGTTTCGGACAGTCAGGGCAAAGCACTCCTCGCGGAGATTAGCTTCTCGGTCCGCGAAGGCCAGATTGTCGGCATCGCCGGCGTCGAAGGGAACGGACAGACGCAGCTGATTGAAGCGCTGACCGGTGGTCTGCGCGGCGTCTCCGGCAGTGGGGCGGTTAGTGTAAAAGGCACGGATATCCGCGGGCTGGATATTCTGGGCATCCGCAGCCTGGGCGTATCTTATATCCCGGAGGACCGGATGCGGCAGGGCTCCGCCGGAGACGCCAGCATTGCCGACAACCTGATCTCTACGCGGTACCGTTCGAAGGACATGAATAAGGGGCCTTTTCTCCACAGCTCCAAAATTGCTGCTCTGGCGTCATCGCTGGTAGAAGAATTCAAAGTGCGCTGCTCCGGCACCCGGCAGCCGGTCGGCATGCTGTCCGGCGGCAATATGCAGAAGGTGGTCGTTGCAAGGGAGTGCTCCACGAATCCGCAGCTGTTGATCGCTGAGCAGCCGACCCGGGGTGTGGATATCGGGGCTGCGCAATTCATTCATCAGAAGCTGCTGGAGTTGCGCTCGGACAAATGCGCCATAGTTCTGGTATCGGCGGATCTGAATGAAATTCTGGAGCTGAGCGACAGTCTTCTTGTGATGTACGAGGGGCAGATCGTTGCGTATTTCGATAATCCTTCTGCCGTGAGTGAGGAAGAGCTGGGACTCTATATGCTGGGAATTAACCGGCAGGACAAAGAGCAGACCGGGAGGGCCTTAAATCATGTTTAGAGCTAAATATTTTGAGGCAATCCGGACGGCAGCGGTTATTGTCATTGCGCTGATTATCGCATTCCTGATTATCTCGCTGGTCAGTGACCAGCCGCTGAAGACGATTGGTATTTTCCTGCTGGAGCCGTTCTCCACCAAGGGGCATATCGGCAATGTCATTGAGATGGCCATTCCGCTAATGTTCACCGGCCTTGCCGTCTCGTTGTTGTTCCGGGCCAATATGTTCAACCTGGGGGCAGAGGGAATCTTTTATTTCTCCGGTGTCGTGGCCTCTGTACTGGCGATTCATCTCAGTCTGAACAGCTGGCTGCATCCGCTGGTAGCAATATTGGCAGGCTCTATCACAGGGGCGCTTCTGTCAGCCATTCCCGGAATTCTCAAAGCGAAGTGGAACGCCAATGAACTGGTGACCTCGCTGATGTTCAATAATATCCTGTTCGGGGTGGGGCTATACCTGCTGAACTATCATCTGCGGGATGCCAAGGCCTTCGCCAACGTTTCGTTTAAATTCGAGAAAACTGCGCAACTGAGTAAGCTTTTTGCAGGCACACGGATTCATACCGGACTTATTATTGTATTGGTGCTGATTGTACTGGCCCATCTGTTCCTCTACCGGACCAAATGGGGCTATGAGCTGCGGATGACAGGTGTCAACCGGGAGTTTGCCCGTTACTCGGGCATGAAGACTGCCAAGGTTATCATTCTCGTGCATCTGATCGCCGGGTTTATTGCCGGGATGGGCGGCTCGGTGGAAGTACTCGGGATGTACAGCCGCTTTCAGTGGACGTCTTTGCCGGGCTATGGCCTGGATGGTGCCCTGGTGGCGATGTTGGCCAAGAACAATCCGCTGTCTGTCATTGTCTCTGCGCTCTTCCTGGCCTATATCCGTATTGGAGCCGATCTGATGGCGCGGCTGTCCGATGTGCCGTCCGAGATGATCTCGATCATTCAGGCTGTGATTATCCTGCTGATTTCGGCTGAGCAGTTCCTCAAGTTCTGGAAGAACCGCATGCTGCTGAAGGAGGCGAAGGAAGCATGAACAGTCTGCTGGATGTCATTCTGACGACGGATTTTGCCTTCTCTGTACTGCGTGTGACAACACCTATCCTGTTCGCTGCACTGGGAGCGCTCATCTCGAACCGTGCCGGAATCATCAACATCGGGATGGAAGGGATTATGCTGGTCTCGGCTCTGGCCGGTGTTATTGTCAGCGCCTATACGCATAGCGCCTGGGTCGGGCTGCTGGGTGCGGTATTATCGGGAACGCTGATTGCCGGGATTTTGGCCTTTTTCACCTTGAAATTCAAGACACATATCATTCTAGGCGGTGTGGCGATTAATATGTTCGCCTCAGGCGGAACGGTGTTTATTCTGTATCTGCTCAGCGGGGACAAGGGTTCATCGACCTCCTTGGCGAGCAAAGTATTGCCGAGTGTGCAGATTCCGCTGCTGAAGGATATTCCGGTGCTGGGTCCGATTCTGTCGGGACATCACATTCTGACTTATTTCTCGATTCTGTCTGTGCTTGTGGTCTATTATCTGCTGAACCGCACCCCGCTGGGGCTGCGTATCCGCTCGGTTGGCGAGAATCCGCATGCGGCCCAGTCGGTTGGAGTCAGCGTGGTCCGGATCCAGTACACGGCGCTGCTGCTCAGCGGCTTCTTCGCCAGTCTGGGCGGAGCTTATATGTCGATGGGCTATTTGTCGCTGTTCACCCGTGATATGGTGGCCGGCCGGGGCTGGATTGCGATTGCTGCTGAATCCATGGGCCGGAGCACAACCGTAGGAACAGCGCTAACCTCGCTGCTCTTCGGCGCAGCCGATGCGCTCTCCAATGCCCTGCAGGTGCTGAAGATTCCGGCGGAGCTGATCGCCACGCTTCCTTACGTGGCGACGGTAGTGGGGCTGATTATATACGCGGTCTCGGAGACAAGGAAGAAGAACAAGAAGCTTAAGACTACTACCACCAAATAGTTGAGGCTATAGGTAGCCTTAATACAACGAAATAGATAGAAAGACAAGCAAGTGGTAGTAACGGAGGGGAAGTTTGAACTGGAGGAGCGTAAGCGACCGCCTTTGTCTGCGGATTTCAACCCAAAAACGACGGTAAAAATACAAGAAATCTGCAGACAACAGCGGCCGGAAGTCCAAATGTTCACCGCAGTGACGGCCAAGCTTCAAGTTCAAATCTATTATTAAACCTACAAGGGAGCGACAACGATGCCAACACCTATCATAATTGACTGCGATCCGGGGCATGATGACGCGATTGCCATTCTGCTTGCGCTGGCTCATCCCGGGCAGCTGGAGATCCGGGGCATTACCACGGTTGGCGGCAACCAGGTTCTGGATAAAATCACTGATAATGCACTCAAGGTGCTTAGCTTTGTAAATGCCGATATTCCCGTAGCCAAGGGAGCGGCGGCTCCGCTGCTTGGCAAGCTGGTAACCGGAGAAGCAGCGCATGGGGAGTCCGGCATGGACGGCCCCGCGCTTCCGGCGAGCAAGTTCAAGCCGGTGGAACAGGGAGCGGTAGAATTCATGCTGGAGATTATCCGCGCATCTGAAGAGAAGATTACCCTGGTGCCTACAGCTCCGCTAACGAATATCGCCCTCCTGATTACCGCTTATCCGGAAGTGAAGGACAGAATCGAGAAGATCTCTCTGATGGGCGGCGGGCTCGCCTATGGAAATGTGACCCGGACGGCGGAGTTTAATATATATGTCGACCCGGAGGCAGCGCGGATTGTCTTTGAATCCGGGATTCCCATTGTAATGAGCGGACTGGATGTAACGGATAAGGCGGCGATTTTTGAAGAGGAGATTCAGGAGTTGAAGACCCGTGGACCCGTATCGGTAATGGTCGGAGAGCTGCTGGATTTCTATTCGATCTACGGCAAAAAGATGGGTTATATCGGCAATGCGCTGCATGACCCGTGCGCGATTGCCTGGCTGCTGCATCCGGAGCTATTCGAATCGGAGCATCTGCATGTTACGGTGGAGACCGAAGGCAAGCTGACCCGGGGGATGACTGTTGCCGACCGGCGCAAGAAGCCGGAGCAGCCTGCCAATACAGAGGTGCTGCTCGGCGTAGAGCGTGAAGCCTTTATCAAGCTGCTGTTTGATTCACTGGAGCGGTTAGACCGCGGGCTCCTGCCTGCGGCGGGAGCATTGTAGCGGATGGCAGGCTGGGAACGTCTGCAGGAGACGGTGCGGCTGGAGCTGCAGCAGCGGATTGAGGAAGGCTGCCGGCCAGGCAGTCTGGCAGAGAAGCTGGCTGCTGCCGGAAGTGATGAGGGCAAGCTCATGGAGGTATACCGGGAGCTGATGGCCCTTCCCGTGGCTGCCGACTTTCCTTACGAGGAGCCTTCGGATCTGGCGTCGATCAGACGGCTGCGCCCCGGAGGTCCGCGTAAGCTTACGGTGAATTGGACACCGGAAGAGTGGAGGGACAGGTTCTATGGAGCATGGCTTGGCCGGAGTGTAGGCTGTGCGCTGGGCAAGCCGCTGGAATACTGGGATTATCTGTACGGGAAGGACGGCCGTACTGGCTGGGAGAACATCGAGCTGTGGTTCCGCGGCGCGGATGCCTGGCCGATTACAGGGTATACACCTGAGTATTCTACGGCCCGGGCGGAATACGGTCTGGGCTTAAGCGACTGGTCATTCACCAGTACCCGGGAGAAGATCAGCTACATGGAGAGTGACGACGATATCCGTTATACGGTCCTCGGTCTGATGCTGCTGGAGCAGAAAGGGCTGGACTGGGATTCCTGGGATATCGGCAAGCTGTGGCACGGGCATCTGACCTACAGCCAGGTATGTACAGCAGAAACACAGGCCTATATGAACTTTGCCGGCGAAACCTCCCATCTGCACGGAGAGAAGCCGGAGGATTGGCCGCTGCGGCAGGAGCGGGTGCGCATGCATCTGAATCCGTACCGCGAATGGATCGGGGCGGCCATCCGTGCGGACGCCTTGGCCTATGGAGCAGCCGGGAATCCCGAGCTTGCGGCGGAGCTGGGCTGGCGGGATGCCTCCTTCTCCCATGTGAAGAACGGGATCTACGGTGAAATGTTCAATGCTGCAATGATCTCTGCTGCGTTCGCGGGCCTCGACAATGAAGAGATTATAGAGATTGGGCTGAGCGAAATTCCGCAGACGAGCAGACTGGCCGGGGATGTGCGGACCGGAATAGCCATTGCACAGGAAGCGGGCAGCGAGCGGGAGCTTGTCAGCAGGCTATGGGACCGGTTCAGCCATTATGACCCGGTGCATACCAATAACAACGCCGCCATCGTTGCAGCTTCGCTTATATACGGCGGCAATGACTTCGAGAAAGCCGTGGTTACCTCTGTCTCTGCCGGGATGGATACCGACTGCAACGGTGCCACAGTCGGCTCCATTATGGGAGCGAAGCTGGGCGCAGCCCGGCTTCCCGCCAGTTGGACCGCACCGCTGAATGATCTGCTGTACGCGGATCTGCCGGGCTTCCACCCGATTGCGATTTCGGAGGTTGCCGAGCGGAGCTATCAGGTGTTCCTGAAGATCCGTGCAGAGCTGGGAGAATAGGATTAGCTTGGCTTTCATACATTATTTTTCTTAAAAGAACAGGGAAGCCCGCAGCCATGCCACACTGGCTGCGGGCTTCCCTGTTCTCGGCAGAAGGCCGGCACAGCCCTCCTAAGATTCCCCCCAGCGCTTCATCAGCTGATGGTCAATCCCGAGTGCGTCGAGGACGCGGGCATTCATGAAGTTCACCAGCTCCCAGATCTCGGTCGGATGATTGTAAAAGCCCGGCGAAGCCGGCATGATATGCGCCCCCGCCCGGGCAATCCGCAGCATATTCTCCAGATGAATTACATGGAGCGGGGTTTCGCGCGGAACGATAATCAGCCGCCGCTTCTCCTTAAGTACTACGCTGGCTGCCCGGCTAAGCAGGGTATCTCCCATGCCGTTAGCGATAGCTCCCAGCGTATTCATTGAACAGGGGATGATGACCATCCCGTCAGTCTTGAAGGATCCGCTGGCCACGGGTGCGAACAGATCCGTATTGGACAGCACAGTGGCATACCCGGCCAATTCCTGCATATCCGCACCGCACTCATATTTCATCACATTCTCTCCGGCACCTGTGGCGATGACATAGGTTTCAGCCCCAAGCTGATGCAGGCTGCGGATCAGGGAATAAGCGTAAATGGAGCCGCTGGCTCCGGTAATGCCGACGATAATTTTCATGGCGTAAGCTCCTTTTGAAATGAAAAGAAGCCGCTGAACTAGAGGGGTATCCCTCTAATCAACGGCTTCCTTCAGTCTGTAAACAGAATTCGGGCAAACCTTAGGCCTAATCAGCGCACCCAGAATACAATCCGGACGCCGCCGCTTCTACTTGTTATTCACTGATAATAATAGTGCTGGCCCAGCCTGTACCCGGATCATAATCCCGGAGTACACCGGTGACGGGCAGATCCAGTTCATCGGCCAGCTTCTTCCGGAAGATCCGCTTGAACTCTTGATGTAGCGCAGCATCCACCGATTGCTTCAGCTCGGGATAGTTCTCTTCCAGCGCCCGCAGTGCAGTTACCCGCTGATGCTTCACCAGAAAGAGGATCATCGATTCGCCGGCGGCATCAATTCTCAGCTGTGTGACACCCACCCCATACAGTTCCCTATGCACTTCATTGTAGCAGCGGGAGAGGCGCTTCTTGAATTCGTTGGAGGATAGAAGACTGTTTACCATCAAGAATATCACTTCCCTGTGTGAGATAATGCCGGATAATCAATGAAATTAACCCTAATTATAGAGAATATCCGCAAAAAGTAAATGACCAATGTTACTTTATGTGACTCGGGTATCTGATTAAGTTGTAATTCACATCATTGAACTTGTATGTTAGCATTATTTGTAATTCATTGGCTGACAAAATTTAGATTCGGGGATTGGAGCGAGGCTCATGCTGAAAGTCATGATTGTTGACGATGAACCGTGGGTTCTTGAAGGACTTAGGACGATGGTCGACTGGGAGAAATCCGGTTACGAAGTATGCGCCGAAGCGCTTAGCGCTGTGGAGGCCCTCCGGTTAATTCAGGAGCATAAGCCGGACCTGCTGCTTACGGATATCAACCTTCCCGTAATGAACGGACTCGAGCTGATTGCTGCCGTGAAGGAAGTGATGGACCACCCGCCCAGATTCGTTATTCTGAGCGGATATGACGATTTCAATTATGCCCGCACTGCGCTGCGCCAGAAGGTGGATGGCTATCTGCTGAAGCCGGTCGATGATGAGGAGATCGGGGCGCTGCTCTTGAAGATCAAAGCTATCATCCAAAATGAAATCGCTTCCAGAGAGGAGGGCCGCAAGAAGCAAAACTTCCTGGTCCATAATCTGATCAACCGGTTCATTCAGGGGGAATGGAGCGAAGAGCTGGAGCGCGCAGCGGATAGGCTGATGGACCTTCAGCCTGAGACGGAGCTGCAGTGCATCCTTGCTGCTGCTGTATCAAGCGCAATGAGCCTGAATGAAGGGAATGGGGAAGGATTCCCGGGTGAGCTTGGCTATGTCTTTCAGGACCCTGCGGGCAGGCCGGGTCTTATTGTGCGGTGTGCGGGGATGTCCTCCGAAGCCATTGAGGCAGCCGCCGCCCAGGTGCAGAAGGCACAGTCGGAGAAGCTTGGCGTTCCTGTGGCCGTACTGATCAGCGGCAAGCGGAAAGGGGCGCGCTCCATCCAGGAATTGTACACACAGAGCCTTGAGGTCTGGGGATTGAAGTACCGCAGGGAGAAGGGCGGAATCTTCTACTATAACGACCTGGGAGCAAAGGGCCAGTCCCTGGAATTAGCTGAAGGGCACTTCACCTGTGTGCTGGAGAAGGTCAAGGCAGGCGAGACCGGGCAGATTCTGAGTTGTGTCAGGGAAGCGTTCGCTGCCATTACGGCCAAGCCGCTGAAGATCGATGCTGCCCAGGCCGAGGTGGCTCATCTGGAGATGACCTTATGCCGTAGCATCGCTGAAATGCAGGGAGATCCCGACCGAATCATGAACGCGATGCGGACGGAGTATGGCAATCTGGGCGGGCTCGCGGATTATTACAGGCTGAGTCTGTATGTGGACAAGCTCTGCCTGCAGGCAGCGGCTTATCTGGCTGAATTACGGGCGGATAATGAAGGGAACACGATCTATAATGTCATTCAGTACGTGGATCTTGAATTCCGGAGCAAGCTGCAGCTTCAGGATATTGCCAAGCAGTTTCATATGAACTCGGCCTATTTGGGCCAGCTGTTCCGTAAGGAAACGGGCCGGAGCTTCAGCGATTATCTGAATGAGAAGCGGATTGAAGCGGCCAAGGGCCTGCTTAAGCGCACCCAGCTCAAGATATCGGATATTGCACTGCAGGTGGGCTTTTCGAATACGGATTATTTTATCGACAAGTTCAAGGGGAGGGTTGGTTCTTCACCTTCAGTCTACAAGAATGCCAATAAGAACAAGCAGCTCTGAGAAAGCCGGGTGCATAAGGCATGTGGAGAAAAAGATTCAAATTCACGACGATTGTTAACGATATCCCGCTCAATTATAAGTTCTACCTGATTTATATTGTCGGTGTACTTCTGCCTATAATGGTGCTTAATCTTGTATTTCTGGACCGGATTACGGATCTTATCAAATCCAGAGAACAGCAGAACCTGGAGATTTCCCTGGAGCGGGCGCGCAAGGATATTCTTGATTTCATCGAAGGGGGGGTCTCCGTCGGATATGCATTGTCTACGGATAAGAATCTGTACGAGATGCTGGACCGCACCTACACGGACTCTATAGAATTCTATAATATGTTCGACGAACAGCTGAGGGACCGGATGAACAGCTACATGCCTGTTAACAACCAGCTGGAGCGGATCAGCATCTACACAGACAACCGCACCATTGTATCCGGCGGGAATTACCAGGTCATGAATGACAAGGTATGGGCCAGCGACTGGTATAGACAGGCGAAGAATGCGAGTACCCAGGTGTTTGTGACCGCCTACCGGACGAGTGAGAACAAGAATCTGGCATCGTCAATCCCTACGCTAAGTGTGGTAGAAACGATGGATAATTACAGAAATTTGAATAAGTATGAGAAGGTGCTGCGCATTGATCTGGATCTTAATGAGATCTACGACATTATTGTCCGGGAGAAGGATTACTTAAGCCTCTACCTCATCAATGAGCAGAACAAGATTGTCATGTCAGCGGACAGCGGCTATCAGCGGCTCACCAAAGAGCCCTATCCCTTATTCGATCAGCTGGGTAACGGTCAAGGTCAGGAGGAGGATGTTCGGATAGTACCTGTGGGTACGGCCAACTATCTCAAAGGCTGGAGAATTGCCGGAATCACCCAGGGTGAGCGGATTTCCCAGGCGATTCTGGATATACGTCTATACGCGGCTGCGCTGGCAACAACGCTTACGCTGCTGACCAGCGGATTCATCTATATTATGCTGCGCTCTTACAATTACCGGGTGAAACGCCTGTCCCGTCATATGCAAAAGGTGTCAAACGAGAAGTTTGAGCTGATCACCATCGATGAGGGACGGGATGAGATCGGCGGCTTAATCCGCAATTTCAACCGGATGACCTCCAGAATCCACTCGCTGATCAACGATGTGTATAAGCTGGAGATCCAGAGCAAGAATCTGGAGATGGAGCGCGTCAGGGCGGAGCTGAACTTCCTGCAGAGCCAGATGAACCCCCATTTTCTGTTCAATACGCTGAATGCGATTCTGGTGGTCTGCACCAAGAACAAGTATTCCGATGTAACGGATATTGTGAAAAGCCTGTCGAAGCTGCTGCGCAGGCTGCTCAGCTGGAAGGAAGACCTGGTGTCGGTGCAGGAGGAGATCACATTCATCGAGATGTATCTCAAAATCGAGAAATTCAGGTTCAGGGATAAATTCGACTATGTTTTTGAGATTGATGAGCAGTCACTGAAATATAAAATTCCGAAGCTGAGCATGCAGCCGCTGGTCGAGAACTCCTGCAAGCATGGATTGCAGACGATTGAAGGGCTTGGCATTATCCGGGTGAGCACGGCAGTGCTGGATAACAGGCTGCAGATTAGCGTATCGGATAACGGCAAAGGCATAGAGCCGGATAAGCTTAAAGAGCTGCTGTTTGCCATCCGCAAGGAGGACTCCTCCGGGGCCAATATCGGAATCCGCAACGTCTACCGCAGGCTGGAGCTATATTATGCCGATCAGGTGCGCTTCGAGATATCCAGCACACCGGGTCTGGGGACCTTAGTCACCTTCGGCATTCCGCTCAGGCTGCTGGAGATGAATCATCCCTTGGAAGGCGAGGTGTAACCAATGAAATACAAAGTATTATTAATTGATGATGAGCCGAGCGCCATTGAAGGTATGCAGCTGTGGATTGATTGGGAGGAACTCGGCTTCGAGCTGTGCGGAACCTGCGGCAACGGCCGGGAGGGGCTGCGGCTGATGAAGCTGCTGGAGCCGGACCTGGTGATTACAGATGTGAACATGCCGCTCATGAATGGTTTGGAGATGATAGAGGCCTGGCAAGAGCAGGAGGCCGGCAGACCCAAGTTCGTGATTCTGAGCGGCTACAGTGAATTTGAATATGCCCGGACGGCCATCAGCTACGGAATCAGCCATTATCTGCTGAAGCCGGTCTTTCCGGAGGAGGCTGCTGAGGAATTGCGGGAAATTCATCAGGAGCTGGAACAGGAAGCGAACCGCAGAATGATTCATGAGATTGCCTCTGAAGAAGAGGCGGTGGCCTTGATCAGAGGACTGCTGTACGGGAAAAAAGCAGACCCGGAGCTTCAGGAGCTGCTGGATCGCCTGCCTGGCTTTCAGGGGGTCGGCATCTGGAATCTTTGTCTGATTCAGACTGTCCCGGAGCTGTATGCAGAGCTGCGGGGAAGGGCGGCTGCCCTGCTGGCCGCCTATCCGGCCATGGTGATGATGGATCTGGAGGCGGGCATACTCGGGATTGTATACGGTATGCCGGCAGACAGACCTGAAGGCGGCACCATAGAAGAGGGGCTGAATATCCTCCGGCAGGAATACGGCAGCGGACAGATATATATGGCCATTGGAGCCCCTGAGGACTCCCTGCCGGGGATTGCGGAGAGTTACCGCAGTGCCAAAGAGGCTTTGCAGCATTTTTTCTATAATCCTGAGTATGCCGGGATTCTGGCTTACCGCGGGATACAGGGCCATTCCTTCAGCTATCATTATGACCATATCCGGCTGATGGATGCCCTGCTTGATTCTGTTAATCTGCTCGATGCGGACAGTTACCGCAGAGCGCTGGAGGAAGCGGACCGCAGCTTCCGTGCACAGCAGGTGGCGCCGGAGGTGGTTCGGAAAATTGTGATTCATCTCATGTACCGGATCACCGAGCTCGCGCCCGGGGCGGAGGACGGAGGCGGGGAGCAGGGGGCGGCAGGGTCTGGAATCGCGGAGATCCAGCAGGCCATGATCCCGCTGGATGAACTGCTTAGCCGCTTATTATTATGCGGTGAAATGGCAATTGATCTCCTGATGCGTGAGCAGAATCAAAAGTCGCATGGCATTGTGCAGGAGATTAACGAGTATATCAGTGCGCATTTTCAGGAGAGTCTGAGCATTCAGAAGCTGGCAGAGGTCTTCTTCCTGCATCCCGTCTATCTGGGGCAATTGCTGATTAAGAAGAACGGCATGACCTTCAATGAGCAGCTGCATCAGCTGCGGATTCAGGAGGCGGCGGTTCTGCTGCGCGGCAGCAAGCTGAAGCTCTCGGAGATAGCTGAACGTGTAGGTTATGTCAATTACGGCCAGTTTTTGAAACGGTTCGAAAAGGAGATGCACATGGGTCCGAATGAGTACCGCCATGCAAAGTTCTAAACTTTTATGGGGGTATATCTTTAATTCGGTCGTATTTTAGCAGTCGGATCACCTCTATAATTCATATATGTAAGTGCTTACAAATTAAAGACCAACACATTATGGAGGTGCTTTATGGGGGGCAAGTCGAAAGCGATGTACAAGTTTTCCCTGATTGTTCTGTTATCCCTAAGCTTTACGCTATCCGGCTGCGGGGGCAACAACAACAATACTGCGGGCAAAGCTGAAGAGACAACTGCGGCAGGAACTGCTTCAGCTAACACAGAAGGAAAGATAGAACCCTTTAAGGTAAGCGTATTCATTGGTGCAGCTGGACAACAGCCGACACCGGACAACAAAATTTACAAGAAGATCAAGGAAGAAACCGGAGCCAGCTTCGATATGGAATTCCTGGCTGGTGACATTAACCAGAAGCTGGGCGTTATGATTGCCGGCCAGGATTACCCGGACCTCATGACCGGGAATACCAAGCTTACAGCAGCAGGGGCTTATATTCCGCTGGAAGACCTGATTGAAGAGCATGCGCCAAATTTGAAAGCGCATTATGCCGAATATTGGAACATGATGAAGGACCCGAACGACGGCCATATTTATATCCTGCCTAACTACGGTGTGTACAATGGTAAGGTCAACAGCTCCTGGTATTCGGGACCTGCCTTCTGGATTCAAAAAGCTGTCCTCAAGGAATTCAATTATCCGCAGGTGAAGACACTGGACCAATACTTTGACCTGATTGAGCAGTATAAGGCGAAATATCCTAAAATCGACGGAAGCCCGACGATCGGGTTCGAAATCCTGAACTATGACTGGAAAAACTGGGGTCTGTTCAATGCGCCGCAGCATCTGATCGGCCATCCAAATGATGGCGGTGTCGTTGTCAATGACGGCGTAGCTGAAGTGTTTGCAAACAAAGATTATGCGAAGCAATACTACCAGAAGCTGAATGAAATCAACCAGAAGGGTCTGATTGATAAAGAGACCTTTGTACAGAATTATGACCAGTATATGGCAAAGCTGTCCAGCGGAACCGTTCTGGGGATGTTCGACCAGCACTGGAACTTCAACGCTGCTGAGGATTCTCTGACTACCCAAGGTAAAATTGAACGCACCTATGTCGGTCTTCCGCTCGTATACGACGAGTCGACCAAAGACTACTACCGCGATCTTGCCGTCCTTAACCTTAACAACGGCTTCGGTATCAGCATCAATGCCAAAAATGCCGTACAGATCATCAAGCTGCTCGACACTCTGATCCAGGAAGACTGGCAGAAAACGTTCTCCTGGGGTGTGGAAGGCGAAGATTATATCGTGGAGAACGGCAGATTTATGAGAACCCAGGAGCAGCGTGACAATGCAGCCGATGCCACCTGGCAGCTGGCCAATAAAGCCAAAGCGATGTTTGATTACCTGCCCAAAACCGAAGGAAGCTTCAGTGACGGCAACTCAACGGATGCTGCTGCACAGCCGGAAGAATACAAAGCGGGTCTGAAGCCTTTTGACAAGGAAGTGCTTGATGCCTATGGCTTTGACTCTTACGTGGACTTCTTCAGTGAACCACCTGCCAACCCGGTCTATTATCCTGCCTGGTCCATCGACTTAATTGAAGGATCGGATGCCAAAATAGCCAGTACCAAGCTGAATGAACTGCAGACCAAGTTCCTGCCTAAAGCCATCCTTGCCGACCCGGCAGATTTCGATTCCGTATGGACCGATTACACCGGACAGATCGAAAAGGCTAATGTGAAGGCATATGAAGACAAGATCAATGAGCAGATTAAGTGGAGAATTGAGAACTGGAGTAAATAACGGAACGCTGTTTCCGGGATCAGAAGGTGGAGGGCCGATCAGGGCCTTCCACTTGCTAAATTAATTTCATGGAGTAGGAGACAACGAATATGGATGAGACCCTAGAAATAGATACTGTCGTCCGGCATCCGAAGAAGAACCGAAAGAAGAAAAAAAAGCCGATTACCTGGCGTTTGATCAAAAACCAGAATCAGCTTATTTGGATGTCTGTGCCTTTGATGCTCTACATTATTCTTTTTGCCTATGTTCCCGTTTGGGGCTGGACCATGGCCTTTCAGAATTACAAGCCGGCGAAGTCCTTCGGTGAACAGGAATGGGTGGGACTCAAGCAATTCAGGTTTCTGTTTACAGATGATAACTTCATTCGTGTACTGCGCAACACGCTGGCGATGGGGCTTATCAATCTGATTCTCGGTTTTGTTACAGCCATCGTGCTTGCGCTGCTGCTGAATGAAATCAAGAAGGTCTTCTGGAAAAGGACCGTGCAGACAATCTCTTACCTGCCCCACTTCCTGTCCTGGATTATCGTTACCGGCATTGTGGCCACCTCGCTCTCCATTAACGACGGGATTGTAAATATCGTTCTGATGAAGCTGCATCTGATTAAAGAGCCGATTCTATGGCTCAGTGAGGGAAAGTACTTCTGGGGAATCGTAGGGGCTTCGCATGTGTGGAAGGAAGTGGGCTGGAATACCATTATTTATCTGGCGGCCATTGCCTCCATTGACCCGGCCCTTTATGAAGCTGCCGAAATTGACGGTGCTAACCGTTACAAGAAGATGATGTTTGTAACCCTGCCTGGTATCAAAGCAACGATCGTAATTCTGATGATTATGTCCATAGGACATGTCCTGGAAGCAGGCTTTGAAGTGCAGTATCTGCTCGGCAACGGGCTGGTAGTGGACTGGGCGGAGACGATAGATATCTTCGTGCTTAAATACGGGCTTGCCCAAGGGAATTATTCACTCGCCACTGCGGGCGGGATTTTCAAAACAGTTGTCAGTGTAACCTTGCTGCTTATGGCTAATGGAATTTCCAAGCGGCTTGGGGAAGAGAGGTTGTTATAATGATGGATAACCGACAAATTAGCCCTGGGCCAAAAGCAGGCTATACGGTGAAAAGGAGTCTAGGCACCGGAAGGCTTGAGCCGATTCTGTTCACTTCCTTCAATACGCTCTTTATGGTCTGTCTGGTGGTTGTGACATTATATCCATTCATCAACACGATAGCTGTTTCGTTTAATGAAGGGAACGATACGATCCGCGGCGGTATTTACTTATGGCCGAGAGAATGGACTTTTCAGAATTACAGGGCGATTTTTGCCACGGGAACTATTTTTGACGCTTTCCTGGTTTCAGTAGCCCGTACAGTGATTTCTACGATACTTAATATTTTTCTGACCACCATGCTTGCATACACCTTAAGCCGCAGGGAATATGTATTCCGCCAGCCGATTACTGTTATCTTTGTGCTTACGATGTATTTCAGCGCGGGTCTGATCCCGAACTATTTCCTGATCAAGGATCTGCATCTGTTAAACAGCTTCTGGGTGTATATTTTCCCGTCCATGATCAGCGCATTCAATATGATCGTCATCCGTACCTATATCGGAACCATTCCGGAGAGCCTCCTGGAATCGGCGAAGATCGACGGCGCCGGGGATTTCAGAATATTCATGCGGGTGGTGTTTCCGCTCTGCAAGCCGGTACTGGCTACCATCGCACTGTTTGTGGCTGTCGGCGCGTGGAACTCCTGGTTCGATGCCTTTATCTATACCTCATCCAGACAGAATCTCAGTACGCTGCAATATGAGCTGATGAAGCTGCTATCCTCAACGATGAATTCCAACGGCAACCCAACCGTACAGAATGGGGTGGGGATGGATCAGAATTCGGCAAGAGCGATGGTGACACCGCTCTCTATACGGGCAGCTATCACAGTCGTGGCCTCTGTGCCTATCCTGCTGGTGTATCCGTTTATGCAGAAGTACTTTGTAGTGGGCTTGAATGTCGGAAGTGTGAAGGAATAGGCGGCCGGAACGGCGCTTGCTTTGCCTGATCCGACTAATGTGAATAAGGAGTGTTGTTAGCCGTGAGAGAAAGCCTGGACTTCAAGGAACCTGCACTGAAGCTGGTGTTCGCTGATGATTTCAAGATCGGCGCAGCGGTCAATCCGCGGACGGCCAGTTCACAGGAAAAGCTGCTGGCTTATCATTTCAACAGCATTACTGCCGAGAATGAGATGAAGTTTGAGAGTCTGCATCCGGCAGAGGAGATCTATCGTTTCGGAGAGGCGGATACGCTGGTTGCCTTTGCCCGGAAGCATGGCATGGCGATGCGCGGGCATACCCTCGTATGGCATAATCAGACAACCGATTGGCTGTTTGAGGACAAAACGCACGGCATTGTAGACAAGAATACACTGCTGGCCCGGCTCAAAAGTCATATTGAGACCGTGGTCGGGCGTTACCGGGGAGATATCTACGCTTGGGATGTGGTCAATGAAGCTATTGCCGATGAAGGCAGTGAACTGCTGCGCCCCTCCAAATGGCTGGAGATCGCCGGACCGGACTTCATTGCCGAAGCGTTCCGGTACGCGCATGCAGCGGACCCGCAGGCGCTGCTCTTCTACAATGACTATAATGAATCCGACCCGCAGAAGCGGGATAAAATTTACACGCTCATGAAATCCCTGATTGACCGGGAGGTGCCGGTGCACGGCGTCGGCTTGCAGGCCCACTGGAATCTGTATGATCCGGGCCTGGATGAAATCAGGGAAGCGATTGAGAAATATGCTTCGCTCGGTCTTCAGCTGCAGCTTACGGAGCTTGATCTGTCGCTGTTCCGCTTCGATGACAGGCGAACGGATCTTAAGGCTCCTCCTGCGGAACTGCTTGAGCTGCAGGCGGAGCGGTATGAAGCCGTGTTCCGGCTGCTGAAGGAATACCGCGAGGTCATCTCCTCTGTCACCTTCTGGGGAGCAGCGGATGACTATACCTGGCTGGATGATTTCCCGGTCCGGGGACGGAAGAACTGGCCGTTTCTGTTCGATGAGAAGCATCAGCCGAAGCCTGCGTATAACCGGATTGTGCCGGGGAACCGCTGAGCGGAGGAGATTTTTCTTGTGAAATAGCCAAAAAGGATGGGGTCCTATTAGGGCCGCATCCTTTTTGGCGTATATACAAGAATAATCCCAAACGGCCCGGGGGCATCCTTATAATGGGTATCCCTTCCGGAGCGCTTATAAATCATTTTGAGAAAAATGATGACACAGCGGAAGAAATGCCTTATTATTTAAAGAGATTTTTAATGAAACAGATTTTAAATAATTATAGTACAATACAGCCGAAGGTGGAGCGCTGTAGTCCAGGCAGTCTATTAAGGAGGGCTTCATATTCTATCACTGAGTCAGGTTAGCAAAAGCTTCGCTCTGAAGGACGGCCCTTATACTGCTGTGGACAATGTATCGCTTGAAGTGAAGACGGGTGCTATTCACGGTATTATCGGGGCAAGCGGTGCCGGCAAATCTACACTCCTGCGGCTGATCAATCTGCTGGAGCGGCCTGATATGGGAACGGTTACTGTAGACGGCAAGCTGCTTACTGAGCTGCCGGACAAGGAGCTGCGGCAGCAGCGGCAAAGAATCGGCATGATCTTTCAGCAGTTCAATCTTGTCGGCAATGCCACCGTCAGCCGCAATGTGGCGATTCCGCTGGAGCTTGCCGGAGTGCCGCGTGCCGGGCGGATAAAGCGGGTGCAGGAATGTCTGCAGTTTGTCGGGCTTGCGGACAAAGCTAATCACTATCCGGCGCAGCTCAGCGGCGGCCAGCGCCAGCGGGTAGCGATTGCCCGGGCGCTGGCGAACAACCCGAAGCTGCTGCTGTGCGATGAGCCGACCTCCGCGCTTGATCCGGGCACCACGGCGGATATCCTGGGTGTGCTCCGCCACATCAATGATTCGCTCGGTGTTACTGTCGTTATAGTTACCCATGAGCTGGATGTCGTCCGGAGCATCTGCTCAGAGGTATCTGTAATGGAGAGCGGGCGGATGGTTGATTTCTTTTCCCGGGATGAGGCCGGCTTTCTTCCGCCGGGGAGCCATTCGGGCTCCTACCGGGAGAGAATTACGGGAAGAACGGGGGAACCCTATGTTTGAGAGCATGCTGAAGTATCAGGATCAGATGTGGCAGTCGATCGGAGAGACCTTTGTGATGGTCGGAATCTCCGTGGGGGCTGCGCTGCTACTGGGGCTTCCGCTGGGGACACTGCTGTATTTTTGCCGCAAAGGCCAATTGTATGAGAACAGAAGCTTGTCTCTCATACTGAACAGCATTGTAAATGTGGTGCGTTCGTTTCCGTTCCTGCTGCTGGTAGTAGCTCTGATTCCGTTCACCCGCCTGGTGGTGGGAACGGCGATTGGCACGCTGGCGGCAACGGTGCCGCTGTCTATTGTCGCTATTGCCTATTATTCACGGCTGGTGGAGCAATCTCTGCTGGAGGTTCCCAGAGGAACCATAGAAGCGGCATTATCCATGGGGGCATCGAGGCTGGGAGTGATCTTTAAGTTTCTGTATGTGGAGGCCCGATCCGGACTGGTGCTGGGATTGACAGCTTCTACGATCAGCTTCATTTCTTTTTCAACAGTAATGGGTGTGGTCGGCGGCGGCGGGGTTGGCGATTTCGCGATCCGCTACGGATATCAGCGCTTCGAGACAGAAGTGATGATCTACGCCATTCTCGTCATGATTGTGCTGGTGCAATTGATTCAGTTCACGGGAAGTACACTGGCAAGACTGCTGGATAAACGCTGAGAAACTATATAACAATGGGGGCTGGAGATAACAATGAAGAAGACGATGACTGCAGGATACGGAACGGTTAAGAGAACCGGAACAAGAATGAAAGCTGCCTTCGGATTAACACTGCTCGTATTGGTACTCGCACTTGCGGGCTGCGGAAACAACAAGGAAGCAGAAGAGACACCGGCTGCCACCAGCACTGAACCTGTGAAGATCAAGGTAGCCTCGCTGATTCCGCCGATGACGGATATCCTTGATATTGTGAAGCCGATCCTGAAGGAAGAAGGCGTGGATATGGAGGTTGTGGTGCTGTCCGATAATGTGCAGCCGAACGAAGCGCTGGCGAACAAAGAGGTGGACGCGAACTTCTTCCAGCATGTGCCTTACATGGAACAGTTCAATGCCAGCAAAGGTTCAAGCCTGGTAGCTGTTCAGCCAGTATATGATGCCATCTATGGCGGTTACTCCAAACGCTATAAGAGCATTGATGAACTGCCTGATGGAGCAACCCTCGTAATGGCGAATGATCCTTCGAATATCGGACGCTCCCTGCAAATGTTCGCCGATGCCGGATTGATTACCCTGAAGGAAAGGGTAGGCATCCAGGCGACCCAGGCGGACATTACCGCCAATACGAGGAACTTTAAGTTCGAAGAGGTCGATCTGCTGATGCTGGCCCGGATGCTGGATGATGCGGACCTGGTGGCAATGACTCCGGCGTATGCCAGCCCGCTCGGCCTGACCCCCAAGAAGGATGCGCTGATCACCGAAGGTGAGGATTCCGCATTTACGATCACGCTCGTTGCCCGTGAGGACAACAAGGATTCCGAGGCGATCCAGAAGCTGGCTAAGGCGATCAGCGGCCCGGAAGTGAAGAAGTTCCTTGAGGATAATTACGCGGATATTGCGTTGCCTGCTTTTTGATTGAAAATAGACTGCATCCGCAAACGGATGTATAGTTTTGCAGCCTTTACGCACAGCAGCCTTCTCCTTATTGACGGAGAAGGCTGTTTTTATTGCAGCTATTATAATGAAGCTTGTTTATTTAATATGGACTTTTTCAGAAGATTGCCCAGGTACATTAACGGTGTTAACAACCTCGTATTCAGCCGCTTCAATCCAGGTTCCCGTAGTGAAATCGCGTCCCCGCACAAGCACCTTATCAGCGTAGACCTCCACATAGAAGCCCTGGCTGCCCGTCTTGTGCTCATCCGCATTTGTCCAGAGGTAGGCGACAGAAGCTGCGTTGAACATGGTAGCTGTCTCCCCGTTGCCGGGGTACATCGTATTATCGACCTCAAGCTCCCAGTGGGTATGCCCGGTGAAGAGCAGAGTCTGCGGATACTTCGCCAGGATGGAGCGCAGCTCTTTGTCTTGAGTAACGCCATACCACTCCTGCGACTCCAGAGAACCGGCCACCGTGTCCTTCAGCGGCTGGTGCAGGAAGAGGAAGACCGGCTGATCCGGCGGCGCGGCTGCACCGAGCTCCAGCTCCATCTGTCCGTCAGGCTGCCGGCTGTCCGGTGCGCCTTCGCCAAGCTTCCGGTCCAGCCAGCGGAGCTGTTCGTCCGACAGATTGCAGAACGTGGGCAGACCCTCCTCAGTTCCAAGGAAGATGAAATGATACCCGCCGGTCCAATGGTCATGATAGGGACCAGGCATACCCATACGGGAGGTGTACATCGCCAGGCGGGATTCCCAGTGACCGAGGCCCACATCATGATTGCCCAAGGTGAAGCGGATCTCCGGCAGCGATGCCTGATGCAGTTGAAGAATACGGTGGACCTCAGCATATTCCTCTGGATAGCCATGATCCGTGATATCCCCGATATGCATAATTCCGCTGCTGCCCTGCGCATGTCCGGCCAAATCCTGCAGTGCCCGTTCGAAATTCAGATTGTATTCATGTGCCGGATCGGCCGTGACGTGGGTGTCGGTAATAATCTGGAAGGTTAACAGCGGCGGTTGTCCGCCATGTCCGCTTGTGTTCATTCGCAGGGTGAGCCTCCTTTGATGATGTATGAATAATATCTTCCTAATGCCCTTTGGCGCTGATGTTTAGGCCCACAATACCGGCTACGATTACGGTCACCCACAAGAGTGAGGAGAAGGTCAGCCGTTCTTCAAAAAAAAGCGCGCCCGCCACGGAGATCAGGATGATGCCTGCCCCCGACCATACCGCATAAGCAACTCCAACTTTGATGGAGGTAAGGGCAACATTGAGCGAGGTGAAGCTGATCCCGTAGAACAGGAACATCAGCACGGAGGGCCAGGGCCGGGTGAAGCCGTGGGATAGTTTCATGGAGAGGGTGCCGGAGAGCTCGAACACAATCGCCATTGCGAGAAATACCCAGGCTAAGGCCCCCTCGGCCCTCATCGTGCTATCCTTCCTATACCAAGCTCCGCATAAGACTGCACCAGACAATCTGCATCCGGCAAAAGACTGCGTGCAGGCCGTGTATCTGCCGCACGGCTACTGCCAGTAGCCAGGACTGTTGCTGCTGCATTCACGCCGGCCGGGCTGCTAGTTGCACCTAATCTGGCCGTAGCTGCAGCAGGTGCCGCCTCGGCTGCCGCATTGCTTGCAATCCCGATGGCCACCGCCATCCCGGCAGCCTTGGCCATCCGCATATCGCCGTTCGTGTCGCCGATCACGGCAGCTTCGGCCGGCTGTATCCCCAACCGTTCGCAGGCCAGCAGCGCCATGTCAGGGAAGGGCTTGCCGCGCTCCACCTGATCCGTGCCGATCACGGCGCTGAAATACCCGCGGATGCCGAGCCAGCGGAGGTGATTCTCCGCCGCTGCGGTTTCATCCGCAGTGACTACGGCCAGCGGAATTCCTTCGGCTGCGCACCCGTCAAGGAAATGCAGCAGGCCGGGGAGTGGTCGGACAGGCTTGCTCTGTTCCATTAAAGCATCTGCTTCTTGCCGGCAGCGGTCAGTCAGTTCCATCGACTCTGCCCAGGATAAGCCAAGCAGATAGCCTTGCCAGGACAGAATGGCATAGAGATCGTTCATGGTTCCCATGGCCAGGGGGCCGTTACGGTCATAATCAATAATTCTGCCCTCTGCATCGTGAACGGTCCCGAGCAGCGAGGCCAGGTGCTGCACCGGAAATTCAAGGCCATGCTCCTTCAGCTGCCGGGAGAACCGGACGAGGAAACACTCTCCCCAGCTGCCCCAGAGGGAGACGAACTCCAGGAGGGTGCCATCCTTGTCGAACAGAATGGCGGATATGGAATGCTCCCCGTGCGGGGTAATGAGCGTAGGCATGCTGCCGTCCTCCTGTATCTGATAGTTCATTTGATGAATTATTTAGATCATAAATTAATTGCCGGTTATTTCAGTTTATCCAAGGCCGCCTGGGCGGTTTGCTGCGCTTCCTTAAGGGCTTCAGCCGCCGGAATATTCTCAATCTGCACCTTGTCCGCAGCGATTGTCAGGGCATCGTTGATTTTGCCGCCGGTAGGGTCCTGGAAGGGAGCGGAGGCGTGAGAGGCCTGCTGTAACGGGATTTTGATCTGCGGATTAGTCTCACTGAATGTGACGAATGCCGGATCTTCGAGTGCAGACTGGCGGACGGAAATATATCCGGTGTTAATGGACCAGAAGGCGGTATTCTCGGAGTTCGTGAAGTAGGCCAGCCATTTCATGGCAGCCTGCTGCTCGGCATCTCCGGCCTTGGCAGGAATACCGGCCATAATTGCCTGAGCCACAGGTTTGCCTTCGCCGACTCCGGCCCAGCCCGGCTGCTCCATTGCGGAGACGATGCTGAAGTCGAGATCGCCCTGGTCGCCGCTGGAGCCGGTGTATCCGGCCGCCTGGCCTTTCATTACATCGTCAATCGTCTTGTACCAGTACTCCCAGCCTTGTCCGCCGGAGTGAATACGCATGGTCTTGTCTTCATGAATCGACTGGCGGAAGAAGTCCCAGGTCTCGATCCATTCAGGAGAGTCGATCGTAACTGTTTTGCCATCCTCACTGAGAATGTTGCCGCCTTTACTGAGTACAGCGTCAATCATATTGCCGGAGCCCCACATCGGCTCCCAGCCGTAGAAGCTGGTTTTGCCGCCTTCTGTGACTGTCATTTTCTTGGCAGCTGCAGCGAGGTCTTCCCAGGTCTTAATCTGGCTGGCATCAATGCCGGCTTTCTCAAAAGCATCCTTACGGTAATACATCACCTGTGTCGTTCCATACATCGGGAGGAAGTACTGCTTGCCGTCAACCTGGCCCTGGCTCAGGAAGGTCTGGACGAAATCCGCCTGATTGAAATCCGGCTGCCCGGCAATCAGTTCATCCATCGCTGCGAAGTAGCCTTTGCGGGCCCAGTCTATATTGGAGGAGAGCACGGCTGCCGGAACCTGCCCGGTAGCGATCGCTGCCTGAAGCTTCTGTTCGGTTTCTGTATAATCTGCCTGCACAATGCCCTTGACGATGACCTCCTGCTGGGAGGCATTGAATTTCTGAATGAGCGATTCCATATTTTCACCGAGCTTGCCGCCGAGTCCATACCAGAATTCAATAGTTACCGGTGCGCCTCCAGCCGGAGCAGCATTAGCGGCAGGCACTGTGGCGGCACCGTCCGCTGCCGTAACATTGCCCGAAGCAGAATTACCGCCACAGGCAGTGAGTACGGAAAGTCCGGCGATCATGGATACTGCAGACAACCTTTTGAATACGTTCATCATCATTCTCCTCTTTGTTTGGAAATATTAGATTTCAGCCTTTACTGGAGCCTGCGGTCATGTTGACACTTTGCATAATCGTTTTCTGCGCCAGCAGGAAGACAAGCAGCAGCGGGGCAATCGTGAAGGCGCTGGCGGCCATGATGAGCGGCCATTTCAGTCCATACGCACCTCCTTCCACGAAGAAGCTGCGCAGACCGGCTGATACCAGCTGCAGGCTGGGGTCCTTGGTAATCAGCATCGGCCAGAAATAATTGTTGTACTGATCAATGAAGGTAATCAGCGCCAGTACAGCGAAGGATGAACGAGTAACCGGAACCAGCACCGTCCAGAGAATCCGCATATGCGAAGCACCGTCCACTTCACCTGCCTCCACCAGCTCATGCGATACCTGCAGGAAGGCTTGTCTGATCAGGAAGATGGAGAAGATACTTACACAATTAGAGAGAATCAGTCCCGCATAAGAATTCAGCAGATGAAGCTCAGACAGTACCAGATATCCGGGCAGATAGACAGCTGTAGCAGGAACCATATAACCGAACAGAATGACTCCGGCAAAAACACCCTTCAGACGGAACTTCATATGCGTCAGCGCATACGCCATCATCCCGGAATTGATCGTCTGCAGGATGACGATGGAGACAGCCACGAAGATGCTGTTGCCCATATATCGGGCGAAGGGGGCCTCGTTCCAGGCTGCGGCGAAATTCCCCCAGAGCGGTACCTCAGGCCAGAGCGTAGGCGGGGAGCGCCAGATTTCATCATTGGTTTTGAGTGCGCTGGTAACCATCCAGTAGAACGGAAAGGCCATCAGCAGAGCAAGCGCGGCGAAAAAAATCTGGCGGGCCGGTCCGCTGAGCCGTGTGAGCATACGCAAGCGGTGAGACCTCCTTGTACGAAAGATAAGAACAGATAACTGCTATTGATAATGGGTGGTCCGCTTGCTGATGCTGAAAGAGAACACCGACAGCAGCATGCAGAGGAAGACCAGAACGACAGCTACAGTGGAAGCCTCTCCGATCTGGAACGATTCGAAGGCGGACTGATAATACAGATACAGTAAGGTGCGGGTAGAGCCGGACGGGCCGCCCTGCGTCAGCACATTAATCTGATCGTAGGCCTGAAGCGCCGAGATGAGCTGTACCACGAACAGAAACAGTGTGGTCGGCGAGATCAGCGGCAGCGTGATGCGGAGGAACTTCTGCACCGGACTTGCCCCGTCAAGCTCCCCGGCTTCCAGCAGGTCTGAAGGCACATTCCGCAGCGCCACCAGATAGAAGATCATCGCCCAGCCTACTGATTTCCAGATCGTTACGAGCAGCACGCCAATCAGCGCCCACTTGGGGTCTTGCAGCCACCCGATCGGCTCAAGGCCGAAGAAGCCGAGCACTGTATTGGCGAGACCGACGTCAGGCTCATATATCCAGGACCAGACGATGGATACGGCAACGGTTGGTGTGACCCAAGGCGAGAACAGCAGCACCTGATACAGGGCAGAGCCCTTTAAGTTGAACGTGGGGCCCCCGCGAAGTACCTGAGTAAACCTCGAAGCTAAAGCTCCACTTCGTGGGGTTGTTTTATGGTTCATCAGGAGGGCAAGGCCCAGTCCCAGCAGGATGATCGGCAGCACACTGCCCGCACAGAAGAGCACAGTTACTCTTAAGGCTTGGTAAAAAGCCGGATTGCTGAGCAGGTCGATATAATTCTGCAGGCCGACAAAGGTCTTCTCCGGGCTCATGAAATCCCATTCCGTGAAGCTGAGATACAGTACATACAGCAGCGGTGCCAGCCAGAACAGGACGAACGGGACCATTGCCGGCAGCGTGAACAGCACGGGCTTAAGGCCGCTAATAAGCTTTGAACGTGTCATTTTCGTCCCAATACCCCATTCCATCTACATTGTTTTGTGCGGTATAATGCAGAGGACAGCTCCTCTGTTCAAAAAAAATTGTACACTCATGGACGAGGCTTGTGGTCAAGCGGGAGTAAACATACTTCGGAATTTGTGTAAAATTTGTAGTAAGTCTGCCGCAAAGCTTCAGTTTTGTGTAATGTAGAGAGAACAATTCTATGCGAAAATGAGGTGCTACCCTGATGAAGCAGGCCGCATTTGGCGAGGACAACCCGCATCGTTCACCACGGGAGCAGCTGCTCGGCCCGATGATTGATGCGATAGCGCAGACGATGGATTTGTATGGAGCGAATTATTCCTTCGGGCAGCTGTACGGAATTATGTTCTTTGAGGACAAGCCGATGACGCTGGAGGAAATGAAGCAGGTCATGAATATGAGCAAAAGCAATATGAGCTACGGTGTCCGCTCCCTGATCGCCTCCCGGATGGTTACGAAGCTGGAGGAGAAGCGTGAGCGGAAGGAGCTGTATGCGGCGGAGACGGATTTCTTCCAGGCCTTCCGGAACTTTTTCACGCTGAAGCTTCAGCGGGAGATTGATGTGATGCAGGAGGCGATGGGGACGGCGGTGCCTGAACTGCAGGCGCTAATCGATGCGGAGGACACTCCGGAGGAGGAACGGCAGGCCTGCCTCAAGGATCTGGACAAGCTGAAGCATGCCGCTGAATATTATGTCTGGCTCCAGCAGTTCGTGTCGGGGCTTGCGGAAGGAACGGTGTTCGGCGGCGGCTTACCGGGCAGGGAATAGCTGCTGAGCTCGGGGAAGAAGTTGCCGCCCGGCGCCCGGACAGGAGTAGCTGCTGAGCTCAGGGAATGCGTAGCCGCCGACGCTGGACAGAAGTAGCTGCTGATCGCTGTCGCTGCGGACGGAGCAATGAAAGTCTGCGTCTCCAGTTCATCTGTGACACGGGAACAACTGTGGGGGAGACCGATATCCTGCGGGAACCGGACTGACAATCCCCTATTTGGCGAAAATACCCTGTTATTTAACCTGCGCGGACTCAGATTCCGCTAAATGTCTCAAAGACCCTTGTTTTGGCGTGCCCGGAAGTAAATAGAGGTTTCTGAGTCCGTTTGCTGGGACAAAGCAGCCCTTTTCGTAAAATAGGGTCCTCTCAGTCCGGTTGAGTATAGTTTGGGGTTGGAAACTGGGTTCGATTCAGCCCAATTCAGTACAACCCAGCCTTTTCAAACTCGTTTGCTTTACTCATGCAGCCAGCTGGTTATTTTACTCTCTCTCCGTTCCGCCCCAGTCTGGAGTTTCGCAGCAGATATCAAATATCCCCCGGCATCATCCTGCTCAAGCAGCGGCCTAAGCCAGCTTCTCCAGCTGGCGGCTCAAAACTTGGGTTTTTTCGTATCAAACGCACCTACGATTCGTTATTCTCATGATAGATTTGAGCCGGTATTCTAACGATTAACGATATTATTTCCCGTTTATCTTACGAAACGTTTGATTTTACTGATGAACACTAACGATTAGTCATTATTCATATAAATCATGCTATAATTTTGCCCAGGAGGCGGTCTTGTGGATGAACTCGATATTAGAATTCTAAAGCTGCTGGAAGAGAACGGGAGACTGTCTCATGAAGAGATCGGCAAGCTGCTGCATATCTCCCGGCCGTCTGTGCATCAAAGGGTCGGCAAGCTGGAGAAAAGCGGAGTGATCAAGGGCTATAGGGGAATTGTGGACTGGAGCAAGCTGGACCAGAAGATCAAAGTCATGATCTCCGTGAAGGTGGTCAGCCAGGGCTTTAAGGAGGCGGCCGAACAGATTATCCGCATCCAAATCCCGGGAGTGAGCATCATCGAATGCCAGCGGCTGGCGGGAGAGTGGTGCATGCTGCTCAAGGTAAGGGTGACCTCGCCGGAGGAGCTTACACTGCTGCTTGACGAGATTCTCCGTATTCCTGACATTAAGGAAACCTCGACCACTTTTATTTTATCTACTATATATGAGGACGGATTGAAGGGGGTGTAGCGGTATGCCGCAGAAGAAGAAAGTGAATCCGGTGTACGTGGTTGGTATTGCGCTATTGTGCGTTTATTTGTTTTGGGGAGGCACCTATGTCGGCATGAAGATTGCGATTGAGACGATGCCGCCTTTTCTGATGGCTGGAGTGCGGTTTTTTGCAGCCGGTGCTGTGCTCTATATGATTGCCAGATTAAGCGGAGCGAAGCGTCCGGCCGGGCGCGAGTGGCGGTCTTCGGCGATTGTCGGCGCCTTGCTGCTGCTTGGAGGCAACGGTGTGGTGGCCTGGTCAGAGCAAAGAGTATCTTCATCCATCGCTTCACTGATCGTTGCGGCCGTTCCCGTCTGGATGATGCTGATGGGCTGGTTTGGCCGCGGCGGCAAACGTCCGAATACCGGTGTCATCGCCGGCATTGTACTGGGGCTGCTGGGCATTGCCGTGCTGGTCTTCCAGCCGGGGAAGGGAGAGACGGGGACCGCCACCGATCTGATCGGTATTATTACCTTATTAATAGCTTCCATAAGCTGGGCAGTCGGATCGATGTATTCACGCAATGCTGCAATGCCGGATTCCCCGCTGATGTCAACGGCAGCACAGATGCTGACGGGAGGGGCGCTGTTGATAATTTTCTCCTATTTCACCGGCGACTGGTCCCGGCTTGATGTCTCCGGCATTTCTATGCGCTCATATTTGGCACTCGGTTATCTGGTCGTCTTCGGCTCCATCGTCGGCTACACGGCCTACATCTGGCTGCTCAAGAATGCTGACGCGTCTCTCGTCTCAACCTATGCCTTCGTTAATCCGGTGGTGGCGGTACTGCTTGGCTGGCTGCTGGTCGGTGAACAGCTTACCTTGAATACGCTGATTGCAGCCGTGATCATTATTGCAGCGGTCGTTCTGGTGACTGTTTTCCGTGGCAAGCCCCAGAAGGCGGCAACTCAAGCAGCGCTTGATATACAAAAACAGCAGCGGTCGGTACACTGAGAGCATCTTAGCCGAAGGGGTGGAAGCATGTTTGACATGTTGAAGGTGGGCAGGAATATCGTTAGATTGAGAGGAGCCGCCGGGCTTACGCAAATGGGGCTCGCAGATAAGCTGGGAATCAGCTATCAGGCGGTCAGCAACTGGGAGAGAGGCGCAAGTATGCCGGATATCTCCAAGCTTCCGGAGCTGGCGGAAATCTTTGGCGTAGGGATCGGCGAGATCCTCGGAGAAGAGCAGGGGCAAAACTCCCGCATTATCGAAAGTGTACTGGATCAGACCACGGGGGATTATTTCCGGCGGGGGGAAGGCACGGCACAAGAGCTTTCGGACCTTGCGCCGCTGCTGCAAAATGAACAGATCGGCGAAGCGTTTGAGCATGTGAAGGTGGGTGCGGCAGTAGACGATCTGTTGGCACTGGCGCCATTCTTAAGCGAAGAGACGCTGGATAAATGCGCCGTGGAGGTGTTTGAGCGGGAGGGGATTCAGCCGCTGCTGAAGCTGGCCCCGTTTATGAGTGAGGAGGGGCTGGACGAGCTTGCCAAACAAGCTTATGCCGCAGGAGGAAAACATGCACTTGTGGCGCTTGCCCCGTTTGTAAGTGAGGAGGGGCTGGAGGAATGCGCCAAGCTCGCTTTTGCCAAAGAAGGTCCGGGAGCGCTCCCCCCGCTGGCTCTGTTCCTCGAAGAAGAGCTATTGGATGAGCTGGCAGAGGCAGTCTTTGAGCAGGAAGGCTCGGGAGCGCTGCTTCCCTTGGCTCCGTTCCTCAGTGAAGAGGCACTGAATGGACTAGCTGAGCGTATATTTAATAAGGAAGGTGCGGCAGCACTCCTGCCGCTGGCTCCATTCCTCTGTGAGGATATTCTGGGCGATTGGGTGTCGCGGGCCTTCGCCAAATAACTGCTGAAAACAGCCGGTACTCGTTAGAGTATCCGGCTGTTTAGCATGCCTTTATTCCATTTCACGCAGCCTCTCGACGATTGGGCTGCGAGCGAGCGGTCTGTAGGCACTTATTGTGATGAGATAAGACAAAACAGCCAGTACCGGGATGACCAGAATGAACGGCAGCCACATCATGCGGAATTCCATATAGGCCATGCCCGCGGCAATATTCCTGGCGATCCAGTAAGTCAGCAGCACGCCTATAGTAGAGGTAAGCAGAGCGGTGAGCAGTACGGTATACAATCCTTCGTAAACAAGCATCCGTTTGAGCTGCTTCTTAGTCATCCCGATGCTCTCCAGCACGGCAAATTCAT
Source organism: Paenibacillus phytohabitans (assembly GCF_013141775.1). Classification (GTDB taxonomy): domain Bacteria; phylum Bacillota; class Bacilli; order Paenibacillales; family Paenibacillaceae; genus Paenibacillus_AQ; species Paenibacillus_AQ phytohabitans. The sequence continues at coordinate 60,441 of NZ_WHOB01000098.1, forward strand.
GCCTGCGGGCGATCACTCCGGTAAGGACAGAATTAATGTAATTAAGCAGACCTATAAGGGCGATTACGAGATTCAGGCCATAGCCGATAATCTCAAAAATACGGATGTTATCGCTTAACTCCTCCCTGTAATCTTCTCTGGATTTCAGCTGCAGAGCATCCAGCGGGCGGATGCCCTCTCTGAGCAATTGGCCCGTTTCATCAAGCTTGTCGGGATCTGCATGCAGGGTAAGCGATAGGATGTCTGCTGGAGTCCCGCTCTCCAAAGTGGCTTGGCGGAGCTTGGCTGCAGGCAGGAAGGCATTGTAGCCGTTGCCGAAATACATTTGGGTGGTTGCCGCAAAGAAAGCGTCATATTTCAGCACGGCCATCACTTCGTAGCTCTGCTTCAATCCGGGGTAGCTAATCCTATCTCCGGGATGATAGTAGCTTGCATAGGCGCCTGGCTCTGTAAGAGTCTGGGTCACCAGTATGAAGTCCCCGGAATCAAATTGCTCCCGGTTGAATTCCCCTTCGAGCACATCCTGTTCTGCGAGATCGTACCAGCCTGAATCCAGTCCGAAGAGCTGAGCGTGGACACGGGCAGGGATGCCCTGGGGATTGGCTGACGACTTCAGTGAAGCGCGGATGATATCATCCGGAGGAACGGTGAGCACGCTATAATAGACTTTATCGATACTTTTCACTCCGTCTATATGACTCAGCTGTCCGTACAGTTCCTCGGACAGCTCTGTATCATTGACTGAGCGTTCCCCCTCCTGCTGGATAATGCCCTTGTTGTGTATCATATAATCCCCATGAATGTAGGCGCTGAGGTACTTATTGACGTCCATAGAGGAGATCACGGTGAATATCGTATTAAACAGCAGAATGCTTAAGAAGAGCGAAGATAACATCAGGCTCAGCTTCTTTTGACTCCGGAACAGATTGGAGAACGCCATCCGGTGCAGCTTGGCCCCGTGGTTTGAGGACCTGAGAGTTTTCACTCCGCCATTCTGAACGCCTGAGAATTTAACAGCTTCCACGGGAGCGATGTCCGCTGCCAGCCGTCCCGGCTTATGCGCTGCGATCCACACGGTCAGGAAGGAGAAGAGGGCTGCGCCTGCAAAAATCCATGGACTGGACGAAAGCGAACTTCCTTTAAACTCCCCCGATAGCGAAGTGGTCAGAGGTGTAACCCATCTGCCGATTAGATAGCCGAAGCCAAGGCCGAACGGCAGGGCAATGAGGTATAGCAGCCTGGCATGAATAGCGATGATTCTCCGCAGTTGTCTCGGGGTGGTGCCAATCATTTTCAGCAGGCCGTAGAACTTCACATCACGGACCACCGAAATATAAAAAATATTATAAATAAGCAGGTAGCCGCTAAGCATAATGATGAAGATAACTGCGGCGTATGGAATGATATTCACTGCATTTTCCGCCAAAGATACACTGGAATAAGCCCAATTGATTCCGATAGGAGCCGTAATTCCCGTGTCTGCCAGGACCTTGTTGAGCTTGCTCTCAATATGAAATGAATTGCTGAACATGACACTCAGATTTGAGGTATTAACGTAGGAGCCGCTGTCTCTTGATTGTACGGGATCGATGTCTGAGAGGTTTTTATCGGTAAAAGCTTTCGAGACAAAGGCCAGTCCCGCCATCGCAAGCTCCTTGTCCGCTTCATAATAGCCTGACAAAGTGAACTTCTGGCTGATCATCCGCTCACCAATATCTATCTGCAGCGTGATCTCCTTGCCGAGCTCCGGCTGCACCCCCAGCTTGTCCAGAATCCAGGTGTTCAGGGCAACCTCATTCTCTCCAGTAGGCAATCCTCCCTCTGTGAACACGATAAAGCTGTGATCCGCGTAGACCTGATCAATCTGAAGCACCTCAACGGGATCATGCTTAAATTCTGTATTCCCCAATCTGCCGGAACTAAGCGAGTAGTCATATAGTTTAATTGAAGGATGCTTCCGCAGCGTAGCGGCTTCTTCCGGAGTAAGGTATTTAAAGCCTCCGTGGAAGTCACTTCCGGCTGTTTTCATTTGTGCATATTGCATAGACTGGTTGATACTCAGAGCCATAGTGAAAATGGAAGTAATAAGCAGTGTAGTCAGCACAATAGCGCAGATGGCCGCCAAATTTCGCAACCGGTTGGCCCGCAGGCTGGCCATCGCCAGGTTGAACACGGTCTTCCGGTTGTTCGTAGCGATCATAACCGGCTCTCCCCGGGTGCCTGCGTTAATCCTGAGGCGATCCTGCCGTCCTCAATGCGGATGATCCGGTCCGCCATCTGGGCGATGGCTTCGTTATGCGTAATCATAACAATAGTCTGGTCGAATTTGACACTGAGCTGTTTCAGCAGGATAAGCACCTCCTGGCTGGTCTTGCTGTCCAGATTGCCGGTGGGTTCATCAGCAAGGATAATGGAAGGCTTGGTCGCAAGCGCTCTTGCGATGGCCACGCGCTGCTGCTGGCCGCCGGAGAGTTCAGCAGGCAGATTGCGGGTCTTCTCCTGCAGTCCCAGACTCGTGATAATCAGGTTCAGATACTCCTGGTCGATCTGGCCTCCGTCAAGCTCAATGGGCAGGACGATATTTGCCAGCACATTCAGGATCGGCACCAGATTATAGCTCTGGAAAACGAATCCGACAGAGCGGCGTCTGAAAATGGTTAACTTCTCATCACTCATCTGAAAAATATCATGCCCGTTGACATACACCTTGCCTTCTGTGGCCCGGTCCAGACCCCCGAGCATATGCAGCAGTGTACTTTTTCCGCTGCCGCTCGTGCCGACGATTGCCACGAACTCCCCTTTCTCGACATTCATAGATACGTTATCCAGAGCCTTGACCGTCTGCGCTCCTTTTCCATAATATTTCTTGAGATTCTCTATTCGCAGAATAGGCATGTTATATTCCTCCTGTGCGTATGTTCTTATTCACATCTTCAAGGTATCAGACAAATCTAACAGGAGAGTGTCTGAAATCTGACGGAATGGACATATTCAGCATAGCGGCAGGAAGATCGAGAACACAGTGCCTTGCCCGGGCACAGATGCAGCCTTCATATGTCCGCCTTGTGCAGTGATAATCTCCCGCGCCAGGAATAGTCCTATTCCCACGCCATCTATATCGCGCACATTATTTCCCCGGTAGAACCGCTTGAAGATTTGGGGCAGCTCTTCCTGGGAGATTCCCCGGCCGGTATCTGCGATATCCAGGCGTACAAACATCTCATTCGCTTCAGCGGTGATATGGATGCTGCCTCCCGCTTCTGTATATTTCACGGCGTTCTCCAGCAGATTGAATAACACCTCGGTTGTCCACTTGGAGTCATGGTGCGCGGTGATGTGGGCTTCACAGCTTATACTGATAGTGATACAGCTGCTCTCTGCCTGGATGAAAATCTGCGAGACTGCTTCAGAAACGGCGAGGATCACAGGAGAAGACACCATGTGCAAAGAAATCATGCCCGTCTCAAGTCTGGACAGCTTGACCAGGGATTGGATCAGCCAGTCGAGCTTTTCCGACTGCTTTTTAACTTGGAGAACAAGCGGAAGCGCATGCTCATCATGCACCAGATTTTCCTCAAGCAGCTGGCTGTAAATCATAATATTGGATAACGGTGTTTTGGTCTGATGGGAGATATCGGAGATCAGTTCTTTAATTTTGTTCTTTTCCGTCTCCAGATTCTGTCCGTTCACTCTGGCAATCTCTATGTACCGCATTAATTTATGTTCTATGGAGGAGAGAAGGGTTTCTTCATAATTATAGTTTGGCTCACGCCCGAGAGTAGCGTTGTCTACCAGTGTCTCTACCTTTTCCATAAAAGAAGTGAGCTGATGCCTGAGCGACCAGGACCAGGCCCCTCCAAGGATCAGTATGCAGAGTATAAACAGAAGGGAGAGTCCGAGGAGGGATGAGCCAGTGGTATCCAGTAATATAATAGAAGTCACATAAGCCAGTACCAGAATGATAAAAGCCGCAGCAACCCCCAGATTTACCAGCCGGGTATGCGGCAGTCGTTCTTGTCCCTTCATAGAGTCGGCCCTTCTGTCCATGTATACCCTAAACCATAAACGGTCTTAATATATTGGGGAGCGGAGGGTTCATCTTCGATTTTGGCCCGCAATCTTTTGATCGCTACCGTCAATGCGTTCTCATCCACGAAGACAGCCTCCTGGCTCCACGTTTTGTCGATCAGCTGCTCTCGGGTCAGAATGTTGCCTCTGTTCACTACCAGTATGCGCAGCAGTTTCTGTTCGGACTTGCTCAGCAGCAGGGGGCGGCTGTTCTTGAAATATTCCATTTTGCCAAAATCAAATTCCAGCGGTCCGATAATGATCCTGTCACTGGCAGGCGCATCGCTCCTTCTCAGGACGGCCATTACCCGGGCCCGCAGAACCATCAGACTGAATGGCTTCGTAATATAGTCATCAGCTCCCAGCGCAAAGCCGGTAACAATATCCGGCTCCATGTCGTTGGCTGTCAGAAATATAATCGGCACTTGTGAGGTTCGGCGGATTCTCTCGCAGTAATCGAGTCCGCTTCCGTCCGGAAGATTCACATCCAGCAGAATGAGATCTATCTGGGTTGAGGATATAATCTGATCAGCCATCGCCACAGAATAGGCTTGCTCTATAATTAAGTCATTTTGAGCCAAGGACAAGGCGATCCCCTTGTTCAGGCTTCGGTCATCTTCAACGATCAGCAGTGTCTTCATGGGCGTAACTCCTTTGTGTGGATGAAGCGTTATCTCAATATTATGGCCATGACTGGGAGATCCTGCAAGGGAGTATGATGCCGTATAATTTGGAAGAGACAGTAAAAAAGCTGTTCCCTGGCAGAAATCTGCCGGGAAACAGCTTTTAATTAATAAAATGAATTATCAAGGAGGTGTTGGTACTGTTGCCGGCATCGAGATATTGAGGCCGCCGCTCATGTATCCTTGAACAGTATTCATAAGGGTGAGACCTGCCGCGGATGCTGAATATACCATAAGCAGGCGCGTTTGTGCAGTAACCGGAATAGATAGGCCTGTAATTATACCGGAAGAGACGGATCCTACGGATATTATTCCTGTAAGCGAGGGAGACAATGTCATTGCAGTTCCAGGTACAGGTACGAATGTATTGTTGGGCGTTGTACTCGCGTACAGTTGGGCTGTAATAGTTACCGTAGTTCCCACCAGAGAAAGTGCTTGTGTTGTACTGAAATATCCGCTTAGGGATGTAATGGTTCCGGCACTTGGTACAGAAAAGGCATAATTGAGATTTGTGCCGCTTGCTCCGGTTAAATCAATGGTTCCTGAGGTAACGGATACGCCGCTTACTGAGCTTCCGAAGCCAATCAGTGCGCCAGTGCCTGGCAAACCGCCTGCTATCGTAGTTACAGTAGCAGGGTTTCCTGAAGAAAACGGGATATATGCGTTTGTGCTAGCCCCTGGAGCACCAGTGGCGCCAGTCGCTCCGGTAGCTCCTGTAACACCAGTCGCCCCGGTAGCGCCAGTTACGCCAGTGGCACCTGTAGCGCCGGTGACTCCATCTTCGCCCGCAGGGCCGGTAGCACCCGTTGCTCCCGTAACGCCAGTAGCGCCAGTAGCGCCAGTGGTTCCATCTTCGCCCGCAGGCCCCGTAGCCCCAGTGGCCCCAGTAGCGCCGGAAACTCCATCTTCGCCCGCAGGCCCTGTAACGCCAGTGGCTCCAGTAGCGCCCGTTGCCCCAGTGGCGCCTTCTTCGCCCTCAGGCCCTGTAACGCCAGTGGCTCCAGTAGCGCCCGTTGCCCCAGTAGCTCCTTCTTCGCCCTCAGGTCCGGTAACGCCAGTGGCTCCAGTAGCGCCAGTCGCCCCCGTTGCACCAGTGGCTCCAGTAGCTCCCTCTTCGCCCGCAGGTCCAGTAGCGCCGGTAGCACCAGTGACTCCTTCTTCACCCGCAGGGCCGGCAGGCCCCGTCGCCCCGGTAGGCCCCGTGGTTCCGGTTACGCCGGTCTCACCTGCAGGCCCCGTTGCACCTGTTGCGCCTATTTCACCGACAGGACCGGCAGACCCAGTCGCGCCAGTCGCCCCGATTGCTCCTTGGTTTCCTGAGGAGCCGGCACTGCCCGTTGCCCCGGTTGTACCCGTAGCGCCGGTAGCGCCCGTTGCCCCCGTAGCACCTACCAGGCCTGCTGCACCCGTCGCTCCGGTGTCGCCTTTTGGCGCCGGCAGTGTAATTTCTGCCTTGGTAATATCGGCGATTTCAATATATGATGCTGCACCGTTACTATAGATTGCCGTGATGGGTTGCCCGACGGCTATATCAGAAGTGGAAGCTCCGCCAGTGCCGAAGATCAGTGTTGTACTGTCAATCTTCAGGTTCACGACTTGACCAGCTTCTGTCAGTACACCAATCTGGCTGCCGGTCAGGCTGACGATAGTGCCGCGGGCAACGGTACCGGATTGGGCCGGAGCATATCTTTCCGCCAAGCTGAAAATAGCTGCCGCCTGGGCACGGGTCACATCAGCGGTAGGTCTGAACGTTTTATCCTCGAAGCCTTGGACTACTTTTAACTGGGAAGCTGCATTGATATAGCCGGTAGCCCAGGCGGAAATTTGATTCTCATCATTGAAGGGGAGTGGTTCGCTGGCCAGGGCAAGTGCTTCATTCTCCTTGTCGAGCAGACGGATCACAAGTTTAGTCAGCCACTCGCGGCTGGCATTCTGTGTTCCCCAGCCCGAAGCGGTTTCCTCTTCAGGTTTAATTAAACCTTCATTAATAGCGGTCTGCACCCAGGCACTTGCCCAATTACTGACTTCAAGCGAAGAATTGGCCGAAGTAGCGGAAGGCTCCTCTGTGCCCAGGAAACGGACTGCCATAATTGCAGCTTCCTGATGAGTCAGAGGTGCTTTAGGATTGAAGTTACCTGTAGTATCTCCCTCGGCGAATCCCAGTGCGGCGATTTTCATTACATATTTGTACATCCACGAGCTGCTGCTTACATCATTGAAGCCTTTCTTTTCAGCTGCGGAGGCAATGCCTGTACCGCCGAATCCGGCACTTGGCAGCACGGCAGCTACCTGGCTAAGCACCATAACTGCCATAGAGGTTTTTACTAAAGCGGGTTTGATATCCTTTTTGGAGTTTTCGCTGCCATGGGCGATTTCTGTATAGCGGGTTGTTGCTTTTTTCATCGAGTAGTTCCCCCTAAAGTATATGTTTGTTTTGCAACGCCCAGGCCGGTGAAGTAGGCTCTGTTCGCCAGCACTTTGCTGTCAAAAGGAATGTGTTCTGCAGCCATTTCGTTATGGGCACTAGCCCGTTCATACTGGCCGATGCGGTCATAACAGACACAGAGCTGCAGATGCGGCAGCCAGCTCCAGCAGGCATGCTGGAGAATGGCGTAATTGTCCAGCGGCTTGGTTAATTCGCTCGCCATTTTGTACCAGAAGATGGCTTTGCTGAAGTCGTTCTCCAGCATGTACAGGCTGCCAAGCCGGCAGCAATTCTCTGCGCGGGGCAGATCATAAGAGAAAGACTGGAGCGCTTTAGCTTTGGCCTGTTGTTCATTGCCAAGCTCCCGGTAGCAATCGGAGAGGCTTCCGCAGGCATTGATCCGGTCCTCGATCCAGCTGTCTACCTGCTGCAGGAACATTTCATAGAAAGAGATGGCTTTGTCCCATTGCTTATGTTCCCTCAGCTCATTGGCGAAGTAGAACAGATCCCGGGTGGAGAAAATCTCTCCGGCCGCATGACGGCTCTCGTAGATATTCAGGTTGCGGTCAGAATTCCCGTGGACTCTGCCATGGGTGATGGAAATATCCGAACTTCGCACCTTGCCGCTAACCTCCAGGTATTCATGTACGATACCGATCCAGCGGAAGCCGTTCTCCCGCTTGACCAGGCGGTTGCGTGTAAGGCTGGAGGTGACATTACCGTGCTCGTCAAAGGCCAGATTGTAATTCATGGATACCGCATCGGTATCCCATTCCAAGGCGCTCTTCAAGGTGCTGAACTTCTCGGCATCTGCAGGAAGCAGAATATCATCAGCATCCATCCAGAGCAGGTAATCCTGTGTTGCCAGGCTGAAGGCATAATTCCGCGCTTTGGCAAAATCGTTGACCCATGTGAAGTCAGCTACCTTGTCCGTGTAGCGCAGGGCAATTTCCCTAGTACGGTCTGTTGAACCGGTATCCACAATGATGATCTCATCCACCAGTCCTGAGACACTGTCCAGACAGCGTTCAAGAGTGGCTTCCTCGTTCTTGACAATCATGCAGAGACTCACGGTGACGCTGCGTTTCATTTCATATAGAGCACTTGTAATATCGAGGCCCCATTTCCTGCGGGCTTTTTCTTTATTGGCAATCAGCTGGGCGTTGTACCAGCCGGGGGATTCCGGGAACAGCGGTGGAGGCTGGATATAGCGCACGAAGCAGTCCAGGGCGATCTGCAGACTGTATCCTGCCTGGAGCGCACGGTAGCATAGATCGTCATCCTCGTAGCATTCCAGTCCGAATTGTTCATCGAAGCCTCCAAGCTGACCGAAGGCATCACGGCGCATAAGCAGCAGATGGCTTAGCAGCCGGGTTGTGGTCTTGGCTTGTCCGGCTTTGGAGAGTGCGAACGATCTGGCGATATGATCCAGCTGCTCCATCTCTGTACAGATCACCGGAAGTCTTTGCGGGCCGCTAACATCATTGCTGACAGGGCCGATCATCGCTGCCTGCGGGTGCTGCCGGGCACAGCCGGTCAGGCTGGACAGCCATTCTTCAGACACAATCATATGGTCACGCATGAATACAAGGTATTCACCAGCCGCAAAGGATGCGCCCAGATTGTATCCTCCGGACACGCCGATACGTTCCTTGGACGAGAAGGAGCGCGCTTTTTTATGGAGAGTTAAATAGCTGCTGATCTCTTCACCGCCGCCATCGTTAATCACAATCAGCTCATAGGGGGCTTCCGTAAATAACTCAATACTGGCCAGGCATGATTTAAGTAATCGAAGATGTTGGGCCAATATGATAATGGATACTTGCATTCAATCCCTCCATTTGATTTGAAATGATATATATCACACTCTATCACAGTAAAGTGGACATATTCTGGACATTATCCGACAAAAGTCTTCATTATAATGTAGAGTCCAACAATAGTTGTGTAGCTTTATGCAAAAAGAATGATTTCCCGAGCCCCGCAGTCTGCGGTCGTGCATAAGTCCCCGACTAAGGTCCAGTACATAAAACCGTCCACAGTCTGTTTTGAAAATCTGCGGTTTGCCCTAGAATAAGGTTATAAGAAAGAGATCAGCGAAAGGCGGTGAGAAAAAATGCAAAGAAAAGGTAACGGACTTGCGATTGTGCTGATTGCAATTGGAGCGGTAATGCTGTTAGGGATTTTGCCTCATTTGATTCACGGCATCTTCGGCATCCTGTTCCCGGTATTGCTGGTGGTTCTCGGATACTACGGAATTAAGAGCGGACGCAAAATTATCGGCTGGGTGGTAATGTTCATCGGTATCATGTCCCTGCTCTCCAAGCTTTCCTGGATTATCGGACCGCTGCTCGGTGTGGCGCTGGTAGTGTGGGGCATCTCGGTACTCCGGGGTAAGCGGAGCAGAACATACTAAGAGGTAGAACAATTACTTAATTAGAAGCAGGGAGGGAACAGGAAATCATGAGTGTTTTTCGCAGAATGAGGGATATCACCGTAGCCAACTTGAATGAACGCCTGGAGCAGAGTCAGGATCCCGTGAAGCTGATTGATCAATTTCTACATTCAACCCGTGAAGAAATTGGGGAGGCAGAGCGGCTGTACCAGCAGTACGCTTCCCATACGAAGCAATTGCAGCAGCAGGTGAATCAGGCAACCGCCATGAGAAACAAACGTGAAGAGCAGGCACTCCTCGCGCTTAAGGCCGGCGAAGATCATCTCGCCAAACTGGCATTGCAGGAGAAAATTATCCACGAGGAAAAGCTGGAGCAATACAGCGGGCTGCTGGAAACCAGCCAGCAATCACTCTTCGAGCTTGAAAGCCAGTTGAATGAACTCAAAATTGAGTATCAGACGGTGTACAGCAAACGCCAGTTCTATGCAGCCCGGATGGAATCACTTCGGCTGCAGCAGCGCATGAATCAAAGAGCGAGTGCTTACGGCGGCGGTGATGTTCCCAAGATGTTCGGCCGTCTGGAGGACAAGATGACCGATTGGGAGCTGGAAGCCAAAAGCCTGAGCGATTTGCGCCGGATGGGACAGGAATACGCAGTGCAGGCCGGTGAGACGGTGGCGACCGTGCTCGAAAGAGAAATGGCCCGCCTGAAGGAGAAGCTGAACAATGATGGCAGAAAGGAGTAGTACTATGACCCGATTGTACCGTTCAACCAGAGACAGGGTAATGACAGGGCTGGCAGGCGGATTGTCCGAGACACTCGGCATCGACTCCACACTGTTCAGAATTCTGCTGGTGGTCAGCATTCCTTTTAGCGGAGGAGCCACTATCCTGGTGTACCTTATCGCAGCAATGGTAATTCCCAAGGAGCCTACCCAGTACAATCCCTTCGGACCTGGACCCGGCGCGCCGGGCGGCCCATATGGCGGTCCTTACTCAGGCAGACCTGAGCATGGCCGCGGACCGCAGGGACCTCAGGGACAACAAGGATATGGCCCTTACGGCGGACAGCCGGGCTATAATCCCGGCTATGACAAAGCAGGCGCTTACACGGCTCCCGATTCCGGTCTGGATGCCATGATGAAGGATATTGAGAAGAAGGCACTGCAAAAAGAAGTAGAAGAGCTCAAACAAAAACTGTCTAAATACGAGAAGGGAGAAGTGTAAATTATGGGAGTATTCAAACGGATTAAAGATATGACTAAAGCGTCGGTAAACGACATGTTGGATAAGGTAGAGGACCCAATCGTAATGCTGAATCAATATCTGCGCGATATGGAGGCTGAGATTCATGAGGCTGAAGTAACGGTAGCGAAGCAGATGGCCAACGAACGCCGTATGAAGCAGCGTGTGGATGAAGCCGCTAAGGTATCCGGACAGCGTGCAGCACAAGCGGAACTTGCGCTGAAGAACGGCCAGGAGGAAGTTACCCGCAAGCTGCTGGAAGAGAAGATTTATTTCGACCAGAAGCATGTTGAATACAGCGAGCTTCACGCCCAGGCTGAGGTTCAAGCCAAGGAACTGGTGCAGCAGCTTCATGATATGAAGGATGAGTTCTACAAGCTGCGCAACAAACGTAATGAACTGGTCTCCCGCGCTCAAATGGCCAAAGCCAAGAAGCAAATGTCCCAGATCAGCAGTGTACATTCCATTGAAAGCGGAAGTGCATCCCTTGGATTCCACCGCATGGAAGAAAAGATTATGCAGCTGGAAGCGGAAGCAGATGTTATGCGTGCTCCGTATAGCCCTTCGGCAACCGCATATGCTAAGCCGGTAGATCCTGAGAAGCAGCTCAAAGTGGAAGAACAGCTCGCAGCACTCAAGAGCAAGCTGAATTCTACTCCGGCAGCTCCTTCACTAGATAAAAAAGAAGAATAATGCCTGTTTCTAAAGAATAGGCAGATATGATATGCTGAACAAGGTAAAGCCATACGGTATGGATTCTCCATACCGGTATGGCTTTTGTAGCGGGAAGCGGTTATAGCTGCAGATAAGCTGAGGCTTGCGAAGTCAGCTTGGCAAAACTTTAAGGAGGTGCGGAATGGATAAACGGAACCGTTTGATTGCCATCGGACTGATTGGTGTCGGCTGCTTGATGATTTTTGGCAAATGGATCGGCTTCTTCTCCATTGTCGCACTCCTGTTCCTGCTGCTGGGGATTTACCGGACAACGTCAGGCAAGGTGAAGCAGGGGTATAAGCTTCTGGGGATCGGTGCAGTGCTGCTGCTGCTGGACCATCTGCTGCTGGTGCTTGGAATCTGCCTGATTTCACTGGGTATGTTCTTTGTCAAATCCAAAAGAATGCAGCGCAAGGCCGGGTTTATGCAGAAGCAAAGCTTCTCTTCCAGATTCGACTGGGATCTCTCGCCGTGGGTCATGCGCAGCCTCAGCGCCTGGCATGTGCTGGGTGAGGCGGATGTGGATCTTTCGCTGGCAATGGCGGAAGAACAAGAGACGATTATGCTGTTCCAGGGTATTTTTGGCGATGTGGATATTCTGATGTCCGAGGATTACGGGGTAGAGATCGAAGCCTTCGTGTTGTTCGGCTCCATAGAATCCGGCAGTCACCGGGACACAGGGATGCTGAACCGGCTGAACTGGAAGTCACCCAACTACGACAGCAGCGAGCATAAAGTGAAATTCAATATCTCATATCTGATGGGCGATCTGGACATACGGTTTCCCTGATGAATAAAGCATATGAGCAGAGAGATGGAAGGGAGGGCTCCCGGGCATGGGCAAAAAAAGCAGTAACATGGTAACGCGCAGTATGGGCGAGGGGGCTCTGTTCTCTTTGATCATGCTGCTTGTTATTACATACATTATGTATACATATGGATTATTACAGCCGTTTGAGGACTGGAAGGTTGGCGTGAGAACGGCAATGACACTGATTCTGCTGCCGATGGCCTTCGGCATCGGGTACGGGTTCTATCAGGGCTTCCGCAGCAAGCGTAAGCTGGAGCTGCTGCGGGCGACGCTGGTAGCCTGGGAGAAGGGCAACCTCACCCCGGTGATGCCGGATCTGGGCCATGATGAGCTGGGCCGGCTCGGGGAACAGCTCGGACGGATCGGCGGCAAGTGGGAGAATCAGGTGACTACGCTGCAGCGGCTCTCCACCAATAATGCCAAGCTTGCCGAGCAAGCCCGGGTGACGGCGATTATCGAGGAACGTCAGCGGCTGGCACGCGAGCTGCATGATGCCGTATCCCAGCAGCTGTTCGCGATCTCGATGACGGCAACGGCTGTAGGCCGGACGCTGGAGAAGGATTTCGACAAGGCGCAGCGGCAAATTGCGCTGATTGAGGAGATGTCCGCCGTAGCCCAGTCGGAGATGCGGGCACTGCTGCTGCACCTGAGGCCGGTATATCTGGAAGGCAAGGGGCTGGAGCAGGGGCTGCAGGAGCTGATCAAGGAACTGAAGATCAAGGTTCCGATCGATATTGTGTTCGAGATGGATCAGGGCGTGCAGCTGCTCAAAGGCGTCGAGAATCATTTGTTCCGAATTGTGCAGGAGGCGATCTCGAACACGCTGCGCCATGCCAAAGCGGAGAAGCTGGAGATCCGCCTGCACCGCCGCGGGGATACGGTCCGTCTGACGCTGCGCGATGACGGGATCGGCTTTGAGATGGATGAGAGCAAGCAGACATCCTACGGACTTTCGAATATGCAGGAGCGGATAACAGAGATCGGGGGCTCGATCCAGTTCATCACCGCTCCGGGCAAAGGAATGCGGATTGATATTACCGTACCGGTAGTCAATGAATAGGGGGCAAGGGTAACCATGGAGATGGAGGAAGCGGAAGCGATCAAGGTCCTGCTGGTGGACGATCACGAAATGGTCCGGATCGGACTTGCTGCGGTGCTTGGCACCGAGGATGGGATTGAAGTTGTAGGTGAAGCCGGAAGCGGCGAAGAAGGAATACGGCTGGCACAGGAATATAATCCGGATGTGGTACTGATGGATCTGGTGATGGACGGCATGGACGGGATCGAAACAACAAGACAGCTGTTGAAGCTGTACCCGGACTGCAAAGTTATAGTGCTGACCAGTTATTTGGATGATGAGAAAATGTATCCGGTCATTGAAGCCGGCGCGTTCAGCTATCTGCTCAAAACCTCGCGGGCCAGTGAAGTCGCGGATGCGATCCGGGCTGCCGCAAGAGGTCAGTCCGTGCTGGAATCACAAGTGGCGTCCAAAATGATGAACCGGTTCCGCTCCAATGCCAGAGGTGAGTCTCCGGCCTACAAAGAGCTTACCGAACGCGAGATGGAAGTGCTGAAGCTGCTGGCCCAGGGCAAGTCCAATCAGGATATTGCCGATCAATTAATTATTGGAATCAAGACAGTGAAATTCCATGTCACGAATATTCTTGCCAAGCTGGGCGTCGAAGACCGGACCCAGGCGGCTATTTACGCATATAAGAATGGACTGGCGGAATAAAGCCATAGACCATAGAAGCCATAGATGCACTTTCAAGAGAAATCAGCCCTGGCCTGGGAAGGACGGGGGGATTATCTTGAAAGTGTTTTTACGTGCGCGTAAGGTTCGCGTCTTTGCAGTTTGTATACATAACCTAAGGATAAGAGCAGATAACTTACCCCAAACCCGAGATAGACACCGGTTAGTTCGAGCTTCCGGATACATACATAAATGATTACCAGGGATACTGCATACACCACCCCCGAGTACACAAGCACCCACTTCTCCAGGTCAATCGCCTGCAGGGTAGAGCGCATAATCATCTGCAGCCCGTTCATCAGATTCAGCGCCAGCGCCAGGGGAAGAACATGTTCCACTAGTGAAATGACAACGGCTTTGTCTGTAATGATGGCAATAAGCGGATAGGAGAAGGAGATCACGATTAAGGTTAGCGGGATGCTGATCATTAACATAAGCTGGAGCGACAGATACGAATATTTGGTGTACCCTGCTTGCTGCTTGCCGTAGGCCTGGGCGGTAATTGTCATACAGCTGCCCGCGAAGCAGTACATGGGAATCATAATGATCTCAAGCAAAGTGGTTACAACGGTGTATGACGCGATGAATTCAGAATCCAGTCTGGAGATGATCGCCATGATGCCCATTGCAAACAAAGTATATTCAATAAGGTCCTGAAGAGCCATGGGGAAATAAAGTTTCAGCAGCTGCTTGGCAATGGGCCGGCTGATCTGAAGAGAGAAGCTGAATAAGCTGCTTTTACGGAAAAAATAGATGCAGACTATAATGCTCGCACCATAGCCCGCGACAGAGCCGACAGCGGCGCCGCTCATACCCAGCGCAGGAAATCCCCATTTGCCGAAGACGAGCACATAATCGAAGAATATATTCACGATGCCTGCTGCCGCGAAACTGAATGTTAACAGCTTGGCTTGGTTGATGTTCTTGAAATAGGCTGAGAAATTAAACAGAACCACATTCATGCCCATAGTCACTCCGCTGATATACAAATAATGAGTGGCAGGTGCGAAATTCAGATCATAGACCGTGCCCAATATCCATCTGCCAGTCCCTAACAGCAGCAGTTCGAACAGGATGCCGATAATGATGGACATTGTCATGCTTGTATTAAAAGCTTGCCCAAACTTAGGAATATCATTGTTGCCGAAGAATCTTCCGCCGATGATGTTGAAGGCTGCGCATAGAATGCCGATCGTTCCGGTGATCAGAAAAATAAAAGATGAGGCGATGCCCACTGCGGCAAATTCTTCAACGCCAAGCCTGCCGATAATCGCCTGGTCGCCGAGCTGAAAGAGTAGCTGGAGAATCTGAAGGAAAAGCATAGGGACAACCAGATCGTTGATTAGCCGGAAGTCAGCGCTGTTTCGGTGAAACCACTTTTTAAGCATGCTGTATGAGTACCTCTTCTATGTAATATAATATGAATCCTATTAATGGAAATATAAACTAATAAATACTTCTATAGAAGTGATTAAAATCTCATTACATTCCGAGTGAACTATGCAGCTGCCGGATCGGGAGTCTCAGACAGTCTCTCTCAGCGGGTATATCTTTCTCTGAAGCTGGATATCCTGTCTAGTAGATTACTAGAACGGATTGAGAGGGAGATGCAGAGTGGGGAACAGAGGACAGAGCAGAGTGATACTGGTGCTGGCGGGCTTGTGTGTGGCGGTTATGCTGCTTAGCGGCTTCCGCAGCGCGGGGACAGCCGGAGGAAATGGCTTACAGGAAGTATCTGCTGTGTCTGCGGTCACTGCTTCTACGGCCGGTGCGGGAGAGCTTCAGGATTCTCTGGCGCTGCTGACTACACTCGGCCGCGAGGTATCTGCTCCCGGGGCTCCGCTCCGGCTCGTATTGAAGTGGCAGGGAGAATATAGTGGAGAAGCTGCGGCAGACGCTACTGTACAGAACCTGTCTTCCCGGCTCGGACTCGGTGAAGTCAGCTCCTCTGATGAGGACGGACATCTAACCTTACGTTCCTCCGCAGAACTCAGTGGAGGAGTGAAGGTCTCCCTGTTCTGGAGCGAGCTCGGCGGCGGACGGAGCTATTGCATCGTCACCTTCGAGACGGCGGATCTCCTGGACTCGCCGGAGCTTACGTCAGCAGCAGGTGACGCCGGGCAGGCGATGCTACAGGCGGGTATTGTGGCAGAGTGGAACGTCTCTCTGCAGGCTCCGGCGAAGGAGCAGAGCGGACCGCAGGCTGCGCTCCTGGCCACTGAGCAGAACCTTGCAGCGCAGCTTCCCGGCATTCATGCGGAAGAGAACTACGCAGATGAAACTACATCCAGCCGTTCGTATAACGTGCCGGGACTGCAGCGCACCGTCAGCAGCGGCGGACATGAGCTTTCGCTCCAGCTGGCGGTGCACAGGGACGGGAATGAGGACAGAAACCGCGTGACCCTCGGACTTCCGCTGATTACGATCGAATATTGAAGCCGGAGATTTCCGGGCTTACTCCGCAGCGGCTCCACGTTGCGGAGCTTTTGGCGGGACGGTATAATATCGGTAGTATAAGCGGGAACATGTGAAAGCATAAGAAAGAGTAATGGAAAATTACGAAATCCCGAGAAAAACTGTCAGGAATGTGATAGCATCCTTAGTGCAATTATGATAAAATGACATCACGCCGTCATGCGTATTTTATATCATGACCAGCGCTGAGAATGAATGTCAACTATATTACATACAGAGAGATGAGGAGCCATGGCTGAAAATCAAACCCTTGATGCACTGCATACACCCGGTGCTGTATTCTTTATCTTCGGGGCAACCGGAGATCTAGCCCGGCGTAAGCTTTTCCCGGCGATTTACAGTTTGTACCGTGAAGGCAAGCTGACACATGATTTTGCGGTAATTGGCGTGGCTCGGCGTCCCCGTACCCAGGATGAATTCCGGGAAGATGTGAAGGAATCCATCCGTGAGTTCTGCCGCTACCAGGCAGGAGATGCTGCGGAATGGAACGAGTTCGTACAGCATTTTGAATACAAGTCTCTGGACATCAACAATATCGACGGTTTCCGTGAGCTGAATGCCCAGACGGAAGCACTCGAAGAGAAGTTCCATATTCCGGGCAACCGCCTGTTCTATCTGGCGCTTGCACCTGAACTGTTCGGCAGTGTCTCCTTCAACCTGAAGGCTGGCGGCATGCTGCAGACCCGGGGCTGGAACCGTCTGGTGATCGAGAAGCCATTCGGCTACAATCTGGAGTCCGCTGAACAGCTGAACGAGCAAATCCGCCAGGTGTTCAAGGAAGAAGAGATTTACCGGATTGACCATTACCTCGGTAAGGAAATGGTGCAGAATATTGAAGTGATCCGGTTCGCCAATGCTTTCTTCGAGCCGCTGTGGAACAACAAGCATATCGCCAACATTCAGATCACACTCGGGGAAACCGTGGGTGTGGAAGAGCGCGGCGGGTATTACGATCATGCCGGAGCACTGCGCGATATGGGTCAGAACCATATTCTGCAGCTGCTGACAATGATCGCTATGGAACCGCCAAGCCGTCTGCTGGCTGAAGATATCCGTGATGAGAAAGTGAAGGTGCTTCGTTCGCTGCGTCCTTACGCTACGGCGGAAGAGGTTCGCGAGAACGTGGTGCGCGGTCAATACACGCAAGGGCTCTACAAGGGCAAGACCCTTCCGGCATACCGACAGGAAGACAAGGTAGACCCGGAATCGAATACGGAGACGTATTTCGCAGCCCGTGTATTTGTTGACAACTTCCGCTGGGCAGGAGTTCCATTCTACATCCGTACAGGTAAACGTCTGCCTGTGAAGACCACGGAAGTGGTTGTAGAGTTTAAGGGAATGCCGACCAACGTTTATCTGGGCCAGAAGCATAATCTGGAGCCGAACCTGCTCGTAATCCGGGTGAATCCGATGGAAGGCATCTATGTGAAGATCAATGCCAAGAAGCCGGGCTCGGAATCGGAAATTCAGCCGCTGGCGATGGATTTCTGCCAGAGCTGCATGATCGGCATCAACTCGCCGGAAGCTTATGAGCGTCTGCTGCATGATGCTGCGCGCGGAGATTCCACTTACTTCACCCGCTGGGATGAAGTGTCCTCGGCATGGTCCTTCGTGGACCGTATTGCCAAGGCATGGAAGGAAGAGAGTAACGATCTCGCTTCCTATCCTGCCGGCTCCTGGGGGCCGGTCGAAGCCGATCAGCTGCTGGCTGGCGAAGGCTTCCACTGGTGGCCGGTTAACGGCCAGGATGAAGACAATGTGGTTTGGCAGGTTAACCGCTAAATCCTGAATAAGAGTACTGTTAGAGATCCCTCTGCATATCGCTGCAGGGGGATCTTTTTGCGGAATAACGGATTTCCTGCGGACCAGTCAGCCGAATTTGCGCTAAAGCTGGAATTTCTGTACATAATATTGCAAGATATTTGACTTGCGGAGCTTTTTTGTAGATAATGTTTGCCGGATTTTGCTATACTAAAAAGGATGCTTTCAAAATAAAGAATTTCTAGGCAAGGCGCCATAAAATATCCTATAAACCGTACTTCAACGATGTAACGATGAATTCTACGTGAAAGGATCTGGACGAATGAGTAGTGCACCGATTTGATGAAATCCGGTAATTGAAGCAGAAGCATGGATGAATTTATATATGAAGGGATATGTGTAATGAATAAGGCACCGGACCACAAGCTTCAGAGTGAAGTAGACAAACGCAGAACCTTTGCGATAATTTCCCACCCGGATGCGGGTAAAACAACGCTGACCGAGAAACTGCTCCTCTTCGGGGGCGCTATCCGCTTAGCAGGAACAGTCAAAGCCCGTAAGGCAAGCAAGCATGCCACAAGTGACTGGATGGAAATTGAGAAGCAGCGCGGAATCTCCGTTACTTCTTCAGTCATGCAGTTTGATTATCTGGACCACCGGGTGAACATTCTGGATACCCCGGGTCACCAGGATTTCAGTGAAGACACTTACCGTACGCTTACTGCGGCTGACAGTGCGGTCATGCTGATCGACGTCGCCAAGGGTGTGGAAACACAGACGATCAAGCTGTTCCAGGTCTGTGCCAAGCGGGGCATTCCGATCTTCACCTTCATCAACAAGCTGGACCGTGAAGGCCGCAATCCATTTGAGCTGATGGAAGAGCTGGAGAATGTACTGGGTATCCGCTCTGTGCCGATGAACTGGCCGATCGGCATGGGCCGCGAGCTGTGCGGCGTATACGACCGGATGAAGAATCAGGTTGAGCTGTTCCAGGGCGACGATCATTCCGTGATCAGAGTACAAAAAGTGGAAAGCTACCGCGACCCGATCATCCGCGAGATGGCCGGAGAATACCTGCATGACCAATTATGTGCGGATCTGGAGCTGCTGGATGTTGCAGGCGATCCGTTTGACTATGAGAAAGTACTCCGCGGAGAGATTACTCCGGTATTCTTCGGCAGTGCGATCAACAACTTCGGCGTGCAGACCTTCCTGGATAACTTCCTGGATCTTGCACCGAAGCCTGAACCGCGCCGCAGTACTGCTGGATCTGTTGAACCGACAAATGAGAAATTCACCGGCTATGTGTTCAAAATCCAGGCTAACATGAACCCGGCTCACCGTGACCGCATTGCCTTCCTGCGCATTGTGTCCGGCAAGTTCGAGCGTGGCATGAGTGTGAAGCATGTGCGTGCCGGCAAAGACATCAAGCTGTCCCAGCCGCAGCAGTTCCTGGCCCAGGACCGCGATATTGTAGAAGAGGCGTATCCGGGTGATATTATCGGTCTGTTCGACCCGGGTATCTTCCGCATTGGAGATACGCTGAGTCAGGCAGGGGATATCGAATTCGATGAGCTGCCGACGTTCTCACCGGAGATTTTCTCCAAAGTGAGCATTAAGAATGCCCTGAAATCGAAGCAGTTCCAGAAGGGCATTGACCAGTTAACTGAAGAGGGCATGATCCAGGTGTTCCGCACCGTTAACTTCGATGATATCCTGCTGGGCGTTGTCGGACAGCTGCAGTTCGAGGTGTTCGAGTACCGCATGAAGGGCGAGTACGGCGTAGATGTCCAGCTGCAGCGGATGAGCTACCAGTTCGCGCGCTGGATTGTGGATGACAACAAGCCGGACGCAAGCAAATTCCGGATCAACTCCACACTGGTTACCGATAAGAAGGGTAATTATGTAGTGCTGTTCGAGAACGAATACGCCATGCGGACCGCGATGGAGAAGAATCCGACGGCTAAATTCCTGGAAACCGCGCCTTGAAAAGTACAGTTGAAGTAGGATAAGCTGACCGCTTATTCCATTGTTTGTTATAAAAAACCTCCGCGATCCACTGTGCAGCTGCACATGTGGAGGCGGAGGTTTTTGACGGAATGAACCTCTTTAGGAGGTGATGGACCCTGGCGTGAGCTTCTCCAAATGTCTGTGCAGCATGGAGAGCACCCGGTCCTGCTTGGCGGGATCAAGGTCCTTCCAGATCATTTCGAAGACAACGCCGAGTCCGGGGAGCGCGGCTTCCGGCCCGTCCACGGAGTTCTCGATCACTTCCCGCAGACCTTCTTCGGTCTGTCCGTGAATCTTGTGTACAATAGCCTGGCGCAAATCAATGGTGACTGGCATAATCGACCTCCTTAAGTTTTGTTGGCATAGGCTTCCTGGCTCAGCTTCGCAAAACTGGCTTCGGGAGCATGGGCTTAGGTTTTGTTAGCATAGGCTCTTAATAAGGTGCCCTGCGGCAGCGCTGAAAATTCAAGTTTATAACGGCTTATGCTATACTGTTTGAGATGCAAAATGCGGGCGGGAGGTACAACATTTATGGCAAAAAAACAATATGCCGTCATCGGAATGGGACGTTTCGGCTCAAGTGTAGCCAAGGCGCTCAGCGGTATGGGCTTTGATGTACTGGCCATTGATGCGGATGAGCAGCGCACCCAGGAAATTTCGAATATTGTTACTCATGCCGTATCCGCGGATTCGACCGATGAAGAGGCACTGCGTGCGCTCGGAATCCGTAACTTCGATGTGGTGGTTGTCGCGATTGGCGAGGATATTCAGGCCAGTATTCTAACGACGCTGATTCTGAAGGATCTTGGCGTACCTGCAATTCTGGTTAAGGCCAAAAGCGAGCTGCACGGCAAGGTATTGAGTAAAATCGGTGCAGATAAGGTAATCTACCCTGAACGGGATATGGGCATGCGGGTGGCGCATCATCTGGCCTCGCCGAACATCCTTGATTATATAGAGCTGTCGCCGGACTACAGCATTCTGGATATGAAGGTTTCAGGTCCGATGCTCGGCAAGAATCTGCAGGAGCTTAACATTCGTGCCAAATATGGCTGTAACGTGATGGCCATCCGCCGGGGAGAGGAAATGAATATTTCTCCCAGAGCGGAGGATCGCCTGAGCGAGGGCGATGTACTTGTCATCGTCGGACGGAAGGACAACCTGACGAAGCTGGAAATGGCTTATCAATAGGGCTGTATGGATGAATGATTACAGGTACAGGCCGGGTTCAAGTACGGATATTAGTACAGATACAAGTACAGATAGGTAGGGTTAGTTGTATTTTGTGCAGTTATTTTAAATGAATTAATCCGTTATTTGCAAATAGATGTATCTGGTACAACTAAAATTACACAAATGGCGGAATTTCACTCCACCCGCTACTTTTAGTTGTACAGACTGCAGTTAAAAGGGGATTTGCTGCGGAAAGGCTGTTTTTAGTTGTACTAACTACAGTTAAGTCGCCCGGTTGGTTTAGCATACTTAAAATCGGGAATCTGCAAGCAACAGAAAGGTAGGACCTCATGGAAATTATTTCGCCGCAGAATACGCGGGTGAAGGAATGGGCTGGACTGCAGGAGAAGAAGCACCGCGACAAGTCCGGTAAATATATCGTAGAAGGCATCCATCTGGTGCAGGAGGCGTTGCAGGCGGAAGCAGATGTGGAATGCCTGGCCTTTGATCTGGATAAAGGCATGCCGTCCGAGCTGAAGCCTCTGCTTCAGGCCGTGCAGGGCATGGAGGTAATTGGCGTGTCAGCAGCGGTGATTGCGAAGTGCAGCAGCACGAATACACCGCAGCCGGTGTTTGCGGTTGTGCGCAAGGAACAGCAGGGCGTGGAGGCCATCCTGGCGAAGCCGGATAGTCTGGTTGTTGTGCTGGACGGGGTCCAGGACCCCGGCAACGTGGGCACAATCATCCGCAGTGCCGATGCGGCAGGTGCGGACGGGGTGATCCTCGGCCAAGGCTGCGCCGATCTTTTCAATCCGAAGACCATCCGTTCCACGATGGGCTCGATGTTCCATCTCCCGGTAGTGGAAGGAGATCTCGGCACGATTCTGCCGCAGGCGCGGGAACGCGGTGCGCTGCTGGTAAGCACTTCGCTGACAGGTGAAGATTCCTGCTACACCCATGACTTCCAGGGCAGCCAGTGGCTGCTGATCGGCAGCGAAGGCAAAGGCATCTCGCCGGAGACGGCAGCCCTTGTCGACAAGAGCATCATCATCCCGATGGCCGGCCGCGCCGAATCGCTGAACGCGGCGATGGCGGCAACGATCCTTTTATTTGAGGGGATGCGGCAGCGGGGGATTCACGGGAAGTAGATTGGAAAATATGTGTGAGTTGTAATTCATCTTGTCACCGTTTGTAATGTAGTTTGGCACAGGTTTGTAACGATTTTTGGCACAAGTATTTCAGTCCTGATGGTCAAGAAACCCTTGATTTATCAGGACTTTTTTATAATTATCCTTATGTATTATCAAAGGTGCTCTAAATAGATAAAACTGATTTTGGGTTTAAAAGCTCGTGTAACGATTGTTGGCACAAATCGTAGTGTGGAGGCGATTATAATTAACACAATTGGGGCAAATATTAAACAACTACGAAAAATACATAATCTTAATCAAACTGATTTTGCTAATAAAATCGGCGTTTCTCAAGGCAGCCTTAGTGATTTGGAATTTGGAAAAAGTAAGCCGGCAATAGAAACTGTTATTTCAATTTGTTCTGTTTTTAGGTGTTCTTATGAGTGGTTTTTTACTGGGAGGGAACATTCAAATATTGGGGATTTAAATAATACAATCAGTGAATTAGTGCAAGTTATTAAAGAACTTTCCCATAGTGAGCAACATGAATTATTAACAGTTGCAACACCTACATAATAAAATTATCAACGAACTTTCTTGAAGGTGATCTTAGGGAGAGAAAGTATCAGACTTTCATCGCTTCATTAACGGGTAGGATAGCTATCAGGAGAAAATAAAATATTAAGTATTAGACTGAGGAAATGAACCTGTTGTATTTGAAAAAAAAGATTAGACTGGAGGCATTGACTTGATTTTTGAATTGAAGAAACATCTGTTTTTGATAATGAGCTTTTTTTAAAAAAAGGAGAGGCAGACAAAACCAGTTAAACAGGTTTATAGACTGCCTCTATCGTTGTTTAACTAATAGTTTACTATAGTTAAACAAATGATAGAGCTATTGTTTAACTATCATTGTCATCTTGAAGTATTATCAATGGCAGGATTTACTGAATCCTCAGATAGGTCTCTAATTTTTATCACTAATTCTTTAAGTTTGTCGATTATATCGTCAAAGTGATCCTTTACTGCATAAACATCCGCACTGACTTCATTACAGATTTCTTCAAATTTATCGTTAGCTTCGTCTGCAGCGATTTCTAAGTAATGCTCTAACCACTCCTCATCAGCAATACCACTGTATTCTTTATCAAATATATCTATTGTTTCATCAGCTCTATTGAAAATAACATAATTATAGAAATTAGTGTCATATTCAATTAACTCAATAAAGGAATCCGCATGCATACTTCCGCATATGTCTACCATACAAGACAGAATATTGGTTGTTTTGTCGTCATCAGATTCAATATTTTCAACTAAACCTTGTATACTATTTAATTCATTAAGGTCATGAAGTAATACGTAAATATCATCTTCAGTAAAACTAGTTTCGTCTTCTATGAAGTAGAAGATACCTTCTCGATTTACCCTAAAAAACTTATCTTTATAACTTTCAAAATGATTTAGCATTCTTGTCAAAATACTCATAGTAAAAAGTCGCAACTGGTCATAATCATCATTAAAGTATGGAACTGATTCATCAATCAGCTTTTCAAAAAAAAGTTCATACAGCTTTACTATAAACTCCTTATCGCTAACTAATACCCCAGATTCATAGTTCTGGCTGCTTTCAACAGAGTAGTTTTCTGAACCAATATATATAATGTTTTCGGTACCAATAATTTTCGAATGATTGTTAAAGTTGAAGTATGGAAGAATTACAGCATCAAAATCTGCGGGATTTAGCTTTTTAAGATAAGCATTAATATTCGCGCTGGCCCTTTCCTTAAAACTCTTCCCTTTTGGGCTTGATGCATAAAAACTCATTCGAGCAGGAATATTTGAAACGAATTTGATATCAACGTCCTCGTTGAGTTTTTGAAGTCCCTCAAAAAGTGGGTCATCTTTTTCTGAAAAAGAGATATTGAACGTCGCTATTCTGATCTGCTTTGCATATTGAAAATCATCAAGAACATCTTGATAACCAAACTCCCCTTTTGTAGATATGAAAACACCTTCTTTGAAAGATAACCTCGTAATCATCAAAAACACCTCTCTTCTCATGTATTATGAAAGCCTTCGTACATATACGATTCAACTATATGTTATGCCATTCACATAAAAGTCGTCTATAACAAGTTGTGCTAAACAATATGATAAAGGGAAAGTGGTGTACAAAACTATAAAGTAGAGCCGGAACATCATTCTGGAAAAGCATTCAAGGCAAAGTTAGATTGTATGTATAAACATAATAATAAAATATGTTAATAATATGTATATTTATATAAAAAGAACATTTGTTTGGAAGGTAGAGGAGAGAGAAATGTCGAAAGTTGAAGAAAGGTTGTTTTAAGGGAGGGAAAGACGTGGGTGGTACCAAACAACACACTGCAGCTGGCCAGATGGCTGGATACTTATTTCAACCAGAAAGGGCCTTGTACTGGTTAGCCAAAAGCTCAGATGGATCTCAGATTGGTATTGAGACAGAAGACGATATCGTAATAAAAGCTATTAATAATGAGATTACCGGTCGGGAGCAAGACAAGCATTCAACCTCAGATAACATTCCGTTTGGGGACAGCAGTAAAGACCTTTGGAACACCCTTAGAATATGGTGCATGGCAATACAATCAAATGAAGTCAATGTAGAACAATGTCAGTTTCATCTTGTAACCAATAAAATATTACCGGAGGGTATAACTAAAAGATTGGGGAGGGCAGCAACAGACATTGATGCTAAGGCATGTTTGGAAGAACTGAGGAGGAAAGCCCTCATATTACCCGATTATATCTCTGAAATTGGTAAACAAGTTTGTCAGAGTGAGGACACAGTTTTACTGAAATTAATAAAAAATATAGTTGTTTCTGATAGTGCTGATGGTGCACATGGTAGTGAATTAAAAGATCAAGTGCGCTCACTTCTATTAATTCCTTCAGATGTACCTTACGATGAAGTATATAACGGATTGTTAGGTTGGATACACTCATGTGCCTTAAATGCGTGGAGAAATCGAAAGCCGGCTTGGCTACAGAGAGAATTATTCACTCTTTATTATCATAGACTCTTAACAAAATACAAAATCCGACCATTTATTGAAACAGCTAAAAGCCTTATGCCAGTTTCAGATGGTGAGAGAAATCATTATATGAATGAACTATTTGTAAGGCAACTTTACTTGCTTTCATTTGAACAGAGTGATGATCTACTAATTGATGCAATTGATGATTATTTATGTAACGCAACTGAACGGACGCGTTTTAGCGTAGCTGGTAATTTGACTAAGGAAGACTTAGAGCTTTTTGATGAAGCATTGAGCGAGCGATGGCAATTAATCCACTCTGTAAAAAAACAAACATTTAAAATTAAAAAGCGTACTAGTGATGATGTTCAGACATTGGGGGAACTCATTGGACTTGAGGTGCTGTCAGAGACCCTTGACCATAATGAGAGCTTGGCTGGGGTGGCTACTGAACAGTCCTATTTGACACGTGGTAGTTATCATCACTTAGCGAATCAGATGTTGGTTGGGTGGCATCCAGAGTATGCTCAACTCTTAGGGGGAACAGCTAAAAATGCTAAATGAATATGATGCTGTTCAAAATCCTGCCCTAGGCGCCCTGTTGCTTTGGACTTTTGTTAATGAGTTCTATAAGTCTTCAGCGGAACAAGAAGGCCCTATACTTCCGCATATAATGCTAGTTTTGCCAATCTTGTTTAATCAAGATTTTGTCGAAAACATTTATAAAAGGAACAAGAAAGGCGGTCTTTATAACGCTCTGAATGATGAAATGGCGCTATTTATAGGGGTTCAAAATAGAATGCAAACAATGAGCGACATAACTTTTAAGTCTTTAAATGTTTGTAGTTCTGCAAAAATCGTTCTACTGGACAAGAATAACTTTCAGTTTATCCCTGTACGGACTAAAATACCGGACTATAAACATAATGAAGGTATACATAAAATGTTGGCTGCTGCAAAACGGCTGGGTTACTGGTTTGCTACAATCGAATTAAATCAATTAAGCGTGTTATTAAAAGTGAGGTTTTAATTATGAACTTTAAAATAGAGCAAATTGTTCTTTGGCCGAAAGATATTACTAAGCAAACGAGAAAACTTATTTTTAAACTGGATAAGGTAAATATAATCACGGGGGATAGCCAAAAAGGGAAATCTTCAATTATTCCAATAATTGATTATTGTCTGGGAAGTAGCAAGTGTACAATTCCGGTTGGTGTTATTCGTGAGAAAACAGAGTGGTTTGGGCTTGTTATTGTAGTCGGTTCAAAGAGAATGCTCATCGCACGTAAGGAGCCAGGGATTCACATCCAAAGTGCAGAGGTATACATAGACGATGAAATAACAATTTTAAATGAGCTACCAAGACCATATGGAAAGACAAATACTAAGTCTCTTAAGAACAAACTTAATGAGATATCTGGCATGCCTCAACTTACACTCTCCGATAATTCAGACAGCGACTCTCCTGGTAAGAGGGCTAGTTTTAGAGATTTTTCTGCTTTTCAATTTCAACCCCAGCATATTGTAGCTAATCCATATACCCTTTTCTTTAAAGCGGATACAGCTGAACATCAAGAGCGATTAAAAAATATCTTCCCTTTGGTACTTGGCGCAATCGATAAGAAAACCTTACTACTTAAACAAGAACTTAAATTACTGGAACAAGAGTTGCAGAAAAAACAAAAGATCCGCAATGAAATGAGGCGTATCTCAAATAACTGGATTCTTCAATTGAGGGATTATTATTCAAAAGCTAGAGAATACGGTTTACTTCATAATGCACCTGATGTTTCTGAACATTGGGCTGCGTATAGATACATCACGTATCTTAAGGAGATTTCTACTTCACCAACAAGAAGAATATTACAAGTTGAAAAGAATGCTACCGAGAGGGCAGTTGATGAATTGAATGCACTCACTGAAAATGAGATCGAAATCTCCAGGGAGATTGGAACACAAAGAAATCAGTTATATAAGTTGACAAATCTGTATAAATCAGAAGGGCAGTTCCATGGTTCACTAAAAATACAAGAAGAAAGAATTGAACCCGTCAGATGGTTGGCAGATTTGGTTGGAGAGGCGGAGGTCTGTATATTTTGTGGGGCAGTAAATAATAAAGCCCATGAAGACCTTCAGCACTTAAAAGATCACCTCGAGAAAATTAATGCTTCATCCAACTTCATAGAAAGCTCCTATGGCATCTTAGATAGGGAAATTATAAAACGAAAAACTATGCTTTCAGAACTTGAAGGGTCACTAAATACTGTGCGAAAGCAGAAAGAACTGCTTCAAGTCAGATCAGAGGAGCTGCGTAAAATTAGGCAAACCGAGAATGAAGTATACAGATTTCTGGGCAGATTGGAAAAGGCATTAGAAGATTATGTTTTAGTAAATGAGGATGACACACTTCAAATAGAAATTTTTGAACTTGAGCAGAAAGTTAATAGTATCAAACAACAAATTGATCCTAAAAAACTCAAGGATAAATTAGAACGTCAGATCGATAGGGTTTCGCAAGATATAATGCGGTATGCAAAGCATCTAGGTGTCGAAAACCCTGATGACACTATCTTACTAGATACTGTTAATTTAACTTTGCGTAAGAAATCAGGAGGGAGAGAAGATTTTCTCTGGGAAATTGGGAGCGGAGCAAACTGGATGGGATATCATATCGCTACGATGCTTGCATTGCATGATCACTTCGCAAATCTTGAATGGAATGCAGTCCCGCAGTTTTTAGTGATTGATCAACCCAGTCAAGTATACTTTCCTGATAAACTTCAAAAATTATCAGATATAGATTATTTACCAGAAGATATCTTAAAGGTACAAAAAATATTTACCGCATTTGACTATCATTTTAGTCCACGGAGAGAAAATCCAACTCAAATAATCCTTATTGAACATGCTGACGAGATTACATGGCAGTCACATAAACATATTGTGCATGTTGTTAAGAGATGGAGAGACGATGATCCTTCAGAAGATAATGCATTGATCCCTAAAGATTGGCTGACATAAATTCCTTAAGCATTGAGGCTAAATGCGATACTTGTAAAATGAATAATAAAAGGAATAATTCTTTTCTAAGTGTTTATGTTTTGAATATTAACGTATTCTGTGTGGAATTATCATAATTGGGTAAAATAAAACATAGAATAAACAAGGTTTTAAGAGCTGAAAGTGTAAAGTTGTATTCGAGGAATAGAGTCATAAAATAAAAAAATAGAATGAAAATAATAATAAAATATACAACGGAAATTGACTCGAAAACTGGTGAATAATTTGTTTGATAAAAGCTACATAAATTGGTACGAAAAATGGTCTAGAATAATTTTGAAATATCAATTATAATTTCAAATATAACAGTGATGCTATTAATCAAAATTTAATAGCAAAAAAAGGCCGTTTCAACTGCACTCAAGTGACTCGTTTATTTATAAACTAAAAAGACTGCGATCTTACGAGGATCGCAGCCTACTAGAGTGTAAATGCAGCCTTGACTCTGTTGAGATGGCAAAACAATGTCTCTTACGAAAAAGCACTTTAGCTTAGCGGGCTAGTGCTTTTTTCGTTTGCTCAAGTAATTAAATATTCGAGAACAAATCTTATGCACGAATTTAATTAACTCTATTATGCCACTTGTGATCCCAACAACTGCACTAAGCAGATAGATAAGATTTATCAAGGCAATCCCTCCCTCCGTAACACAGAGCAAGGTACTGCATGTCCGCCTCATTATTAAATTAACTTATAATTTTGTGTTTGTAAACCATATTTTCAAACCCCGCGCCAGACAAGGATTACCCACATTTATTGACGTTTTATCCACAAGTAATCCACAGCATGATCAAACCATAAAGGTGATTAATTTTACGTTTTTGTCACAGTTTTCCGGTGATAAACACCTTATATCACATTTTTTTAATGTGAGTGTACTAATTCTTGCAGGTCGTTCTTAAATGCGGTTCTTCAGTTGACAACGTTTTGCGAGATGCCCGCCCCCTCTACATTATTACTCCTTTACACAATATTATTATATCATATAT
Organism: Paenibacillus phytohabitans; assembly: GCF_013141775.1. Taxonomy (GTDB): domain Bacteria; phylum Bacillota; class Bacilli; order Paenibacillales; family Paenibacillaceae; genus Paenibacillus_AQ; species Paenibacillus_AQ phytohabitans. The sequence continues at coordinate 90,153 of NZ_WHOB01000098.1, forward strand.
CCAAATGAGTACACAGAACATACGTTTGCCATAGTACCCTGAAAAATGGCTGCCAAACGGAGTCGAAGGAGAAAAATCAAGAGAACATAAGCCAGCGGTCCCGAATCGCTAAAAGGAAAATACACACAACACATAGATTTTTTAATGATTATAAAACTATATATGTAAAAAACAAGATCGTTAGTTCGCAATTTCAAATTGACTTCTTCCAACAACTGGATTACGGTTGTATATAATAAATGGATCTTTAGATCTTATATATCTGCTTACATGTGAGATGGATTTTGGCCTAATATTTTTATACAGTTAGTTTTATTGAGTTGTTTGTAGATAATTTGAATTAAAAGGGGAATCGCAGTTGAATAAGAAAAATCCAAAAATCATTAAACTTGATGAAATGGAAACAGCAAGTAAGTACATTAGAAAAAAGTATCGTATGGGTTTTTGGGGGTTAGGTATTCTAAAACTAGGAGATATAAATAAATTAAGAAGTGATTTAGTAAAGGATCACACAGAATCGGAAATGGTCTCTATTAAGGCTAGCATTGATACTCAATTCGAACATTATAAGCAACTCACGTCTATTATTGCTATTCTAGCATTAATTTTTACAATGATTTTTACATCTATAAATACTCAAATCAATTTTACAATGAAACCGATGGATTGGATTTATAATGCTAATCAAGAATTAAATAAAGAAATAAATAAAAATATGAAACCTGATGAAAGAACTGAAAATTTAATAAAACAAACCAATGAAATGGCTTCGGAATACTTTAAAGTTACAAAGGCAGCATTCAACGCTCTACAGATGAATATTTACTTTATTGCTGTCTTTTTGATTTTGATAATTTACACTTATTTTGGACGATTTCGTTGGATTGTATTAGTCAAAAATATCATAGAGGAAGCATTGAAAGAGAAGAAAAAAGAAAAAGACGAGGATGAACGCAAGTGTAAGAATAGAAATGAATTGAGAATGCAAAGATTAATGAAATAAAAGCGAGAAGGATATATCTATAAGTATAAAAGAGATAATTAAATTCACGCAATACTAATTAAGGCATCTGTCAGAAGTTAACTCTGATAGATGTCTTTTTATCTTGCAAATTGATAAAGTAGGACTCTTTGTATACTTTTAGATTCGAACGTTGATAATGTTAAAAGTTCTTTTGAATCTAGAGTAAGAGAGGGGGTTTGATTGTGTCATATAAAGAGATTTTCGACCTTCACATACAACTACTTTCGATCTATGAAAAAAACATGAAGTCTTCATTTCCATATCAGTGGGAAATTAATTATTACAAGAGGCAGTTGTATTTCACCCAGGATATTGTTCAGCGAATATTCGTATTAAACCAGTTAATCAATTTTCACGAGAAGAGTAGAGTAGAGCAAATAAAGTGGTGTTCTAAAGAGTACTTTAGTACATCAGAGTAAGTGATGTAATCCTCATTTTAGGTAGAGGTGAGTATAATAAAACGATTTACAATTCGGAGTAAATTAGCTAAATGCGAATCCCTGTCTAGCTACCTAACAAGAGCAGCAGGTACAAATGGAAGAGATATTGTAGGTTTGCTCGAAATGGTTAAACGAAACGAGGACTATCTGCTTCATACTGGAGATTTAAAACGTATGGATTTTTTTCCAGCGAGTATGTTGAATATTGATAAGCTTTGTGAGATGACAGGGTTAACGAGAGTTGATGTGAATAGAAGCAGTTTTACAAATTTGATTAGAACTTTTACAGACTCAGAAAACGGCGAGCAGAGTAAAGTACTAAAGGGAATGTTACGTGAGGATCTACATTATTGTCCTGAATGTATCGAAATTACAAATTCTATATCTTTACATTGGAAATTGAAAGGTGTAGACGTCTGTACCGAACATAATAAACAGTTGATGAATAAGTGTGGACACTGTCATTGCTCTGTTATGTATCAGGATATCCGAGTCGTTAACAGATGCCCCTACTGTAGTGGATATCTATCCAAAGTTAAAGATAGCAGAGAAATAATTGATCAAAGTCATGTAAAACAACAAGCATGGTTAATTGAAAATTGGAAACATCTTATTGAGTATACTGGTCGAAGTTTTACTCCATCCGAAATTGCAATTAAAATGGTGTATATATTGAATGGCCAACAAGAAAAATATAATAAAGAACTGATACGGAAAAGTCGATACTCTGGATGCTTGGAGTATTTAATCCAGTGTGCTAGAGGTACATTATCTAAAAAATGCGCAGTACATATTACTTCACTGTTTTCTGTACTTTATGCAGCGGATTTACATGTTCGGGGTTTTCTTGAATTAAATGTACCAGAGGGATTTATACACTCACTTCATGAGAAAAGTATTGGAGAGATTGCTGCAGGTACTGCCTGCATAGCCCCCTGGTGTGAACGGTATGGGGTAAGAGGAGAATTAGTTTCGACAGGAATCTTTCATACTAAGAAAGGCGGGAAATCTTTATCCTATTGTATGTTCTGTCCTTCTTGTGGATGCGAGTATGCCTTAGATGAGGACAATCATCTTGTAGAGCGTTCCTATTTTATAAAGGCGTATGAGATCTTATCAAATCGAAATATCAGTAAACTTACATGGCCGGAAAGAATAAAGGTTATGGGTCTTAAGCGAGGGCGTATTCAGCGTGTTCTTGCTTACTTTCAGATTCGTGACGTACTTGAACTGGATGGTATTAAAAAGCCGGCTATCAATGAGAAAATGTTAGAAAAGTTTGTTCAGGAACTTGATAAAGGAATAGATTTAGCCGAAATTCGCTTTTGGAAAGAGTGGGTTAACTATGACCAGTTTTTAGTACATCGTTATCACCCTCTGGTTGTTCAAGCATTGTTTAAATCGTACACAAAGCCAAAAACACAAGACAGTGATCCGATTTTTAGAGCGAATATTAATAATACTTGCATGGAACTTTTAGAATGTGATACCGCCATAAACTTACCGGCGGTCGCTAAAGCGTGGGGAACTTCTGCCACAACCATCAGAAACAAGGGCTGCTCAGACTTAGTAGAACTTTATAGAACGAAGCAGTTTGAAATGAAGCGCGGAAAAGTCAGCATGAAGATAGAGCAGAAAGTCACTAGATATCTAGAAGAACATGAAGGCAAGAAGGTCTCAATGAAAGAGCTCTATGCAGTTACCCATACTAACTATGCATCACTTAGAAGGTATGCTCCACAACTAATAAAACAGATTAAGAGTAAAAAAAACGTATTATTGAGTTGAGTATTTGCTAATAAATCACACGTTTTTTTCTGAAAAAGCAAAGTTAAAAGACTCACAAAGTAGGATTTATCGACAGAATCCTACTCTGTGAGTCTTTTCGTTTTTATTGAATTTTCAGAGTGTCACTGCGATTAATGCTACTCAGAAGGAAAGAAAGTCCTTTTTTTAAAAAAAGAATTGTAAATCATGAATTACAAGTGCATCAAATAATCAGTGTTGTAGTGAACTTTATAAATTCATTAAATACATTAACTGTATATCTTGGTTTACGTGTATAAAAATACAAAATAAAGGCTTAAATGATGATATAATTATCAATTAGCGAGGAGAAGAGAGATTTGCGTGAAGATACAATCGTTACCTTAAGTTATACGGAGTTGTCTCGAATTGTAGGTATATATTTCTCGCAAAAACTAGGAAATCCAACGCCTACAGAGCTTAGGTTGATCATTACTCACGATGGGGTGAATGTTGAGGTAAAGCTATGGACTGTAGAGAAGTTAATACAGATGTTAGATTTTGATTAAATTAATGGCTCTATAGGAATAGCATTAGAAAGACTCATTAAACGAAAGTAGAGGAAATCAGTATGGATTGGACACATAAAGATTGGACCTTAGAAGATCAACTCTACTCTCCAAAGAGAAGAATAGATAATAAGATTAGCTGGCAGAGACCGCATATTATCGGTTCAATAATCAGTGCGAAAATGGATAATCGTGATGTGGAGTATCATTCCTTAAATGAACAATTGTTTTACTATTTGCTTGAGCTCGATCCTGAAGTTATTCGATATTATGTTCAGCCTGTGGAAATAGCAATCAAGCATCTTGATTCTGAAGGGCAAGAGAAAAGTTGGATGCATGTACCCGATACTCTTGTTTTTCGGCAAAAACAAATTCCCTTACTTGTACAAATTAAAGAAACGCCTGAAGAACAATCCAAAACCTTCTTAAGGTGCAACCGAGCATGTTCATTACATGCTGAAAGAATAGAGTGGAAGTATCAGGTGATTTATCCTAAGACTCTCCCGGAAAAAGTATTAATTAATCTTAAATTTTTATCCCAATTCCGAAAATCACGGAAGTACTATGAACAATGGATTGATCAAGTAATGATTAAAGCTAGTTATTTAGAAGGTGTTAGTATTATTGAGCTAGCGTTAAGTTTTTCCGGAATAACAGACTTTCGTATTATACTTCCAATTATTTACCATTTAATAGCGAAGGGGAAATTAGGGATTGATATCCTAGAAAAAGTTTCAGAACAAAGTAAATTTTCAGCAGTCAATGTAATGAATCCATTTGAGCTAGCTTTTCGGCCGGGAGGTTATCTAGATGAAGTTACACAGTTTTAAGGAAAATATGGAGTTTCAAATAGATGGAATCAGATATAGGGTGTCTGAGATTGATCCACCGAAAGTGTTTGCTGTGGCTACAGGAAATGTTGAAGAAGTAGAGTTTAATTATTTTGAACTCATCAATCAATCAACATTTTATTCTGCTGATACCTTGATTGATAAAGCACTTCAAAAAAGGGAAGAGAAAAGGTATGTTTCACTACTCGACACTTTAGATGAAAAACAAAAAAAAATAGTTCAAGATCGCTTTGACTTAATTGAACCGATGTTATTACTGGGAAAAGCAAAAAGTGGAGATTTTCGAGCATTAACTAAACTTAAAAGTAGATATGGGCAATACTTTGAACAGAAGACATACAATAAAATGTCACAAGAATGTTTAATTGATTTAGTGGCTGGAGTATACAACTTATCTAATCGCACTATCAAACGAAGACTTGCAGGATATCGCAAAGAAGAGTCTTCGCTCCCTAATCAGGGTGAGAATGGATTAATACCTAATGTATTTAAACAAAATTATAATCGGAAAGATTGTAAAATCTTAGAGATATGTCACCCTAAAAAAACAGAACTAGTTCTAGATACTATAAGGGTTAAGCTGCCTGATGAGGTAGTACCTATTATCAAAGAGGTAATCGAGAAGGAGTATCTCACCCTTAAGAAAGATACAGCTACAGCGGTGTTCGAATCGATTGAAGTTAAATGCAGTAAAAAGGGAGTTGATGCTCCTGGTTATGACACGGTATATAAAATATTAAAGAGACTAAGTCCGGAGATCCGTTCAAGAATGAGGGAAGGACGAAAAGGAGAGCAGGCCTACAATGAAGTAACCCGAGGATATTCTAACGAAGAGGCTATGTTTCCGTTACATATTGTTGAAATTGATCACACACAACTGGATATTGATGTGATAGATGAAAAATCCGGATACGTAATCGGAAGACCGTGGATAACTCTTGGAATGGATTTATTCAGCCGAATGGTATGGTGCTTGGATGTTTCCTTTGAACCTCCTTCGGCAAATAAAGTCAGACAAGCTCTAATGCATGGTATTTTCTTCAAAAATGTAAAGAGGAAGTATAACACAATAAATGAATGGGATGTATATGGAATTCCCAATATCATTTACACCGATAATGGCCCGGAATTCAAGAATGCTGATGTTAGACGAATGATTAAAGAAACTTTAAAATCAAACCCGCAATATCGACCGGTCAAAACACCAAGGTATGGTGGAACCATTGAACGCCTTTTCGGTACCATAAATGCTCAACTTATTCACCGATTGGCTGGAACTCGTAAAGGCAGCGTTCAGGAAAAAGGCGATTATGACTCTGAAGCAGAGGCAATATTTACTCTAGAGGATATTCGAGAGCTTTTAACTGTCTATATCACTGATGTTTACCATCATCAAGTTCACAAAGGACTACCGATTTTTTCTCCTGTACCCGTAAAGAGATATTATGACGGGTTAAAGAAAGTTGGTTTTCCTGAATGGATTGATAAGGAAGATGAGGAGTTTTATCGAATGGAGTTGTTGCCAGTAACATTTAGACCATACACGCGCGATGGTGTCCGCTTTGAAAATATTATTTACAAAAGTACTAGTAACGCTAAAGGTTTAGTAAAACCAAGGGAGTTTAAATATAAGATTAAATATAATCATAGCGATGTGTCCATATTACATTTACTAGATTCAGAGAGCGGAGAATATATAGAGTTAAGACCTCAACGGGAAATGTTAGAAGAAACGGAGGGCTTGAATCGATATACATTCACAAAAGTCCTAGAAATAATGAAAGAAAAAGGACTGTTAGAAGCCCGAAAGATTCCTGGAGTTAAAAGTATTAAGGTAGCTAAAGAAATGCTGGCAGAAAGAGTACAGCAGAGGGCCAAAACTAGAAGAAGAGAAAGAGCGCAGGCAACACGAATGAATATGGAACTGCCGAACTCAAGGCCGCCAGCTCCGGCAAAGATACCTAAGGAAATTTCAGTTAGAGAGATGTTAGGAAAGCTCAAAAAGAAGGATGAGAATATTGGATAAACAATCAATAACATTTAAAGCAAAAACCAGTTTTGCAGAGCGGGTTGCAAATCTTCATATTTTGCACCCAAAAGTGCAAAAAATTTGGTCGCTATTGGATTCCATGCGTTATCACAATTCGTTTCAAGGAGGAAAAAGCTCCCCGAGGCATCGCTTTATAATGGGGCTTTCTGGGGTGGGGAAAACTCAAATGGTGGAACGATATGCAGAAAAATATGAAGGGTATACCCAGATTGATGAGATAGGGGATGAAATAGATATACGCCCTGTCTTGTATGTTAATTTACCTGATCCATTTACAATAATGGAATTTTACCAAAGCATTATATATAGTTTGAATGCACCGCAAATTCCAGGTCGGCCATCTATGGGGGACGTCAAAAGACAAGTTTTCACTTTACTGAAAATGCAGAAAGTTGAAATGGTTGTTTTGGATGAAATGGACCATATACTGGTATCACGCTACGTTAAAAATGAAGAGGCAATGAGTGCTATAAAACATCTTACTAACTTCGGAAAGGTATCTGTCATTTGTGTGGGTACACCGGAAATTGAAAAATTAAGAAAATTAGACTCACAGTATTTCCGCAGAAAACCTCCTACAAAACTGGAGCGATTTAAAGAGTGTGATGAAGAATTTCTTCAATTACTGGCTTCGATAGAGGAACAACTGCTGCCTCCCAAACCATTATTTTTATCAGATTTATCCGCTGATATGCCTCTCCCACAAGTCCTTCATAAAATTAGCTATGGGTTAGTCGGATATCTTACACCAATTCTCCAGGAAGCTTTTCTTCTTTTGGGAGTATTTGAACCCGATTTTGATGAGGATACTTCTGTGTTAGATCTGGGCCTAGTTTTGGAGGAGGCATATACCAATATTATCGGTGAGGTTGCAGAAGAGGAATTGAAGAAGATGATTCTGATAGATTAATAATATAAAAGGTGAGCTTAAAAATGGAAGTTGTATAAAGCGGTTAGGGCTTTCTACAACTTTGATTTTTTTGTGTTTTAATTTTAATAAATAGATTTAAGAGGTGGAATAGTGAAATTTGGTATTAGACTAAAACCATTGGAGTTTGAATCATTGACCGGATATTTAGAAAGAGTTTCGGAAAAAAATGGTATGCCGTTCCTTAAATTAGCTGAAATTGTATGCAAACTAAAAAAATATAGAAATAGAGATATTAATTCATACGAATTATTTTCAGGACTAAATATTAACTTAGATCTTACAGCGAAAATTGTGGATTTACCAAAAGAAGTTTTAAACTCTATGACGATGCAACCTATCTATAATCTTTTTCGTTCATATTGGTCTGAACGTTCAGAAGGCTCTTTCCAAATGATGTTGAATACAAATAAAAGATTTTTTTGCCCTATATGTTTAGCTGAGGGGGTGACTCATCTTTTATTATGGCAGGTTGATGAGATAAAAATGTGTAATAAACATCATATTAAACTTCAAGATCAATGTTATTGTTGCTCTCAAACTCAACCCTACATGAATTTAGGAAAGAAAACCCGCAGGTATTGTAATGTCTGTGAGGCGGATTTATCAATCCAAGATCCAGGCGGAAAAGTATCGGCAGCAATAGTTGATGAACAATTGGAAACATACAGTAATTGGATTTATTTAAGGGGAGAACAAATTAAGAAAACTCCGGCGTTCCTAGATGATGTATCTGCCTACTGTTCGAGGCTTCTATATGTAATAAAAAATCAAGAGACCGTTCATACTCAAAGTAAAATTGAATACTTAAATCCCGATATACGTGTGATTTTGCGATGTCTAAGAACTATGAGGGAGAAGGATGCTTGTACATTACATCGTATTTTGCGTATTCTTAAGCAACAAAATCTTTCAATGGAGAAATTTTCAAATATACTCGTGCCTTTGACATACGTGCAAAGCTTATCCAATAGATTAAGCCCTTCTAAAAAAAACTTTGGTGTATGTTTAGCGCCATGGTGCACTTCATATCAAAGTAATGAAAAAATGATTGCAATTGTGAGAACTATTAATATGATGATTAAAAAAGGAACTCATTTTTATGATCCAGCTATATGTCTTAGTTGTAGCTTGATATATGCGAGAAGTAGTGAGTTTGTTTGGACAGAAATGAATGATTATATATTAAAGGGATATAAAACGGTACTACCTCTTATTGAGGATGGACACGCTCCTTATGCGGTATACAAGCAAACAGGTGTAGATGTTGATATCATTTATAAATGGCTTGGTTATTTTGCGAATAGAAAAATCATGCATAAATCTATGATAGATCAATACACGCCTAAATTTAATGATAATAAATGTTTGGATGATATTAAATATATTAACAATATGAAGAAAACAAATAAATCTCATCTTGCTAAAGAATATTACGGCTGGAGCAAACGAGAGTATTATTATTTTTATGCTGACAAGAAAGTTATGGAGTATTTCGCTTTAAACATAAAGCCGAAAAAAGGAAATAGACCACAACGGAAATCTCGTCAAGTTAAGGAACAGCTAGAACAGTATTTAGAGAGTAATACACCGATTACTATACTAAAGGTTACTTCAGCACTTGATATTTCTGAAGGTTGGTTGAGATCGAATAACTATATTGGGTTGATTAGAGAGTTTCAATATAAGCAACGAGAGCGCAGCAAGATTGAGTTATATCAAAAAATAACGGAGCATATAGCAAAAAGTCGCTATAGTAGAGGGTTATACATAAATAAGTTTTTAAATAGCATTGGATTCGATATGGTATATATTGATAAAAATTATCCGGAATTTCGTGGATGGTTTAAGGAACAACAAGCAGAACATATAAGGAACTATAATAAGTACATTGAAAAACAATTGGCAGATCAGACTGAAGTAATTATTAAGGAATTTAAAGACCAGGGAAAAACTATTACGAATTCAGCACTAGCAAAAAAATTGAATGTGGCAATTAAAACAATTAAAAAAAATCATTATATTATGAAACTATTGGGCAATCATGTTTGAATATTATTATAATAAAAAAACAGGTTCTACAGTATACTTCTGAAAGAGTACTTATAAAAATTACTTAGCCTTAAATTGAACCCCAAGTCATTAATGACCTGGGGTTTCTTGTATATACGCCCAGCATGGGCGCCCACCGCCAGGTGGAACCTGAAGGAAGCCGGAGGTAAAAGCAAGACCTGAGGTATACAAATACAATTGGAGACGGTGCAGCTGGATGAGTCACCATTATATGGCGAAATTCAAAACTGGCAAGGGCTGCAGCCGTAAATTTGGGCAGGTGCGAGCGGAAAGATGACGTTCTTATCTGGGGAGACCCGCCGGATAGGTAAGGAAAAAAACTTGGTACCGTAGCCTAGTCAGCAGAGCCCATAGTGTCCGTAAGTTGTTGCAACAGCTTACGGAAGGGGATGAAACGAAAGGAGAGAGGAAATCGATGCGTTCGTATGAAGAGGGGCGACAGCGGAATATCTTGCAAGAGGCCTTGCGTCAAAGAGAAGCGGTGAAGCCGTCGGTATGTCGGAGCGCCGAAAAAACATTGGAAATCGGTGAAAGCCGAACTTCTTGCGGGGGCTTACAGACCTGCGCCAGTCAAGCGGGGAACCCGGAGACGGGTACGGATGTTAGGCATTCCGACTCTAATGGACCCTTCTTTGTGCGATTAAGCGAGCATGCGAACGGGGCCTGAAATAGGTTAGCCGATTTGTAGAAGGAAAGTTGAAACTGAAAGTGAAGCGGGAGAAAAGTGTGGTAGCCAGACCGTGGCACCGGAAGTTCTTAAGATACCGTTTCCTAAATCAGAAACAGGCTACGATTCGACTAGCCCCAAAAACTCTTTCAAAAGTTAAAGAAAGAGTTCGCGAGCTACCGAAACGAACATGGCCCATTTCAATCGAAGAACGGATCAGCTGACTGAACCGGTATTTAACAAGGTAGATCGGCTATTTCCATCTGGCGTTAGCTAAGAAACACTTCTAAACGCTTGACCAGTGGGTTCGGAGAAGGCTCCGAATGTGTCTATGGAAGCAATGGAAACGAGTACGCATACGAATCCGCGAACTCCGGAAGTGTGGGGTTCCAGAGTGGGCCTGTTTTATGATGGCTAACTAGAGACGAGGCACATGGGATATGTCTCTGAACACGAATGATGCCCTTCCGACATCCTATTAGGGAGTGAAAGGACTGAAAGAGATTTTATTACGCGAAATCCGGCGTAATGTTTTGGATTCGCATAACCATAATGGATAAATATGGATGATAGAAGAAGCGATTCCATCGTATAATATTATATTTCAAGTATTCTGGAAGACAAGGGTATAGCCAACTTTTTGATGCAACAAGTGCTATCCCTAAATAAGCTTGCTTACTGTACAAGTCGTGCCAAAACAACGTTACAGAATCGCCGAATCAGGAATTAGTAACAAATTCTTCAGCACAGCTTTCTTCAAAACCCTCCCAACTATTTGTTAAAACCATATGAGTGGACAAATTTGATTTTTTTGGCTAATATAATTTATAACCGAATATTTTAATTGGAGAAGCACTTCAGTGTAGGCATAGAATATGCCACATTGAAGTGCTTTTTTATTCGGAATCTATATGATGATTGAAGGAGCGATTTTTAATGGATGTTAAAATGGAAGAGTTTATTCGACATACTGTCATACTGATGGTCTACGTAGGTCTTACAGTTTCAGTTCACAAGTATTTTGAAATGTACGGGTACACATTTTTTACTGTAATGATGTTTCTGAGTTTCGCATATGTAAAAGGTAAAATAATTCCATTTTCAAGTGTATGGCGGCAGGCAAAGCTAACAATAAATAAAATCAAGTAATCTGTGTTTTAGAGAATAACTTCTTTGATGAAAAAACGTTAGAAAAACAGCACTAAGTTAAGGTTGATATTCACTATTTATATATTTTAAGAAGTACCTTTAAATAGACAATCAGTCTAAAAGCCATGAGATTAACTTTAATAATATTAAAATTATACTGGCGCGCATTCCAGAGCTTAGGGATGTGCGCTATTTTATTTAGTTGTTTCTTTAAAAAATGTAATCATAACAATGGTTACTAAAAGCCCCTGAACATTTATATAACGATCACGGATAAACCTGGCTAAATAATATCTTTGTGGTCATTATGTAAGGCAACATTTGCTTCGTTAAGATTAAGTTATTGGATATACGAGCATAAGCCTTTTGAGTATTGAATAGCAAAAAAAGGTGATTCAACGACCTTGGTCCTAAATTTTAGGACCAAGGTCGCTGAATTTTAAAAGTTGATCTTTAATATGGGAAAAAATATATAAAATGTAACTGAATATGATTCTCTATTGTTATACGATGAGATGAAAGAGTCAGAAACGAGTTTTAAGAATCTAATCGGAGGTTAGGAAATGAGACTAGTCAATGTTGAGGTTAAAAACTATCGACTGCTTCATAACTTAAGTGGAGCTAATAATGTTCAAATAGACCCAAGCACTACACTAATTGTAGGGAAAAACAATTCTGGAAAAACATCATTCACAAACATTTTTAATATATTCCTAAGGCAAAATGGTAAGTTTGAATGGTCCGATTTTTCTTCAAACTCCCATTCCGAATTTAGAAAAATGTATCAGAATTATTGTGAATCCAAAGAACTAGAAACAGAAGATGATTTTTTTAAAAATTGCTCTATAGGTAACCTTTCAATCGAAATGTTGTTAACTATTGAATATAGTGATCAGGATAATTGGAGTAATATCAGACCATTACTAACATCTTTAGATGATTCAAACCAATTAAAGATTTTATTTTCGTATGCGCTGGAGCAACCAGAAAAATTCTTTCAACAACTTCATAAGTTAAAAATAAAAAATAAAGAGAAAGATGTTATTGAACATGTAGAAAAGATATTTGATAGTTACTTTAAGTTTGTTGTTCGCCCATACGATAGGGATGTAGACACTTCAGTGATCAGTATTGCAGATATAAAGAAGATTATTGGAACAACCTTTATTGCTGCACAAAGAGAAGTGGATGATGGGAATTCTAAAAGTAGTTCTAAATTATCCTCTGTGTTTCAAAGGGAATATAGAAATAGGTCAATAAAATCAGAAAATAAAGAAGATCAAGAATTAGAATTAAGTGCTTTAAATGAGGAGATTATTAATGCTAATAGTGGCATTGATAAAAAGTTGGATGATTTTTTTAGGGAATATATTAGTTCCTATGCTACTTTTGGGTATCCCAATTTACAGGATTCAGAACTAACGTTGAAAGCTAATATGACTGTAACAAATTTATTTCAAAGTATTAGGCTCTTCTATAAAGATAGTGAGCACATGTTACCTGAAAAATATAACGGACTTGGATATAGTAACTTAATTTATATCATATCTGAAATACTTAGTTTTAAAGCAATGATTCAAGAGAATGGGACTGATCTGAATTTAATCTTTGTTGAGGAGCCAGAAGCACACATGCATCCTCAATTACAGAGTATTCTTATACAAAGAATTAATTATTTTTTGAAAGAACATAAAATTAATGCTCAAGTTATAATTACTACTCATTCATCCCATATTGTTTCAAACTCAAGTTTTGAAAGTATTAGATATTTTTTTAGAAGAAATAATAAGTGCGTAGCAGTTAAAGATATGATGAAGTTTTCTGTTAGTAATCAAACAGGTATTAAAGATGAAGAAGATAATGAATATGATGTTGATACACTTCAATTTTTAAAGAGATACATAACTATGGTGAAATTGACATGTTTTTTGCTGATAAAATTGTGATGATTGAGGGACTTTGCGAAAGATTGCTTATGCCAATGTTTTTTGAAAAGGTAGATAAAAACCTTCTAACAAAAAATCCTACGGTTAAAATATTGTCCGAACAATATATATCGGTAATTGAAGTGAATGGAGCATATATGCATAAGTTTAAAGAATTTCTTGAATTCTTAGAGGTAAAGACTTTAATTATTACTGATATAGACTGTTGTATTAGTTCAGAGGTTAAAAAGGATGGGATTGTTCAAAAGAACTCGAATGGTAGTGTGAAAACAAGATTGAAAAAAAATGAGGTGATTATGAAACAGCTCTCTAAGTTGGTGACAACTAACCCGACGCTTAAGGGATGGATTCCTGGATCTGTAGCAATAGACGATCTGCTAAAGCACACTGTAAACGATCATGATAAAATCTCTGTTGCTTATCAGAGAAATGTGTCGCTCGATTCCGATAAAGTAAAATGCGGGAGAACTTTTGAAGAGGCATTTATAATTGATAATGCTAAATTTATTTTTAATAATAAAGGCTTAATGAGTAGTATTTCTAATGTTATTCGTCCTTTTTTAAGTGAAGAGGATATATGGAATAATTCTTATAAAATATATGATTATATAGACAAAAGTGATAAAAAATCTAATTTTGCATTTGATTTAATGTATTTAAAGGAATGGAACGTTCCTTCATATATTGAGGAGGGGCTATCATGGCTAGCATCGGAGTAGTTGATCAGGTGTACGAATGCATTGATAATAGTGAAAGTTTCATCATTGAGGCTGGAGCTGGAAGTGGGAAAACTTGGACTTTAGTAAAAGCGTTAGAGTATATTATCCAGAAGGAAGAAAAACGATTTCAAAAGCAACATAGAAAAGTGGCTTGTATAACTTATACTAATGTTGCAAAAGAAGAAATAATTAGTCGTATTAATGGAAATGAAATTGTTGAAGTTAAGACCATTCATGATTTTCTTTGGAAGATAATAGAGCCATTCCAAAAAGAACTTAAACAAGAACTCCTTTTGTATATAAATTCTAAAATTCAAAAGAATTTAGAAATTTTAAGTAAATCCAAAGAAACAACCCAAAAATATAAGAATGCTCGTGACGAGAATGAAAAGTACCAAGAACGAATTGAGTCATTAACGAAGCTAAAATCTAGGATTCAATATAAAGATAACGCCAATTATAAAAAAGGTATTATTTCGCATGATGTAATGCTTGAGTTGAGTATTAATATAATAAATAATAACAAAAAGTTATTAAAAATAATTCAAGATACTTATCCGGTAATCTTCATTGATGAATATCAAGATACAAAGTCTGCAGTGGCTAAACTCTTAATAGAACATATAAAACCATCTACAAGCATTTTATTCGGATTATTTGGGGACTATTATCAGCAGATCTACAATGGGACAGTTGGGAGAGTTGATGCAAATCTTCATAAATTCAAACCTATTTTGAAAAGCGAAAATTACCGTTCCTCAGATGTGATTATATCAATTCTTAATAGAATTCGAACAGATGATTTGGAACAGATACCCTCGGGCACCGCAAAAGAAGGGAAGAGTCATTTCTACTATATTAATAATCGAGAGCTAGATACTGAAAAATTTATAAAAGAACGTATTAGTTTGGATTTTTCATTAGATGCTTCAGATAATATGAAGAAACTATTTCTTGTAACTAAAGCGATCGCCAAAAAAAATGGTTATATTGAATTACATGAGTTATATGATGAAGACGACAGTGCAACATACAAAGTGGGGCAAATCAAATCTGGTTTTATAGGTATGCTTCGTTCAAATAAGCGAGATGTTAGCCAGATCTCAAGAATAATATTTGACATGCTTCCTACAGAAATTCAAATAGCTATTGATAATGGGAGCTTACAAAATAATGATGATGAATTTATTGATGCTTTTAATAAGTATATCGTAAAAAATAAAAAGTTTAATGAGCTTGAAATATTTGACGATTCAATCGTTCAGTCATTTGAGAAGAGTCAGAAAAGCGAAATTATAAATAGAATATTACTTGAAACCTATTTTCCGGGATTATTTTCCAAATACAGCTTATCAAGAGCAAGAAGAGCAAAAAGCAAGGATATGTTACTTAAAAATGCATCTAATAGAGATTGCATCTTTGCAAATTTTTTATTTGACATTGAGGAAGTTATTGAATTATACCAGACTGATAAGGTTCAACAGCTACTAAAAAAGACAGCATTTGAGCTTAATAATATTCAAGATAAATTGAGGTTAAATGAACTACTATTGGAACTGATTTCTTTATCTGATAAAGGCAAGATCTCTGAAGTGTTGGATTTTGTTAATGAAAATCGAATACTGGAGTATTCCAACAAGTTAAAAGATGCATTTAATAATGAATCTATGAAAGATTCATTTTATGAAGATCTTATGGAGCTAGAATATATACAATTTAGATTCTTGCATAATACGGTCAAAGATACCTCTCCATTTTCCACAAACCATGGAA
Source organism: Paenibacillus phytohabitans (assembly GCF_013141775.1). Classification (GTDB taxonomy): domain Bacteria; phylum Bacillota; class Bacilli; order Paenibacillales; family Paenibacillaceae; genus Paenibacillus_AQ; species Paenibacillus_AQ phytohabitans. Next base: position 106,088 of record NZ_WHOB01000098.1, read on the forward strand.
CTAAAGGGGCAGAGTTTAACAATGTAGTATGTTTTATAGATGATAATGATTGGAATTCATATAGTCTAAATAAGTACTTAGAGGGCCGTCCGGATATAGGAGCTATTAGTACCAACACTTTTGATATACAGACAAGAACAAGAAACTTGTTTTATGTTATATGCTCTCGAGCAAAGCATAATCTAGCTATTGTTGTTATGTCTGAAATGTCTTCGAAAAGCATTGCTGAAGCCAAAAGCTTATTTGGTGAGGGGAATTTCATTGATTGTTTTGCAGGTCAACAGCAATTACAATCAAATTAAGTATTACTCATAAATCTAAACGATAAATGCCAAATGACGTTACAGGAATCAACCGGTTATGCCAAAGATCGTTACAAGTTATGCCAAAATTACGTTACAGAATCGCCGAAATAAGGCCTTTTTAGTGACAAGATAAATTACAACTCACAATATGAGTTAGACATTGGAACGGGCCTATACATGTAGTCCTGATGCTCAAGAAACCCTTGAGGCATCAGGATTTTTTTTGGTTTCTTGCAGTCAAAATATAGGGAGATATTCCCACTTGGTGTTATATCTAATTGCATTTTTGAGTAAAAATGGTATAAATAATAAATATAGGGATCTCTAAAACGGATACTAGAGGTGAAATTGTATGTATAACATAGTGCTTTATGATGAAAATGATAGTTTCCTGGAGAAACTGCAACAGACTCTAATCGGAATTTTGGGCAAGATGAAGTGCGAATACAGTATTGAGAAATGGAGTGATCCACAAACTATACTGGGTAATATTGAGGTACGGAATAAGAGTTGTAATATTATCTTTCTGGGAATAGACAGTGATTCCGGGCAAGTCTTTCGCACAGCCGAAATACTCAATGCCAGAGATCATGATTATATTCTGATTCTGGTCTCAACCAGCTGCGAGCAAGCCGTTGAAGGATATAAATACGGGGCTTACAGGTGGATTGTTAAAAATAATCTGCGAAGTGGGGTGGCCGAGGCCATTCACAGCTTAGATATCCTGATTGGAGGAAGCCGGAATGAGGGGGAGCCTCTGATCAGGTTCAAGTACCTTAATAATGAAGACTATGATTATATCAGCGTGCGTGAACGGGATATCATTCAGCTGTACAAAAAAAACAGGAGGGTTATTATGACCACTCCGCACGGGAATTATGAGCTGCTGCAGTATACCTTGAATTATTATAAGAAGTTGATCAACAACCCGAATTTCATTATCGCTTCCCGGTCACACTTGATTAATCTTGTTCATATTGAGGAACTGCGGGGGGATTTCTTTCAATTATCCGATGGGCAAACGATATGTATAGGGTCGGAAGGCCGTGTGAAGCAGCAGGTGAAGAAGGAGTATCTGAATTATGTAGATAGCTGCAAAAAATACAATTTCGCACAAAAATGTTTTATTTAAGAAGTAATATGCGCTAATAATAGAAAAACAGAGTGTTACGCAAATGAATAGATGGTTTTGGCTTAATATTGTGAAATAATTCACCACAAACCCATGATTATGAAGGAGGCATTTATCTCACTATGGGCTATGAAACAAAGAACGCAATTGCTTTCTTGGAAAACTTACATACGGATTATTGGTCCCGTTTAGGAACCGTCTTTGAAACAGAAGACAATCAGTATTTCTATGATACGGGGACAGGTAAAGTATTTGCCTGTGATCCCGCGGAATATGCGGTGCTTGCATGTTTGCTCAATACCTCAGACCCTGCCGAAATAACCGGACTGGAGCTGGAGGAGAGAGCGTTGACGAGGGCACTGGATACTATATTGTTGCTGGTGGATCAAGAAAAAATCCTGCAGGCGCCTGAATTCAAAAGTTTTGTCATACCGGAGAAAGCTGAGCTGCCGGGGATCATACAGGGCGGCATTGAACAAATCATTATAGAACTGACTGAGAAATGCAATCTGAGATGCAAATATTGTCTTTATCAGGAAGATAACGTGGACACCCGCAATTTCTCCAAGCAGGACATGGATTGGGAGGTTGCCCGGAAAGCGCTCGATTATATCTCGCATAACGTGGGCAAAGAGCTGGCGCTTACATTTTACGGAGGGGAGCCGCTGGTTAACTTTAAGCTGATGAAGCAATGCATCGAATATAGCAAATCCATTATGCCTGGTGTGAACATCCCTGTCTCTTTCACTACCAACTTAACACTGGTCACTGATGAAATTGCTGCTTATCTGGCAACGCTGGATCAATGTTCGGTCTTGTGCAGCCTGGATGGACCGGAGCATGTTCATGATTACTTCCGCGTAACGGTGGGGGGAAAGGGTTCGTTTCATCAGGCTCTACGGGGGCTTAAACGGTTAGTTAAGGCATTCGAGGGGAAGGCGCGGCATACGCTGGGGATTAATGCGGTTCTCTGTCCGCCCTACAGTAAGCCACGGTTTGATGAGGTGAATGACTTCTTCAAGACGCTGGAGTGGCTGCCCAAGGACACTAAAATTGATTGTTCATATGTCGATACGGGAACGCTTGACTGGTCCAAGCTGGGACATGTGAAGACAACTCTAGGGGATGGGGATTTCTATAGTGATGATGAACGAACCGATCCATTAGGCAAATGGGCTGAATATACGCTGGATTCTGATCAGGATGAAAGAGGCCTGGCCAAAGAGCTAAGCCAGAATAAATTGCTGAGAATTCACAACAGAGTGATCACCGATGAACCCTTATTGGGAATCCGCATGAATGGATGCTGTATTCCCGGCCGGAGAAGGCTCTATGTAACCACTGACGGTAAATTTAAGGTGTGCGAAAAAATGGCTAATTCACCCTATATAGGGGATGTGGAGGCAGGAATTGATATCGATGCCTTAAATAAATATTACTTCGAAGAATACACGGAAAAATCTATTAAGCATTGCTCCAATTGCTGGGCAGCCCGCCTGTGCAGTATCTGTTATGCGCCTTGTTATCAGGAAAACGGCTTGGATGAGGAGAAGAAACAATCTCAATGTTACGGCGAAAGGGCCTCCATGAAAATGTCGCTGAAACGGTATCATCAATTAATTGAGAAGAGTCCTGAGAAACTGGAGTATTTCAATGAGATAACCGTATCGTAATTGTGGTAAACATGGTAGCAATAACGCTCTTCATGTGACGACAGGCAGGGTGTTATTCCTATAAATTTCAATGACCTGAGGAGTTGTGATCAAGATGAAACTGATTAATCCGGTAGGCAGAACAACCAAAATGGATTCACAAGCATTCTATGGCATGGACCCTATGTCAGGCTGTATTTGTTCTGGGTTTGCAGTAGTTTCGTTCTTTGCAGCAAAATTTGATGGCGGAAATTGTAACTGTCAATGTTCTGGAGGAAGCGAAAACAGTTCAGCTAACAGTGCAGTAGCGCGTCGGGCCTAATTAATTCCACAGCATCATATGAAACAGAGCCACTATTCCTAAGATGAGGTAGGGGCTCTGTTTAATAATTTTTACCATAGGAGATTAAGTATGAGTGTAGTATCTGCCAAGTTTAAGATTTGCCGGGATTACTGCAGGCTGCTGGGGAAGGTTACTGTGCTCCTATGGGGCAGCTCTTCTGCTACCCTGATCTGCTTATTTATATTTAATCTGGTTGCGGGACTGGCTGTTCCTGTCACTACGGTAATCTGGAAGTATTTCCTGGACAGTGTTGTTGTGGCGTTGCAGAGCGGTAACATATCCACTCCGGTATTATGGATCGTGATCCATATGTTATATACACAATTCAACCATGTGATTTACAATATATGCAAATACTTCGAATCTAACCAAGCGGATTATATGAATAAACACATTACTGAATTAACTTTAGATAAAGTAGCGGAAATGGAAATGGCTGATTTTGATGATGCGGAGATCTTCGACCATATCCAAAAAGTGAATAACGAATCATCGCAGCATTCGATGAATATTCTTAGAACCTTGATTACCTTTTTACAGAACGTATCATCTATGGCAGGAGCTGTAGTGATTTTTTTGAATTTCGGGCCTATTGTTCTTGTGGTAAGTTTCTTTGCCTGTCTTCCCTCTCTGTTATTAAACATCAAGATGTCTGCCAAATTTTACGCTATTTATACGAAACGGTTCGAGCGCTTAAGATTGCTGGGCAATCTTAAATCCATACTTACCACCTATGAGAATATTAAAGAAATTAAAGTGAACCGGCTGAACCCGTACTTTAAAAAAGTGATTCTATCTGATTTCGACAACTATCTGCAAGAAGATAAAAAAATAAGAAGAAATTTCTCCATTCAGAGCAGTATTACTAATCTGCTGGAGAATGTAATCTCCTACAGCTTCCAAATATATATTCTGATCACGGTGATCTCCAGGAAATTAACGATCGGGGATTTATCTTTATTTGTGAATACACTTTCCAATTTTCAGAATTCACTGGAAAGCATTCTCCGTTCTGTCTCTTCCCTGTATGAAGATGGGCTGTATATCCAGAATTTGTTCTCTTTATTAGAGAAGAAACGCCCGGAATCCTCTGATACAGAACAATATCCCTTCCCGGTTAATTTTGAGACCATACAATTCGATCACGTCTACTTCAAGTATCCGGGCAGCGATGAGTTTGTGCTGAAGGATGTGAACCTGACCCTTGCTGTGCGTAAAAGCTATTCTATTGTAGGTTTAAATGGTTCCGGGAAAACGACGTTGATCAAGTTGATTCTCGGATTATATCAGCCTACCAAGGGAGAAATTAGATTGGGGGGTATTCCGTTACAACAGATTTCAAGTGAGAATTACCGTAAGCATATAGGTGCCATCTTTCAAGATTTCATCAAATATCCCTTCACTATTGAGAAAAATATTGCTGTTGGTGAAATTGACGACGCAGATAACTTCGCGCGGGTACAGGAAGCCGCGCGGCAGGCTGGAGCAGACCGGTTCATAGAACAGCTTCCCGAGCAATATAACACAAGACTCAATAAAGAATGGTCCAATGCTACCCAATTGTCGCTCGGGGAATGGCAAAAAATTGCCATCAGCCGCGCCTTCATGGCAGATTCCAGTATTCTTATCCTGGATGAGCCGACAGCTTCACTGGATGCAAGCGCTGAGTATGAGCTATTCACGAAATTCAAAGCCCTGATGGCGGGCAAAACAACAATTCTAATCACACACAGGTTCTCCACCATCCGACTGGTGGATGAAATATTTGTGCTTAAGGATGGAGGAATTATTGAGAGCGGGGACCATGAGAGCCTGCTGAGGTATGACGGCGAATATGCGCGTCTATATAAATTTCAGGTTGAAATGTACAATGAAGGGTTGTTTGTCCATGAAGGATCGTATTAACACAGGTACGCTGAGCAATGGGCTGGTTTACGGTGTGCGGGAGACGGATTTGGATGCTGAAGAGGTTCAGTTGAGTCTGGTGCTGAAGACAGGATCACTGCAGCAGCGGGAAGATGAGAACGGAATAGCTCATATCGTTGAACACATGAATATGAACTTTGATAAATATAGTTATTATAAGCAGTATCTGGAGTATACGAGTTATGGATTGACTGATTTTGACCGGACAGTGTATGTATTTAGCTGCCGCAATCATGAAGACAGTATCCGGCAATGTTTATTCATTCTGCGGCAGATTGCTGAAGGGATCTATATCCGAAGCGAATTTCTGGAAGCGATCAAACAAGATATAGCGGCTGAAATTCATTCCCGGAGCCAAGCCGGCAAAAGTGAGACCGATCAGGCTATTTTCGAACACGCCTTCTATCAGTCAAGGATACCTGCAGGCGATGCAGAAAGCGTCCGGCATACAAGCCACACACAGGTTACCGCGTTTCACAAACGATGGTACAAACCGGACAGAATGGCGGTCTTCGTCGTTGGGGCGGTGAATCACACGGAGATACAGCGAGAGATCATAGCCATATTCTCTGAGTTATTCTGTGCGGACAAAACCCATAAGGATTCAAGAGATGCTGGCATGCCGGCAGAATATCCTTCCCCCCAGAGTCAACGGTTAACCAAACAATTATTTACTGTGGGGGATATGAACCTGCTTGAGATTTACATGAAGCACACGGACCAGGTGGAGGTTACCCTGAAGAGTGATCTGCTGCGGAATATTCTTGTTGAACAACTGGATACCGTCTGTAGCGAAGCTTTGAGGTCTGTCGGTTGTCCGGTGGATTTTTTCGCAGCAATGTTCATTAATTTCATTAATTTACAGCAGTTCTGCAAATTTAGGGTTGTTTACCGGGGAGTACAGTCTCCGCACCAAATTATCGAAGTTATTAACACGGCGATTTGCAGTTTGGTCAATGATCCCAATATTGGGTGTTTGGTTGAAGAAAACAAGAAAAAGTATGCGGATTATTACAGCTCATGTGAATTTCACAGCAGTTTGGATGTGCACGGGTTATTGGAGGAATGTGTGGAACACTTCATTCTTGGCTCTCCTTTGCTCTCCTACGAGCTTGATATGCAGGAGATTACGGATACGCTTAACAGTATCGGGTATGCAGAGGTCAGGCAGGCCGCAGAATTATTGTTAAATATCCAAGCAACCGCTCTAGTTGGAAGGGAAGAGGATATGCGATGAGAGCTACACGGAAAAGCGGCTGGGTACTGCAGCTTGTAATGGTTCTATTATTTGGGGCTTATGCGCTGTCAGTTATACAAATTATTCTATTCAAGACGATTCCGGTAACCGCTATGTTTGACATGGATAATAATCTGAGAAGCATCAATATCATTCCCTTCCACACGATTTCCGGGTTTATCCATAATGGAACAACAGGCGGGATGAGGGCGGCTGCGAATATACTGGGGAACATCGTTATTTTTATTCCGCTGGGATTATTGGTTTCTTATCAGGGCAGCAGCAAATCGTTTGGTGCTAAAGCAATTATTCTGCTGAGCGTTCCTCTGGCCTTAGAAATCATTCAATATGTCCTGGCTCTAGGCAGCAGCGATATTGATGATATAATATTGAATTTTGCAGGCGGGCTGATGGGATTAGCCATCTACAAGGGGATCAGCCTGGTGTTACATTCGCGGCAACGCATATTAGGGGCGATTGTCGTCTTCTATCTGGTCTCAGGTATCTGCGGGATCGTGGCGGTCGGGCTGGTCCAACCTGAACTACTGCCATTTCTGGATACAGGAGTAGAGTATGTAACCGAGGATAAACCTGAATTGGATGGGATAGATGTATATACCAAAGGGGATTTACGCGGCAGTCTGGCAGCGGTGGAGGAGCATTATGTTGAACTATCGACGGAATCTGAAACAGTTATGTCCAGTGACCAGGAGAACAGTGGATTACCCCAGTACATAACCGAGAATCACAGGATTTCAATCGATGCAGCGACGCGGATATTCTTTGAGTATGTTCGTGTGGAGAAGGATGGTCTGTTGAAGTTTAAGATTATCAGCAGGTATGAGGAGAAAAAGCCCGGAGAACTCAGCGCTATCATGGAATTATCGGACGGGGAGGCGGGCAGCATGCACGCCGCGAGAGTCTGGTATGCTGATAGTCAGGAGTCAACCGCCAAGGTGCTGCTGGTCACTCTTAAGGAGTAAACAGGCTGATGCTATGGATTAGCGCTCTCTGGAGTAATCAGATGGCATAGTGCCCAGTTATCCTTCGATAAAAAATAGCACAATAGTCGTCTCACATTGGCAACCTTAATTGAAATGTGAATACATCACGGATATGTCTAAGTGTTACAGCGCCTCGGTGTAGCTCGGCAATATTTCTGGCAATGGACAAGCCGAGACCAGCTCCCGTTTGGATTCCCTCGCTTTTTCTTGAATAATCAACCTTATAAAAACGCTCAAATAGCCGGTCCACTTGTTCTTCTGATAGAGGGGTCCCTTTATTCTCAATTTCGATCATGCTGTAATCAGCATCAGCTATTAGCCGTACATGAATGCTGCCCTGGGTGTAGGAGTATTTTAAGGCGTTCATGAGCAAATTATCTATGGCCCTGGCGATCTTTTCACTGTCTATGAAGGTAACGACCGGGTTAACAGGAATGTCCTTGATAAGATATACTTTGTTTTCTTCAGCTAACGGTTCAAATTCAAACAATAATTGATTCAATAGCTGTGCCAAATCAACTCTCTTTAGATTTAACTGGGAGTCAACCGAAGTAAGCCGGGTGTATTCAAATAAATCATCCAGCAGCTTCTTCAGATGAAACGCTTTGTTATAAGTGTTCTGAACAAAACGATTATATTCTTCTTTATCCTGATAAGATTCTGTACGAAGAAGTTCAATATATCCAATAATACTTGTAAGAGGTGTACGTAAGTCATGCGAAATCCCCGTAATCATCTCCATCTTGGATTGTTCAACTTCCCGTTCTTTCTCAATTTGCTGTTGCAGACGCTCGGTCATTAGATTGATGTTAACAGCTACCCGGCCAAGCTCATCCTGACGGTTAACCGGTACCCGATAGTTCAAGTCACCTTCAGTAATCAGCTGAAGCCCTCTCTCCAAAATCTTTAAGTCTTCTACAATACGCTTTGTTAACAGCAAAAAAGTAGAAATGAATATGACTGTAAAGAAGGGAGTAATAAAATAAGGAAATATATTTACCAGCCACTCCGCTTCCATACCATTTCCAACCTTAAAGACGAAATGAATAAGGGTGTTATTCATAGCAACGGCTATAATTAAGCTTAGTATCATTCTGATTAAAATATTGAGCTGGATCTTTTTTTTCCTCTTTGACTTTTCAATGGGCTTAATCAATTTTATAACCAACTCCCCAAACGGTCTTAATATACAGAGGGTCTCTCGGGTTTTCCTCTATTTTTTCTCTCAAGTTACGAATATGAACCATTACGGTATTGTCAGAATATCCATAAGGCTCTTTCCATACACTCTCATAAATCTGTTCCGAACTAAAAACCTGTCCCGGCCGGGTAGCAAGCAAAGTTACAATGGCAAACTCAATTGGAGTCAAAGAAATATCAAGTCCGTTTAATTTCACGGAATGTTTATTTTTATCGATGATCAGGTTTTTAATGATAAGTAACGAATTGAATTCTTCCTTCCCGGTTAAGGACTGACGGCGTAATTGGGCTTTTACACGGGCTAATAGCTCCAGGGGATTGAACGGTTTGATCATGTAATCATCTGCCCCGGTAGTCAGACCGGTAATTTTATCAATGTCCTCCTGCTTGGCGGATAGCATAATGATTGGGGTATTGGATATTTCCCTTATTTTGAGGCAGGCTGTGATACCATCCATTTGAGGCATCATGACATCCAGAATGACCAGTTGGACAGGTGTTGTTTTTATAGCATCCAGCGCCTCCTGCCCATCTGCTGCTTCAAGCACCTGGTAACCCTCATTCCGTAAATAAACATGAATCACGTCGCGAATTTCAGAATCATCATCTGCAACAAGGATTGTATTCAATAGAAGCGGCTCCTTTTTCGGTTTTTTTATCAGGTTTCCCTTTTACGGCAGACGTAGACGAATGCAGGCGGGAAATTAAGCGGCACATATTTTATAGTATCAATATTAAAATATTCGGAAAACTGCTTCTTCATTTGAAGTGAATATTGAAAGGCGATAAATAATCCTCCAGGTTTGAGGGACTTATAAATCTGTTCAACCAAAGTATTTCTTAATTCAGGTTCGAAATTAAAAAAGGGCAATCCGCTAAAAATACAATCCAGCTCATCAATATTCGAATTTTTCATTGTTTCTACTAAATGAGCAGCATTACGATGGCATGAATAGTTAGGATACTCCGATTTCAAGTTATTCCTCATCGTGGTATCCATCTCAAACAGCAGGACTTTAGTTGTGTCCGTTACCTTAGTATTCATTATACGGGTAATCGCACCTGTGCCTGATCCAAGCTCGGCAACTGCCTTAATCTCATGCCAAGGTGCTTGGTTTACCATGCTGCGTGCCAGATATCGTGAGCTTGGCGTAACACTGCCCACCCGTTTGGGATCTTGAATAAAGCTTCGTAAGAATAAGTAATTTTCGTTTACTCCCATTTGATTTTCCTCCATAAGTTTCTGGGTTTTTAGCCAGCAAGAATCTCCTTCGCTCACTTCGATACAGAAATACTAACTAAAATTTCTGAGGAATCAGGTAGGAGAATTCTAAAGAATTTCTGAAGGGAGGGCCGGAATGTTCGGGACACCGGGGGAGGGCTAGACTCTGCATAGCTTAAAATTACATTTGAATGTAAAGTCGTGTTAATGATACAATGTGTGCGCAATGTAAAACGTTTAAATAGGGTGAAGGTATGAAGAAAATCGGAATTAAAGATATTGCCTTGCGCGCAAATGTATCCACCGCGATAGTATCATATGTGATGAATGGTACCCGTAATGTGAAGCCTGAGACGAAAGAGCGGGTCTTGAAGGTAATTGAAGAGTTTAATTACAGGCCTAACGCGATTGCCCAAAGCCTTAAGAGCAGAAGAACGAATACGATCGGAGTCATTGCGGAAGACATTACAGTTTTTAACACACCGGAAATTATTGATGGAATAAATGATTATGCAGAGCAACATGATATGCATATCCTGTTAACCAACCTGCGTCTGCAAAAAAAGGTAGGCTACAATTATGCGGATACCGCTTCGTACCAGAAGCATGCACAGAATGCGGTATCGGATCTGGTATCCAATCAGGTAGAAGGAATTGTATATATTGGGGTGCATCCCCGTGATTTAACGGGATTAATTCATACGAATGACAAACCGATTGTCTATACGTATTGCTACGCGCAGAATGAGTGTTCTATTCAGTATAATGATGAACAGGCCTCCTATGATGCCATCCAGTATCTAGTCAGCAAAGGGCATTCCCGGATTGCGGTCATCAGCGGCTTAATGGATTCGATCCCTTCGAGACTGCGGTTTAACGGGTATTACAAAGCATTGACGGAATTTCAGCTGTATTTCGACCCGCAGTTTATCAAAGTAGGCGACTGGGGAGGGGAGTCAGGATATCAGTTATTAGGTGAGCTTATGGAATTGCCCGACCCGCCTACGGCTATTCTTGTGATGAACGATTTGATGGCTGCCGGTGCCCTGAGAGCTGCAGCTGAACGCGGGATCTCCATACCTAGGGAGCTGTCGGTTGTCGGTTTTGATAACCGGGAATTCAGCGCTTATCTGAATCCCCGAATTACGACGATGGATTTACCGCTGCATGATATGGGGATATTGGCGATGAAGACTCTATGTAACAGGATTAGCGGAAAAGAGGAGACAATAGAGGAACCTCCGTTATGCAAACTGATTGAGCGGGATTCTGTAGCCGGGCCAAGAACCTCTATTAAATAATAATTGCGGGAAGAGACTGTTCACATGAAGTGGACAGTCTCTTTACCTGCAGCAGCGATAAATGGCTTGCTGGCAATTTTACACTGTGGTAATATTAACCCGAAATCTAAACGTTTAAATTAAATCGATAGGAGTGAGAACTTGAGACTGCTTCGTAATGATACGTTTGAAGTAAACCTCTCAACAGAAGGTACGGTCGAATCCCTCCGTATGACAGATGATCCCGCAAGGATGAACTGGGTAATTGATGCAGATTATGTTCAGGAGGCCGGCTACGCCCAGGAGCATAAGCCTTTTGGACAGTGGACGGCCATTGTTGATGATGAACGGATTGAAAGCGCTAACCTGCAGTCCTATATTGAAGTTGCAGGTGATACATCAGCTACTGTAACTTTTGTGCATGATAAATTTAAAGTTCAATATGAATATCTGCTGAACAACAATGGAGAATGGGCATGGAAGATCCGTTGTTCAAATCCTGCTGCTGCTGCCGTAAGAATCAATGGATTTCACAGCTGGTTCTCTCTGGCCTATATCATGTTCCGTGATCGTGATGTCATGAGGAATATCAGGCATTCCTGCGCAGTATTTCCGCATATCGGCGGGGATTTCAGCAAATTTGCAGCAGTACGCAGAAGTAATGAGGCACCTCATCTGGCTATATACAGTACCGGGGAACGTGTTGCCGCCTTTGGTACATATTGCAGTTATGTCAATCGTTTTCTGGAACAGGTCTCCCCGTCACTGGATGGAATGCTCTACCACCGGTTGTCCTTTTTTGAGGATGGAAGCTCGTTTGAGCAGTCGGCAGACAGTGATTGGATCTATGGCGGCTACGCACCTGTCACCTTAGAGCCTTATGGCGAAAGAGAATGGTCATTTGTGTTTACAACATTTAATGGTCAGGCGGATTTCTATACTAAAGCGCTCAAGTACGGACATCCGGGCTGGACCTATTCGTCCGTTACTACTACTGAAGGGAAATTTATTGCCGAAGTAGAATTGCCTGAACAGGAAACGCTGCAGTCAGTGAAAATGTATAGCGCAACCGGTGAAGCAGGCGTTGTTAACGAGACGGATATCTCAAGTGAATTCACAATCGTTCCCGCAGCAGAATCTAGACGCTTACGCGCAGTTCTGCCACTGAAGTCAGCGGGGGAGATCAAGCTGGTTGCTGAGCTCAGTAACGGCAAATGTGATGTGCTCGTCGGCAATGTCCTCGAGCCTGTTCATAAGATTCTTGAGAAACGGGCCGAATGGCTATGTAACAACAGCTTTAATACAGCCTCAGTAACCCGCCCCTATTCATTTCTGCCGTTATCCAATCAAGGAGAATCGCTTGGCAAATTAGCTTTCATTCTGATGAAGAATCTTCTATCTCCCCCTGTACCGTCACAAGTCAGAAAAGTGGAGCTGTCAGCTTTCCTTGATCTAAAATACCATTGGTTTGAACAGGGGGATTTCCTGCATCCCAAACCGCTCTACGGGTCCTTTTACCGTATTTATGATTTTGACTATATCGGCCACGTGTATTATTTACTATCCAAATTTGATCAATCACATTTATATTACGAAAGTCCGGAAATGTATCTGATCTGGGCCGCTCAGGTCATGTGTATGAGGCTGGACCCGGAGTGTCACCGGAATAAACGTGAGCAGGAAGAATCGCAGCTTGTAGGAGTATTCATTCTGTACATTGCAGATTTGTTAGCAGACTTGAGGAAGAGAGCATTAACGTATTGGCATGATAAGCTTAGCAGACTATGGTTAGCGCTGGTGGAAGGGCTGAAGCAGGGTGCGCAGGCGTATCAAGGAGCCGTGACGGAGCATTTCTATGATAATGCCGGTTTTGGACTTACCTGTGAAGCCTTATGCCTGGCAGGTTTAACCGATGAAGCAGAACGGTATGCCCCGCTGATTATTGCCAATATTGGATTCAGCAATGATTATAGAGCCAATGCTCCGGACCGCTGGTGGGAGGCCTTATCCTTCATGACGCATTCGTTATGGGGAGGATTGGTAGCAGGTGCCGCCCGGTCTTCTTATGAAACCATTGGAGATGCACGCCTGCTGGAAGCCGGTTACCGGGCAACAATGGCGATGTTTAACTGCTATGATTGGAATGTACATTCAACAACCCGCAAGCTTAAGCCAGGCGAGGCAGCTTCTACGTATAGCATTGCAGCCCCGAATTTAAATATGCCGGAGCTTTCCCGTAACCGCTTTGGCCAATCCATATTCAAGAAGTCGAGTGATCCGTTATTCAGCAGTCTGTTCTCCAATATTGAAGGGGACGACTGGGATATGGGAGAGGAGCTCGTCGCATATCTGCTCGGCTTTGGTTCAACCACCTATCTGTACACAGATAGCGAAGGAGAGCTGCGATGTGTAAATGGGTTGATTGAGCCGGCAGAGAAGGGCTGGGAGATTACAAGCTATGCTGCATATCCGGCCAGATATGTGATGCTGGAGCAAGGGCTGTCATTCGTTTCAACGCCTGGGGAAAGCCTCAAGAGTGTATTGTTTATCGAAGGGAAGTTTGAACGAGCATAAATTTAAACGTTTAAATTAATACACTGATTGAAAATTCATAAATATAGGTTGAAATAGTCGTTTTTCAATCTAAACTACGGGTGATATAATAAAGTAAGCGCTTCCTTAAAAGATTAGCTTTAAAATAAACTGGCGTTATTTATACGGTGAGTGGTTTGCTGCGTGAAGAATGTCTTGGAAAGTCACTTTATTCGAATGGTTTTAGACTTTATGTTAAACGTTTAACTTTAAATCCCGGGTTAAATGGATAGACATACAAATTCAAGCTAATTTCGAAGGGAGATCAGAGGCTATGAGAACAGGAAGGAAACTAGGGGCAGGTCTTATCCTGACTGCACTATTAGTAGGTGCAGCTGGATGCGGGGGCAATGAGGCTAATACAGACAATAACACAAGCACATCGTCACCCGGATCAGAAGCTACCAAAGCACCTGAAGCATCTGCTGAAAAGGTCAAAATTATTTACTCCATGTGGGGCAGCGCAGCTGAAGGGAATACAACCCAGGCGGTGGCAGACCGGTTCAATGCTTCCCAGGATAAAATTGAAGTGGAGGTGCAGGCGATTCCCTGGGAGAACTACATGACGAAATTGAATACGCTTGCAACAGCCGGACAGCTGCCGGATACAGGGATGCTGAAGGAGGACGGGGTCATTCAATGGTCCTCTGAAGGGATGCTGAATGATGTAAGCGCCATGTACGAGGGAAGCGACAGCAAGCCCCTGGACAGCCTGGCCTACAAATATCAGGGCAAGCCCGTAGCCTATGCGGCGGCCAATGAAATTCTCCTGCTCTACTATAATAAAGACATGTTCGATAAAGCGAACGTACCGTATCCTCCATCCGCCCTGGATCAGGCCTGGACATGGGATCAATTCGTAGATGCCGCGAAGAAGCTGACGAATGATAAGAACGGCAAGCATCCCGGCGAGGATGGCTTCAATGCACAGAGCATCGTCCAGTTTGGGGCTTCTGTGGAGAATCTTCCGTGGCAGCTGGAGGCCTGGACACTCAGTAATGGCGGGGGCTTCTACTCCGAAGATGGCACAGAGGTTAAGGTCGGGGAGGATGCAAGCATTGAAGCTATTCAGCGGGTAGCTGATCTGTACCTGAAGGATCATGTTGCCCCGTTGTCCGTCGGACAGACCGATGATGGAATCCAGCGCACGATTATTGCCGGTACTGTTGCTATGGCAACTAATGGTCAATGGAATGTAGGAACCAGCCTGAATACGGCAAAAGAAGAAGGACTGAACTATGGCGTAGCTGTACTGCCATATATGAAGGATAAGGTCACCATCAGCACAGGCGGTGCCAATGTGGTATTCTCCCAAACCAAACATCCCAAAGAAGCGATGGAATGGCTGAAATGGTACAACTCCGAAGAAAACAATTGGGAACTCATTTCTTCAGGTATTTGGATGCCAACGCTGGATAAATGGTATAAGGATGAAGCACTTACCCGCAAATGGGTAGAGAATCCGAACTTCCCTCCGTATGACGAATATAAGTCAGCCGTTGTCGATTATGCGCAGTCTCCTGCCGCGCGACCTGCTGCATGGTTCTATACGAACTATACAACGGACTTTAATACGCTGCTCGGATCAATACTGGGAGATGTCTGGACCGGTAAGACAACGGCCAAGGATGCGATCTCCAAGAATCTGGAGGCTTTGAAGGCGGCTCATACAGGCAATCAATAATAGGGCAGGGGGATAACCGCCGGTATTCTGGAAGCGGTGGTTATCCCCCTAACCATGAGGTGGGGAGCAAGGTATGGAAACGATTAAGATGAAAACCATTAATCCACTGCAGAAGCGGCGTTCCCGGATTTTTTCAGCCGAGGCGCGTGTTGCTTATATCTGTTTGATTCCTGCTTTTCTGGGATTAATCTTCCTGACGTATTTGCCGCTTGTCGGTGTGCTGGGAATCAGCCTGACGAATTGGACCGGACTCAAGAGCCCTGTGTTCATTGGCTTGGACAATTACATCAAAATTTTCACCACCGATCCTTACATTAAAGACTCGATTATCTCGACGATCTATTTTGCAGCGCTATCTGTAACCGGAAGCATGATTTATTCCCTGTTTATTGCGCTGCTGCTGAACCGGAAAATTCCGGCGAGGGGATTTTTCAGAGCTGTGTTCTATGTGCCTTATGTGCTGCCGGCTGCAGCGATTTACGTAGGATGGTCTTGGCTGTACGAGGGGAATTTCGGATTCTTTAACTATGTCCTCTCTGAGCTGGGACTGAACAAAATTCTGTTTATTGCAGATTCCAGCTTTGTCGTCCCTTCTCTCTCCCTGATCTCAGTCTGGCTGGCGGGGAACCTGATTGTTATCTTTCTGGCGGGGCTGCAGAACGTTCCGGTGGTCTACCATGAAGCAGCGGAAATGGACGGTGCGGGCGGATGGCATCGCTTCCGGCACATTACCATTCCGTGTATGACACCGATTATTTTCTACAACCTGTTGATGTGCCTGATCGCTAACCTTCAAGTAGTCACACCGGCGCTGGCGTTAACGAATGGCGGTCCGGGCAACTCTTCGCGGTTCCTGACCTATCTGATGTATGATCAGGCATTTGTAAATTACAGGCTGGGTTATGCCTGCGCAACGACCCTGATTATTTTTGCCATACTGGCGGTCTTTACCACAGTGTTGTTCAAGACATCGGGCCGGTGGATCTACAATGAAGGAGGCGATGACAAATGAGCACAGCAGCATATGGCAGATTAAGAAGCAGGAAACGCAGAGACAGAACCCTGAACATTATAACGTTTGCCGTCGTCATCCTTTTCGCCATCCTGGCTATCTTCCCGATCTGGTGGATTTTCCGCACATCGCTTATGACGAACGCTGAGATCTACAAATATCCGCCTTCGCTGATCCCGGCCAACTGGTTGTTCTCCAATTATGAGAAGACCCTGCAGGTATTTAAATTCTGGAAGTACCTATGGAACACGATGGTGATTATCGTCCCTTCCTGTCTGGCAGGTACATTTACGGCTACGCTCTGCGGATATGCCTTTGCAAGACTGCGTTTTCGCGGCAAAAACCTGATCTGGGCACTATGTGTGGGGTCCATGCTGCTGCCTGCGATGGTTACGCTTATTCCCCTCTATATCGGCTGGACGCGGGGGCTGGGCTTCAGTGACAGCTATTGGCCTTTGATTCTGCCGTATTTCTGCGGCGGCGGTGCGTTCAATATCTTTCTGATCCGCCAGTTTATCATGTCGATCCCGCGGGAGCTTGATCAAGCAGCAACCATCGACGGTGCCGGATATTTCCGTATCCTGTTCAATATCATCATGCCTGCCATCAAGCCGGCTATGATCGTCGTCGCGTTGTTTATCTTCATCACACTATGGAATGATCTCCTCCAGCAGATGATTTATATTAATTCAAGCGATAAATATACGATAGCCCTTGGACTTACCAATTTCCGGGGCCAGCTGAAGAGCGACTGGTCGTTAACGATGGCTGCAACCTGCTTATCCTTCGCTCCGGGCGTCATTTTCTACTTAATCGGTCAAAGGTATTTCGTAGAGGGTATTACCCTTACCGGCTTAAAGAATTAGTCTGTTCCTCTTATACAAAGGATTGTTCATACGACATGTATACAGGAGGTTATGATGACCATCATTTCTAAGAAAATGAGGCCGCTGGCGATCGCGCTGCTGCTGGTCTTTCAAACGCTGCCTCTGGAGGTTAGTGCTTCGCCTTCGGCTTCGGTGACCGCAGTAAAGGATGAAATCTCCAATGCCAGCCTGTCTGCCAAAGTCGGAGATCTGGGACAAATTGAGGAGCTGTATATTAACAATAACCCTGCCAATAAACAGGGGGAACCAATCAACTTCGTGCTGCCTAACACTACATCGCCGCAAAATGGGATCCAGCACCAGTGGATGGGTGAAATGCTCTTTTCATACCGTACCGGTGCCAGCGAAGTGTTTCCTGATAACAGGGACGGCTTCGTAGAAGTTGACACCAATAAAACACTGGCCGCCGGGGGATCTACGCAATATTCGGCGATCAATCCGGATAACCCCTATATAGACAAATCGGCTTCAGCAGACGGGAAAAAGGTCGAAGTCAATTATATCGGACAGAACCTGGACTCTACTGCCCAGCGGGTGATGAAAGGCTTCGATGTGAAGTCTGTCTTCGATATGGAAACGGATGACGGTTCCTTGCTATGGGAAATTACCGTGAAGAACAAGAGCAGCCAGTATATCGAATTCGGGGATATCGGCTTGCCTATGCCTTGGAATAATAAATACCAGACCTTATCTGATACCTATGATGACCGCGTGACTGTGCATAATTTCGCTGGCGCCGACAGCGGGTATTCCTATGCTATCCGCACCAGCGGGGAAGGGAATTTCATGCTGTTCACCCCGGTGCCGGATAGCGGCGCGCGCATCGAGTATGTGGATTATTGGATGCATGAAGCAGGAGAACAGCGTGCTGCGGATACATTCGCGAACTGGACAGGCGACAGCGGCGGCTGGTATCCGGGGCTGAATGTTCTGTATATCCACTCCAAGGACATCCAGAAAACCGGCCGCGGATACTTCACCGATGCTTCCAGCCTTGTGCTGGCACCTGATCAGGAGAAGACGTATAAGTTCAAATTCTCAGCGGTACGGGCCGGCGACAACACGCCTCAGGAAAGTGCCCAAAGTCCGAATAACCGTTCAACTTCGATGGAAGACCGCGAGACTAACCTCCGGTCCATCCTGTACAAGTCAGGCATCATTGATGCCGTAGCGGTGCCGGGCTTCCAGACAGCGATCAATATGCCTGTGAAGCTGGACCTGCACTATGATGACAGCATCGTTGATGTACAGTCGATCGATATTCAGAATGTGGACGAGAATGACCCGTTTGACGAAGCGCATATCCCGGATATCAAGCCCGGCAAGAGCAGGGAGGATATGGTCGATAATTCCCGGACCGGCCGCGGGCTTCCAGACGGGAATGCGGGCTACGCAGAATCGTCCCAATTTGTGGAGACCAAGATTGTGAATGGCGAACAGCATCATATCTATTCCCTTCAGTTTGGCTCCATCGGCAATAACAGCGTGCGTGTGGAGTATAAGGTGAAGGCCGGTAATGAATGGGTGGATAAATTCACCCAGTATGAATTCAATGTTCTGGCCGAGCTGGATGCCACTTCGGAAGCCCATTCCGGGTTTATGGCCGGGCAAACACAGGACAAGGACCCGGAAAGTGCGACTTACGGCAACTACTTCGACTGGTATCTTACAAGCGGTATTGACCTGAGTACAAGCCACTGGGGAGATGACTGGAGCCATGATAACATCAACTTCATGACCATGAAGAACTACCTTGCTCCCGATCCCGGTGAAATCCGCTCCATTGAGACGTACCTGATCGACTTCATGTGGGAACGGTTCATGAAGAATACGCAGGACAGTTATATCGTTGCGAACTGGCTGAAGGATTCCGGTGCGTACACCGATAAAGACAAGCCTTATACACGAACGTTCTCCGAGATCATGGAAGCGACCGGATTCTTCAATATGTACCGGATTCAGAAGGCGTATCCTAATCTGATCGAGTACCGGGAATCGCCGCAGTTCTATTTGGAGAAGGCCTATAACATCTATTATAACCGTGTATCCACCGGAGCCATCGGATTCTATGGCGAGCAGCAGATTCCGGATATGATTGAAGCCCTGAAGGAAGAGGGAATGGGGGCCGAGTCGGCCAATCTGCAGAAGAAGTTCGCCCTCGATAAAGGACGGAACATGACTTACGCCAATTATCCTTACGGGTCGGAATTTGAATATGATAATACCGGCGAGGAAGGGGCCTATGCTGCAGCCAAGTCGCTGCGCACCTACTACCCTGCGGACGGGCGTGCAGAAGCAGCTGAGGCAAGTATGGAAATGGCCGACTGGAAAACCCGTGCCATGCGCGGTATTCAGCCTACCTGGTTCCATTACTCCGTGCCGGTCTTCCGCGGCGGCGAAGGCTGGTGGAATTTCCAATATACCGCGTCATTAGCCGGATACATTATGGATGACTGGCTCCGCTATGAGGATGACGGCAGGTCCGTGGAGCAGACCGCGATTGCGCAGCAGCGCAACTATGCGGCGAAGCTTTCGAACTTCAATGCCGTCAACATGGGGCAGATTACGGCAGATTCTGTAGGCAGCACCTCCTGGAGATATTCGATGTATAAAGGAGGCACCGGCACCAAGGACGTATACGATGGCGGCTCGCGCGTCATGCATAACGGCTGGAATGATTTTTCCGGTGAATCAGAGGAAGGCCTCTATGGCTCTTTGCTAAGCATCAGCTCCGATATTGTGACTGATCCGGTATTCGGGCTGTTCGGATATGGCGCGCTGGTTACTGACGAAGGCGGCAGCTACCGCATTACGCCTGAGGACGGTTTCGGTAAGCGGATCAATCTGATTGACGAGAACATCTATCTGGCTCTGGAAAGCGATAAAATTGAAAGTGCACAAATTCAAAAAGACGGCAAGGGATTTACGCTGCAGCTCCTGAATCCTACTGAAAAGGAGCATGCTTCGCGGATTACGTTCGACGGATCAGGAATGGAAAATGGCTATTATAACCTCAAGCTGAATGGCGCAGCTGCCGGGCAGTTCTATGTGAAGAGCAATAAAGGCGTGGCGATGTTCCAGATGGACAGTGCGGCGAGTGCTGAATTGACCATTGAAAAGTCAGCCAGCGGCGAGAATGCAGCTCCGCAGATGACTGCAGAGCTGGCGACGCAAACTCCGCAGGCACTGATTCCATTTATGCTGAACGGGCTTGTGACCGATGACGGCGCGCCGGAAGGAACACTGACCTACACATGGGAAGCCGTCAGCACGCCCGAAGGCGGCAAGCTGAGCTTCAATCATCCGAATGCAAGCATTACACAGGCTACCGGCACCAAGGAAGGCTCGTATACGGTTAAGCTTAGTGCGAGTGACGGACAGAAGAGCGGTTCCGGCCAAGTGACCTTCGAGCTGGCTGCACCGCCGGAGAAACAGCCTCCGGCTATTGGCCAGGTGACTGCAGCCCAGGATGTTGCCAATAACAGTATTGTGGTGTTGTCCGGCGCGGCAACTCCAGATCCGGTACACAGTGCGGAAGCTGAGTCCCAGCTGACGTATACATGGGCTGTTAAGCAACAGCCGGATGGCGCAGCGGACATTTCCTTCGTAAGCGGCGACAAAGCAGTGGCTTATGCCCGTGTAAGCAAGGCAGGCACGTATGTGTTTACCTTCACCGCGGCAGACGGAGACAAGACAGCCAGCAAGGATGTAACGCTTGAGCTTAAGGAAGATACCGTTGATGCCTACCGGGCACTTAGTGTAGTGACCAGAAAGGATAGCGTCCCGGTACTTCCCGGACAGGTGAATATTCTAACCGGCGACGGATATAGTGAGAGGGAAATTGCCTGGGAGGCAATTGATCCGGGCAGCTATGCGGGTACAGGGCAGTTCGAAGCCAAGGGTACAGTCCAGGGCAGTGAGCTGGAGGTACGGGCCACCGTATATGTCGTGAATACAGGGCTGCAGAATGCGGCACCGACAGCCAAAGCCTCTGCCAGCTTCTCGGGCGGCGACGGGTATCCGGAAGCGATGAATAACGGAATTGATCCTAAGAGCTCGGCAGATTTCTCACCGAACCGCGGTGCCGCGAACAGTGCATGGCATAACTGGGGAAGAGAAGGAGATCCGGCATGGGTGACGTATGAATGGGATCAGCCATTCCTGGCCTCTTCCATGGATGTCTATGTGTTCCAGGACAGCGGCGGAAACTTCCGTCCGAAGGATATGCAGTTAATGCTTCGCGGGGAGGACGGGAAATGGTATACCCCAAGGGCCTTGAAGGGACTTGGCAATGAGCTTAATAAATACAATACAACGACCTTTGAGCCTGGTTTTATTACAGGGGTCCGCATCGACATGAAGCCTTCTGTCAATGGCTCCGGTATTCTGGAATGGAAGGTATACGGATACACAGGGGCGGTAGATAAGTCAGAGCTGGTTAAGGTATATAACTATGTGAATACATTAAATGCTGCAAACTTTATAGATCCGGGTCTTGCGCCGGTTGATGCGGCGAAGGCGGAAGCTTCCGCTGTGATCAAGAATATGAATGCCACAGACGGGGAAATTGCCCGGGCGCTTGAGAAGCTGCTGACAGATTTGCGTCTGCTCAGTCCGCGTGACGGTAATATGGCGTTCTTGGCGAATAGCTCTTCCAGCTACACCTCCCCTTGGGAGAGTCTGGCTGCAGTGAATGACGGGAAGAAGGATAGCGGCAGCATCCCGCATTGGGGAACATGGGGCCATGAAGGTGCAGAGGAATGGGTGCAATATGAATGGCCCCAGGGTGCCGCCATCCAAAGCTCGAATCTGGTGCTGTGGTCTGATGCCGGCGGGATCGCGCCGCCTACTAAATATGTGTACTCCTACATCCCGCTTGATAGTGTCACCAATGAATGGGTGACAGCTGGTACGGTAACCGGTGGCATCAAGGTGGTTGACCATACTCCGGGGGGATCCTCGAACCCGTATACATTTGATTCCGTACTGGAAGTTAAGGCACTGCGGGTTACCCTGACCAAGCAATCAGCGGCAGGCGATAACGGTGTTGGCCTGTGGGAATGGGAAGTTATCCAGGCCGCATCCAATCCGGATCGTCCGGCACCAGTAACTCCCGCAGGGGTTGCACCTTCTGTTCTCCATGGAGATGACGGCAAGCTGACCGGAGTGACCACGGAAATGGAATATAAGAAGGATGGTGCAGGAGAATATACTGCAATCACAGGAACCGAGGTTACTGGCCTCACCGCCGGCAGGTATTATGTCCGGTATATGGGTACTGGTTCGCTGAGTGCCAGCCTGGATAAGGAAGTTATCATTCCGGAAGGGCAGATACAGGAACAGGACGCACCGGATTCAAGCGGGTGGGTGATCACGCACGCCAATTCGGATACCGGGATAAAAGGTATAATCGAGGGTGTAAATGACACTATGGAATACCGGAAGCTTGGCGATGAGAATTATGTGCCTGTTACCGGTACAAGTATCGGTGATCTGGAGCCGGGCAGCTATCAGATCCGGTACGCAGCGGGAGAAAGGCTGCAAGCAAGCCCGCCGGTAACTGTGGACATCCGCAATGAGGCCAAGGAAGACAGAGATGCGCCATCAGCAGATGGCCTGGTGATTACGCCGCCTGCAGCGGCAGGCGGAAATGACGGGAAGATTGACCATGTGACTGCCGATATGGAATACCGCAGGGTGGATGGCGGACTATTCATTCCGGTCAGCGGTACCAGCATTGAAGGTCTGGAAGCCGGGAGTTATGAGCTCCGGTACGCCGGGACCGATACCAGCAATCCAAGCTCTGCGATCCTGATCGTAATTCCTGACGGCACCAAGCAGGAACAGAGTCCGCCGGCCGATACAGAGGTCAAAGGTGTGGATGTCAGTGCAAGCGGCGCTAAGGACGGCAAGATCACCGGTGTGAATCCGGCGATGGAATACCGGCAAGAGGGAGGAGACGCTGGCAGCTGGACGGCCATCACAGGTGTGGAGATTACAGGTCTTGGCAGCGGAACCTACGAAGTGAGAATGAAGGAAACGGCAACTCATTATGCGAGTCCGTCCCTTACAGTCGTCATCAGCAATCCTGCTGTAGACCCTGGACCGGCTGCAACGCCGGATCCAACCCCAATGCCAACACCAACACCGGCGCCTACATCTGCACCAGCGGATGCAGCAGCACCGGTCAAGACACCATCGCCCACTCCTGTAACCATCAAAGTCGAAGGACATTTGATTAAGGTTGAGGCACCGAAGGCGGATCCGGCATCCGGTATAGCCAAAGCGGCCACAATCCGGCAGGCTGATATTAATAAGGCGCTGGAGCATGCGCAAGCAGACAGCAGGAATGTTAAGACGGTTAGAGTGGTAATACCGGAAGCAGAGGGAGCAAGTGCCTATGTGGTTGAGCTTCCCGCAGCTGCACTAGCCTCTGTTATAGGCAATATCAAGATAGAAGTT
Source organism: Paenibacillus phytohabitans (assembly GCF_013141775.1). Classification (GTDB taxonomy): domain Bacteria; phylum Bacillota; class Bacilli; order Paenibacillales; family Paenibacillaceae; genus Paenibacillus_AQ; species Paenibacillus_AQ phytohabitans. The sequence goes on from NZ_WHOB01000098.1 coordinate 130,026, forward strand.
GCTACGGAAATCGGCACAATTATAGTGCCTTCCAATATGCTGAAGAGTATAGGAGCGGGCGCCAAGGGTGTGGAACTGACACTTAGCCGGGCAGATACTTCCAAGCTTGATCCAGCGGCAAAAGTCATGATCGGCAGCAGGCCTGTTATTGAATGGACTGTCCAAGTGGATGGGGTGGCAGTAGCAGCCAATAACCTGAATGCACCGGCAGAGATCAGACTGCCATATGCTTCTGGTGCTGAAGAATTGGCAAACGCCAAATATTTAGCTGTATCGTATATTGATGCAAACGGAAAGCTTCTTCAGATCGACAATGCTGAATACGATGCTGCCGGGCAGGTCATGGTATTTACAGCGGCAAATGCCGGTGAATATGCAATTGTGTATACCAGGAAGAGCTTCAATGATGTAATCAAGGATTCGTGGTATGCGGCAGCGGTTGAAACGATGGCGTCCAAAGGCTTCATTGAAGGAACATCTGAGGCAACCTTCAATCCCGGCAACAAGATTACAAGAAGTGAGTATCTGGCCTGGCTGGTAAGGACACTGGAGCTTACTGCGGAATTCAACACCAGCTTCAGTGATATTCAGAATACCAACCCGTATTATGATGAAATTGGAATCGCCAAAGCGCTTGGAATTGCCCTGGGCTCGAACGGCAGCTTTCAGCCGGACACGGAAATTACAAGACAGGATATGGCTGTGCTGACCATGCGGGCCTTGCGGGCAACAGGCAGAACCCTGCAGGCCGGTACAGCTGAGGATCTCAAGAAATTTACAGATGGCTCTAATGTAGCAAAGTACGCAGCGGGCGATATGGCTGCAATGGTTAAGAGGGGCTTCGTCAACGGGCGGGGGAATGAAAGCCTGAGTCCTGGCGGGACGACAACCAGAGCAGAAGCTGCTCAGGTTCTGTATAAGATTTTCTTACAGCAGTAATATAGTTAAGTAAGCGGCCTTGATTTACATCTTGTTGATTGGCAAAAGCCCGCACCCGTGGCCTAACTGGCTTGGGTGCGGGCTTTTACTCATATAAGCTCCTGCCCGTTCTCATTCTCCGTGTAGATGGAGATCAGCACGATTGCTGTATCCTCGCCAATATTTTTGACTAAGTGAGGTGTACAGGCGTTCCAGCTAAAGGAATCACCCTCAGCAAACTCAGCTCCGTCCTCCCCTTGTTCGGCGTATATTCTTCCTCTAATGACCACATGTACTTCCTGTCCTTCATGCGCATGAGGGGCATCCCCGATCATGGCACCGGGAGGAAACTCTACAATCGACATCCGTACGTTTTTGGTGGAACTGAGATGTTCTACTTTTAATTGGGCTGCCCCGCTGGTTGTAATCCTCCGTTCATCCTTGCGGACGATCTGCATGCGTTCTTCCTTCTTTAATAAAAGATAAGCCAGCGGCACTTTCAGGGCCTGGGCGATATTCTCCAGTGTGGAGATGGAGGGGGAAGTCTTATTCGTTTCGACCTGGCTCATGAAGCCCTGGGACAGGCCGGTGGTATCGCATATTTGAGCGATGGTGATATTTTTTCGTTTCCGGATTGCCCGTATCGTAGAACCGATATCCATGGGATCACACCTTAATAATATTTGTAATACAAAACTTAAATTCATATTAACAATTTAGTGATTGACAAGTCAATGTGATACGCGTTAAATTACTCATAAAGAAATTATATTCTTATGACTAATATTCAATGAGGTGACTAAGATGAATCCGAAGTATCAATATGACGTTCACTTACCGGTTAATCTGGAGCAGGGAAAGAGATATCCTGTTATTTTCACCTTCCACGGCAAAGGATCGAATGAACGCAATATGCTCGGACTGGTTGCTCCTCTGGCTGAAGATTTCATCATCATCGGGGTGCGCGGAAATCTGCCGCTGGGTACAGGATATCAGTATTACGATTTGAAAAGCCTGGGTAATCCCATCCGGGAGATGTTCGACCAGGCGGTTGCGGATCTCGAAGACTTCATTCAATATGCGACGGAGGAGTATCCGGTTGATCCTGGCAAACGTTATTTGCTCGGCTTCAGCCAGGGGGCCATTCTGTCCATGACACTGGCGCTTACGATGGGGGATCAGTTGAAAGGGATTGTAGCGCTGAACGGATATATTCCTGAGTTTGTAAAAGCGGAGTACAGGCTCCGGAGTATTAAGGAAGTCTCTGTATTTGGCTCACATGGAGAGTACGACTCTGTATTTCCGGTACGAATAGGACACGAGACAGCTGCCTATCTACAAGAACAAACGGAGCGCTTAACTTTCAAACTGTACCCGACCGATCACGGTGTCTCTGAACAGAATCAGCTCGATTTCTTGAATTGGTTCAAGCAGGATGCGGAATTAAATACTAAATAAGGAGTGAGAACATATGATACCTTCCTATTTCTTCGCGCACGGGGCACCATCCATTGTTCTTGAGGATAACGAATACACTAAGCTGTTAAAAGAGTTCAAAGACCGCACCCCAAGACCGAAGGCGATAATCCTCTTCTCCGCTCATTGGGAGGAAACGGTACAGACGGTTGGCGCCGCTGCCACGTATGACACCATTTATGATTTCGGCGGATTTCAGGATGAGCTGTACCAGATGATGTATCCGGCGCATAGTGACCGGGTGGTAGTGGAACAGATTCAGAACTTATTCACCCAGCATGGTGTGAAGAGCGTCAGGGACGAACAAAGAGGGCTGGATCACGGGGCGTGGGCTGTGCTGAAGCTGCTGTATCCGGATGCAGATATCCCGGTAGTAGCGCTATCTGTAAATCGTGATCTGCCTAATGAACAGCAGTATGAGATCGGCAAGGCTCTGGCAGAGCTTCGCGAGCAGGATGTGCTGATTATCGGGAGCGGAGGGACCGTTCATAATTTGCGGAAATTAAACTGGCGTTCTGAGGATATTGACGGGTGGGCAGAACAATTCGACAACTGGATTGAGAGCAAAGTGGAGGCATGGGATACGGAAGCCCTGTTTCAATACCGCGGGCTTGCTCCCTATGCGGGGGAGGCCGTGCCTACGAACGAACACTTCATTCCGCTCTTGCTTGCCATGGGGGCGGGGGATGTGAACCGGAAGGCTAAACTGCTTCACCGGAGCTATCAATATGGCAACCTCAGCCTCAGCTGCTGGCAGTTTAATTAAGCGGGTTTCCTTAATAAATAACATATAGCATAGCGATAACAGCAAAAAGATACCACCTTGAGCTACAGTGGTTCAGCTGGGCGGAAGGGACTCTCCCATTTAAGGAAAGATCTGCTTGTCTACTTTTCATAACAATCTTGGTAAGGTAGGGTGATAGCTATTCATAAGAGGTGGTAAATTATCATGCTTAAAAAACACTGCTTGTTCTGCGATCAGATTGTTCCGATTACAGCTGAAGGCGATTACGACCGGTATGCTGACTGCTCCTGTTCACCCGGCGGGTTCTATAACCTCCTGAGAGACAGCTATCAGTCCATACTTTCGTTCTCTCAGCAACAGAAACGTGAAATGCTCCATTTGGTATCGGCGTATATCCGGGAGAAGACCGATTGTGGTGAGAGGGTCATTCTAAGTGCCGGCGATTTGGATTCTATTGTGAATTCTCCGGCCATTCCTGTGACCCTTGAAGATAAAGGAAACCGGCTGCTGCAATATCTGTATAGACATTCCGAGGGTCCGGGGCAGCCGGTTGTCATTCAACCCCTTTCCAGCAGCTATAACCTGACCTATTCTCCCAATCTGCAAGAACTGGTCTATATCATCGAAAAGCTGAGAAGTGAGGAGTTGCTGATAAGGGAAGGTATGACCTTTAAGCTTACCGCGCAGGGTTGGGGCGAAGCCGCTGCAATAACCGGAGGTAAGAACATAAAGCACTGCGTCGTTCTTCTGCCGAATGAGGAGGAATTACGCACGGAGTGGCTGGAGAAGCTGCTGCCTAAGATCGAGCAGTATGGTTATCTGCCCCGCGTGCTTGTGCAGGCAGGCGAAGAAGATTCTTTGAAGCCTATAGCGGATAGCAAGCTGATTATCGCCGATGTAACCGGTCAGTCCCCTGAGGTGTATTTTGCAGCAGGATATGCGCTTGGTTTGAACATCCCGGTGGTTTGGACTGTTAAGAGTGAGGATGCTGATAAACTTTGGGTACACCTGCAAGAAATCCGCCCCCTCGTCTGGGATACAGCTGAAGATCTAGGGATACTACTCCAGCAGAAGTTGAGTTTATAGAAGAACCCCGTTACAAAGGTTTAAAGTTTGAAGCCGGTATAATAGACAAGCACACTGGAGAATCGATCATGCAGAATTCTCAGCTACCTGATATGTACAGAGAATATATTGAGGTAAAGAAGAAGTCGTAAGAATAAACCTGATATGCTAGTTTTAAAATAATGCTTGCATTGAATATCCATACATGATATATTCTATTTCTGGCCGCGAAACATCAACGCCGAGCTCGAAAAGAAGTTGAAAAAAGAGCTTGCATTGATCGGTTGGATGTGATATATTATAAGAGTTGCTGGTGACGCGGTAAGCGGCGCTGACAACGAGCTTGATCTTTGAAAACTGAACAACGAGTGAGTAACGGAAATCATGAAAGTGACTTCCAAAA
>NZ_WHOB01000099.1 GCF_013141775.1 Paenibacillus phytohabitans
TTTGGTCTGCAGGCGCTGGACTTCATCTTCGTTAAACGCAAGCTTCGTGGAAGACAATATCATCCCTGCTTCCTTATCAATATATATCCATTATTGTTATGCAGATTCCTTTTTATCGGATTAATCCTCCATAAATTTAAGAGATAACCATTGAGATGAAAGAGTAAGGGATGGTAAACATTTCGGCTATTGATCTATTGACGCAGATAGTACTTTTTGCTGATTACGATATTCTACCGGACTCACGCCTTCACTTTCTTTAAATACGCGGTTGAAGTTCTTGGTGTTCTCGAACCCGGATTTCTTGGCGATCTCGTAAATCATATCATCTGTGGTTTGGAGCAGCTGCTTGGCCTTACCAATCCTGACTTTCTTCAAGTAGGTCACAAAGTTCTCTCCCGTGTAATCCCGGAAGGCCTGGCTGAAATAAGAATAGTTATAGGACACTAGATTAGAAATAATGGTCATATTAATATTCTGCGCATAGTTCTCATGAATGTACTGGATCGCCTTCTTCATTTCTTTATTATCGATCTGCACGGATTTCAAGGTTTGGAGGTTGCCATCCAGCAGCAGGAACAAGCTCTCTACTTCACGGTAATAGTCTTGGAAACAGCTGAACTGATATAAATCGCTAATCTTGCTGTACCGTTGCTGTCTTTCCGTTGATTCTTCTTTTCCATACAATTGAATGGTTTGATCAAATACAGTTTCGTTCAAGGCTCTGCTGATTTCCTCAAGATACCCGATATTCTTCGGGCTGATATCCGCAGCGTCTAATATCTCATGCAGCAGGCCCAGCATCTCCTTCTCCCGCCCTGAACCCAGCATATTCGCAACCCTTTTGATTGTATCTGCCGGCACCTGATAGCCATTATCCTTAAGGCAAACCTCTTCGAATGTTACGATACCGGGTGCGGGCAGCATGAAAGTATGCTTCAAAGAAACAACCGCCTCCTCATAAGCAGAGTACAGCTTCTCCATCCCATAATTCAGCCCGCTTACGGCGATGTTCAGGTGAGAATCTGCCTGCATCAGCAGTCCGGTTACTATCCGGGCAGCATGCATCCCTTCCGTCAGGATAACAGCCTGCGTATTCCGGCCAAAAAAACGTACAAAGCGAAAATGAAATGCAGGCTGAAGCTGTTCTATTAACGTATGGATCTGCGCCTTAAAGGTAACCGTCCCTAGTGCCTGCAAATCTCCCGCATATTTAATCATCACTGCATGAAAACCGTGATCCATCCAGTTCAGCTCCAGCTGGGTCAGCCGCTCTCTAACCTCTTCCACCTCCGCTGATGGATAGCCCGCGTAGTAATTCAGCTGGCTCTCCATGTACTCCTCCCGCTGCTCAGAGGACGCGGACAGTGCATCTATCACTTCTTCTCTTCGTCCAAGCTCCTCTTCAGCGCGCTTAATTGCAGCAGCCAATTCCTCGCGGATCACCGGTTTGAGCAGATATTCCTTCACTTCATAGCGGATAGCCGCTTTGGCATAAGAGAAATCATCATAGCCGCTGACAATCACAATTACTGGCTTAAGATGGAAGTCTTGAATCGATTTTATCAATCCGATCCCATCCATCTCCGGCATACGAATATCTGTAATCAGAAGGTCTATATGCACAGCTTTCAGTATATCCAGCGCCTCAAAAGCATCGCAAGCCAAGTGAATGTCATAGACATCTGTATATTCCCGCTCAATCATGGCCTGAAGCCCGCGGCGGATATTCTTTTCATCATCCACAATCAGGAGCTTTCTCATATAATCTGCGTTCCTCCTCTACCTGATGTTAATAAAGGCAGCTTAACGGTCACTTGGGTATAGCTTCTCCGCTTGCTCTCTATCTGGAGTCCATGTTCATTACCGTACACCATCTGAATCCGCTGATTCACATTTCTCAGCCCGATGCCGCTGCCCTTATTCAGCTCCGTTGTTTCCGTCGTCTCCCGAGGCAATGCATTGAATTCCTCTTCACTCATAATCAGCTTACGATTCAGCTCCTGCAGCTTATCCTCTGCAATTCCGATACCGTTGTCAGTCACCTCAATATAGAAGAAACCCCCGTCTTCAAAAGCATGGATAGCCACAATCAGGCCGTCACTTTTCATCAGAGGGGAATAAACCCCGTGCTTCAAGGCATTCTCCACAATAGGCTGCAGCGACATCTTCAATATCTCGTGATCCCAAAATCTGTCCTCCACCTCAATCTCCAGTTTCAGCTTCTCATCATAACGGATGCTCATAATTGCTATGTAATGCTGAATATGCCCCATTTCATCTCTCAGCTGCACCCGATCACCTGTCCATCGGAGATTGTAACGCATCATACTGCCCAGGGAAGTGAGCGCATCCGATACTACATACTGTCCCTCAACCTCTGCAAGCATCTTCAAATTCTCCAGGGTATTATATAAAAAATGAGCATCAATCTGATTGTGCAACGCCTGGAGCTCGGCTTCTTTCGTGGCTGCGCTGCGCTTCACCGCATCGGCGATCATTCCATTGATCGTATTCAGCATCTGCCGGAAATGGTGGGCCAGCTCTCCGATCTCATCGCCGCCCTTGACATCAATGTCTACGCCAAAGTCACCGCCGCGTACTTGTTTCATGGAGTCCCGCAGAATATTCAATTTTTTCAATATGATGGACTGCATGAAGAAGGTTGTAATTGCCAGAAGTATCAGCAGGATTAGAATAACCACAATAACGGTGTTTCGGGTTTGATCTATCTTGGAATATGTAGTGTGTAATGAAATCACATTGATAAGCTCTGCATTTATTTTATCGATAGGTTCAACAAGGTATAGGAAATCCTCCCCCTTGTGGGAGAGCAGCAACGATGACTTGCCTGCCTGCTTGTACTTAGCGACAGCCTGCTGAATATCAGCTTCATCCAATCCCGGTAGCGGGTCTGTGCTGTTGGCATGCAGATTGCCCTGCTGATCAAGTATGTAGAACCGGGAGTCCCGGTCACTGCTGTTGTTATAAGCTTTTTTGAAGAAATTCCCGATGGGCATTTCGACTTTGATGATTCCAAGATGCTGGAAGAGATTCTGATTATTAACATGTTTAAATTCGAGCATTAAGGAGACTACGGAGCTTGGGTTTACAGCAGGTTTATCGTCCAGATTTAGTGCATCTTCAGATTGAATCTCCCATAAAGGGTATCCATTTCGGCTAATAACCCTGGAATAAAAAGGAATATCCGTGATCCGTTCTTCATGGTAGATGATCGGCCAAAGCTCACTGATCCAGGGATTCTTCACATAAAAGCGGATGCTCTCTATCTCCGGATTAATGTACAATATATTTAGCAAAGAGTTGAAGGAAAACTTCTGGAACTGCATGAGTTCTGATACCTTAGGCTCCGATTCTATTCTTACATATTCCATCAGCTGCCTGTCAGAAGCCAGTAATATGGCTGAGTGCTCCATCACTCCAATCCTGCTCATAATCTCTTGTTTCTCATTATCGGTCTGGTAACGGTTCTCCTTGATAATGTCTTGGATCGTATTCTGATAGAACCCGGTAAACAAATAGTTGGAAATTATAATAACCGGAACCAGAATAATCACGATATAAGCCCCAATCAGCTTGATTTGAATGGATAGATCCGCAAACCACCTCTTAAGCTGCTCTGCTGTGCTCCTAACCCTGGCCATCTCCCGCCCCTTTTCTTCCAACCGCTTCTGTTCTCTCAATTATATTTCATCATGTTTGAATTCATAAGGCAGCAAATTTCAGTCAGGGTTGCAGAATTTTAGTTATTTATCTCAATCGCTGCCAATTGATTAGATTGAACTATATTTCATAGCAAAAAAGCCGGCTCCCGTTATAGGCAGCCAGCCTCTTTTATTGAATAGCCTTCTCTTTATGGGGTTAACCCCCTGGTGAAGGTCTGTACACTCTCCTTAATGAATGTCTCAATTGAGATTGTACCAATATCCAGGTTGTTGGCGAAAACCCCGTAATTCATCGAGATGAAGGAATAGGCCTGAATCTCCGGATTGACATCGGTCAGCTTCCCCTTGCCGGCCATCACCGTGAAATAATTCGTCAAAATACTTATAAATTGTCTGGGATGCTTCAATGTTCTTTCACTGAATCCCGGTAAATTATCTGCTTCCTTCACGCTGATCATGATCATCTTCCGGTTGCGGTTCATGATTTCATGGTAGGTCCGGCTGATCAGCAGCAAGTCTGCCTGCAAATCCCAGATCAGTTTCTCATCAAACAGCCTGGTCATTTCTTCAGCATAATGAAAGCGGTCAAAGGCAGCCTCGAGCAGATTCTGTTTACTTCCAAAGTGGCGGAACAATGTTTTCTCACTGAATCCGGCTGCGGCAGCTATTTCCTGGGTAGTTACCCCTTTATACCCCTTGCTTGCAATTAAATCGATTGCTGCGAGCAGCAATTTGTCACTGTTGCTTATACTGCTGTCTTCGCTCACTTAATTCACCTCCGCTTTGTATTTTAGCACTGCGCCCGAATTGAAGGAAGAAGAGCAAGACCATTACAGCAACCAATAACGCGAGCGCCAGGAAAATATTGCTGTATACGAAGGCAGTGCTATTGTGTGGGAACGGGTTCAGATGAATAGCAGTTGTACCCATATCAAGAATCTTCCCGAAGACAGCGGCAGAGACCGCCCCGGCAATGAAATTAAACATGGACAAGAGGCCCATCCCAATCCCGATCTGCTCCTTCGGCAGCGTCCGTGAAACGGTATTCGTCAAAGCAATCTGCATCAAAGATTGACCGAGCACACTGAAGATAAGAAAGACCGAAATAAAGACCGGTGACATCCCCACAACAGAAGACAAGCATAAGAAACCAAAGATAAGAATGCTGGCAGCTGTATATAGCAGAAAAGGATTGCCTTTCTCATCCGCCAGCTTGCCCCCTTTGCGTCCCATAAATGCAGTGACAAGCGCCGACGGCAGCATAATGATCCCCGTAACGGCTGGTGAGAGCTGGTTCACCTGGGATAGCAGCTGAGGGGTAGTAAACGGAGTCCCGAAGCCTATAGCAGCCATCACAAAGTATATCGCTAAACCGAAGGTAAACGGTCTGTTGCGGAACACAGCAGGTTTGACGAACGGATCAGCAGCATAGCGGATACGCACCATGAACAAGATCAGCATAACACCCCCTGTCACAGCATACCCCTTCCCTCCGTTGGTCAACGCAAGCAATAAGGCAGCAATCGTTCCTGCCAAAAGAACTCCGCCGATGAAGTCGATTGTGCTGTCTTTCCCTTTCTCATCATCCAGATATTTGCGGTACAACGGCAGTGTAAACAGCGACAGTAGAGGAATCACAAACAGCACCTGCCAGTTCCAGGCAGTGGACACGAAGCCGGCAATAATCGGGCCTAGTGCAGCGCCAAGAGAAGTCCCGATTACGTTGGTGCCTAACATCCGGCCGCGCTTTTCCGGTGCAAAATAACGGATGGGAATGATCATGGCCAGCGCAGGAATGACCGATGCTCCAACAGCCTGCAGAATACGGGCGGCGATCATCATCCAATACTCGGTAGCAAGTAGCCCCACTATGGAGCCGGCAGAAAGGAACAATAGCCCGAATGTCAGCAGATTCTTCAAGCTGTATTTGTCCGTCAGTTTGCCGAAGGTCACTGTGCCAATGGCATATACAATCAGATAACCGGTCACGATCCAGCTCACCTGCGATGGCGAAAGCTGAAACTGTCTGCTGATCACCGGAAGAACCACATTGAACATCGTTCCATTCATGACGGAGATGATCAGTGTGAAAACAAGAATACGCATTAATGGCATACCATGATTGGTCCGCATACTATCCTTTGATTGAACGTTATCGTCCATTACATTCATTCGCCTCGTTTCTGCTTTTAATAATGACTGTCAGTACTTACTGACATTTAAATAGATAATAGCTTACTTTTTTATAAATTGTCAACGGATAGCGGCTAATTCAAGAATATCAACTTAAAAAGGCATACGATGGAATCATCGCATGCCTTCGAACAGTAACTGTTATTCTGCCGGTACAGCAGACACCTGTTCACTTGTGACAGGCCTTCTGGATGGCAGTTTTAATAGAAGAGAAACCAGGAATCCCAGGAAAATAATTGACCCCAAAATCCCGAAGGAAAGCGGGTAGTTCTCCGTCTTTAATAATTTCAGGGCTAACAGGGGTCCCGTGCTGGCGCCTAAGAACAGAATAAAGGCGTTGAATGAAATTGCCGATCCGCGCGCACTCCCGCCCAGCTGGCTGACAATTGAAATAACCACGGGAGTTACCAGGGCAATCCCCGCCACAAAAACAACACTCATCAGGACAATAACCGGCAGGCCCGGGTTCAAGCCTAAGGCAAGCAGCCCTGCTGAAGCTAGAGCTAATCCGCCCCGCAGAACAGCAGCCATCCCCAGCCGCCCGGCAATTCTTCCCGAGAAGGGTGACAACAGCATTCCGGCGATGCCCGCTGCACGAATCGAAAGGATTGCCTGTGCGGAGAGGCCGAACTTGGCTGAGCTTAGGTAACTTCCTAATACGGTATACATCCCGACCAAGGATAACAACAGCACAAAAGTTATGGCGAAAGCCAGCAGCAGCTGTGTTTGTTTGAGCAGCCCGGCCATCTGCTTGAACTTTAGCAGCACATTTTCTTTCGGGCGGTGCAATTCATCCTTCGGGAGAAAACGAATGACAATGACTGCCGTAATCCCGTACACCCCTCCGAGAATGAAGAAAATTTCGTGCCAGCCCCAATATTCGTTAACCAGCCCGCTAAACACCTGGCCTACGATCCCTGCCATCAGCAGCCCGGAGCTTATGAAACCGAGAGCTGTAAGTCTTTTATGGGGAGGAAACATTTCCCCGGCGTACACGAGTGAAATCGGTGCGAATGCAGCGGCAATAAGCCCCTGAACCCCTCTGAGAACAATAAGACCGTAGAAGCTATCCACAAATCCGATCGCAACAGTGACTAAAGTTAACCCGATAATACTTGCCGCCAGGAATATTTTACGTCCGTATCTGTCTGAGAACGGCCCGTAGAGCAGACAGCCCAGCGCATAACAGAGTGAGAACGAGCTTCCGATCCAGGCGGCCTCACCCGGGCTGATCTGAAAGGCCTGCGTAAATACATCGGCCAAAGGAATTGTGATATACATGCTGGTTAAGATGACCAATCCGCACCAGAATAAAATGACCGTCATAAAAGAGTAGCTTGGATTGCCGCTTTGCTTGCTTTTCGCCTGATTCATGAAGTAGAGTTCCCCCGGTTTAATAATATTTTTAATTTGCCGCAGCAGCAGCGATTCCATTCATCACATGGATCAACAGATCGTTGATGTAATCCTCATCCGGGATTTTTTTATAGATCAGAATCTGAAAGTAAATGGGACCATAGAGCAGATCCAGGACGACATCCAGGTTAACCGCCGACTTCACTTCACCTTTATCGATGGCTGCCTGGAGCGCCTGTTTGGCTGTATTTCGCTTGGTGATTAAGAATAGGGTGTAAAAGTCTTTGGCAATCTCATCATTCTCCGTAACGATGGTTAAGGTGGACTTCCCGATCGGGCTGTTCAGAATACGCGCCAATGCTTCAAGCTGCTGCCTAAAGTTATCCTGAATCGGTTTATCGGCGTCAAAATCAAACTCAGATTCCGCAGTCATGAGAAACGCATCCAGTACAAGACGCGCTTTATTGTTCCACCATCTGTAAATGGTTGATTTGCCTACTCCGGCCTGTGACGCCACCGCCTCAATGGTTAAAGAGGAATAACTGTTTGCAGCGAGCATCTCAATCGTCGCCTCCAGAATCCCCTGTTTGCTGCGGGCTTCCTTGTGCTTCACATTTATGTTTATGTCCGTGTTCAATGGTTCACCCCCCTGAATCGCTGTTATTGCCTATGAATAAACGATACGATACGTTTCGTTATATTATCTAATAAAAATTCATAATTGTAAATTTAAAATAATATTCGTGAGGAGTAGATTAGCCGGCGGAGTGCAAATGAACGCGTCCTCCCGCAGAGCTATCCGGACTCAGAGGACCTTATTTGGCGAAAAAACCTGTTTCACTGCCTGTCGCGGACCCAGGAGCCGTTATATTGCTCTCTCGGGCTTAAAATGAGGGAAGCCGGGTCCGATAAGTGCATCTGAGTCCGCATAGCCTGCAAAAAGGCCTGATTTGGCCAAATAACGGCTCTCCAGTCCGCATAGGTGCTATCGCTGATGGACCGCCGGAGTATGACGGGCGCCATACACAAAAAGAGATGCCCCGGCCAGCCATGCAACGGCTCTGGGGACACCTCTGATTACTCTGGTACTCTATTAAGCTCCACCGGTTAAATTCTGTTCTGCGGCAGCAGGAGTTGTATATCCACTTATCTGCCAGCTTCCTCCTCAACCCAGACGGACATTTCACCAGCTCCGCGGTTAGCCCAGGCAAAGTAAGGGATGAATTTCAGCTGCACCTCCCGGCCGGTCCAGGAGGCTCCGCTGCTGTACAATCCCTCCGCTGCCCCCCCTTCCGGCTGTGCCCTGATCCCCGGGACGCTTAGCGTCTGAATGCCCGCCGGGAATCCCGGTTCTTCGGCAAGAGTATAGGCTTGCCCGGCAGGCAGACGCAGCTGGTACAGCCGCTTTCCGTTATCTGCCTCCTCCAGACAATAGACGAACGGACCGCGCTGCAGGGCGACTTTGGAGAAAATCTGGCGGATATGCGGATGTCCCTTCATCCGGCGCACCGGCATCGCGAAGCATACCTCAATGGCATCGCCGGGCGCCCAGCTGCGGGTGAGATGAATATACCCGTCAGCACTTCCGCCGCTGTATGTACGGGCCTGGCCTTGTATGGATACTATCGCCTCATTGCTCCACTCCGGCATGCGCAGGGCGATGGTGAATTCCCGCTCCTGCTCCGGATCGACCACAAAGCGGACCTTGCCATCCGTAACGTAACTGGAATGCTGTTCGAGCCTTAACGGCAACCCGTTCAACACCGTTTCCAGCTGTCCGCCGATATAGAGCTCCACGTATAAGGTATCCCCTTGCGCAGAATACATGTAATCTCCCAGCGAAGCCAGCAGACGCGCGACATTGGGCGGGCAGCAGGCGCAGGTGAACCAGCCCTGGCGCTCTGCTTGTATATGCTTATAATTCTTGTTCTTGCCCAGAACCTCCGGGTACACCTCCAGCGGATTCACATAGAAGAACTTGGTCCCATCCAGCGACATGCCGCTGATTACGGTATTGTAGAGGGCTCTCTCCAGCACATCCGCATATTTGCAGTGATGATCAAGGGCCAGCATACGCCGGGCAAAAAAGATCAGCCCTACAGATGCACAGGTCTCGGCATAAGCCAGATCAGGCGGTAAATCATAATCGGCCGTGAAGGATTCCCCTTGTTCCATGGACCCGATGCCGCCGGTAATATACATCCTTCTATTCACGATGTTATCCCACAGCTTCCGGCAGGCGGCAAGCAGCCCCGCGTCCTTCGTTTCCAGGGCGATATCAGCCATCGCTGTACACATATACACCAGGCGGACCGCGTGTCCCTCTGCAGTGGCCTGCTCCCTGACCGGAACATGGGATTGGTTGTAGAGGGGATCATGCACCATGTCGAGTTCCGGGAAATGCAAGGTACGGCCGCGCCGCTCCCATTCCTCTTCGAAATAAGATGGCTGCTGCCCCCGCTGCTCCAGGAAATAACGCCCCAGCTCTAAATACTCCCGCTTCCCTGTCGCATGGAATAATTTCACGAGTGCCAGCTCGATCTCCTGATGCCCGTCATACCCGTGCAGCTTGCCGGGTCCGGTTCCGAATACAGAAGCTATGTAATCGGCATAGCGGCTGACCGCATCCAGCAGCTTTCTTTTCCCCGTAGCCCGGTAGTAAGCTGTTGCCGCTTCAATCAGATGTCCGGCGCAATATAATTCATGGCATTCCGCCAGATTGCTCCATTCCTGCCCCGGTTCCTTCAGCAGAAAGTAGGTGTTCAGATAGCCATCAGCCCGCTGGGCGTCAATCAGGAGTTCAATCACCTCATCGGCAATGTCCTCAAGCGCGGAATCCCGCCGGGTCTCCAGCAGATAAGCAACCGCTTCGAGCCATTTGCCGACATCGCTGTCCTGAAAGACCATTCCGTTGAACCCGCCCTCCTCCCGTCCGGCAGCAATCTTGAAATTGCGGATCGCATGGCTGGGAACAGCCCCCTCAATACGGTCATTCAGCGCTTCCCACTGATAAGGAACCATAACTTCGCGGACAAGACGGATATATTCGGACCAGAACACATCTTGGATCTGAACCTTGCCGGATGCGGCTGTAGTAATTTCATTCATTATATGGAACGCTCCTCTCATCTCTGTTACAGAATTCTCCCGCCTGTTCGCAGCTCCCCCTTGACTGCGCCAACCGTTAATTGCCGAGCCCTTTTTTTTCATCTTTCCAACTTCAAAGAAAGCGCTTTATTAATAATAATACATGTTGTATCATGAGAAAAAACGAGGATTTCCAACCTTATTTTTCATCATTTCAACCTACTGGAGGCTTATCAAATGCTCTCACCGATACTCCATTTCATTTCCCCGCCGATTCCTTACTTCATAGATTGCGGACACGCCACTTATACGGCTGGTGATTATCACATCGACCGCAACTGCATCGGGGTATTCGATTTGATTGTTGTGCTGAAGGGAACCCTGCCGGTCGTTGAGGACGGGAAGGAGTGGCAGCTGAAGGAAGGCGAGATCCTCATTCTCCGTCCGGACGGGCATCATTACGGCAGCGCTCCCTGCACCGGGGATACGAAGATTATCTGGATTCATTTCCAGACCTTTGGCAGCTGGAAGGAATGTGAGAGCATGGATGAATGTCTGGACAATCAGAGTGCCTTAATTGAGAGCCATAAGCAGAAGGCCTACCTCAATCATGCCGACGTCTGTTCCATTTACATCCCCAAGCATATGAAGATTACAGCCAAGGCAATGGAGGTGCTGGACCTGTTCTTCGAGCAGGAGCATGAACCGCAGTCCCTGCGGAACTGGAAGCGCCAGGCTTCCTTTCAGTCCTTCCTCCAGCATCTGGACCGTGACCTCGCCTCCCCCTCTGACGCTACCGCCATCCAGCTTGCCGAACGCATCGAGCTCTATATCCGCCGCAATTATACCCAGGACATCAACAATCCGCTGCTGCAGAAGGAATTGAATTACCACTCCAACTATCTGGCCAAAAGCATGCTGAAAGCTTACGGCATGACGCCTATGGCTTATCTCCAGAACTACCGTGTCGAGCAATCGAAGCGTCTGCTGCTGCAGACCTCCTGGTCCGTGACCCGGATTGCCGAGGAGGTCGGCTTCCATCATGTCTCCCATTTCTCCTCCTGCTTCTCCAAGAAGGAAGGCCTGTCCCCGTCGGACTTCCGCAGCAGGTTTATCCGGAAACGCTGAGTGTGCACAGCCGGATTAAATTCCAGGACAGCCGCTCCGTCCGCTTCATAAACGACAAAAAGGGAGTCCCCTATCTCACGGGTTCTCCCTCTTCACTATATGCATTTCTCTGGAA
This sequence comes from Paenibacillus phytohabitans, assembly GCF_013141775.1. Taxonomy (GTDB): domain Bacteria; phylum Bacillota; class Bacilli; order Paenibacillales; family Paenibacillaceae; genus Paenibacillus_AQ; species Paenibacillus_AQ phytohabitans. The sequence goes on from NZ_WHOB01000099.1 coordinate 11,566, forward strand.
GACTTCCGGAGGTCAGCTTACAGGCACTTCAGGTGTTACCGGTGCTTCAGGTGTCACAGGAACCTCAGGTGCACCTGGATCAGGAGCACTGCTATCCGGCAGCGGAGTGACTTCGCTGTCCGGCTGCTGTCCATCCGCTTCGTCAAGCAGCGGCAGGGCAAGCCCGGAATCCGGCTGCAGGGCATCCAGTTCCTCCAGGGAAGCGGAAGCCGACAGCGCAGGCATCGTCCCTCCGAAGAGTGCGGTAATCTCGGAAGCACTGAGGGCACGGTTGAAGATGATGAAATCATCGACAGCGCCGTTCAGATTCGGATCACCGTATTGTGATCTGCCGATATAATTCTGCGTGGTATTGCCCAGGCTGGAAGGCTTCAGTGTCATGCTTGTATTGACGGCAACCTGTACGCCGTCCAGGTAGAGACGGCCTGTCGTGCCGGACAGGGTCACAACGACATGCTTCCATGCTCCGGTGGCCAGCGGTGCAGTTGCTGTAAGCTGCTGCTCGGTGCTGTTGCCGCCGGTGGTAATGGCAAAGCGCATCCCGCCGCCGCCAATCTGGGGCGCCAGGAACATATTAGCGGTTGTTCCTGTGCCGAAATCAAAGATTCTCGCCCAGTCACTATTAGCCGTAATCTTGACCCAGGCAGAGATCGTAAAGTCATTCAGCTGACTGACCACGCCAGCCGGCAGTGAGGCGTAAGCGCTGGTTCCGCTGAGATTCAGCGCATTGCCTGCACCTGTGCGGCCGGTAACCCAGGTGGAGGTTCCGGTCAGTGCCGCATGGTTCAAGCCGTAAGAGGAATCCGTAACCGTTGTTCCGGAGGACTGGTTCATGTTGTAGTTAACAACGATGGAGGAGACCGGGGTGGCGGTTCCCTGCTGGATCTTCACTTCATAGGAAGACCCCGTGCCGATATTCAGGCTGGCGGTTGCAGTCTGCCCGTTCACTGCCGTGAAGCTGCCGGATGCCACATTGTTCACCGTTACGTTATAGGTTCCTGGGGCAAATCCGTTAAAGGCCACCTTCGTAACATGTGCGGTCCCCGGTGTTGCATTGCTGAGCGTGAAGCTGGCACTGGTCTTCGCCTTAGCGACGGTTGCCAGAGTGTATTTGTCCCGCTCCAGGCTCATGCCCCATTTCTCAGTGATCAGATTCAGGCGCTGGTATACGCCGTCCTTGGGTGTAACGATGTAGTTCCCGCCGCTCTCCGTAACCTCGCAGCCGTAGCCGTACAGCCCGAAGATCGGGTCTACTGCCACATCGGAGCTAAGCAGCTTGATCGCCCCGAACAGGCCGAGATCCGCTTCGCCGGACATGCCGCGCCAGCCATTGAACAGCGGTCCGCCGTCAAGGCCCAGTGCGCCGTTGTTACCCTTCATCGCCTGATACGTCCACGATACGGCGCCGATATCCGCCGGATCGGAGCTGATCTGCCCGGAGTTGATCGCGGTCAGATTCGCGAGCTTGGCGGCATAGGTTAGGCGCTGCTCTACTTCAGGAGTGGCGGAATTACTGCGCACCCAGTCATCCATTGCCGTTCCGGCAAGCGCTGCGGTGTATTGGAACTGCCACCAGGGCTCCCCATTGATTGTTACCGGATCGGAGTAGAAATACCAGACCGGCATTTTTCCGCGGACGGCACGGGTTTTGGTGTTGATTTTACTCTTAATCGTATTGTTGTTATTCATCTTCGCCAGCATATACACGGCTTCTTCGCCGGTATTGTCATAGTTGTATTCGGAGCCGTAAGGGTATGCGGTACTGGCGAAATTGTTGTATTTGGTATTCATTTTGGCAATGATATCATTGGCCTGGGTAGTATAGCCCTCTGCCTGCAGAGCCTTGATGATCTCCGGAGTAGTCACCTCGCCCATGAGGCCCGTATTCCAGTTGTAGGCTACAGGACCGTCATAGAGCGCTTTCATAATGTTATACGCCCGCAGCAGATAAGTATTGCTCGGCTGCGTATAGGTGATCAGGCCGGGGTACAGCTTGGAAATCTTGTACATGCTGAAATACGTATTGTAGATATGCGGGTAAGCGTACCCCCGGTAGGTCGGTGTAGTGTTCGGCGCGGCCATGAGGAAGTCAGGCACCAGGTAATCGGTATGATGGCCGGCCATCAGGTTCGTCCAGATCGTGGTCTCCAGATACTGGTCGAGTGCAGTGATTTCTGAGGTTACAGGCTTCTGGACGTTCTTCTCGGCGAGGAATTGGGCATGTGTGTATCCCCAGTCATCCCCCCAGCCCCAGTACCCGGCAAAATTATTGCGTTTGCTATTGGTCTGCATCATCCAGTCATCGAACGCCTTGTCCCGGATATCTCCCGGCACGTTCCACTGCTGATTGTTGACCATAAAGGTGGCATGGCGCTGGAGCGCCGTATCTACCGGTTCAATGGCGTAGAACTGCAGGGTCGTCTTTTCTCCGCTGCCATAATTGACTGTGATGTTGTTGGGGCCCAGATGATTCATCTGCAGGGAGTACAGCTTGTGATCCCCTGCCGTTGTTCCAAGGGAAGTCACCGTCGTTTCGGACGGATACTGCGCAGTTACGGAAGTGATAGTCTTGGACGTGCGGAGGTCGAATTTGGCCGTCTGGTTAGTTGGCACGACTAAGCTCGGTACTACCGTGGTATCAATCAGCCCTTCCGAGTACAGCCGGTCCTTGGTGGCCTGCTCACTGGCTGATTTGAAGAATTTGAAGGCATAGGTTTTGCTTGCTCCCGGGGCAAGTGTCAGGCTGCTGTTCGGCAGGTAGCCGCGCCCCGTACTCTTAATCACATTGGAGTGGATGTAGTAGACCGAGAGGCCTTCCACCCAGCCTCCCTGATCGCCCGCCCATTTGCTGCCCGCATGATCCTGGATGCGCCAGTTATCCATATACTCGAAGCCTGCACCGGTGGTGGCATCCGGCACCAGCAGGAGCGAAGGCCCGATGCCGCTGGGGCGCTGCGCGGTTACATAGGAGCTGTTATTGCCGATGAAGGATTGGGTAACTACCCTGGTTTCATAGATCTGCTCATTGCCTCCGCCGGTCCAGAATTCGTTGAAGGGCAGCGGCAGGCCGAAATCACCGATCTCCAGAGTCTGTGTGCTGGTGTTGGTCACTTGAATCTGCCAGAGCAAGTAATCGCTTACAAGAGAATAGCTTTCATTCACCCGGAAATTACGGATACCTTCGGCATTTGCGGAATTCTGGTAGATGATATTGACCGTACTGCCGGTCTGGCTCTGCGTGCGGCCGTCGGCTGATTTATTGGTTAAAGCTTTGGTCCAGGCGCCGTTGTTCAGCCGGTAAGTGAACATCAGCTCTCCGAGCCACTGGTGGTCTGCCGTATTCTGGTTGGGGGCATTGGTGGCATTCATGACATAGTTGGTGGGGAAGTTATCTCCGGTCAGCTTCAGGCTGGTGATATCGCCGTTGGTACCGGTACTGACCTGAAAATTGCTGTTCGACAGATCATAAGCAAAGGCGGGCTGGGCAAACCACAGTAAACTTAAGGCTGCTGTAGTGAATACGGCGCTTAGCAGCGTCCTTTTCACGAATGGGGATTTCATTCTTCCCGGCATTGCGGTTCCTCCTTGAAAAGCGGAATGTACAGTATGTCTCTTCCTCCACTTTACTGGAATTCCTATATGAATCTTCGAATCTGTGCGCTGCTCCCCCCTCCCGGCCAGGCCTTGCACCCGTCGATGTATTTCAAAATTATAGTAATTCACCTACAATAATACATGCTATCCGGCGAAAAAAAATCGCGGATTACAACCTCATTTTTAACCATTTCAACCTGCTTCACAGGGAATGATGACCGTTACCATGGTTCCCGCTCCCACCCTCCGGCTGAATCTGCAGTCAGGGAGAACCGCTGAATTCTCCAAATTCCATAAATGAAGACAATAAAAACCAAACAGATTACATATATTGGTTTACAGTTTGCAGATATACTCTAATGTAAGCGTTAACAATTATGGACTGACGGAGGGGATTGTATTCGTGTATACCCGTATCATCACCCTGATGAACAATCTGAAGCTCAGGACCAAGCTCTTTCTATCCTTTGGCTGTGTTGTCCTGATTCCGGTGCTGATTGTGGGGGTGTTCCTGACAAGTGAACTGCGGAATATGGCTCTGGATAACGCACTGGAGCAGATTACAGCCAATGTAGACCGGGTGAAAAAAAGAACCGGCGAGATGCTGAATGTCCCGCTCGATATCGCTTACCGGCTGTCCAATGACAGCCGGCTGGAGGAGGCCGCCAACCACCGTTATGAATCGGTCTACGACGTAGTACAGGCCTATTGGGACTATCCGGACTTCCGGGAATTCGTCCGGCTATACAAAGAAATCTCGAGCATCCGGCTGTACATTGACAACCCGACGGTGCTGGACAACTGGGAGTTCCTCCAGGCAGATGCTGCAGTAACGCAGGAATCCTGGTATCAGACCGCCCTTGCCCAGAAAGGGCTGGTCTGCTGGAATTATATCCGCGACAACCGTAACGGCCAGTATTATCTCAGCCTGATCCGCAAGATCGATTTCCTGAAGCAGCGGACAACCGGCGTGCTGATTGTGAATGTGAATACGGAGAGGCTCAACACCATTCTGGATCAGGAGACCTTCGAGACAATTATCGTTGATGAGAACGACAACATTGTTGCCTCGAACCGTGCAGATACGCTGGGCAAGACGCTGGAGGACATCGACTTCAAGCCGCTGTCTCCCCTTGCCGGACAAGGGCCGGCTGATGTAAGGATTGACGGCAAGCCCTCCAAAATGCTGATCGATGACTGGCATCCCGGGGGCAGCCTGAACAGCCTGCGGATTATCTCCATCTTCTCGGTAGAGAGCATCGTGGGTGAACCCAACCGGATTATCTCACTGGCGTCTATGGTCATTATCTCGGCTCTGATTCTGGCAATTATCCTGATCTACTACTTCTCACGGCTGCTCACCGGACGCATGCTGCACTTAAGCAAGCATATCTCCAAGGTCGCATCCGGGAATCTGGAGGCGAGGCTGGTGATAGACGGCAAGGATGAGATCGGCCAGCTGGCCAGGCAATTCAATCATATGGTAAGGAATATCAACGATCTGATGAGCGAGGTGCAGGAATCGAACCGCCAGAAGAACGCCACCCTGCTGAAGCAGAATGAGATTAAATTCAAGATGATGGCCAGCCAGATTAACCCTCATTTCCTGTTCAACGCCCTGGAATCGATCCGGATGAAAGCCCATTCCCGGGGCCAGACCGACATCTCCCAGGTGGTACGGCTGCTGGGTAAGATGATGCGCAAGAATCTGGAGGTGGGCAATGGGAGAATAGCGCTGCAAAGTGAGCTGGAGACCGTAAGCTGCTATCTGATCATCCAGAAATTCCGCTATAATGACCGGCTCGCCTATGAGCTGTATGTAGATCCGGCAGCGAATGCCATACAAATACCTCCGCTGATTATTCAGCCGCTGGTAGAGAACTGCGTCATTCACGGATTGGAAAACCGGATGGACGGCGGAATGGTCAGAGTAGACATCAGGGTCGAGAATGCCCTGCTCAAGGTTGAGGTATCGGATAACGGAATAGGGATCTCAGCTGCCCGGATCGCTGAAATCCGGCAAATGCTGGACAACAAGGATGATTATGAAACCAATAATATCGGAATGCGCAATATCCACCTGCGTCTTCAGCTGACCTATGGCCTGGAATGCGGCCTGAACCTGGCCAGTCAGAGCGGATACGGCACACAGATCAGCTTCGCCATCCCCCTAAGGAGTGATTCCTATGTATAGTGTATTAATTGTTGATGATGAATTGTCTATCCGTGAAGGACTTGTCACGCTGCTGGACTGGGAGAGTCTTGGCTACCGGGTGGTGGATACGGCGGCCAATGCGATTGAAGCACGGCATAAGGTTGAGCTGTATTCCCCGGATCTGATGATTATCGATATCCGCATGCCCGGGAAGGACGGACTGGAGCTGATCCGGGAGCTGCGGGAGGATGAGGCCGATATGCATATGATCATCCTGAGCGGATATGCCGACTTCAGCTATGCCAAGCGTGCGCTGTCTTACGGCATCGATAACTATCTGCTTAAGCCTGTCGATGAAGATGAGCTGCAGCAGTATCTGACCAGCCTGTCTGACGTGCTGAATGCACGGACTATAGACCGCAGGAATCATGCCGCCGTCAAGGTATGGAGCCGGGAGATGCTCGTCCAGTCCCTGCTGATGGAGAACCGCCTGCACCCAGCAGCGCCCGCACTTGTGGACCCGGCAATGGAATCCGGCCTGCTCTGGGATTCCTATCAGGTAATCCTGATCCGGCTGCTGCTCCAGGATCATGCGGATAACGGACCTTCCACCGCCGTCAAGGCCAGGCTGACGGCAAGCTTCGAGAACAACAGCTGGGGCATCGTCTTCTCGCTGGATTCTTATCTGGGCGTGCTGCTGCAGCCCTCTTACCAGAAGGAGCTGGTCCGCAAATTAATCGTGCAGAATATCCGCGAAGCATCCGCCGCCGAGGGACTGGAATGTATTATTACCGCCGGAGACATGGTGGACAGCCTGGAAGAGCTCTCCGTCTCCCATCAATCGGCGCTGGCCCGGATGAAGGATCATTTCTTCTATGATGAGCCGGGGATGATCGGTCCGGACTCACTGAAGATGAAGACGGGACTTCCGGCTAAGCTCCCGGATGCGGAGAGCAGCCTCGCACCGGTGATGGACCGGCTGTATTTTGCCATGGATACCGGGAACCTCACCGTGATCCCTTCCCTGATCCAGGAAGCCGGGGATATCATGAGTGCCGCAGGCTTATCGGAGATGGCTGTGAAATCCTATTACGTACGGACGGTTTCGGCACTTTTCAATAAGCTCTCTCTGGAATTCAAGGAGCTGGGCCAGGCGCAGAGCCGGGTGGACGGGCAAATCCAGCAAATCTACAGGCATACCTCACTTCCCCAATTGCAGCGCTATATCACGGATCTGCTGGAGCAATATGCAGGCGGAATTATCCGGGATGAGATGGATGTATTAATGAAGCGGATGCTGGACCTCATTCACCGCCATTATGACGAGAATCTGAAGCTGGAAACCCTGGCTGATGTGTTCTCTTACAGCAGTGCGTACCTCGGCAAGCTGTTCAAGAGCAGTACGGGTAGCTCCTTCAACAGCTATCTGGACAATGTACGCATCGGGAGAGCCAAGGAACTGCTGGACCAGGGCTGCAAAATCCATCAGGCCGCAAGCGAAGTCGGGTTCAGCGATGTGGATTATTTCCGTGAGAAGTTCAAAAAAATCACTGGCCTCTCCCCCTCCGTCTACCGCCGGAAAGATTCACTGCAGGAGGATGATTTTTCAGAAAGCGCTTACGAAAAGAACTGATTTCCCCCTGTTTTCCCGCTTAAATCTTCGGGTGTTTCCCCGTTTCCCGGAAGATTATGATAAAGCCATATCGAAGGAGGGACATAAATGAAAGCGATTACCCCCGCAATGAAGCCGGAGCTCAAGAAACCCGCTTCACGCTTCTGGGCCAAATTCCGGCAGCAGAAATATCTCTATATGATGGCGGTTCCCTTTGTCCTGTGGGCCTTTGTCTTCAGCTATCTGCCGTTATGGGGATGGATGATGGCCTTCCAGAAGTACAAGCCGGGCAAATCTTTTTTTGAGCAGAAATGGGTCGGCCTGCAGTATTTCAGGGAGCTCTTCCAGGATGAGCAATTCTTCAATGCCCTGCGCAACACTCTGGCGATGAGCCTCATGGGGCTGCTGGCCGGATTCATCATTCCTATCCTGTTCGCCATTCTCCTGAATGAGGTCAGACTGCAGGTGCTGAAACGGTTCGTCCAGACGGTATCATATCTGCCCCACTTTGTGTCCTGGGTGGTAGCCGCCGGGATCATTACCAAGATGCTCTCCACCGACAACGGCGCAGTCAATGACCTGCTGCTGAGTCTCCATATTATTAGTGAACCGGTCCAGTTCATGGCCAAAGGCAATCTGTTCTGGGGAATCGTAACCGCCTCTGATGTCTGGAAGGAAACGGGCTGGAACACAATCATCTATCTCGCCGCGATCTCGGGGATCGGTCCGGAGCTGTATGAAGCCGCCAGAGTGGACGGGGCAAGCCGGCTGCAGCAGGTGCGGAACATTACACTGCCGGGCATCCGGGCGACGATCGTCATCCTGCTGATCATTTCCATCGGCCATCTCATCAGCATCGGGTTCGAGAAGCAATTCCTGCTCGGCAACAATCTGGTACGCGACTATTCGCAGACACTGGATTTATATGCGCTGAACTACGGGCTCGGTATGGGACGGTTCTCTTTCGGGACGGCCATTAATATTTTCAACTCGGTGGTCAGTGTGATTCTGCTGTTTACGGCCAATGGTATCTTCAAAAAAATAACCAAGGAAAGCATCATTTAGGAGGCCCTTATGCTGATCAAAAAACTGGCCGCCGCGTCCTGGTCGGACCGCATCTTCGATTTGGTTGTCTATATTGCGATTACTGTGGTGACTGTGGCCACACTGTACCCTTTTCTCAATGTGCTGGCGATTTCATTCAATGATTCCACGGATAGCATCAAGGGCGGGATTACGGTCTACCCCCGGATGTTCACCTTCAAGAACTATGAGACGATCTTCGCCTTCTCCGGTCTCATTACCGGATTCAAGATTTCTGTCCTGCGTACCCTTATCGGAACCCTGCTCGGACTGATTAGCGCCTCGATGCTGGCCTTCACCTTAAGCCGGACGGACTTTCAGGGCCGCAGGTTCGTCTCCACCTTTCTGGCGCTGACGATGTACGTATCCGGTGGACTGATTCCTTTCTATATTCTGATCAAGAATCTGCATATGATGGGCACCTTCGGCGTGTATGTCCTGCCCGGCCTGGTCAGTGCATTTAACGTATTCGTCATCCGCTCCTTCATCGACGGCCTGCCTTACGCCCTGCAGGAATCTGCCAAGCTGGACGGGGCCAATGACTTCACCATCTACTGGCGGGTAATTCTGCCGCTGACCAAACCTGCGCTGGCGACCATCGCCCTCTTCCTGGCTGTCGGCCAGTGGAATGCCTGGATTGACACCTACCTGTATAACGGCTCGAATGACGCACTGACGACGCTGCAGTTTGAGCTGATGAAGGTCATTCAGAGCACCACCACCAATGCAGATAACTTCCGCGGCCGGAATATGACCGAAGTGATGGCGCAGATCTCCCCGGAATCGGTCAAAATGGCAATCACGATTGTTGTCACCGTACCTATTCTGATTGTTTATCCGTTCCTGCAGCGCTACTTCGTCAAAGGCATGACGCTGGGCTCGGTCAAAAGCTAGTCCGCTCACCGGTATCATCAGGCTGGCGCCTGTGTATACAATATGTTCTCACCAGACAAAGGGAGGGTTTCTATTCATGACAAGAAAGACAGCGAAACCGTATGTGGCACTAATGGTCTTGACCTTGCTGCTCAGTGTACTGGCCGGCTGCGGCGGGGGCAATAATAACAGCAAGAATACGGCAGGGAATACCGGTACTGAAGCTGCCAATAGCACTAATGCGGCGGCCACAGCAGAAGCTACGGAAGCAGCCGAAGATTTAAGTCCATTGACACTTTCCTTCTTCGCGGAAGATCCCAATCCGAACTGGAATAATATGAAGGATGAAGTCAGTACCGTCCTTACGGAGAAAACAGGCGTCACTCTCGATGCCGAATTCGCCGTAGGCGATCCGCAGCAGAAGATTGCGCTGATTGCTGCCGGCGGGGAATATCCCGACATCATCTCGGCCAAAGCGGATATCGGCAAGCTGGTGGATGCCGGCGCTGTCATTGACCTGACCGAACTGATCGACAAATACGCGCCTAACATCAAGCGGGTGCTCGGAGACAATCTGGCCCGGGCCAAATACACGAACGAAGACCAGTCCATCTATGCCATCCCTACCTGGGCTGCTGTGAATGAGAAGAAATTCGTCGCCGGCGGAGGCTTTGAGCTGCAGCACAGGGTGCTGAAGGAAGCCGGATATCCGGAGATCAAGACGGTCCAGGATTATGAGAATGTAATCAAGGCCTACCTGGAGAAGCACCCTACCGATGAGAACGGCAACAAGAATATCGGCGTATCGCTGAACGCAGATGACTGGCATATGTACATTTCCGTAACCAATCCTGCAGTGGCGACTACCGGCGGTTCCGATGACGGGGAATATTTCATCGATCAGGAGACCCATGAAGCGATCTACCACTTCCGCCGTCCCGAAGAGAAAGAATATTTCCGCTGGCTGAACCATATGAATGACATTGGCCTCCTGGATAAAGAAAGCTTCGTGCAGAAATACGACCAGTACAAAGCGAAGGTGGCCACTGGACGTGTGCTTGGCCTGATTGACCAGGATTGGGACTACAATGACGCGCAGCAGGCTCTGAAGACTGCCGGTAAATTCGATCAGACCTACGGCCATTATCCTGTGACCTTGACCAGTGAATACAAAGAAACCAGCTTCTGGCCTACCGGCTTCATGGGCGGCTACGGTATCTCCATCTCGACCACTAATCCCGATCCGGTCCGGACGATTAAGTTCCTGGATTACCTGGCTTCCGATGAAGGACAGATCCTGAACAACTGGGGCATTGAAGGCAAACATTATGTAGTAGAGAACGGCAAACGCGTCGTCCCTGCCGAAGTGCAGGACCGCATTAATAATGATAACACGGCCTTCACGAAGGAGACCGGCATCGGCTTCTACTGGAATATGATGGTCCACTACGGCGACGGGGCCAAGGATTCTACCGGCAACTATTACACCAAGAACTTCCCTGAGCAGCTGGTGCTCGGTTACAGTGATGTCGAGAAAGAAACGCTGGCGGCTTACAATGCCACTACCTGGAAGGATCTGTTCCCTAAAGAGGAGGAGTTCGCTGAGAAAGCGTACGGGGCAGCCTGGAACATCGCCCTCCCCGGTGAAGATGAAGTCTCCATTCTGGGCAATAAAATGAGAGACATTACGTGGAAACGCATCCCGCAGGCTATTCTGGCCAAACCGGCTGAATTCGATAAAATCTGGGATGACTACATGGCTGACCTTGAGAAAGCCGGCGTTAAGAAAATGGAAGAAGGCTACACCAAATACGTGCAGGACCGCGTGGAGCTGTGGAGTGCCAAATAGGGTGTTCATTATTGCTTGAGCCTGAAATGATTAGAGTAAAGGAGGGGTACTTAAGAGTTTGGCTTGAAGCTTACTCGTCCCTGCGGTGAACATTTGGACTTCCGGCCGCTGTTGTCACCAGATTTCTTGATTTAGACCGCTACTCGCGGTGGAAATCCGGTAACAAAGGCGGTCGCTATCGCTCCTACAGTTCCAAATTTCCCCTCCGCTTCTTTTCGCTTTTCGTTAGTCTCTTTAGTAATTCCTTTTCTCTAAAGATTTATAGTTGAACCAATAGTTCACAAGCAAAACCAACCGTGCGGGAAGCTGCACGGTTGGTTTTTTACTGGGCATTATACAGCTCGTGGTAGGTCTGTCTAATTAAGTCCGCATATTCGGAAGGCGGATAATCCTTCACCTGATCATAGGCAAGCTCCACCTCATGGCGGGCTTCCTCCATCAAACCTTGCTTCGCGAATATCTTCGCTTTGAATGCATAGGCAGTGAGCAGGTCGACCCGGTCAAGCGGATGATAGACCTGGTCGTTCAAGACTACTTTGGACAAGTCCGCCAGTGCCTCTTCATCCCTCTCCAGATGGTAAAGCGCAGTCCCTGTCATCATATGGACAAAAGGCATGAACTGGCTGTCTTTCGCCGGGTAATGGTCCGCGAGTATCAGTACTTCCCCGTAATTCCGCTTGGCAAGAGCCAGTCTGATTTCGCCCAGGTGTACCAGCTCCAGTGATTCCGCAGCTTCTGTGAACTGTGCGAACAGCTTTGCCTTGCTTAAATATGCCTCTGCCTGCTCAAGATCATTGTGAAGCAGGGCCAGATGGGAGAGTAGACGGTACAGATGATCAGACAATGAGTAGACTCCTTCTTCGTGCGACAGCTTAAGTGCCGCCAAGGCAGCTTCCCGGCTGCCGGAGTAATCTGCCAGTGCAGACAACGTAACACTTTCCGCATAATAAAGATCGATCTCAAATAAAAAATCGTTGCCCACCTTATTGTTCACATATTCCTTACGGACACGGCGAATCAGCTCCAGGCCATCCTGGTATCTGCTCTTGGCAAACATTAAAGCATAAGCCAAATACTGAATCTTGGCACGCTCTACAAATAAACCGAAACGCTCATAGATTTCAACGGCCCGTTCAATACCTTCTTCTCCGCCCTCTGTTCCGGTGTGGTAACAGGAGCCCACATAAAACTCCATCAGCCGTGCGGCATCCACTGCCATCGGAAGCGTGTCCTTCATCAGCGGCTGGATTTCCGCGACAATCTCCTTATACTGCTTCGCCTTGTACTGCTGCTCGATCTTACGGACCAGCGGGCCCAGCTCCGCTTCGTGCTCGCCCTCCAGGAAATAACCCGCATCTGTGCCCAGACGCCCGGCAAGGAATTGCAGCGTATTCATCGAAGGCAACGCCCGTCCGTTCTCGATTTGGCTGAGCATGCTTTTGGTCATATGTTCTCCGGCCAGGTCAGTCTGCGTAAGGCCCTTGGCTTTACGCATTTGTTTGACTTTGTCGCCGATTGTCAGTTTAGTCGTCATCTGCTGTGCCAACTTTCTTTGGTTGCTTTTCTTCCAGTATAGCCTAATATTCAAGCGAGAAAAAGCATCATCATGGCAAAAGTTAAATATAATTAAACTTTTTGTTGCAATAATCAGATCCAGCCTCTACAATAAGTTTAATATAATTTAACTTTTGGAAAAGGGAGTGCTTGTAATGTCTGAACCAACGCCGGTGTCAGCAGCATCCAACCGCAATATCATTCTTTTCTTCAGCGGAAAATTCGCTTCTGTTCTTGGCTCCAGTATGTACACCTTTGTTGTCGGCCTGTATATTCTGCAGCTCACCGGTTCAGGAAGCAGCTTTGCGGTTACGTTGCTGTGCGGTATGCTGCCCAGTATTATTCTGTCGCCCTTCGCCGGCGTGGTGGCTGATATGGTGAACCGCCGCAAGCTGCTGATCGGCTCAGATGCTGCAAGTGTCTTGATTATGCTGCTTTCCTTTGCCGCCGTCTCCATAGAGGGAATGTCCCTCTTACCGATTTATATCTCACTGATCCTTCTGTCAATCTGCGCTACCTTCTACAGTATCTCCGCCTCCTCTTCCATGATGATGCTCGTTGACCGTGATTCCATCCAACGTACCGGTTCCCTGAATCAAATTGCCAGTTCTGTCGGCCACCTGCTGGCTCCTATTCTCGCCGGTATGCTCTACGCCTTCCTCCCGCTTGAAGAATTCATGCTGCTGAACGCGGCAGGGCTTACCATCTCGACCGTGATGGGCTGCATGCTGAAGTTTAAACCTGCTCCGGAAGCCTTATCTGAAGCTGGGCTTACAGACGGGGCTGCCGAAACCGGAAACCCGCCCCTCCGCGAACGCCTGGGCAGCGTTGCTGCCGAGGTCCGTACGAATCTGAAAGAAGGCTTCTCCTATGTAATCCGCCGTCCCGTTATCCGCTCCCTCCTAATTATCGTGTTCTGGATTAATTTCTTTGTAGTCGCGCTGAATGTTGTGCTGCCCTTTGTGGCCGTACAGACCCTGGGGCTGTCTTCGAAGCAATACGGTATACTTGAAGCCATGCTGGCAGCGGGCATGCTGCTGATGTCCCTGCTCCTCACCGTTCTCCGCCAGAGCAACAATCCGGTAAATACAATTATCGGAGGTCTAAGCGCACTGGGGCTACTGTTCCTTGCGATGGCGCTTCCGCTGCTGCTTCATTTCAACGCTGCCGTTACCTTCTTTTTCTTCCTGCCGCTATTGATTCTGGTCGGTGTCGTCATTATAATCATCAATATTCCGATTCAAGTGTACTTACAGCAGAGTATAGAAGAAGAGTATCGCGGGCGGGTATTCGGACTGGTTGAAGGTATCGCCGGTTCCATCGCTCCGCTGGGCATGCTGCTCTATGGAGTGCTGCTGGACTGGATTCCAGGGTCCATTATTCTGCTGGCCTCCGGAGCGGCTATTCTGGCGGTAACCTTAACCGGACGGAGAGGCTTAATCAGCAGCAATGCTGCAGAACAGCAAGGGGTTCAGGTGGAGCATGGAGCAGAGCAGGCGGGGGCGTAGCGGTGTAAGCTTAGTGCTGCGATTGATGAATGCTAGGGGTGCTACGAGCGCTGGGGTGCTGCAACTACATTTAAAGATAGGAACCGTTTTGCCTGTTGCTAACGGACATAGCCGCGCTTATTTCTAACGAACATCATTTTTACGCAAGCTAACGGACATCAGCGCACTTATGTGCGGATATTCAGCTGAAAATAGCCCTGCTGGAGAGCAATAAGCGCGCTACGGTCCGTTAACCCGGCACAAAGTACCCTTTTCGGGGATATAAAGGCTCTACAGTCCGCAAGGATTAGCGTGATAGCTCTTTCCATAATTGCATCATAATATTTGGACCCTTCTCTTGCGGATACAAGAGTAGTTGGACCTTTGTCAAGAAAGTAGACGCTCACGCAACGGATTTTTCAGTACATTGCTTAGCAAAACGGATGGGTGAAAGATACCCTAGCGCGCCATGCATTCGCTTACGGTTATA
>NZ_WHOB01000013.1 GCF_013141775.1 Paenibacillus phytohabitans
ACTAAGTATATGTAAACATGAAATTATTCAAACGAAGCAGTAAAAGGCGGGAATGGAAAAATGAGACTCTGATTAGAGCGCATAAAAAAACGGTGCCCGGCATTAAGCCGGCACCGTTTCTTCGTGCGGGGATTGCTATGCTGCACAGCCTGGCGAATTCAGTGGATTAACCCGGATTCCAAATAAAATCAGTTCAGCTTCCAGAGAGCCGGTGTTGTAGACGGCTCCCAGCTTACCAGCGAGGTATGTGCCTGCAGACAGGTATATGATTTCCCGCTGTAGGTTACAACATCACCCGCTTTATAAGCAATTCCTGCAGCCCAGGCTGAGGCACCCGTTGTTGCCGTCGGGGTTGCCGTCACCACAGGCGTCGCGGTTGGTGCTGCTGTCGGCGTAGCCGAAGGACTTACAGTGGGAGTGGCTGTAGCGGAAGGCTGCGGTGTAGTGTTGCCGCAAGTACCGACAACCCTCCAGACTCCGAAGGCACCGCTGAGATCCGGCCGTTCGCCCTGCGTCCACCACTGGGCTTGATAGAGCAGTCCGCCGTAGGAGGCCTGCTGTCCTTGAGTGTAGACGGCGGTTGAACTCCAAGCCGCTGCCGTACATTGACCTGGTGTTGCAGTAGGTGTAACTGTTGCGGTCGGTGTGGCTGTAGCAGTCGGTGTGGCACTCGGCTTAACCGTTGCCGTAGGTGTCGGCGATGGGGTTGCACTAGGTGTTGCCGATGGTTTCACTGTAGCTGTTGGCGTAGGGCTTGGCGTTGCCGAAGGCGTTGGTGAAGGAGTTACCACTCCGCCGCTAAGATCAGCGCTTAGCTTCGTCTGCAGTGTCCGGTTACGGTCGCCGCTGGTCTCCCAGAACATGGCTCCGGCCAGGCCTTTGGATTTCAGATAACTTGTTTTGTAGCCAATGGATTCTACATCATCGTAGCTGATAAAGGTCTGATTTGAAGGATTATAAAGATAAGGAACCTTGGAAGTGTTGTTCCAGTAGCGGGTGTAGCCGTTCTTGTTGATGTAGTTGGCTTCCAGATCACTGAAATCATAGTTGCCCTTCTCCCAAGTACCTGTGGAGGAGATTCCCGCCGAGACCTGGTACTGGCCGTTCCCCGCAGCCGGAGCACCTCCCCAGCCTCTGCCATAGAACGGCATGCCGAGCACCAGTTTACCCGCCGGCACGCCGGCACTCAGATAGCTGGTGACCGCTTTGTCGATATTGTAATTCGCCGGCTCCGTCAGCCCTGATGAAGCTGCGGCCGGATCATAGTAGAGCGGCGCGTTGTGGCCGGTAGTTGTATTCCAGCTTCCGTTGAAGTCATAGGTCATGATATTAATCCAGTCCACCACTGCAGCGATCCCGCTGAGATTATTGTTCTGGATATAAGCAGGTCCTGCGCCGGAAGCAATGGTCAGCAGATACGTTTTGCCGTCGGCAGTTCCTGCAGCATTCAGCTTCTCGCGGATCTTCTGCAGCAGCAGAACATAGTTCTGTTTATCCTCCGGACGGTAGCTGTTGCCCGCCAGTCCTCCGCTGACCGGGTATTCCCAGTCCAGATCAACGCCGTCCATCTGGTATTTGCGGATGAAATCAACGGCGGAATTGGCGAATACCTCGCGGCTTGCCGCAGTCGCAGCCACATCTGAGAAGCGGTTCGACCACGTCCAGCCGCCGACGGATATGACCGTCTTCAGGTTCGGATTCTTCTCCTTCAGCTTCCAGAGCTGCTTCAGGTTACCCTTGATCGGGTCATCCCATTTATCGTCGCCGAAGCTTTTCTGGGCGTCGATCCAGGGATCACCCAGCACAATGGTGCCGTTCGGGACGCTAATTGTCTGTCCTTGCTCATTCTGGCAGGACCAGGTTACCGGATTCGGACCGGTAGGGTCTGGATTGCCGTGTATCCCGTTCCAGCAAATATCCGCAAACGCATAGTTGATTACATTCATTTTATTAGGATCAATATCCGTTACATTATAGGCCCGCCCGTAAGCAGCCCAGGAGGCATAATACCCGACAAGCTTGTAATCCGAAGCTGCATTAGCCGTTCTGGTATTTGTACCGAAAGCCGAAAAAAGGGTAAGGATAAGAACTGCTGCCAAGCCAAGCACAAAGGGTTTACGAGATTTACTTTTGATAAAGACCATTTCGTTATTACCTCCCCGGTTCAATGCGTTACCCAAACAGAAAGCTTCAGCACTCACCTCCAGGACCCTATTGACCCCCACCCTGTAAATCTATTAAATTCACAACTAGCAGGCTGAATACTATAGTCCAGCCCAAAAAAGCGCAGCTAAGCTGCATACCTGCGGATCTCGTGCTCTCTTGCCGGGTGTCTACTCTTAACTATGGCTTATGCTTGTGTAGTAAGTTTTGCGTCATTCAGCTAGGCTGCCTCTGTTTGCAAAACTTGTGAAGGGAATGGGGTAGCGGAAGAATGCAGGATGTTCGAAAGGGGTGAAGTCAACTCTTATTCTCATACAAAGCACGCTGCTGCGCTAGGGGTAAATTTCCATACTGAGGGGGGATTATCATCTAATTTCCATATTTCACTTCACCTTGATGGAACGCATCACAAAAGCAGCAATTCTCAAGGGAAGAATCGCTGCTCAACTTATTATATTCATTCAGAAAATAGAAGACACCTTATTGTCGTTAGGCTAAAATCGAACGGACATTAAGCAATACGTTTCGCATAAATTCGGAATCCGAAGGAACATTGCCCACTATTCTAATTCCACGCTTGCGGAAATCCAGGCTTTTCACCTGATCTGTGAGAACAACGCCAGTGAATTCAATTCCTTCCGGCAAAGGAACCTCAAATGGATAATCCTTCAATTGATTCGTGATAGGACACATCAATGCAAAACCTGTTAAATTATTAAATTCATATTCAGACAGTACAATGACAGGACGGTGGCCATCTTGTTCATGGCCAGCTTGCGGAGTAAAGTTAAGCCAGACTAAATCACCTCGTGAAGGAGCAGTCAAATCAACTCTTCTCCTTCCGTACCCCATTCCAATTCTTCTTGACGATGTTCAGGTTTGACCTTCGACAGAAGCATTTTTAGATGGTCGCGTAATTGTTCGCTGGATTCTTGCGGCGGAGTTGCAGGACGGAGCAGAATATGATTCTCAGGAGTCAGGATAATCTCCAGTTCTGCCCCATCTTCAAGATTCAAACGTTTAATGATTTGACTTGGAATCCTGACTGCACTGCTGTTTCCCCATTTACTTAGGATAGCAGTTGTCATAAAAATCACATCCTTCTCTAATCTATAATCCAAGTATATCTCACCACCTGCATAATGTATATCCATATAATATACATCCTTGAGTAAATTGATTCATGAATCTCTTCCCTGAAACCAAAAAATCCGGAAGCCCCGTGCATGTTACACATGCATGGAGGCTTCCGGATAAGCTTCAGCTTCTATTTCACATCGCGCTGCGCGGCAGCAAGCTTCTCCGTCAGCAGGCGCAGTGCTGCGCCCCGGTGACTGATCGATTGCTTGTCTTCCAGCGTCAGCTCCGCCATCGTCTTCTCAAACTGCGGAAGATAGAAGAGCGGGTCATAGCCGAAACCTCCGCCGCCCGCAGGCTCCGAGGTAATCCAGCCTTCCACTGTCCCTTCCGCCGTCAGCTCCCGCCCGTCCGCCGGATCATACAGCGACAGAGCACAGACGAACCGGGCCGGACTGAGCAGCGGCTGGCCGGTATCCTCACCCTGCTTCAGCCGCTCCAGCTCGCTCAGCAGCTTCAGGTTGTTCGCTTCATCATCTGCAGGCTCCCCGGCGTAGCGGGCCGAGTATACTCCCGGACTTCCGTCCAGCGCTTCCACGCATAGACCGGAATCATCCGCAAGCACCGGAAATCCGAGTGCATCCCCTACCGCCCGGGATTTTTTGAAGGCATTCTCGGCAAAAGTCACCCCGTCCTCCACCACATCCGGCAGATCGGGGTAATCGAACATGCTTTTGACGGTGAGTCCAAGGGGAGCAAAGGCGTGCTGGAACTCCCGCACCTTGCCTTTATTCTTCGTCGCGACAATCAGAATCCCGCTGCCGGACTTCATATTACACCTCTTGGCCAGGCTGGCCGGAAGGGATTTTGAGCGCAATGGGACCCAGTACTTCTTTTTGAACGGCGATCAGCTCGTAGATCCCCTTCTCGCCCAGACCCAGCAGCTGGTCAAGCTCCTGGCGAGTAAACGGCCGTTCTTCGCCGGTACCCTGCACTTCAACAAACGCACCGCCGCCTGTCATAACCACATTCATATCAACCTTCGCTTTGGAATCCTCTTCATAGTTCAGATCGAGCAGCGTTTTGTCACCGACGACACCGACGCTGATCGCCGCCAAGTAGTCCGTAATCGGAAATACCGCCAGCTTGTGCTGCAGTGCGATTTTATTGATGGCAAAGGCCATCGCTACAAAAGCGCCCGTAATCGAAGCTGTCCGTGTTCCGCCGTCCGCCTGAATCACATCGCAATCCAGCGTAATACTGCGTTCGCCCAGTGCCTGCAGATTCACTACGGAACGGAGTGCCCGTCCGATCAGACGCTGAATTTCCATCGTCCGTCCGGTAAGCTTGCCGCGTGCTGCTTCGCGCTGGTTACGGGTCTGGGTGGCCCGGGGAAGCATAGAATATTCGGCAGTGACCCAGCCTTTGCCTTGTCCTTTCAGAAACGGCGGAACTTTCTCATCCACGGTTGCCGTGCAGATGACTTTGGTATCTCCCATCTCAATAATTACAGAGCCCTCTGCATATTTGTTGGTTTGGGTGGTTATCGTCAGCGGCCGGAGCTGGTCTTCTTGGCGCCCGTTTGATCTCATCTTTTCTGCCTCCTACATCGTATAGCCCTAAGTTTGTGTGTACACGAATCCATCCCTTATCTTATACGCAGAAACGGGTGCCGTCCTCTGCTTCAGAGAACGGCACCGCTATTCCTGTCAAGATATCCGGATCAATGAACCTTTATTCTATCAAAGAGCAGGCACAAAAGCATCTTTTTAAAAAGATAAGAATTTATATGCTACACGCCATAAATATTCCTTATCTTTCTCGCTGAAACGGGTACCTGAAAGCGGTACGTAGTAGCGCTGCTTCGAAAGCATAGGCTTTAAAAGGACGCCCAGCCCATTCCACTTACTCTGCATATCCTTCTACAGCGGCAGCTCGTTCACATATTCCGGCGCCGAGACCGGCTGGCCGTAATCGACATTATTGGTTCCCGTAACTGTTTCTTTACCGTTCAAGCGGATCTGCACCAGGGCATCGTCCGTATTCTGCGCAACCGTCAGCACAACTGATTCGAGCATTTCTTCAGGAACGCTTGTGCTGCCTTCGAACATCTCATCCTTCAGGGAAACGGTAACTACCCCATTCTGACCTGCTTCCACGGAATCCACCACCGTGCCCTGAGTCATGACCATCTCCAGGCCATTCTCGGACTGTGGGCCGGCAATCAGCTCGTTCAGAGCTGCCTTCACCGAATCTCCCCCTGCGGGTACAAAGCGCGTAACCGGAACATAATACTGGTGAATGCCATCCGGAGAAGCAGCAGAGAAGTAGACGGTCACTGCGCTGGAGTTCATCATGAGCGCACTCTGCTTCGGCAGGTTAATGCCCATGGCGCGGGACAGCGGCCGATCCAGCGGGGTACCCTGCAGCGGCATTTCGGTAAGCTTTTTGCCATCGACCCAGAGCTGTACGCCCTGGATGTCTTCCTGACCCGTCAGGGTCCAAGTGACTGCCTCCAGAATTTTGCGTTCATCCGCCGGATCATAGTCATTGAATGCCGAGTTGAATTCAACGATGGCCACCTTATCCTGGCCGATAGATACATTGTTCACTTCCGTCCCTGCCGGCAGTACGCCCTGGAAGCCTTCGGGCAGTACAGATTTGTATGCCCCCTTGCTGACTAGCGCAGTAAGAGAATCCTCCAGCATTGCTGTGCCCTCCCCTTGCGGAAGAGCCAGAGACACCGGTGCCAGCAGGCCGTGCTGATCCTCCAGGTACACGGTTGTCCGTTCTCCAGCCGCAGCGGAGACTGCCGCATCTTTAACCCCCGCTGCGAGATCACTCTCATCCAGCGAGACCGGTCCCAGCACCCCGGTGTCGAGTGTGCCTTCTCCGCTGACCTGCAGCATTTGTGCTTCGACTTCACCCGGAGGCGGGTCTACCGCTGCCGATTCCGAACCGAACAGACTGCAGCCGGAGAGCATAATCGGAACGGCCAGCAGGCAAGCCGCGGAAACTCCGCGGATGTGTTTCATAGGCTTATTCAATCTACATTACCCCTTTCAACGCTAAGATCAGTTTGTACTGCTATGTATACGAGCCCTTAGTCCAAAAAATAACAACAGCTTATCCAAAATTGCAGAAGTTCTGTCCGGGCGGGCAGACAGAGCTGGATACGGCCAGCACACTGCCAGATGCAGCCAGATACAGCCCGCGAATCCGCACGGTTCTGGACATCAGTCTGCCGCTTGCGTACAATTTAGTACAAACAGCTATCCTAACTTACTTACGAATGGAGGACTTCTCATGACTGATGCCAAAATCCCTTACAGCCTCAACAGCAAAGCTGTCGCCGAAGCCACCCGGTTCTGGCTGCAGAAACGCGGGGTAACCATACTTGAGATTGCCGAGCTTGTCATGCTGCTGCAGAAGAAGTATTATCCGAACCTGACAATGGAGGAATGCGTTCATAATGTGGAGATGGTGCTGAGCAAAAGGGAGGTGCAGAATGCGGTGCTGACCGGCATCCAGCTTGATGTACTGGCCGAGGAAGGCAAGCTGTTCGCTCCCCTGCAGGATATGATTGAGAATGATGAAGGGCTGTACGGGGTGGATGAGATTCTGGCGTTCTCCATCGTGAATGTATATGGCAGCATCGGTTTCACTAACTACGGCTATGTGGACAAGCTGAAGCCCGGAGTGCTGGAGCGGCTGAATGACAAGACCACCGGCCAGATTCACACGTATCTGGATGACATCGTAGGTGCCGTGGCCGCAGCTGCCAGCAGCCGCATTGCCCACCGGAAGCAGGCAGAACGCGAACAGGAGCTTGGGCTGCCCCATGCACCGGAGGATGTTGAAGAAGCCGCGCGGAGAAAGGTTCCGGAGAATGAGGAGCTGGAGTAAGACGATATTACATTGATTTTATTTTGAAAGGTGCGAAGTGTGAATGACCTATTCGTTTGTAGTTGAGCCTGTGTCCGTTCTTGATTTTGACAGTGAAGATGAGCTGATTGACCGGTGTAAGGAATGGAATCTCCTGCCCGCTACAGCCACCCGGGTCAAAACTTATCAGTATAAGAGAAACGGCCTGACACTGCCGGTAGAAATTGTAGGCTACGTGGACAGCCTGACCGTGGTGATACAGTTTGAGAATAAACAGCAGCACTGCATACATCCCTCTTATCTGAAAGAAATGCAGACCGCTGCCTTCGGACAACGCGCTGCGGCGGCTGAAGCAGCCAAGGCGGATGATTCCACAGAGGTAACAGAAGCGACTCTGCCAGCCGTGAACGTTCTGGAGGAGCAGGAAAGCCAGGAAGTACCGGAGGCAGAAACAGCAAGCAAGGAGATTCTGGCTGCTCCGGAAAGTGCAGATTCAGATTCAGCAAAGCAAGAGACACCGGTAATTCCGCAGAAAAAAGCAGCCGCCTCCAAAAAGAAAGCCGCTGTCCAGCTGCCTGAAGACAAGCTTGCGATTACCGCTATAGTCAAAGAGTTCACAACCGTCCCCAATCATTTCTCGGACAACGATGATGAAGTTATTATATATGAAGCCGTTTCGGTAGAAGACCATGACCTGGCGATTGAGGAAGTCTGGTCCAGCCATAGCGCCACGCTGAAGAAGCTGGAGCTTAATCCCGGCGATAAAGTATCCTTCGAAGCCAAGATCGTCGCCAAGAAGCTCACGCAGCATCCGGTTAAATACAAGATCAACAACCCGTCCAAAATGAAAAAAATCGAATCGGATTCATAGGATCCCTAGTAAATTGCTTGCTGAAGATATGCAGTGACCCGATTACGAATTTGGCGGTATGCTTAATTGCACTTTGTACAACTAAATCGTCTGATTTTCAACCGATTATCCGTTTAGTTGTATTTCGTACAATTAAAATGCGATTTATAGATTGGTTCTCACCATACAGGCAGATTTAGTTGTACAGAATACAGTTATATGATACTAGCCTACCTTTTTGCTGTTTTTAAGTGTACGTTCTACAACTATCACTGAATTCCCACTCGGAGCTACTACATCAATTGCTGCATATAAACAACGGGATGTCTTTTCTCGGAATAATATTGCAACCTGCCGGCTTCTACAGATCTATTGCACAGTATCCAGCGGCCGTGGTGCCATTTGATTGCGCTCCATCAGAGCCAGGATGTCTTCGATCATTTCGTTGGCCGGGTATGGCATCGAATGGGTGATCCACCACTCCATTACACCTACTACAGCCGATGCCAGGAACTGGATCAGCATCTCTTTGTTCATCCCGCGGTTCAGGCCGCTCATGTCGATCTGCTCACTCAGACCCTGCAGCAGAATCGCATGCAGACGGGTCCGGAAGGCCGGAACGCCTTTATTGTTAAGCAGTGTAGTGAAGACCCATGCGTGCCGCTCCAGATATTCGGCTGTGCGCAGCAGCGCGCCCCCGGAGGCGATATGGGCGTCCTCCCCGCCGGCCAGGCAGCTCTCGCACAGCTGTTCCATTTGTGTCTCTATACACTGATCCAGCAGATCGTACTTGTCTACATAATGGAGATAGATTGTACCTCTGCTTACATTGGCACGCGCTGCGATCTCATTTACCGTAATCTGCTCAAAGTTCTTCTCGGCCATCAGGCTGATAAAAGCCTCGAAAATAGCTTCCCGCGTTTTGCCGATACGTCTGTCCATAAGCTTCTCCCTTTCACTTGTCGTCCAGTTGCTTAGTGCACTTATTATATTTAACAAATGTCAATAAATCAACAAGTGTGCACATCGTCACCATGCTCTGCTCTGCCGACCACACTACGCTAGGTGCACCCAGCCGTTCAGCACAACGGGATACATTGGGTCCGATTACCTTCGCGCTGGCACATTGTATTC
>NZ_WHOB01000014.1 GCF_013141775.1 Paenibacillus phytohabitans
AGCTTTATTTCTATCGGTTTTAGCTTGCCCGCTTTCCATGCGGCGTGGTATTGCTTGGGGCTCATGCGCTGCAAACTGCCATGAAAACGGCGCTCGTTGTAAAAGTTAATATAGACTGCGACCGCTTCATAGGCTTCTTCAAACGTTTCAAAGTACCTTTTCGTATACAAATCTCTCTCCAAAATGCTGTGAAACGACTCAATGTAGGCGTTCATATTCGGCGTCTTTGGAGGAATACGCTCATGCTCCAGAGGACGCTGCGTTTCCGCACACAGCTCGCCAAAGGCAGCGCTTAGGAATTGCGGCCCATTATCGGAACGGATAACCGGTGAGGGGTCTCCAGGCTGTAAACGTCGGCCCAGAGCCTCCCTCAATGTGGCACAGACTTGCTTCGCCGTACAACTCGCTCCAACGTGGTAACCAACGATACAGCGATCAAACACATCAATCATATCAAACATAAAAAAGAAGCGGTCGTAGCCATTAATGTATCCATATTTAATGTCAATTTGCCAAAGTTGGTTGGGGCGTGTGACCACTCGATTCCGCGCCAGCTGCCGAGGGTATTTTACGTTCCTCACCGGTTTCTTCTGAAGCAGCCCGAGCTTCTTGCACAGCCGGTACGCCTTCTTGTGGTTGAGGATTAAGCCCTGCTGGACCGATAGGGCGTACGCCAAATTCCGGTAGCCATAGCCGTTCTCCTCGCCCTCTACCAGCTCACTCAGCCACTCTTCGATCTGTAGGTCACTCACCCGCAGACCGCCAGTAGTGAGGGAATAGGCGGGGATCGGACGACC
>NZ_WHOB01000015.1 GCF_013141775.1 Paenibacillus phytohabitans
AGGTGAGCAGTTTTCAACGGGGAACACTCTTTGAACTGTTAAAAGATGCGTATTCTTTTGATTGCCGATATGAACAAAGCTGCCTTGCTGAATGGTGGGGTTTTGATAACTTTTTCTTTGACAATCCGCCGATTGCAGATTAATACGGGTTCATCACAACGCTGCACGATGAAGCTGTCGGCTTCGTTTCCTGGGACCCGAGGAACCTGCCTGAGGTTGCGGAAATCGGCCATAACTGCATTGCTTCAGCCCACAAAGGTAAAGGTTACAGTAAAATGCAGCTGCAAGAAGCAGTGAATAGAATCCTCCAAAATGATGTCCGGAAAATTATTGTGACAACAAATGATGATCTGGTTCCTGCCCGGCGGATGTATGAGAGTATCGGATTCACCATGTATCAGACAAGGCCGAATCAACATATTGCAGGGATGGTCGGCGAACACTTGGATTATGTATATTTTGTATAAAATCTGGAGGTACATAGGATGGAAGTTACTTTAAGTAAAGCGGTAGCGGAAGATGCGGCAGTGATTCATGAAATGCAGACCCGGGCATTCCTGCCCTTGCTCGAGAAATATCAGGATCATGATACGAACCCTGCTAATGAGACTGTAGACAGTACGGTAGAACGGATCAACCAGGCTCATGCAGACAATTACATCATCCGGTATTCCGGGGAGGCAGTTGGTGCGATTAGAGTGGTCCGAAAAGAGAATGCCGTATTTCGTGTCGGACGGATATTTATCCACCCGGAATACCAGGGTCTGGGCATAGCCCAGCGGGTGTTTACCTTGATCGAGCAGATCTATTCCGAAGCTAAAGTCTGGGAGCTGGATACCGTAATGCAAGAGGAAAGAAACTGCTACTTGTATGAGAAGCTGGGTTACAGAAGAACAGGTGAGACCAAAGAGATCAATGACAAGCTGACTTTGTGCTTCTATGAAAAAACGCTTATTTAAGGCTCACGTTGTAAAAGTATAAAATGCTGTATATATTGCAACTTTGATTCATAGATACCTAAGTATTCAAGGGGATTGTTGTATGAAATGCAGGAATTATCTCTTTCAGCGGCTTGGAGGAGGCGGAATGCTGCATTCCGTACAACAATTTTCGATTATGGGCGTTTTTGGGAGGAGAATGTTGTATTTTGTGCAGGATTGTAAATAGTAAGAGAGATAGACAAGTGCTTGACAAGCGGAATAATAAAAAGTAAAGTGAGAATATAAATTATCTTAACTTAAAGATAATATTCAACCTAATATCTTAAAGTAAAGATAAAACATCAATCTAATCTAACCAAAATTAATTAGGAGTGAATTTAAATGAACAAACAAACTATGGGCATTCATCATATTACCGCAATTGTCGGCCATCCGCAGGAAAATATGGATTTTTATGCAGGTGTGCTAGGACTCCGGCTGGTTAAGCAAACGGTCAATTTCGACGATCCGGGGACATATCACTTCTACTTCGGCAACAATGGCGGCAAGCCGGGGACGATTATTACTTTCTTCCCTTGGGCAGATGCATATCAGGGTAAAATCGGCGGGGGGCAGGTCGGCGTTACTTCATATGTGATTCCGGTAGGGGCGATGGCTTTCTGGAGAGAAAGACTGACGAAGTTCAAGGTTGCTTTTACCGAAATGGAGCGGTTTGGCGAGCAGTATCTGGAATTCGATGATCCCCACGGTCTTCATCTCGAACTGGTGGAACGGGAGGCTGGAGAGCGTAACGAATGGACCTTCGGCGGGGTAACTCCGGAGGTTGCGATTAAGGGCTTCGGTGGTGCGACACTGCTGTCCACACATCCGGAGCAGACTGCTGAGCTGCTGGAGAAGGTGATGGGACTTACATTCGTAGGACAAGAAGGCGATGTCGCCCGTTACCATTCCACTGCGGATATCGGAAATGTGGTTGAACTGAAGGTAACAGCGGTACAGCGCGGCGAAATGGGTGTCGGCACCGTGCATCATATTGCCTGGAGAGCGAAGGATGACCAGGATCAGCTTGAATGGCAGGATTATGTGCATGATAATGGATATGGGGTAACGCCAGTTCAGGACCGGAATTACTTCAATGCTATTTACTTCAGAGAGCATGGGGAGATCCTGTTTGAGATTGCTACTGATCCTCCGGGCTTCGCCCATGACGAAACGCCGGAAACGATGGGCAGCCACCTGATGCTGCCGGCACAATATGAGCCGCACAGAGAACAGCTTGAGCAGGTATTGCTGCCGTTTACCGTAAGAGCAGTAGATTAACCGACTTTCAGAGAAGAGGGGATGCTAAGATGATTTCAATTGATCCACTGCAGAATAGCAAGCGGGATAATTATAAGCTTCTGACCGGGAGTATTATCCCGCGGCCGATTGCTTTTGTGACGACGATGTCGGGAGAGGGGATCTTGAATGGTGCGCCGTTCAGCTACTTCAATATTGTTTCCTCCAACCCGCCGATGATCTCCATTTCGATTCAGCATGCTGCGGGCCAGTCCAAGGATACGGCGCGGAATATTATGCAGACGAAGGAGTTTGTCGTTCATATTGTGGATCAGCAGAATGTCGGGCAGGTGAATATCACCGCAGCACCCCTGCCTCCGGACCAGAGTGAAGTAGCTTTAGCGGGATTGACGCCTGTAGATAGCCTGCAGATTGCTGTTCCGGGGGTTAAGGAAGCGAAGGTGCGGATGGAATGTACACTTGAGCATTGCCTGGAGCTGCCTAATAATGACTTGATTATCGGCAGGATTGTACAGTTTCATATCGATGAGGATATCTACGAACAGGGAAGAATTGATCCGGTGAAATTAGGGGCGGTAAGCCGCCTGGCAGGGAATAATTATGCGGGGATTGGTGAGGTTTTTACCATAGAGCGCCCGGTTTAAGGCTGTGCTGGTAAACAGGCAGTCGTAGGGTGTCTGTTATACTCAGTTTCTTATATCTGAACAACAAAACCCTGGCGCAAGCGCCAGGGTTAATTATGTATCGGGAAGTATTGCATACAAAGAAGTAATATGTTAATGTTAAAGAACTGTCGATTTTTTAAAAAAAGAACGGAGGTTATGCATCTTACTTATATTTTAATTATAGCAAATGGACATCCGGTTTGTCAACCCACCAGTTTGGGATTATTGCAGCGGGGAAGATAAGGAATATCATTCAAGAAAAGGGAGTGGTCGGGTGATGGAGAAGATAAGCAGCTGGGAGCAGGAACAGGAGTGGCTGGAGCAGGTAAAAGAAAAGCTGAAATCGGGGATTGCTAACCTGGAGCCGGAGGTTGGCCGGTTAAAGGAGCAGGCAACAGATATCCGCAAAAGATTCTGGGAAGAGGTAACGGTGAATACCAGCACCCAGGAAGACTTTGAAGAGAGCTTCTTTACCATAACTCAGCAGGATGCCGTCTTATCTGAGCGGGAACGCAGCCACGCGCGGAAGCTGCAGCAGTGGAAGAATATGAAGCGGCTGCTGCCGTCCCCTTATTTCGGGCGGATTGATTTTCATGAGGATGGGCAAATTCCTGAAGAACTGGTCTATATCGGGGTCTCCTCCTTCGTCGATACAGACGGACTGAGCTTTGTGGTCTATGACTGGCGCACTCCAATTGCGAGCCTGTACTATGACTATCCGCCGGGAAAAGCAGCCTTCGATACACCGGGAGGACGGATCAGCGGAACAATGAGTCTGAAGCGGCAGTACCAGATCCGTAACGGCCAGCTTCAGCATCTGTTCGATGCGAATGTAACGATCGGCGACGAATTGCTGCAGCAGGTGCTCGGCAAGGGTGCGGATGCCCAAATGAAAAGTATCGTGGCAACCATCCAGGCGGAGCAGAATGCGATCATCCGCAACGATAACAGCCAGATGCTCATTGTGCAGGGAGCGGCCGGCAGCGGCAAAACATCAGCAGCGCTGCAGCGTGTAGCTTACCTGCTGTATAAACACCGCGAGCGGCTCTCGGCGGATCAGATTGTGCTGTTCTCCCCTAACCCGATGTTCAACAGCTATGTGTCTACTGTTCTTCCCGAACTGGGTGAAGAGAATATGCAGCAGACGACCTTTCAGGAATATCTGGAAACTTGGCTAAGTCCGGAATTCCGGCTCGAAGATCCGTTTGATCAGATTGAATATGTATTGACCGGGGAGCAGGACAGGGGTTATGGGTCCCGTCTTCAGGCTGTTGAATATAAGGCATCGGAAGCCTTCCTCCGGGCACTTCAGGGCTATTCGCAGTGGCTGAAGCAAGAGGGCATGCTGTTTAACGACATTTGTTTCCGGGACCGCGTGCTGATCTCAGGAGAGCAGATCAAGACCAGGCTGTATAGCTATGATCCATCGATTCGACTGCCGAACCGCGTCACCCTGGTGCAGAAATGGCTGCTGGAAGAGCTGGCCAGACTGCAAAAGGAAGAGCAGGGAGCGTCCTGGGTACAGGAGGAGATGAATTACCTCGATAATGAGCAATACGCTAAGGTATACGGCATGCTGCACAGAGAGAAAGGGGTGTTTGACTTTGCCGAGAAATACCTGCGGCTTCAGGAAATGCTGGTGCACAAGCGCGAGCTGGATGAGAGTGATTTTGATTACGCCGAACGGGAGGAAGAGCTGTTGGGCGAGATGATCGTGAAGGAGCAGTTCAGACCTCTGAGACGGGGAATCAAGCGGTTCACATTTATCGACATGAGCGGGTTATACCGCCAGCTGTTCACTGATGAACGGGCCTACAGGGAAATGACAGGTGAAGCGGAGCTGCCGGAGCTTTGGCCGGAGATCTGTGCGCAGACGAAGGAGAAGCTGAGCGGGCAGGAACTCTTTTATGAAGATTCGACACCCTATCTGTATTTAAAAGAGCTGATCGAAGGCGTCCGGACGAACACGCAGGTGCGGCATATTTTCGTTGATGAGGGCCAGGACTACTCCATGTTCCAGTATGAGTTTCTCAAAAAGCTGTTTCCCCGCGCCCGTATGACGGTTCTTGGTGATTTCGGCCAGGCGATCTTCACCCAGGCGACGAATCTGTCAGGTGAGAGTTCACCGCTGGTTCAGCTGTATGGAGAGGCGGAGACTGCGCAGTATCAGCTGGTCCGGAGCTACCGGTCAACTTATGAGATCGTGGAGTTCACGAAGCCGCTGTTGCCCGGCGGTGAGGCGATTGTCCCTTTTGAGCGGAGAGGCAGAAAGCCTGTTCTAACTAAGCTGGAGAGCCATGAGATGAAGGCGGAACGCATAGTGAAAGATCTTGCCACGCTTCAGGCGGAAGGGTACACTTCAATTGCCGTGATTACGAAGACTGCGGCTGAGAGTATAGAAGCTTATAAGAAGTTGACCGCCGGAGGCGCCGCTGAGCTGCGGCTGATCACGAAGAACACGCCTACTTTCGAGAAAGGGGTACAGGTGATTCCTGCTTATCTGGCCAAAGGCGTGGAGTTCGACGCTGTGCTGATCTACGATACTTCTACGCAAACGTATCAGAGAGAGAACGAGCGGAAGCTTTTTTATACCGCATGTACACGGGCGATGCATGTGCTTCAGCTGTACACGACGGGGGAATGGACGCCTTTCATCCGGGAGGTAGACCCGGCATTGTATGAACTGGCGGAGCGCTAAGCGCAGGTTATCCTGGGGATTTCTTGAAAGGAAAGGAGTGGATGCATGCTTATTTCCAGTCATTTGAACAAGTATAAACAGACGATTCTTGAGCTCCCGGAAGATAAAATGCTGTCCAAAGCGGAATTGCTGGCCAGTGACTTGCTCATGAAGCGCAGCGGCCTGCTTGAAATGTATTATGCTCCGCACAACGAGTATGTCAATCCTGCTGCCAAAGTAGTGATTATCGGAATTACACCCGGATGGACACAAATGAGAATAGCGCTGCAGGCAGCCAAAGCCGGCCTTAAGGCTGGACTCTCTGATGAGGCAGTGTGCAGGCTGGCGAAGGAAGCGGCCGGCTTTGCCGGAACAATGAGAACCCACTTAATTGACATGCTGGACACGCTTGAACTGCACCGATATCTGGGAGCCGGATCTTGCGGAGATTTGTTTCAGGATCAGCATGAGCTGCTGCACACCACCTCTCTGCTGCGGTTTCCGGTTTTTGTGGCGGGGAATAATTATAACGGAACCCATCCCCCTCTGCTGACCAACCCTTTTCTGAACCAGACTGCCTTACGCTCATTGCAGGATGAACTCAGTCTCATGAATCAGCCGTTAATCATACCTCTGGGCAAAAATGTAGAGCAGGTGCTTCAGCAGCTTGTGGCAGACGGGGTGCTGGATGCAGGCGATTGTCTGTGGGGATTCCCTCATCCTTCCGGCGCCAACGGACATCGACATAAGCAGTTTGCCAGCCATCAGGAGTCCATGCGAAATAAGATACGTGCGCTTAGCGGTAAATGAAGAACGCTCTGAATGCCATATCATAGAGAAAATATGAACAGTAACCGACCGGCTGCGCTGCAGCTGGTTTTTTATTATATGTGTTTCCGCGCCTCATTGGTTGCTGGGAGACCTGAGATTCTTCAGCTTCAGACAATGTGGCTTAAATGTTGTACGTAATGTAACTTGGCTAGCCAGAAACCTAGGCGTTTGGACAGATTGTTGTATGAAATACAAGAATTATTCCGTTAAACCGCTTGCAGGTGGAGAAATCCTACCTTTTGTACAACAATTTTGGATTTAAGCCGGGATCTCGAGGGAAATGTTGTATTATGTGCAGGATTGTTTATGCCGGGAATACCTACCCGGAACAGCCGCCTGCGTACCCGTGAAGATGCAGCGATGTGGAATGACGGTATGCTGAAGCGGCATGAAGAGTTCGCCCGGTGGCTGCTTGAGCATGCGGATACAGATTATGATCCGCCGATGCCTACGTTTGACTCGACTTCTACGCCGCCAGCCCTGCTGGCGGAGCAGATCAAGGAATACATCGGGTTAAAATGGCATGAGAGCGTTGGTGAGGAGAAGAAGGGGACGGGTGTATGAACGTGAAACTGGAGGCTCTCAGGAGTTCATCTGTCCGGTTTATAATGCAACGGGAAGATAGAAAGGAGCCAACGGACAAATTGCCGTTGGCTCTAAAAGTTTTTGCACCCGATAAGGTGAATGGAGTGAATTGGATAAGCTCAGAGGGGAGGGGAAGCGGAATTAGTTGGATTTCCTCCACTTGCTGATGAACGAATGGCAGCATCTAAACCAACAGTTGGAAAAACAACACTTAAATCTGCCCATTTCATCCACAGTAGCGAAAACTAACTAGATTAGATGCTGTTTTTCCACTTGCTTCCGTATATCCCATGGAACTGGGCTAATTAAGATACCTTTATCCACTTGTTTGCCGCTGAAGTAGGTAATTCAGGGGTAAAAGAGAAAGTGCACCTGATTCTGGTGGAACTGGGCTGTTGCACTTAAGCGGCAGCTCTTAAGGATTCATGCTGTTCCACAGCGCCTGGAAAGCGCCGGATTCGACCTCGAAGAATACCGGAGCATTGCCGTAGCGTACCAGTCCCTGGCCGAACAGGGTCAGCTCGACCCGGGCCTTGTCATCCAGCTGCAGGTAGATGATCTTGCGGTCTTCGCTGTCATAGATGCCTTGCTCCGTCAGCGGCTCTGCTGCCAGTGGTTTGGCGGCATTAAGTGCGCTCAGGAAGCCATCCAGCGCGGCATCCTCCGGCAGCGGCAGGTACTGCTGCTGGCCGTTATTCCAGCTGCTGAAGCTCTCCCACTGGGCGGAGGCGATGCGGCCTTCCAGTTTCAGCTTGCCGAACAGATCCGCGCCGCTGCTTATTGTAATACCATTCGTGTGTTCATACAGCTCCGCATATACCTGGCCGTCAATCTCTGTATAGGACATCACCAGGAACCCGGAATCGTAACCCTTCACCGCGTAGATATCCGCTTCGCCTATGTTGGAGGCCAGCTCGATATACTCATCCTTGCCGCTCCATTCATCAATGCCGCCGGACGTCCGGCCCAGCTTCTCGCCGCGCAGTGCTGCAGCATCGGCCGCATCGATACGGGTCGCCGCTTGAGTATAGATATTGCCCTTATATACGACAAGGGCGATCATATCTGCTGAAACACCGGAGCTTTTATCCGGAAGCTCTATCTTGGGAATGACGATGCTGGCGGAAGTACCCGCAGCAGGTGTGCCCGGGTCTACCTGAGCCACTTGACCCGGGGAGGCCGTTCCATTCAGCTGCTGCATAATGCTTGGTCCGGCTAAGCCGATTCCGGCGGCGAGCAGTACACTTGCTGCCACATAGACCATTTTACGCGGACGGCGTTTCTGCTCCATTTTATCGGCTAATCCTTGTTTCATGGTTTCACTGGATTTCATTGAATTCACCGCTTTCTTATAGTTTCTGCGAAATTCTTCTTCCTTC
Organism: Paenibacillus phytohabitans; assembly: GCF_013141775.1. Classification (GTDB taxonomy): domain Bacteria; phylum Bacillota; class Bacilli; order Paenibacillales; family Paenibacillaceae; genus Paenibacillus_AQ; species Paenibacillus_AQ phytohabitans. The sequence goes on from NZ_WHOB01000015.1 coordinate 8,378, forward strand.
ACTCCGGTTCCGCTCCTTCCAGCTCCAGTTTTAACAGCTGACGTCCCCGCTGAAGTCTCATCTTCACGGCAGACTCGCTGATTTCCAGAATCCTGCTGATTTCCTGGATGGGATAATCCTCGTAATAATACAGATGGATCACCGTTTTATACTTTACCGGCATCGCCAGCACGAGCTGCAGAATCGCCATATCCTCGGGGGTGTCGGCCGCAACCGGCTCAATACCCTCCAGCTTGACTTCGCGCTTGCGCCAGCCTCTGCCCAGCAGATTTTTACAATGATTGGTGATTACCCGGATCAGCCATGCCTTCTGATGTTCGTCATCCTTAAATGCGGGAGCTTTCTCCATCAGCTTGATGAAGGTGTCCTGCGTGGCTTCTTCGGCATCCTGGCGGCTGCCCAGATGGATCAGGGCAATCCGGAACAGCATATCTGAGTAGACCTCGTAACTTTGTATCACATGATTGCCCGGCCGGGTCATGGGTTGCTGCATGAGGTTATGCCCTCCTTTACCTATAACACCCTTAAGGACGGCATTTGGTCACATTTTGTTTCCGCAAAATTTATTTGGGCTGCATTACCGGCCCTTGAGTGAAATAGAACAGGGGATGGGGAAGTCCTAAGACTTCCCCATCCCCTGTATTAGCGGTCATATGAAGCGGCCATACGTTCAGCCGCTTATCTGTGCCAGGATGCTCTTCCTACTCCGGGGTTCCTTGGGTCACCCCATGCACATAAGTCTGCCATGGGGAATCCAGCGCCCCCTGACCCGGGTTATAGGTGAAGAAGTATTCCACGGTATCACCCTGCTGAAGGTTATTTACCGCGTAGGTGTAGTTGCCGTTGCCCGTGGAGGTCATGGCCACGTTCTGTTGTCCGCCGTTATTGATTTTGTAATGCAGATCGGCGAAAGTTGCGCCGTTCACATAGAACAGCAGGTTATTGCCTGTTTTCTTCAGGCCGCGCACCTGATCGCCGATTACAATTACAGTTGCAGGCGGGGGCACCACGGTAATCGTGCTGGTGGCTGTTTTGTTGCCGTCCGCCGTTGTAGCCGTAACGGTTGTTGTGCCTGTTGCAAGACCGGTGACAAGGCCGCTCTGGCTCACGGAGGCGGTATTGCTGTTGGATACGCTCCAGGCAACCTGTTTGTTAGTTGCACCAGACGGCGCCACATTGGCGGTCAGCTGGACGCTCTGTCCGGCCTGCACCTGGGCGGTGGAAGGAGTTACGGAGACACCGCTAACCGGAACGTTGCCCGGGTTGCCGGGATTCCCGCCGCCGCTGCCTTCCTTGTAGACCCGTACATAATCTACCTGCATCGTTGCCGGGATGTCAGACGGAGCGGGGGAGAGCCCGCCGTCAAAATGTCCGCCGACCGCCAGATTCATAATGAGATAGAAGGGCTGGTCGAAGGGGGCATTCGGATTGTTCGGTGCCGCTACGGAATACCATTGCTCTCTGTTGACCTTGAAGAAGAATTTGCCGTCCACATACCATTTCACATTATCTTCTTCCCAGACCATGGAATAGACGTGATAATCGTTCGCGAAGGTCTGCCCCTCAGGGAAATGATACTCACCGGCGATATACCGGTTCACAGGCCATTGTCCGCCGAAATGTACGGCGCCGCTGGTCGTGCCGGGAAGCCGTCCCTTGGCTTCCATAATATCGATCTCACCGGATGCGGCCCATGCCCCGTAAGCAGCGTCTTTCGGAAGCATCCATAGTGCAGGCCAGATGCCGTTGCCTGTCGGCAGCTTGGCGCGGATGTCCACCCGGCCATACTGGAAGGACAGATGGTCCTTGGTGTTGATTTTGCCGGAGGAATATTGCGCATACCGGCTCGGGTCCTGCGGGAAGGACTTTGGTTCATTGATGGCCTTGATATTCAGCTGTCCATTCTGGACAAATACATTCTGGGTACTGTTAGTATAATGCTGCAGCTCCGCATTGCCCCAACCCCAGCTATTAGGGTCATTAGTGATATAGTACCCCTGTTCATAATTCCACTTGCCGGTGTCGAGCGCTGTCCCGCTGAACTCATCCTGCCAGAGGAGGTTCATCCCGGCCACAGCCGGGTCTGTTGGTGTTCCCAGCGTAATATCTTCCTGGTCGCTTTCATCGGGACGCGGGGCATTGGGATTGCCGGTGAAGGTGTAATAGACATAATTGCTGCCGACATTTCCGCCCTGCTGCCCGTTCAGCGGATACCCGATGCGGATTTCCATATTCACTTGGATCGGCTGGAACCACAGGCCATAGATGTAATCGGCCCAATAGCCCCACTGGTTGGCAGCGGACATATTGTTATAGCCGTTGCCGGCATAGACGAATCCGCTCTGGCTGGAATCGCTGAGATCCACCCACTGGCCGCCCGCTTTGATCTGATAGACGAATTTGCCAAGCTCGCTGCCAACCGGTGCGCCCCCGTCAATCTTGGGAAGAGGGAAGCCGATGGAGCCGTTGTTATCCGCTGTGTAAGCCGTACCGTCATATGCCGATAGGACATATGAATTCCGGACCGGCTGATTGAAGGTAATCGTATAGATGAGACTGGCCGAAGAGGTCTTGGATGCCAGCTTGACGTTGATGGATTCCGTAACGGTGAACCAGTACCCGCCGCCGCCATCGGTGAACTGGCCAAAGTTGCTGTCATAGATCCAGCCGCTGGCTGCGTTATTATCGATATCAATCCAGGTGCTGCTGTTAACAGGCTTCACGTACACCTTCAGATCATCCGCCACGGCTTCATAAGTTAAGGCCGGATCATTATTGAAGGTAGGGTAGGTAAAGCCTGCGCTGCCTGTAAAGCCTGCTGTAATCTGCGGCCCTTGTGTAGGCGCCATAGCCGAGATGGTTGTTGTGTTCAGGTTCTGAAAGGCCAGTGTGTAATTAAGAGTGACCGCGCTATTAGCCTTGGAGTAGAGCTGAATCTCAGTTGTAGCGGAGAGCGTGAACCAGTAGCCGTTCATCCCGCCGTCGCTCCAGTGCCCCCAGTTCTGATTGTAGACATAGCCGCCTGCGCTGTCGATGTCTATCCAGTTGCCGCTTACTTTCACTTTGACGCCCACATCGTCCGACACATCACTCCAGGTAGCGGAGCCGCCGTTGAACACTGGCATGACGAAGCCGTAGCTCGCTTGTCCTACCCCTGATTTGGAGATGACTGGACCGTCTGCCGCTGAAAAATAGGTCATGGAGCTAACAGTGACGCCTGCTGCTGCTGCTGTCTGAATTCTCGAAGCAGGTACCAGACCGATGCCGGCCAGCATCACCAAGCTCAGGAAAAAACATAATACCTTCTGTTTAAATCCGATATCCGTTAGATGAAGTCGCTTCATACTTGCCCTCCTTTAATTAAATGGTAGTGAAGGTAACCGCTTACATGTGAGAGAACATCTTTATTCTATCGAATCTATTATCGCGCTTAAAGGGACAATCCTTTTTGTTATGACCCAATTTTTTGGCTTTTGCTGTATAGGCAGACGCTATTGCGCTTACAGTTCAGAACTCAAGAAGTGAGTGTATTCAACATTGCAGCAATTGATGGAGTTCTGTTCTAAGTGAATATTCAGTGATAGCTGTATAACGTGCAATTAAAAACAGTGAAAAGGAATGCGTGACTCTTATAACTGTAGTCTATACAACTAAATCTGCCCGGATAGGTGAGAACCAAGACAAGTGGAGGTTTTAATTGTACAAAATACAGCTAAACGGATAACTGGTAGCAAATCAGACATTTTAGTTGTACGAAGTACAATTAAGCCGCCTACCGCCTACCGTCTATGCTCATGTACCATAACGATAATCGTGGCACGGCAAACCCTCTGCAAGTATTTTGCCAGCGTGGTTTTCGATGGTCTGAATCTGACACTGTATTGGTGGACTTATTTAGTGGAGTCTTGCTCGATTTGCAGCCCGCTGTCCCGGTAATCTTCTTCCCGTTCCAGCTTCCGGCGGATCAGCTGCCGGTATTCCGTGGGCTGCATATGCATCACATCCCGGAAGGCCCGTGTGAAGCTTTTGTAGCTTTCATATCCGACCATGGAGGCAATCTCGACGATCTTATGGTCAGTTTCTGCAAGCAGACGCCGGGCTTTATCCAGACGCACATCACGCAGGTATTCGGCGAAGCCTTTGCCGATATTCTTCTTGAACTGGTTGGAGAAATAAGCGTAATTCAGCGACACATGGTTGGACACCATCGCGAGATCCAGCGGCTTGTGGTAATTCTCGTGGATGAAACGGATGGCTTCGTTCAAGTCCTGAGAGTTGCGGTAGCTGCACTTGTATTCATAATAAAATTGGTTCAGCCGGAGCAGCTGCTGCTGCAGCGCCTGAATATAATCGCGGATGCTCGGATAGTCGAACAGGTTGCGCAGAGAGTCTAAGTCCAGCGCTTCTTCTCCCATATACGGGCGGATTACACGCTCATATTCCTCCATCATCTGGACTACGGCCCGGCATAGCTGCTGTGTATATCGAATGTGATAACGCTGCAGCACATCCTTATGGAATAGACTGGAGATCCCTTGGGTGATTCTGCCGCTGTTCTTGGTGCCCGTTAACTGGAACAGGGCATACAGCTCCTCATAGGGGAGCTCCCACTGCTGCTCCAGCCGCTCAATATGCGCGGGCAGGAGGCATCTCTTATCCGGAAACAGGAAGCTGTGGCGGTACAGCTCCAATACCAGCGTATAGCTGCCCGGAAGCTCCTTTAATCCCTGCTGCGGGCTGGTCATTGCAGTAATGGCCTCCATCTGCTCGGCTTGGAGCGCAGCAGGGAATACCCCCGGATCTACGGCTGCATTAACCGCCAGGATCAGGTGGGGACGGTGCTGAAGACAGATACAACCCTGTCTGCCATATACGCGGTAAGCAATAGATTCTATGCTATGGCTGCTGCTGGCACCCGGCTGGTTAATCCATAGCTCCTCGCGCAGCAGGCAGAGCCGGTAGCTGCTCCATAGCTCTGCACTCTGCTGCTCAGTCGCGTCAATCCACGTTTCATCACCCGCCGCGCCTTGCATATACATGCGCAGCTCCTTACGGTCGGTCTCCATGGCGCGGCGGGACAATTGCTCGAGATTACGCGAGAGCGACATTCGCGTCTGAATTTCCTGCCAGGCATGCTCCACGGAGGACTGCAAATCCTCCCGTTTCACAGGCTTGAGCAGATAACCCTTAGCCCCAAGCTCAATGGCCTTCTGGGCATAGGCGAAATCGCTGTACCCGCTAATAATCAGATAATCAACCTTAATGCGTTCCTCTTTGGTCTGCGCCATCAGCTCCAGTCCATCCATGTCAGGCATCCGGATATCGGTAATCACCAGCTGGATGCTGTGCTGACGCAATAGGTCCAGTGCCTCAATTCCGCTTACAGCGCTGTATATATGGTCAAGCTGCAGAGGGAATTGGCGCAGCATAGCCTGCAGGCCGTCACGGATCTGCTTTTGATCATCCACAACCAGAATATTGATCATGCTACCATCCTCCAAGATTCACATTTTCCCAAGGGAGCCGTATGGTTACGCAGGTATAGGCGCTCTGCACGCTGTCAATCCACAGACCGCAGTCCTTGCCGTAATGCAGCTGCAGGCGCTTATGCACATTCTCCAGACCCAGCCCGTTCTTGCTGGTAATAATCGGCGTATCCGAGTCGCCCCGCAGCACAGACTGGAGCTTCACCAGCATCTGCGGATCAATGCCTGCGCCGTCATCGCGGACCTCGATCAGCAGCAGGCTGTCATTCTCTACCCTAACAGTAATTTGGATATGTACACTGCCGCCTGCAGGGGCTGCGTGATGGACGGCATTCTCGACGATAGGCTGCATGCACATTTTGGGAATTGTATAGCGCTGCACCTCCGGGGGAAGAGCGGCCGACAATTCAATGCTTCCGCCTTCCATGAAGTTGATGAACCGGATGTAGCTGTGGATGTTGGCAAGCTCTTCACTGAGGGCAACCGTATCACTGCGCCATTGCATGCTGTAACGCAGCAGTGAGCCTAAAGAGACCAGTGCACCAGCAATAGCCGGCTGCTGCTGGACCTCCGCATGCATCCGGATCGACTCCAGGGCGTTGTACAGGAAATGGGAATTGATCTGTGAGTGCAGGGAGTGGAGCTGCGCGTTCTTGGCGATAAGCTGTTTATCCACCACCTGTGTCATCAGGTGCCGGATTTCGTCCAGCATATTATTGTAGCTGACGGCCACGTAGTCGATTTCGTCACCGGTTTCGTTATGCCGGAGTCCTGTATCAATCTTCGCATCCAGTTGCCCCCTGCGTACCTTGCGCATGGAGACGAGCACCTTCTCCAGCCGCCGGAATATACGCCGGGTCATCTGTGAAACGAGCAGCAGCATAAGCAGCAGCACACATGAGGTGACGGCGATCACAATCAGGTACCAGTTCCGCGGGCCTTGCATCAATGCCTGATGGGAGGCAATATCGACCACATAGGCGTTGAGCGGGGCGATGTAGCGATACAGCGCGTAGTAGGTCTGATCCCCCAAATGGATCTTAACCGGGTTATTCTGCTGCAGCACATCCAGCTGTTCATGAACCCGGCTAAGGATTCCGTCCAGCTTCTCCCCGGCATTCTGCGGGAACTCATGCCCAGGATTGTATACATTCCGGAAAGCACTCGTTCCGTCCATTACAACACTGAAGAAATCACCGCCCGTGTCTTCAAGCAGATCGCTGAAAAAAACACTGTGCCTGGCGCGGATTTCCATAATGGTGGGGAGCTTCTGCTGCTGGCCCTGAGGCCGCACCAGCCTGTAGTAGGATAACGTATCCTCGCCATCCTTAAAAGCGGATAAGCGGAAGGCGGCCCCGCCTTCATCACGGAGCGTCATCCAGTAATCCTGCGGCCAAAACTTGCTGTAATGGTAGATTTCAGGCCAGATTTCGTATACATCCGGGTTATCGACATAGAAGCTTAGCTCACTTATCAGCTCATGGCTTTGAATGATATTATGCATCTGCTCATATTGGTTTTGCTTGAATTTCACGAGCCGCAGGCCGTCCCCGCGCATATTGGTGTGAATGAAATCCACAAATGCCTTCTGGGTCAGAGCGGTGGAGGAAGCGTTCTCAAGAATATCCATCCGGCTGCGCAGCCGTTCATTCAGGCGTGCGACATGATTGCTGCCCTCCGCCATAGCTTCCTTGTAGAGCTGGCTTTCCTGGGTACGGATGAATAAAAAGGAGACCACAATCGCAGGTATGGCAATCATGAGGCTGAAGGCCAGAAACAGCTTGGTTGAGATGCGGGAATTCCGGTAAAGCTTCCTCATCGTAGTCAGCAAATACTTCATCTGGTTAACCTCCCATCCCTGTAATATACCATATATTACAAACCGGCTGGTAGGTAATAAGGCGCTGCGGCTTAAGGGGAGAAACCCCTCTAAGCAGGGAATACCGGCCGCCATTCCGGCCGCCGGCATTGTTCAAGACATTATTCCGCCATTTTGGCTTTGCGTGCATCCAGCTCCGTCTGGCGGTATTCCTTCACCTGCGCGAAGCCGTAGCTGTCGCGGCGGGACAGGAAGCTGTCGAAGATTTTGTCAAAGGCAGCTTCGTCCTTGGCCGTAATCAGCTCAGGCAGTACTTCTTCCCAGTTCTGGGAGATGCGCGCCCAGGCCACCGCTACATCCGAATCGCCAAGCGGGTCCAGTCCTTTATAGATACCGCTGTCGATATCGGCCTGTGCGTTCGCGAAGTCTTCCATCTGCTTGATCACAGGCGCTTTCTCCGGTCTCCACTGGTTGACGATAACAGGGTTGCGCATCATCCAGTAGGTATCCAGTATGCCGTATTCCTTCTCCAGCTTCTCAATATTGCTGCCCAGCATGTCTGTGAATTCAGTCTTCAGCTGCGGTTTGCCGTCCACCGTATCCCAGGTTTCGCCTTCCTTGCCGAGGAACAGGTCTCGCTGGCCCTCTTCACTGGCGAGGTAGGTCAGGAAGCGGATCGCACGCTCCGGATTCTCGGTGGATTTGCTGATCATGGTTACCATCCAGCCGTCCATGTTGCCGGGGAACAGCTTGGCGCTGTCGCCTTTGCTGTTCTGCGGCCCGTCAACTGCGATGTAGTTGGAGTCCGGATTAGCACCCGCAGCCAGCATCGGATTGACAGCGGTCATGCCGGTCCATTCGCGGATCATCATGAAGTAGCGGGCGTTGTTCGTTTTCTCTTCCACCTGGGTATCGGAGTCCACCAGGAAATCCACGTTAATCAGTCCGCGCTCGTAAGCGGTACGGAAGGTTTTGAGCCAGGCGATATAATCCGGGTCGGTCACCCGGTCATATACGCTGCCGTCTTTCTCATGCGGAACGGCCAGCAGATTCTGCAGATATTCCGTCATCCCGTAAGGGACATTTCCCTGGGCGAAAAAGGGGCTCATAGGCTGACCCTTATACTCGGAATACTTATCCTTCAGCAGCTGCAGCGCACCCAGGAAGCCCTCCGGGGTACTGAGGTCCGGGCTGCCCATTTCCTCGTACAGATCTTTGCGGACCAGGAAGGTCTGATTGGCGGCTGTCATGCCGGTCTCATGCATCAGGTTGGGGCTGTAGGAGTCATTCGGAACACCATACGTGTTGCCGTTCTCCTGGCGGTACCACTTCAGCGTACCATCACCTGCTACCTTGTAGAAGTAAGGGTCGTACTGATCGGCCAATTCATTGAGGGCATAGACATGATCGCCTTCCCACAGCTTTTTGACAGCGGTTTCCCAGGAACCCATAGAAATGAGATCCGGCAGCTTGCCCGAGGTCATCATCAGTGTGATCTGCTCATTTGCTTCACCGGAAGGAACCTCCAGCTTGACATTGACACCCGTTTTCTCCGTCACATATTTGGAAGCCAGGCTCTCGCCCCAGGTGTGTGCATACCAGTTCGCTCCGACAAACCAGGTTAAATCGATAGGGCTGGTATCGAGCTTCCAGGCGGGTTCATCGGGATTCTGAGTAGCTTCTGCCTGAGGCGCCGGTGTAGTATCAGCCTGCGGCGCAGTCGTGGGTGAACTTTCCTTATTCGCGGAATTGCTGCTGCATGCGGCCATAGTTAATGTCAGGATTACGGCCAGAATGATAGCTAAGAATGGTTTGACAGATTTGCTTTTCACGGCATAATCATCCTTTCTGTATGTTTGTAGAATGGTTCATTACGGCTAGCCTTTAATAGCACCTATCATCACACCTTTGACCAGATAGCGCTGGATGAAAGGGTAGAAGATGAGGATAGGCAGCGTGGCTACCATCATGGAGGCGAATTTGATCGAGTTGCCGGGTAATCTTGCACCGAATTGCGCCATCGCCTGCTGCTGCATGAAGGACATGGAGTTCTCGGCAATGATTTTGTACAGCATGGTCTGCAGCGGCAGGAGCTCCTGGGAATGGATATAGATGACTCCCTGATAATAGTCGTTCCAGTGATAGACTGCAGAGAAAAGGGAGATGGTGGCAATGACAGCCATGCTGTTGGGCAGGACAATCCGGAACAGGACGCCATAATCCGAAGCCCCGTCCACCTTGGCTGATTCCTCCAGGCTGTCTGGAATGGTGCGGAAGAAGCTCATAAATATAACCATATTAAAAAAAGTATACATCGAAGGAATAATGAATACCCAGAAACTATCATACAGGCCCAGCTTCGTCATGAGAATGAAGGAGGGGATCAGCCCGCCTGAGAACAGCATCGTAATCAAAGAGATTTTGAGATACAGCTTGCGGCCCATCAGATTGGACTTGCTCATTCCGTAAGCTACGATAGCGGTGAACAGCACATGCACCACAGTCCCTATCACCGTACGCATGGTTGTGATGTAGAAGCCGTTCATCAGCGTCTTATCATTAAAGGCTACACTGTAGCTGGCCAGCGAGAGCTCTTTGGGAAACCAGTTGACGGTACCCAGCGAGGCCTGCGCCGGTGAATTCAGCGAGTTGACGAGTACAAACCACATCGGGTACAGCGTCAGAAAGCAGACCGCCAGCATCAGCAGGGTATTGCCGACCTCGAAAGCACCAATCCGCCGGAATCTTCCGCGTCTTGCCATGAATCTGTTGTCTCCTTTCCAGGTGGAGTCGGCTTTGCCGCTCATAATCCGTTTCTTCTAAAAAATACTGTCGCCGGTCAGCTTCTTGGAGGTCTGATTGGCCAACAGCAGCAGCCCCAGCGCTACGATTGAGCGGGCAAACAGGACGGCGGTGGAGAAGGAGTGACGCCCGGAGACCAGCCCCATGTTGTAAATGTAGAGGTCGAGACTCTCCGCCATCTTCATATTCATGTTGTTCTTAAGCATGAAGATCTGCTCAAAGTTACTGCCGAGGATCCCGCTGACCGCGAGAATGAACAGAATAGCGATCGTGGGACGGATGCTCTGCACGGTGATATGCCACATCCGCTGCCAGCGGTTCGCGCCGTCCAGCTCGGCTGCTTCATACAGCCCCGGATCAATACCGGCTATGGCTGCTATGTAGATAATGGCGCTCCAGCCGGTTTCCTTGAGCGTATCGGTGAAAAAGGTAATCCACCAGAAGTACTTAGGGTCGCTGTTAAACAGGATTTCCCGGTCCTGGAACCCGATCGCCATCATCAGCTGGTTAATGACACCGCCCTCCCCCAGCCAGTTGAGTGCGATTCCGCCAAAGATCGTCCAGGCGATGAAATGGGGCAGGTACGAGATTGTCTGCACCGTGCGCTTAAACCGCAGACCCCGGATTTCATTAAGCAGCAGGGCGAATAGAATGGGGATTGGAAAACCTAGTACGAGCTTAATTGTACTCATCCCGAGGGTATTGCGGATCGAGCGCCAAAAACGGTCATCCGTCATAAAATCCTGAAAATGCTTCAGCCCGACAAACGGCGACTCCAGCATGGGCTTCGCGATGCTGAAGTCCATGAAGGCAATGATCAGCCAAAACATAGGGATATAACAAAAGATGAACATCCAGATAATGCCCGGTATTACCATGCTTTGCAGCTGCCACTGCCTGACAAGCGCTTTCATTTGTTCCGTTCTGTATTGGAACATGTGCTGTGCCCCCTTCCTCTTTCATCGTATGAGAAAAGGGCAGAGGAAAAAAGGCCATGATTATTGACCCTATCCCAATTTTTTGGATTCCACCTATCGGGCCCGTAAATTAAGTATGCTGTGATTAAATGAAGGGAGTGTGCGAAGGATGAACAAGCTTGTATGGGAGCAGGATTTCCTGAGCGGAAATGCGGATTTGCAGAGGTGGAATATCCGCCTGGGCAACGACTTATTAGACAATGACGGGAAGCCGGTGTATCCGGGCTGGGGCAACGGGGAGCAGCAGTTTTATACGGGGAATCCGGGGAATCTGTCTATTGGAGAAGAAGGCCTGCAGCTGTGTGCGCGCCGCGAAACTGTGGAGCAGGACGGACGCAGCTTCGCGTATACTTCAGCCCGCCTGGATACCCGGGACCAGTTCTCTTTCTGCTACGGCAGGCTGGTCGTGCGGGCCAAGCTGCCGGTGGGGCAGGGAATCTGGCCCGCCATCTGGCTGCTTCCGCAGGATCAGGCTTACGGGCCCTGGCCCGCCTCCGGGGAGATCGATATGCTGGAGGCGAAGGGACGCCTGCCCCGGCAGATAGCGGGAACGCTGCATTATGGACCGGATCTTGCGCATAAAGTCGTCGAAGAGTTCACCTATGAGCTGGAGAACGGAACGATTAATGAGTTCCGGGAGTATGCGCTGGAATGGGAAGCCGGTTCCATGCGCTGGCTGGTCGACGGGCAGTGCTTCGCGGAGCGGAGTCTGGAGCCGGGGGTGATGCCCTTTGATCAGCCTTTTTATCTGCTGCTTAATCTTGCAGTGGGCGGCTGGTATGACAATGTGGCGGTGGACGAAGCTGCGCTTCCGGCGGTGATGACGGTGTCAAGCATCCGGCTGTATCAGCATTGAATCAGCTCAAATTCCGGCGAAAATATCCTCCAGGCGGTCCCAGTTGGCGGCGACCCAATTATTTTCGTGGCGGAACCGGATGAGCGGTGTGAATTCATCCTTTTGGGGAACCGCAATCCATTCGGCTTCCCTCCACCATGTTAATTTAATGGAACGGATCAATTTGTCCACGGATAATGGGATATGCTCGCGGTAGCCGGTCACAAAGGCATGGACCCGGTCCAGCCGGAGCTGGCTGCCTGACAAGGCGCAGGACAGGATGGGGCGTGATATATCGAACTCCGGGTACACGAAATGCAGTCTGTCGAAGTCAAGGATAGCGGCCACTTCATCGGCGCTGAACAGAATATTATCGACGAACAAATCCCAGTGCCCCCAGCCCCGCTCGCAGTCTGCAAAGATACCGGTATCCATTCCATCAATAATTCTCCGCTGAATCTCAAGCGCTGCAACCGTTTCGCCATTATGAAGGGTGGTGGCCTGAAGGTATCTTTTGTCCCAGTGCTTCACCATAGCTTCTTGGGTCCGTATATTCCAGTGCAGGGGCAATGGAGTCAGGTCCGTGTTCAGCAGCTTATGCATCCGGCCGACTACGCTCCCGAGCGCATACATTTGGGGCTCACTTGCCGAGCCCGGCTCAATACTGCTTCCGTCACACAGGTTCATCAGCACATACCGTTCCTGCGAAGGCGTTCGTAAGACATATTTCCCCTGATGTGAAAATAACTTCGGAACCGGGATACCCTGCAAATGCAGCTGATCCTGATGAGTCAAAGAAACTTCAAGTCCGTGGGTGAGGTGCTCCGGGTAACGTATCTTGCTGTATTGCTTCACGAATAAACGTCCGTGATCACTTTCAAGCTTCCATTTCAGATTCAGGAAACCCTGATCAATCTGCGTAGCTTCAGTAACGTGCACCCCGAAAATCTCTGAAATGGAGCCTAAGATTTCATCCCGGATGGTTGCGGCTGTGTCGGACATATAATATCTCCTCACCTGGAAATATAAATGATGAATGTATTCAGGGTTAACACTAGTTTAATCTCTGTAATGCTGCTATATGACTTTATTTTCACCGGAGTGAAGGGATTATTCAAGATAAATATTTGCTAAGAAACCGAAGGGGGACGCGGCCATTTACTGCCCGAATAGTTCAACTTCATAGACCAGTGAATGCTGAATACGGGTGCTTAAATTTACACTGTAAAAGCTTAAATGTTGTACGTATTGCAACTTGGTTTCGCAGAAACCCGGGTGTGGGGATAGATTGTTGTATGAAATACAACAATTGTGCTGCTAACGGTTCGGCCCCCTAATTATGGAGACATTCTGCTAAAAACTCGTGTTTTCGCAGGATATTGTTTA